>NZ_JBIPLW010000015.1:0-67362 GCF_044369455.1 Flavobacterium sp. | reverse complement strand
AATTAGACAAATAATGTAATTTGATGTATTGATTACTATCAACAAAAAGTAAGTGTTTTTTATTATTCTAATGGTATAACTTCTTACTACAAAAAAATTTAATTATACTATAAACTAAAAGGTTTGGAAATTTCCAGACCTTTTTTCATTCTTAGTTTTATTCACCTTTCCCTCCTTTTCTTAACGAACTGATTTACAAATAAAAACCCAAATACCTTTCTTCATAGTTTTTTTATTATTTGTACGTTTTTTACTTATTAAAAAACATAAAATATGCATTTCATCGATTTTTTTCTACTTTTTATCGATTATATTTAAAAATATTCTAGTTTTGAATTGTCAAATAAAATCAAATGAAGCACATACCACTTCATTTAAATAATAAACCATAATAACCCCAGAGTTATGAAACAATTATTACTTAAATCGAAAAAATCAAACTTGCCGTTTTCCTTAACAGAAAAAAAACAAGCTAAAAAAAGTTCATTTTCTATCACAACAAATATGCTTAAGTGCCTGTTTGTAGTGTTATCACTAACTCCTTTTGCCGAAGTAAGCGCCCAATTCAACTACTTGGATATGGCTGGCAATTATCAGGTACCAACTTCGGGATATAGTCTCCGAAGATTGAGCAGCACTTATAACGGTAGCGCCGTTCAGGTTCGTAGAACCGGCGATAATGCTTTAAAAGATATTGGCTTTGTGTATAGTAGCTATTGGGGATTAACTCGCGATCTCGATACCGCTTCCTTACTAGCATTTACCGACGCAGGAAATGTGTGGGATGCAGGGGTATCCATCAGTGGAGCCAATTTATACTACAATAAACAATTGTCCAATGGAGACCTATTGGTTGCTTCATACAATACAAACAGAATACATCGCTCAACGGATAATGGATTGACCTGGGACGCGGGTGTTTTAGTTGCTTCGGGTGCAGGTATCAGGGGCATCACACAATTGGCAAATGGTAATTTGGTAGCCACTGGCTATCTTGACAATAAAGTATACCGCTCTACCGATAATGGTGCCTCTTGGGATGCTGGTACGCTCATCGCTGCAGGCGCAGGTTTGAGTGGCATAACGCAACTATCAAACGGTCATGTTTTAGCACTAGGCACTTTAACTAATATAGTATATCGTTCTACTGATAATGGCGCTACTTGGAATGCCGGTGTATTGGTTGCGGCAGGTGCTGGCTTAAGCGGTATCACACAATTATCCAACGGTACCATACTCGTTACCGGAAACACCTCTAACAAAATATATCGTTCTACTGACAATGGTGCCACTTGGGACGCAGGTACAACGATTGCCGGCGCAAGTTTAAACGGAGTAACACAATTGGCGAGCGGGCATGTGGTAGCTGTAGATAATACGGCAAATAAAATTTACCGCTCTACAAATAATGGAAGCACGTGGGATGCCGGTTCGCTTGTTGCTACTGGTGCTGGTATCATTGGTATCTCTCAGTTGGCCAATGGCGATGTGATTGCCTCTGCGACCAATGGAAGAATATATAAGTCAACCAAATTGAGTGCTTTTGTGCGAATTTGGTACGACCAAAGCGGCCGCAATTTACAAGCCACTCAAGCATCGGTGTTCCTTCAGCCCCGAATTGTAAATGCCGGTGTAATCGAAACCTCCAATGGAAAACCCGCTGTTTACTTCGCGGGATCTGATTTTCTCCTTTGCAACTCGCCCACTCCGTTTCCAACAACTGGCTTTTCTGGTTTTACAGCCAATATCGTAGCCAAATGGACAACGGTTGGTACTTCCTTAAGCAGTTCTCAAACTTTAATAGATAACAATTATAATGGTACGCAGGGCTTTGTAATTCGAGATAGACCGGATTTACCTAGTAAACCGGCATCGTTTGGTATTACTGTGTCCCCTGGCACCCTTTCTACTGTTTCCGACAACACACAAACTGGAAATGGAACTACCCGTATTCTTTCGTTTGGTGCCAACAATACCACCGTTTCTGGTTTTAAAGAAGGTGCTGCTATGGCCACATCCGCTATTTCTGGAACAAATTATGCGTTGCAAAACACATTTGGGATTGGGGCTAGTTATAATAATGGCGCCATTAGCAATTATTTGACGGGGCATATTTCCGAAATCATCATTTTATCCGTTGCCCCTGACTGCAATTTCAATTATACTGAATTGGATCAAGGCGATTATTATAACACCACCGTTACATCAGCAACATCAGTAACCCTTGGCCCACCCTCCCCGCCTGTAACGGTATGTGTTAATACACCTATAGTACCCATAACCTTTGCCACAACCGGCATTACCGGTATTGATATTACAGTTTGGGGAGCTACAAATCCTTTTTTGCCTCCTGGTGTCACTGCCTCCTATTCGAATAATCTAGTTACCGTGAGTGGAACACCCACCCAAGTAGGCGTATTCAATTGCTATGTCCCTTTGACTCTTGCCAATCCAAACGCCTGTTCTGGAACTTATACATTGTATTTTGGTGGTACGATTACGGTAGTTACAAATTCTGTATCTGCCGCATCTGCTGTGCCAACGGTTTGCACAAATTCGGTACTGTCTGCAATTACCCATACCACAACGGGTGCAACCGGCATCGGCTCACCCACCAATCTTCCCCCAGGTGTTTCGGCGGCTTTTTCCAACAATACCATTACCATTAGCGGTACACCAACTGCGGCCGGCACTTTTAATTATACCATTCCTTTAACAGGCGGCTGTGGGGCTGTAAACGCAACAGGCACCATTACCGTAACAAATACCGGCACCATTAATACCGCTAGTGTAGCTTCGAGCACACCAACCCTTTGTGTTGGATCAGTATTAACACCTATTACACACACTACCACCGGTGCAACAGGCATTGGTACTGCAACCGGGCTACCGGCAGGTGTTTCCGCCAGCTGGGCCAATAATGTGGTCACCATCAGTGGTACGCCAACAGCATCAGGTACTTTTACTTATAGTATTCCGCTCATAGGTGGTTGCGGCGCCGTAAACGCTACAGGAACCATTAATGTGAACAGTTCTGGTGCAGCCAACACTGCTGGAGCAGCTTCAAGCAGCCCAACGATATGCGCAGGGCAAGTGCTCCCCAACATTACACATACTACTACGGGAGCCACTGGGATTGGTACGGCAACAGGATTGCCCGCTGGTTTAAACGCAACCTGGGCAGGCAATGTTATTACCATTAGCGGAACACCTGTTGGGTATGGGACCTTTAACTATGCCATTCCTTTATCAGGTGGCTGCGGCACTGTGTCGGCAACCGGTACCATAACCATCAATGCCACCCAACCTTATATTTCGAGTTCGCTTCCCATTACCGCCGTTGGCACGGTAAGTACCCTTGCCGGTAACTCGTTTGGGAATATCGATGGTACGGGAACCGCTGCAAGGTTTAGGAATCCTACTTCAGCAGTTGCCGATGCGCTTGGCAATCTTTATGTAGCCGATCAGAGCAATGCCAATATACGTAAAATAACCCCTGCCGGAGTGGTGACTACTTTTGCAGGCACCAATTCGGCTACTCCTGTACGAGGTTTAGTAAATGCTACGGGCACTGCCGCCCGATTCTCTTATCCCTATGCTATTGCTATGGACCGATTTGGAAATTTATTTGTGTCTGATCTGGAGAATAATGTTATCAGAAAAATAACTGCGGATGGAGTAGTAACTACCTACGCGGGTACCGGGGCTGTAGGAAACACCAACGGCCCAGCGGTATCTGCCACGTTTAATTATCCTACTGGTTTGGCAACCGATGCCGCAGGTAATCTTTATGTGGCCGATCAGGGCAATTATGTGATTCGCAAAATTACACCGGCGGGTATAGTAAGCAACTTTGCGGGCAGTGGCGCATTAGGGAATGACGATGGACTGGGCGCGACAGCTTCTTTTTATTACATAGACCAGATGTGCTCAGATGCTGCCGGCAATTTATATGTGTATGATGCTTATGTCATTCGTAAAATTACCCCTACTGGTATGGTAAGTACCATAGCCGGCACTGGAAACTGGGGCAATACCAATGGTTTTGCATCGCTTGCCAGCTTTGGTTGGATGCAAGGCATAGCTGTAGATGCAGCTGGCAACATTTATGTATCTGATACAGATAATAGCACTATTCGCAGAATAACCCCAGCAGGTATAGTAAGCACATTGGCGGGCAGCACTTATGGTTTTGCCAATGGTGTAGGCGCTACAGCAAGGTTTCGGGGCCCTATGGGATTAGCCACCGATCCATCTGGTAATTTGTTTGTAACAGAACAAAGAACAATACGCAAAATAGAGATTGCAGAAACGGTGGGCGCCTGTATTGGCGACGCGGTTGTATTCACTGGAAACGGCGGTACCGGCTATACATGGTCGGGCCCGCAAGCCATTACCAATGGGGTTTCTTTTACTATATCAGCCGCCGGCATGCATACCGTTACGGTTAGCAACAGCAGTTGTAGCCCGGTTACCAGAGCTATAACCGTTAATGTTAACCAGCCAACCGTAACTGCAGCCAGCAACCCAAGCGTATGTGTTAGCACGATCTTGCCTACCATTACAAGAACTACTACAGTTGCTACCGGTATCGGAGCTGCAACGGGGCTTCCTACGGGAGTAACAGCCACATGGGCAGCAAATGTACTTACCATCAGCGGTATACCTACTGATATCGGAACTTTTAATTATTCCATTCCTTTATTGGGAGGTTGTCCGTTTAATGCAACAGGAACCATTACGGTAAATGACAATACAGTTTCTGTTGCCTCTTCATCGCCCACTTTATGTATCAACACGCCTTTAACACCTATTACGCACACAACTACGGGCGCTACAGGTATTAGTATTATATTAGGATTACCAGCTGGTGTAACAGCAGCTTGGGCAAGTAATACCATCACCATAAGTGGTACACCTACACAAATGGGTACTTTTAACTACAGCATACGCTTAGCAGGTGGGTGTGGTATTGACTATGCCACCGGCACCATTAGGGTGACTTCCAACTCAGTAACCAATACCGCAGGATCAGCAGCCAGCTCACCTACAGTATGTATCAATACCCCTATAACGAATATCACGTTCGCTACTACACTAGCCACTGGAATAGGAGCGCCAACAGGGCTTCCAACCGGTGTAACAGCCAACTGGGCAAGTAATGTCATTACGATTAGTGGCACGCCTACAGTTTCTGGTAGTTTCCCCTACAGTATCCCATTAACAGGAGGTTGTGGAGTGGTAAATGCAACAGGAACCATAACAGTCAACTCGAATGTAGCCAGCCTATCGTTAGGTTCGGCTCCAGCTATATCAGTTGGAACAACAACAGTAAATTTACCTTATTCAAATGCTACTGGAATTATTAACTATAATATAACATGGAGCGCAGCAGCATCTGCTGTAGGATTTGTCAATGTAACCAATGCATCTTTTCCCGTAGGTTCAATACCTATTGCTGTTCCCGCAAGTGGACCCGTTTCAGGAGCTTTTTATTCAGGAACATTTACTATAGTAACAACTTGTACAGGAATCGTTACAAACTATCCTTTTAATATATTTATAACAGGTAGTAATGTATTGAATAATGCCGGTTTAACGGCAGCAACGCCTTCTTCTGTTGCCTTTAGTATGCGTTTGTTGAGTTCTACTTATACAGGTCCTGCCGTGCAAATAAGAAGAAGTAGTGATGGGGAGTTGCGCGATGTGTATTTTGATGGAACAGGAATTGTATCATTGACATCACAGGTAAGTCTTGCCGGTGGTGGACCAGCTACAGCAACCACACTAACTAGCTGGATAGGTGCCAATTCGGGTACTGTAGCTATTTGGTATGATCAAAGTGGACAATGGAAAAATGCAAGTAATGCCACCGCAGCCAGTCAGCCACGTATCATTAATGCAGGTGTTATAGATTTAGTGAACGGAAAACCATCTTTATTTACGGATGGGGTAGATGATAGTTTAACATTCTCCAATTCCGTAACCAACAATTTTTCTATTTTTATTTTAGGAAGTACAACAAACACCCATGAGATAGACGTTGAGGCCAATTCGGGTACTTCAGGTATGGGCGGACAAAGGTATATTTTAGGTGCTACTCAAAGTGGTAATGATGGAGGTCAGGGCCTATCTGTTGGGACAAACGGTATTTCGAATTACGAACATGGAAATAGCTATATGCCTCCAACAGCAGTTTATTCTGGAGCTGTTACAGGTTTAAACTTGGTAGATGTAATCTATTCCAACAGGACTCCTTCCATTTACCAGAATGCTACATTGGTTAGAACCGGAATAACGAGTCCTAAAACCCTAGTTTATGCTTCTACGCAAATCGGGGCAGGATCCTATGGTGCTTTTAATGGTAATATCCCCGAGTGTATCATTTTCCCAAATGTATTGTCGGATGCAAACAGACAAATACTAGAATGTAATCAAATATCATTTTATAGCGTAAGCGTTGCAGCCCCAAGTCTAACACTAGGTCAAACAACTCGTATTCCGCTTGGCACTACCAGTAGCAGTTTGCCTTTCACTTCCCCTAATAGTATAACTAACTATAGTATCACCTGGAATGCTTCTGCTATTTCGGCAGGATTTGTAAACGTTACCAATGCATCCTTCCCATTCAGCCAAATATCAATAGCTGTTCCTGCAGTAGGTCCGGTGGCTGGTTCTTTTTATTCAGGAACATTAACAGTTACTTATAATTGCAATGGTGCAAGTACTAATTATCCTTTTAGGGTATATATAACAAATAGTAATGTATTGAATAATGCCGGTTTGACGGCAGCAACGCCTTCTTCTGTTGCCTTTAGTATGCGTTTGTTGAGTTCTACTTATACAGGTCCTGCCGTGCAAATAAGAAGAAGTAGTGATGGGGAGTTGCGCGATGTGTATTTTGATGGAACAGGAATTGTATCATTGACATCACAGGTAAGTCTTGCCGGTGGTGGACCAGCTACAGCAACCACACTAACTAGCTGGATAGGTGCCAATTCGGGTACTGTAGCTATTTGGTATGATCAAAGTGGACAATGGAAAAATGCAAGTAATGCCACCGCAGCCAGTCAGCCACGTATCATTAATGCAGGTGTTATAGATTTAGTGAACGGAAAACCATCTTTATTTACGGATGGGGTAGATGATAGTTTAACATTCTCCAATTCCGTAACCAACAATTTTTCTATTTTTATTTTAGGAAGTACAACAAACACCCATGAGATAGACGTTGAGGCCAATTCGGGTACTTCAGGTATGGGCGGACAAAGGTATATTTTAGGTGCTACTCAAAGTGGTAATGATGGAGGTCAGGGCCTATCTGTTGGGACAAACGGTATTTCGAATTACGAACATGGAAATAGCTATATGCCTCCAACAGCAGTTTATTCTGGAGCTGTTACAGGTTTAAACTTGGTAGATGTAATCTATTCCAACAGGACTCCTTCCATTTACCAGAATGCTACATTGGTTAGAACCGGAATAACGAGTCCTAAAACCCTAGTTTATGCTTCTACGCAAATCGGGGCAGGACCTCCCTATGGTGCTTTTAATGGTAATATCCCCGAGTGTATCATTTTCCCAAATGTATTGTCGGATGCAAACAGACAAATACTAGAGTGTAATCAAAGTGCTTATTATTCTATAGCCCTGGCAACAGTAACTTCTCCATCCATTAACCCAACTGTTTGTATTGGCAGTGCAATACCAAATATAACTCATACTACCGTGGGGACAACCGGCATTGGTGCCACAACAGGATTACCGGCGGGCGTTAGTGCCGCTTGGGCAAGTAACACGATTACAATTTCAGGAACACCTATGGCGTCCGGAACCTTTAACTACAGCATTCCATTAACAGGTGGTTGCGGAGTAGTAAATGCAACTGGAACGATTACGGTTAATGGATTGACTAACGCCAGTTGTGGTGCCTTTATCACCCGCTGGAATTTAGCTACAGCAGGTAGCGGTGCTACCCAATTAAGTATTGGGACTGCAACCAGTGGTACTGTAAATTACTACTGGCAACAAGTAACCGGAGGTACAGCAACAGGTTCGGGCTCCTTCTCAGGATCTACCTTAACCATTACCGGTTTGCCAACGGGTGCTACCATACGTTTGGGTATTTACCCAACCAATTTTCAGAGAATAAACATCAACAATGGTGCAGATAGAAGCAGATTGTTGGATGTAGAACAATGGGGCTCAACGGTATGGACCAGTATGGAACAAGCATTTCGGGATTGTAATAACTTAAATATAACCGCTTCGGATATTCCTGTTCTAACTTCGTGCACTAGCATGCACCAAATGTTTCAAAGATGTGCAACACTAAATGGTCCTACTAACATCAATTCCTGGAATACTAGCGCTGTAACCAATATGGTTGAGATGTTTGAGCAAGCAACACTCTTCAATCAAAACATTGGCAGCTGGAATACGGCTGCGGTAACCAATATGGCTGAGATGTTTCGTGTAGCCATAGCCTTTAACCAAAACATTGGCAGCTGGAATACGGGAGCAGTAACCAATATGACTAGGATGTTTAGCGAAGCCGCAGCCTTTAACCAAAACATTGGAAGTTGGAATACTGGGGCGGTAACAAATATGAGTTCGATGTTTCAACAAGCCAGTTCCTTCAATCAAAACATTGGCAGCTGGAATACGTCAGCTGTAACCACTATGAATAGTATGTTTCAGAATGCTACTGTATTTAATCAAAACATAGGAAGTTGGACTACTTCAGCTGTAACCACTATGAATTCGATGTTTACTTCTGCTATTACATTTAATAATGGAGGAAGTAGCACCATCAATAACTGGAATACTGGGGTTGTTACTGACATGAGCTTTATGTTTTTCCAAGCCACTGCCTTCAACCAAAATATAGGCAATTGGAATACTGGGGCTGTAACCAACATGAGACAGATGTTTTATCTTGCTTCTGCATTTAACCAAAATATTGGCAGCTGGAATACGGCGGCGGTAACCAATATGAGTGATATGTTTCTGAATGCCACAGCCTTCAATCAAAACCTAGGCAACTGGACCTTGAATGCCACTGTTAATTTGAGCAATATGCTAAACAATTCCGGCATGGATTGTTCCAACTATTCCGCCACTCTTGTTGGGTGGAATTCCAATCCAAGTTGCCCAACCGGTAGAACACTTGGTGCTACTGGTAGAACTTATGGGCCACAAGCCACTGCTGCCAGAGCCAATTTGGTTGGAGCTAAAGGATGGACCATTACAGGTGATACGCCTTTTGCTGTAGGAGCAGCAAGTTCTACACAAACCTTGTGCATCAATACTGTTTTAACAAACATTACGCATACTACTAGTGGAGCAACAGGCATTGGCGTTGCAACCGGTTTACCATCAGGTGTAACGGCATCATGGGCAGCTAATGTAATTACAATTATCGGTACACCAACAGCATCTGGCACTTTCAACTACAGCATTCCATTAACGGGCGGTTGTGGTGCAGTGAATGCAACTGGTATCATTACAGTTACGCCAGCCAATACAGCGGGAGTGGCTTCATCAACACCCACTGTGAACATCAATACTGCTTTAACCACTATTACGCATACTACTAGTGGTGCTACAGGTATTGGTGCAGCAACAGGATTACCCACTGGTGTTACAGCAACATGGGCTAGTAATACTATTACCATTAGTGGTACCCCAACAGTAGTAGGGATTTTCAACTATAGTATACCATTAACTGGTGGTTGTGGTGCTGTTAATGCAACTGGCACCATAACGGTAACAAGAGATACCGATGGTGATGGTGTTGGAGATACTGCCGATGGAGACGATGACAACGATGGAATTATCGATACCTTAGAATGCTGTATTGACTCAGATGGCGATGGCGTGACTGATACTCTTGATATTGATGATGATAATGATGGAATTCCAGATATTGAAGAAGCCGGATTTAAGGCATACAGTAACGGAAAATCAACGATGGATAGAAGCAGCGCTGCCACTTGGGTTGATGCTAATGCCAACGGAATTAATGATTTTATTGATGCGATGATTACAGCAGGAACGTACCTTTTACCAGATACAGACGGAGATGGAGTGCCTAACTACAGAGATTTAGATAGCGATAACGACGCGTTATTTGATATAGACGAAGCCAACATATTTAATGGCGACGGAGATAGTAATGGAGATTGCGATAGTAATGGAGATGGAAATGGTGACGGATTAGACGGTGATGGAGATGGTTTACTAAATCTTTATGATAATTCCGCTTCTTATGGAACAACAGCTAGAGCTTACGCACAAGATGCCGATGTAAATGGAACTCCAGATTATATGCAACTCGATTCTAATAGTGACGGTGTAAAAGACATCGCCGAAACATTATATAGTGCATTGGATATCAATAATGACGGAAAAATAGATGGCACAGTAGATATAGATAACGATGGTTTACTAGATGCTTTCGACACGAATACCGCGGTGAAAGGTTCTCCAAGAGATTTGAATAGAAAACTATACTTAGATTTTGATGGTCGAAATGACTACGGGCAAGATGCGACTGCTCTTGGTGTTTTGGCTAACGAAACCATCATGGCTTGGGTCGATTTGAATAGTGCTTTCTCTGCCGCTGGAGTAATTGCGGGTCAACCTGGTTTCCAATTGAGAATCAACAGCAGTAGAAATCTACAAGCGGTCGTGAATGGATCGACTATAACCTACTCGACTCCCGTAGCGCCATTTGCCACTGCTGTGCTGAACACCTCTCAATGGTACCATGTAGGTGCCGTATATGATGGTTCAACAGTAAAATTATACCTCAATGGTGTAATGGTGGCTAGTGGTGCCGCTTCAGGAAATATTGCTTCTGCAGCATTGACCTTAGGTAAAAACCCAAGTGCTGCTTCAAACTATTTCAAAGGAAAAATAGACGAGGTTAGAATATTTGATGTGGCTTTGACTGACTTACAATTCCAAAGAATGGTATATCAAGAAGTGCAAAATACTGGCTCGCAAGTGCGTGGTTCAATTGTCCCTAAAGACATTCAATCCCTACCTTACGCCAATTTGTTAAGAAATTACAGAATGGATGCCTATAAAGATGATATCGTTGACGACGTTACAACTGCATCAATAGATTCTGGAACAGGTATGAAAATTTATAACCATAAAATAATCAAAGCACAAGAAGCACCGATTCCTTTTGTAACAAGAACAACGGGTACTTTCGCTACTGCCATAGACGATTCTTCAAAAGACATTCGTGGCTTGGATGTAATGGATTTTGATTATTCGATTATTCAAGTAAAACATAATATTACTGAAACAGCAAATAGCACTGATTTAGCAATGTTAGTTGACTCAGGAGTTACGGTTAATATGACCAATGACACTAAAATTCAAAATGATTGGTATTTGAAACTAGATGGTAAGATTGACTTAGTTGGAAAATCTCAATTAATTCAAACCGCTGATTCTGAACTTGATGCTACAAGCACTGGTTCGATAGAAAGAGACCAGCAAGGACAGTCGAACATGTTTAACTATAATTATTGGTCATCTCCGGTGAGTACAATAAACAGTACAACAATTAATCACGGATTTACTGTAAATGGAGTTATGAGAGACGGAACCAATGCTAGTTCACCACAAAATTTACAATGGACTACGGGTATTAATAGTACGGCTACGTCGCCAATCACATTAAGTAGCTATTGGATATTTAAATTCCAAAATTCATCCAACACCTATGCAAACTGGTCGTCTGTTGGACAAAATGGAACGTTATTAGCAGGTCAAGGATTTACGATGAAAGGAAGTAGTGCAGCAACTGCAAATCAAAACTATGCCTTTATTGGTAAGCCAAATAACGGAACGATTACCTCAACGGTTGGGGCTAATAACTTAAACCTATGTGGTAATCCATTTCCATCAGCAATTGATGCAAATCAATTTATTGATGATAATATAACAAGTATCACTGGTACGTTATACATATGGGAGCATTATAGCTCTAATACCTCTCATAATACTATTGAGTATCAAGGTGGGTATGCAACCTATACAAAAACGGGTGGAACTGCACCAGTAGCTCCGTCTGGAGTGAGCGGAATAGGTTCGAGCAGTAAAACACCTAAACGATTTATTCCAGTTAGTCAAGGATTTTTCGTTACAGGTTCGGCTACTGGTGGAACGATTACATTCAATAACGGACAAAGATTATTTGTTAAAGAAGATGATGCTACTTCATATACCATGTTTAAAGGAACAAATCCAACTGTAAGAGCAGATTCTAATCCAGAAATGAACAACGCTCAAGACAGCTATATTGAAGAGCAATTTATGAAATTAAGATTAGGATTCAATTCTACGAATAACTACCACAGACAAACATTACTTGGTTTTATGAACCAATATGCAACTGCCGGATATGACAATGGTTATGATGGAATTAGCATCGAAACACTGACTAATGATATGTATTTCATTAACGGAGCAAAAAAATTAAATATCAATGGTGATGGTTTCTTCAATGTAAACAACGTATATCCAATTGGTGTTAAAAATGCAACCTCTGGTAATGTTACTTTCGTAGTTGATGGAAAAGAAAACTTTAGTGATAGTCAAGAAATTTATATTCACGATAATGTGACCAATACGTACAACAGTATCAAATCACAACCTTATCAGGTAAATCTTCCTGCGGGAACTTATGATACTCGATTTACGTTACGATTTACAAATGGATCTTCACTTGGAACAACAGACAATGAAGAAAACCACGGAATTGCAGTCATACATTCACAATCAAATAACATGATTACTATTAAAAATGTGTTACAAGAAGTGACTGTAAAATCAGTTTCATTATTCAACTTATTAGGACAGCAAGTAACTAATTGGAAAATTGACAACCAAAACCAAGCCGATATTCAACTAAAAGTATCTGATGTAAGTGCAGGAACGTATATCGTAAAAGTATTTACAGATGGTGGTGAAATCACGAAAAAAATCTTGGTTAAAAAATAATTCTATTTTGCTTTTTATTTGACACTAAACTGCATTTAAAAAAATCCCCATTCGGGGATTTTTTATTTTATATCATTTGTCAAATTAGTCAGAGAACTTATGAATGAGTTCCTCACTATTTAATTGCATTTGCTCTCCTGTTTGAATGTCTTTTACCATAAAGCTCGATCCTACAATTTCTTTCACTACAAATAGAATGCCTCTTCGCTCTGCATGTTTAAATTGCTTTTCAATCTTAGCGTTATCGGGATACATCTCTGCTTTGATGTTTTGATTTCGAAGTAATGTAATGGCTTTCATAGCTTCAAAAGTTTGGCTTTCGCCAAAATTTAAAAACAAAACTTTGGTAGTATTAGTAACCGTTAGTGGGAATAAATTCAACTCTTCTAAAACCAAATAAATTCTATCCAAACCAAAAGAAATCCCAACACCACTCATGTCCTTCAATCCGAAAATTCCAGTCAAATCATCATAACGACCGCCACCACCAATAGAACCCATCGATACGCTATTTGGCGGTGCCACTTCAAAAATAGCTCCAGTATAATAATTCAAGCCGCGCGCTAAGGTAACATCTAAATCAAAGATGGATTTTTTTAATCCCAATTTAGCGATGTTATCGCAAATAAATTGTAATTCATATATTCCTTTCTTTCCCTCTTCAGAAGAAGAAAGTAACGATGATAGTTTATCGATTTTCTCTTGAATAGTTCCTGTGAAATGAAACAAAGGTTGCACTTTCTGTATAGCTACCTCTGAAATTCCTTTCTCTAGCATTTCTTTCTTCACGCCGTCCTCACCTATTTTGTCCAATTTGTCCAAAGCCACTGTAAAATCAATTAATTTATCCGAAGCACCAATCACTTCAGCAATTCCAGATAAAATTTTTCGATTATTGATTTTGATAGTTACACCTTCCAAACCTAGTGCTGTAAATACTGAATCGTATAATTGTACCAACTCTACTTCTTGCCACAATGAGGTGGAACCTACCACATCGGCATCACACTGATAAAACTCTCTGAACCTTCCTTTTTGGGGACGGTCAGCACGCCAAACAGGTTGAATTTGATAGCGTTTAAACGGAAATTCAATCTCACTTTGGTGCTGCACTACATAACGCGCAAACGGCACCGTTAAGTCGTAGCGCAGGGCTTTTTCTGATATCTTAGAAGTTAATTGTTTATAATTGATATTTTGTAATTGTTCCGATGGAACCTTATCAAAGTAATCACCCGAATTCAATATCTTAAAAATCAAACGATCGCCTTCTTCCCCATATTTTCCCATCAAAGTATCCGAGTTTTCAAACGAAGGAGTTTCTATGGGTTGATACCCAAAATTCTCAAAATGAGTTCTCATAATCGAAATGATGTAGTTACGCTTAGCAACCTCAGCAGGTGAAAAATCTCTTGTTCCTTTGGGAATACTTGGTTTTGATGCCATTGTTAATTAAGGATTTAGGAATAAGGATTCAGGAATTGGGATAACTCGGAAAATCATAAATCGAAAATCCCAAATCCTAAATCATTTTGCAAATATCTTACTTTTTAAAACTATTTTCGACAACTAAGTCAATATTCTTGTAACAAAAACTGTAATTTAGTGTCAAATTTGCCATATGTTACGAATCGGAGTATTTAGAGAAAATATTAAAATTGCATTAGGTTCGATACGAACACAGTTGCTTCGCACCATTTTGACTATTGTTATTATTGCTATTGGAATTACAGCTTTGGTTGGAATTTTGACCGTAGTAACTGCAATAGATTACAATCTAACTTCCAGTTTTGCTTCGATGGGTTCGAATACATTTAATATTAATCAGTATAAAAATACACTACGAGGAGATGGGGGAAATGAAATAGAAAAAATAAATCCTATCATTACCTACACAGAAGCTAAAGCATTTAAAGAAAAATACAGTTTTCCAGCAACACAAACTTCTTTGTCTTTTACGGCAACGGCTAATGCTGAAGTGAAATTTGAAAACCAAAAAACAGACCCAGAAATATCTGTTCTTGGAGTTGATGAATACTATCTGACAAACTCTGGGTTAGAAGTTACTCAAGGAAGAACCTTTACTGTTTTTGATATTTCTAATAATGTCTATTCTTGCATTGTAGGATCTGATTTTGCCTCCAAAGGATTATTGAAAGACATCAACCCAATTGGTAAAACACTATCGATACGCGGTGCCAAATTTAAAGTAATTGGCGTATTAAAAGAAAAAGGATCCACTTTTGGCAATAGCCGCGATTTAAGAGTGATGATTCCGATTCAAGTAGCACGTTCGTTGTTTTCGCAACCCAACATCAATTATTCTTTAAGTACGATGATTCAAAAAACGGAATTACTCGATGCTGCTATTGATAACGCTATAATCACGATGCGTCAAATCAGGAAATTAAATCCAGTGGAAGAAGATAATTTTGGAATTTCAAGAAGTGATGATTTACTGAATAGAATAGCGAGTATTACTGATGTTTTGGGTGCTTCTGCTTGGATTATGGGAATCATAACCATACTGGGTTCTTCCATTGCCTTAATGAATATTATGATTGTTTCTGTAACCGAAAGAACGCGAGAAATTGGTGTTCGCAAAGCGCTAGGTGCTAAAAAAAGTACCATTGCTTGGCAGTTTTTTATTGAGACGTTAACTATTGGTCAATTAGGTGGTGTTATCGGAATTATTTTCGGAATCTTAATTGGTTATGGGATTTGTATAGCCGCAAAGTGGGACTTTGTAATTCCGTGGGGCGCAATGATAGCCGCTTTTATAACCAGTTTTATCGTTGCCTTAGTTTCAGGTTTGTATCCGGCAATAAAAGCTTCACGCCTTGATCCTATTGAAGCATTGCGCTATGAATAGCAGAAATCATTCGGTCATTTCCATAAATATCTTTTTTCAATTCAACATTCTTGAATCCTAAATCTTCAAGCAATTCAACGGTTTCTTTCCCTAGATATTGATTGATTTCAAAATACAATTTCCCATTTGGATTGAGGTTTTTCTTAGCAAGTTGTCCAATTTTTCTATAGAAAAGCAATGCATCCATATCATCCACAAACAAAGCTAAATGCGGTTCGTATGCTAACACATTCGGTTTTATTTCAGCTTTTTCTATATTCCGGACATAAGGCGGATTGGAAACTATAATATCGAATTGTTGCTCTAAATCAACTATTTTTAAGATATTATCTAACAAAAATGTAACGTCTGTTTTATTAATTGCCGCATTCATTTTGGCTATTACCAAAGCTTCCTCCGAAACATCGATAGCAAAAACGTCGGCATTTGAAATATTTTTCGCTAAAGAAATTGCAATACAACCGGAACCAGTGCCAATATCTAATATCTTTAATTTGGAATTTAGCTTCGCTCCGTTCACCTTCGGCTCGGGTGGAATTTCGGATTTGGGATTTTGTTTAATAATCAATTCCACCAATTCTTCCGTTTCTGGTCTTGGGATTAAAGTGTTTTCATTTACTAAAAATGGTGCGCCATAAAACTCCGTTTCTCCTAAAATATATTGAATTGGTTTTTGAGTTTTTAGATCCAAAACTATACTCTTCCATTTTTTTAGATGTATGCCATCTAGCACTTTTTCGGGATTGAGCGCCAAATCTATTCGCTTTAAACCATTTAACTTCTCTACGATTATATAGAAGAAACTATCAATTTCATGTTCGTCGTATAGCGAAGAAAGCTCCTTATGAAAAGTGGTTTTGTAATTTTTAAGTAGCATTATCAATTATTCATTATCAATGGTCAATTCTTTTATCATCCAAACAGGACAAGTAGTGTGGCCTGTATTTCCTATTGGCTCACAAAGATATTCAAAACCTGCTTTTTTATATAAATATTGTGCTGTTAGCATTTCGGGTAACGTTTCGAGATAGCATTTAAAATACCCAAATTCAGTAGCTTTACCCAAACACATTTGTATCATTTGATAGCCAAATCCTTTTCCTCTAGCTTCTTGCAGAAAATACATTTTTTGCAATTCACAAATATTTTCATCTGAATTTTCTAGTTGACTCACTCCTGCTCCGCCAATGATTCGCCCGTTATCCTCAACAACAAAATAGACTGCTTTTGGCTTGTCATACGCTTCAAACATAAAATCCAATTGGGTATCCGCAAAAGCAGTTCCCGTTTTGGGATAATCATCCGTGATAAAAACTTCCCGAATTACAGCTGCAATTTGAACATTATCTCCCTTTTGGATTTCTCTGATGAGTATACTGTCCATTCTAAAACTAATATCCTATTTTTGTGTGGTGAAGATACATGAAAAATATATAAATCGCTGTATAGAATTGGCTAAAAATGGTTTGGGAACGACCTACCCAAACCCGTTAGTTGGCAGTGTGATTGTATATGATAATAAAATTATTGGCGAAGGTTGGCATCTAAAAGCAGGCGGACCACATGCTGAAGTTAATGCAATACATGCGGTAAAAGATAAATCTCTACTATCAAAATCAACAATTTATGTTTCACTTGAACCTTGTAGTCATTTCGGAAAAACACCTCCATGTTGTGATTTAATTAGTGAACATAAAATTCCGCGTGTGGTTATCGGAACTGTAGACCCCAACAATAAAGTAGCTGGAACTGGCATTAAAAAATTGTTGGAAAACGGAGCAAATGTTACCGTAGGTATCCTCGAAAAAGAGTGCGCTGAATTAAACAAAAGATTCTTCACTTTCCACAACAAAAAACGCCCTTATATCATATTAAAATGGGCCGAAAGTCAGGATGGATTTATAGCTCCATTAGCGAAAGAAAAGAAAGAGCCTGTTTGGATTTCAAATGTCTTTTCGAGACAATTGGTTCACAAATGGCGCAGCGAAGAACAAGCGATTTTGGTTGGTACGAACACTATTTTAGACGATAATCCAAAATTAGATGTTCGAGATTGGACAGGAGAAAACCCCATTCGGGTCGTTTTAGACAAAACTGGAAAAATAACGAATCACCATAATGTAAAAGACAAAAAAATAAAAACCATTATCATAACGGAGCAAGAAAATTTAACATTTAGTGAAAATTGTATTTATGAAAAAGCTATCTTTGATATCCAGCTAACCAAAAGCATTAGCCATATTTTAAACAAATATGGCGTTCAGTCTGTAGTAATCGAAGGTGGGAAACAAACGCTACAAAGTTTTATAGATGATAATCTTTGGGATGAAGCTAGAGTTTTTGTTGGGAATATTCATTTGAAAAATGGCCTTACTGCACCTGTTTTAAAAGGAAGTTTCCAAACAAAAAATGAAAAGGATGACGAACTTAAACTTTATTTCAATCATGATTAACACTATTATTTTCGATTTTGGAGATGTTTTTATCAACCTTGAAAAAGAGGCATCAATTGAAGCGTTTAAAAAATTAGGTTTACATGGCCCAAATGAAGATTTGTTGGCTCATAATGATTTGTTTGAAAAAGGAAAAATAACAGAACTTCAATTTATTGAAACTTTTTTGAAATACATTCCAGATGCTCATATTGAAGAAGTTAGAAAGGCATGGAATGCCTCCATAGGTGATTTCCCTCTTTATCGACTTGAGTTTTTACAATTATTATCGAGCAAATACCGCTTATTTCTTTTGACCAATACGGATGCTATTCACATTGATTGTTTTGAACATAAAGTTGGAATGTCATTCTATAGTGATTTTTATCGTTGTTTTGAAAAAGTATATTATTCTTACGAAATGGGGATGAGAAAACCAGACCCTGAAATATTTGCCACTTTGATTCGAAAACATGATTTGTTTCCAAAAAGAACCTTATTTATTGATGACAAAAAAGACAATACTGATGTGGCTGAATCACTTGGACTTCATGTTTGGAATTTACAAGTAGGCAAGGAAGATGTTGTCGATTTGTTTGATCAAAAACAATTGCCATTATAGTTTTGGAAATAAATGATTCTTTTAAAACTATTGGACTTGCTTCGACAGAAATTCTTTTTAAGGAAAAAAATAGTAAATTTTTTGGCTATGCCTTTCCAATAACCACCGAAGAGGAAGTTAAATCTCATTTACACGACTTACGAAAGCAACACGCTCATGCAGGTCATTTTTGTTATGCTTATCAAATTGGGACGGAAACAGTATATTATCGTACAAATGATGATGGTGAGCCCAGCAATTCAGCGGGAATGCCTATATATGGACAAATTCAATCTTTTGGGTTAACCAATATATTAATCGTTGTTGTTCGCTTTTTTGGTGGCATAAAATTGGGGGTTGGTGGGTTAATTTCAGCTTATAAAACCGCGGCACAAATGACATTGGATGAAACTGAAATCATTGAAAAAACAATTGACGTTCATTTCCAAATTAGCTTTGATTACAAAAACATGAATAGGGTAATGCGGATTATAAAAGAAAAAAATCTAAACATTGTTTCACAAAATATGAGTGAAAACTGTCAAATTGAAATTAGTATTCGAAAAAAAAATGCCGAAATAATTTTTGACATTTTTACTAATTCATTTGAAGTTGACATAAAAAGGCAATAACTCTTAGTCTTTCAATATATCTAAAATATACTGAGGTGGATGCATAGCTTTTCCTGTATTTATATCTACAAAAACCAAGATAAAATGGGCAGTTGTTAACAACTCGTTGTTTTCATTACGAATTTCATAATCAAATTCTATCTTAACTGATGAATGCCCTTTGAATTTGGTAATCACTGTAAGTAAGTCGTCATAACGCGCTGGTTTTTTGTAATTTATAGTCATAGAAACTATCGGTAAAGCTATTCCACTTTCTTCCAAAGATTTATACGAAATCCCTTTGTTTCTAAGCCATTCTACGCGTCCCATCTCAAAATAAGGCACGTAATTGCCATGATAAACCACACTCATTTGATCGGTTTCTGAGTACCGTACTCTAAATTGAATTTGATGTTCTTTCATCAGATTTTTTTGCTATTTATATAAAATTAAAACACCTCTTTACAACATTTTTTTTTAAAAATCAATGCCATTTTAATTTTTTTTAACGAAATTTATTCACATATTTGTTACCCCGAAAAAAAGTAAAACATTCATTGTTTTTTTAGAGTCAAAACCTAATACATAATTACAATAATTTTAAACCAAATATGAGTAAAACTGCGCAATCGGTGTGGGAAAACTGTCTGTTATTTATAAAAGACAATATTCAAGAGCAAGCTTTTAAAACTTGGTTTGAACCGATTAAATCAGTTGAACTAACAGATAATGCTCTTTATATTCAGGTTCCAAGCAAATTCTTTTATGAATGGCTCGAAGAACATTATGTAAAACTTTTAAAAGTTGCACTAACTAAAGAACTTGGTAAAAATGCAAAGTTACTGTATAAAATCAAAATGGAAAACACTTATGGCAACAAACAACCGTTTACGGAACAATTGCCAAGTGCGCACCGCAGTCCAATAAAATCTCAAGACGTTGACGCTCCTTTTAAAAATCTGAATCCCGAATTAAAAAATCCATTTGTAATTCCAGGAATTAGAAACTTAAAAATTGAGTCGCAACTAAACCCTAACTATAGTTTTGACAACTTCCTCGAAGGTGATTCAAACCGTTTAGCACGATCTGCAGGTATGGCGGTTGCCAACAAGCCCGGCGGAACTTCTTTCAATCCGTTATTAATTTTTGGTGGGGTTGGATTAGGGAAAACACACTTAGCTCATGCTATTGGAGTTGAAATAAAAGATAAATATCCAGAAAAAACAGTTTTATATATCTCAGCGGAAGTGTTTACGCAACAGTATATTGACTCTGTTAAAAAAAATAATAGAAATGATTTCATCCATTTCTACCAGTTAATTGATGTATTAATTATTGATGACGTACAGTTCCTTTCCGGAAAAACAGGTACGCAAGATGTTTTCTTTCACATATTTAATTATTTGCATCAGAATGGCAAACAAGTAATTCTTACTTCAGATAAAGCTCCTGTGGACATGCAAGACATTGAGCAACGTTTGTTGTCTCGTTTCAAATGGGGATTATCTGCAGAATTACACCAACCCGATTACGAAACTAGAATCTCTATCTTAAAAAATATTTTATATCGTGATGGTGTTGAAATGCCTGATGAAATTATAGAATATGTCGCTCGTAACATTAAATCAAATGTTAGAGAATTAGAAGGCGCAATAATTTCACTAATAGCCCAGTCATCTTTTAACAAAAAAGAAGTAACTTTAGATTTGGCAAAAAGCGTCGTAGAGAAATTTGTTAAAAATGTAAAACGTGAAATTTCAATTGACTATATTCAAAAAGTAGTTTCTGATTATTTTCAGTTGGATATAGACACCCTGCAATCTAAAACCAGAAAACGTCACGTAGTACAAGCGCGTCAGTTGGCTATGTTCTTTGCAAAGAAATTTACAAAGTCCTCTTTAGCTAACATCGGTTCTCAAATTGGAGACCGAGATCACGCTACAGTATTACATGCTTGTAAAACAGTTGACAACTTGGTTTCAACTGATAAGCAATTCAAAAAATTTGTAGAAGATATTCATAAAAAATTATCGCTATAATTCCTTTTTGAGTAAGTTTGCGGTTTAGAAATAAACACATTATGCCTGTTAAAATTTTAATGGTTTGTCTTGGAAACATTTGCCGATCACCTTTGGCAGAAAGTCTTTTAGCATCCAAACTTCCCAAAGATACGTTTTTCGTAGATTCAGCAGGGACAGGAAATTACCATATTGGTAAACAACCTGATCAACGTTCAGTATTTACAGCACAAAAACACGGGCTCGATATATCGTATCAAAAAGCAAGACAATTTACTCCAAAAGATTTTGAAGATTTTGATTATATATATGTAATGGATAATACCAATTATGACGATGTAATTGAATTGGCAAAAAATGAAGAACAAAAAAATAAAGTACAACTCATTCTAAATGAATTGTTTCCAGGGGATAATGTAGATGTTCCCGACCCTTATTACGGACTTCAAAATGGTTTTGATTTGGTTTATGAAATGCTTGACGAAGCTTGCGACATTCTGTCTAATAAACTGATGGAAAAACACAGATGAAACCTGTAACACTTAAAGGAAAACTTTACTTAATCCCAACAACCTTGGGAGAAATGAACCCACATGATGTTTTACCTCAAACCGTAAAAAGAGCCATCGATTTTATTGACGATTACATCGTTGAAAATGAAAAAACAGCTCGAAAATTCATCAAATCTATTCATCCCGAGAAAGTACAGTCAAGTCTACGGTTATCTTCACTTAACAAACGAACTGAAATTTCCGAATACAACGCAATGATAGCTCCTTGTTTAAACGGTTTAAATATAGGTCTAATGAGTGAAGCTGGCTGCCCAGGCGTCGCAGACCCAGGTGCGGTCATTGTAAAAATTGCACACGAAAAAGGCATCCAAGTTGTTCCTTTAGTTGGTCCATCTTCTATCCTATTGGCCATGATGGGTTCAGGAATGAATGGGCAAAGTTTTGCTTTTAATGGCTACCTTCCTATTGATAAGGGTGAAAAAAAGGCGGCTTTAAAAAACTATGAAAACTTGTCGAGTACCAAAAATCAATCTCAAATTTTTATTGAAACTCCATATCGAAACAATACCTTATTTGAAGATTTATTACAAGCGTTACAACCCAATACGCATCTTTGTATTGCAACCGATATCACTTTACCAACAGAATTTATAAAAACTTTACGAGTGGCAGACTGGAAAAAAACAAAGGTCGATTTACACAACCGACCTACTATCTTTATTATTCATAAAATGTGATTATTGCACTTTAGCGTTTTTGATCGCTATAATTCCTTTGGTTTCAAAACCTCCAAAATCACGCATATAGGTTTTAACTGAAGTTCCGTATTCATCTTTACATTTTCGTTCTCCATTAGAGTTCAGAAAACGCTTAACTGAACCTGCACCACCTAAATGAGCTGCAGCCAATATTCCCGATTCTGTAATTTTAACGCCATCAACAATTTTTCCTTCAAAATAATCAATATAATCTTGAAGTTCATATTTGTTTTTTGAGAGCAAAGCAACAAATGCTTTTTCTTGAAGTTTAGGACTGTTCATAAATCCAACACTATCTTTGATACCAATTGATTTTAGTGTTTCCACTCCAAATTGGTATTTGCCTAAATAACCCAAAGTATTTATTTTAGTGTATTTACCTTGAGATTCTTTGTGAGCAATAGCTTCTTTAAAGCCAATAAAATATTTTCCAATGAATGGAATCTTAAGAGATGCGTAGTCGATGTAATTAGGTGAAGGAAAAACATAGGATAGTTCTTCGTTTTCATCAACACGAAATCCGTTGTTGATTTGGGAATTATAAGGTTTAAAACCTGAGCTTATGAACGCTACAGTTAGTAGGATTGAAATATAAAATATACTTTTCTTTAACATTTAGAGTTATTTCCAAGCGCTGTCACCATCTTGATATTTCCGTGTGCAAATATACAACTTATTTTATAAAATTGAATCTCAAGCAGTTAAAAATAAAGTAGATGGAATTTAGTTCCGCCTGAACCCTTGATTTCAAACGTTGGAGCTGGAATCTTGATGGAATTAAAAACTGTTAAAAGTGTCTTAACAAAGTGAGATTTAGTTTCGATTTTGGTCAAATCAAGGTCAAGACTGAGGTAAAATTGACGGTATCTTTTGCTTTCAGGTAGGAAAATGGTATTAATAAATTCATCATTAGCTGTAATCATTCCTTCTGCACCATATCCAATGGCTACATTAAGCCATTTTGGGATAACTGAAGACTTGGCAAAAGAGTGAATATTGGCTGATAACCAATAGGTTTGACCATTATAATCTTTTAATATCTGCTCTGGTATAGAACTTCCCAAAACTTCTGGACGAGCAGAAGCATAAGGTGTCGTATGAAAAGAAAATTTGGGCACAATTCGCTGTTCTTTCCAAAGTAATTCTTGCGAAACATACAAAGCCGTTCCAGCAACATTGGCAGCAACGTCTCCCATTGATGCACCCCAATTAGCAGAATAGCCATCAAAAACCTCAACGGCAGTTAGAAATGCTAAACCCAGTGTTGAACCATAAATCAGTTGGCTTTTTCTGCTGGCTCCAGACCATTTCAGAGCATCTGCACCATAACTTCCTAGATGATATGATGAAAAAACATGTCCTAGTTTATCCATTTGAAGCCATTCGGCATTGTCATTAATAAAATGAAAATCGGAACGAGGATAATCAGCATACCACGATTGATTTAATCCAACTAAAGCGGCAGTACCTATTGCTGCCTCAGAAATAACCAGGGTTTTAAGTCGCTTTTTATTTAAGGTATCCGATGGTTTTAAAAAGTTTTCAATGGAACTTTGAGCTACAGCATTTTGACTATACCAAAAAAAAATGAAAACGATTATGCTTTTGAATACTTTCAAAATTATCTTTTAGTTCCTTGAGCATTCAACCAATCTGCATATTTTTTGGCATTGACATTGTGTTGCGTAATGGTTGAAGCAAACTCATGGTATCCAAATTTTTCAACACTTGCACAAAAATAGATGTAGCCGTGTTTTTCAGCATTTAGTACGGCATCAATAGCATCCACATCGGGCATGGCGATTGGTCCCGGTGGCAATCCAATGTTTTGATACGTATTGAAAGGCGAATTGATAAACAAATCGTTATATAAAACTCGCTTTATTATTTGGACGAAATTTTTATCTCTTAGTTTTAACGCATAAATCACAGTTGGATCCGCTTGTAAAGGCATTCCAATATTCAATCTGTTTAGATAAACCCCAGCCACAGTAGGCCTTTCGCTTTTTTTAACGGTTTCTTTGTGAACAATTGATGCCAAAGTAATCACTTGAACAGGAGTTAAATTCAAAGCATCCGCTTTAGCAATTCGTTCTTTGGTCCAAAAACGTTTGTATTCGTCCAACATTTTACTTCTGAATTTTTCTGCCGAAATATTCCAATAGACTTCATACGTATTGGGCAGAAACATGGCAAAAACATTATCTTTAGTAAAATCGTTTTCCTTTAAAAAAAGAGTATCCCGAAAAGTCGCTAATAATGTAGTGGTATCAGGTTCAATTTGTGAACTAACTCGTTCGCACAGATTTTCTAACCGTTCTTGATTATTGAAAGCCAATTTTACTGGAATATTCCTCCTTATGGCGCCTACCAATTGAAAAGCACTCATGCCTTTTTTAAACAAAAATCGTCCTGACTTAACATTATTAGGAAACGACCGAAGTTTGGCAATAACCTCAAAATCATTCATGTTCTTGATGTAGGGAGAAATGATTTTCACAACATCTGTATAAGTAGAACCGGTTGGGACTTGAACATAAATTTCATCTTTATCAAAATTAGTATTTGAAGTAAAAAATTTGACAAAAACAACTATGACAATAAGCAAAAAAGCAATTGCTAGGACTTTAAAAATAGTATTTCTCTTTGTATTCAAAATCGAAAATATTTTAGTTTATTTTTTAATTAATTGCAATAATACTTCATCATGAAAAGAATTGTTGGTAAAATTCCAATCTTTCTTAACTCCTATCTTTTCAAATTCAAATGTCGTAAAAAGGGACAAACTCGGTAGGTTTTCTGTGCCAATATTTGCATACAATTGATGTAATTGCAATTGGTGGAATGCATAATTAATCATCAAACCCAAAGCTTCTTTTCCAAAACCATTGTTTCGATCAACATCATTTTGAATAATAATACCAACACCAGCGCGTTTGTTTTTTGGGTCAAAATCAAATAAATCAATCAATCCAATAGCTTCAAGATTTTCAATTTTACAAATAGCCAAGCGCAACTGTTTGGCTTCGTATATATCTTGATGCGCATTTTCAAGATATTGAGTAATTAAAAATTTGCTATACGGCGTTTGTGTGTTGCTCACTTCCCAAATAGTTTCATCGTTTTCTATATGATAGATAAACGCTAAATCTTCGGGTTCGAGAGCACGTAGAAAAATAGTATTTCCTTGAAGTGTCACCATGCTATTTCCCCTTCAAAAACAAATGTTGCCGGACCTTTTAAAAAAACGTTAGTGTAATTATTCCCATCTTTAACAAAAGAAACCTCCAATTTTCCCCCTTCAACATCTAAATAGATATGATGAGCGTTGGTTTTTCCGATAGCATGCATAGCAATAGCGACAGCAGTTGCACCAGTTCCACAAGATAACGTTTCGTCTTCAACACCACGTTCGTAGGTTCGTAAAGCAAAATGATTTTCTGATAATTGTTTAACAAAATTCACATTACTACCTTCCTTTCCATACAATTCAGAATAACGAATTGAAGCACCATTCTTTTTAACATCATAATTTTCTAAATCATTCACCAACATTACATGGTGCGGTGAACCGGTATTCAAAAAAACATAGTCGTTTTCAATTTTTATTTCTGCTACATTTTTCATTTGCAAGGAAACGATACCATTCTCCAACATTGAAGCATGATGCAAACCGTCAGTTGCTAAAAAAGTGGTTTCGTTGTCAATTATTGATAACATTTTAGCAAAAGCTACTATACATCTTCCGCCATTGCCACACATAGAACTCTGATTGCCATCGGAGTTGTAATAAATCATACTGAAATCGGTCGGTTTTGCGAGATTTGAATCAGTTTCATCATTCTCGAGTAAAATCAAGCCGTCTGCACCAATTCCAAAACGGCGATCGCACAATTTTTCAATAAGACTTGTGTTCTCTTTTGGAAAATTATTTTGGCGATTATCAATCATCACAAAATCATTTCCGGTACCTTGGAATTTAAAAAAAGAAATTTTCATAGCGCATATAACTTCAACAAATATAGCAAATATTAAGATTATCTTAAAAATTGTTAAACGAGCGTTAAAGGATATTTGTAAAAAAAAAGAATGTTTTTAATTTTACATTCAAATAATTTAAAATGTATATGACTATGAAACGATTATCAAGTTTATTTTTGGTTTCTTTATTGAGTGGAGCAACCACACTTGGCGCTTACAAATTATTTATTGAAGGAAAGGACAGTCGCAATTCGATTGTATCTATGGCGCCAACAAATTACAACAGAACGGTAGGTTTAAATGGTGAAGCAGTTGATTTTACTGTTGCTGCCGAAAATGCGGTTCACTCTGTGGTACACGTAAAAAATGTTTCTATTAGAACTGTGTATAATCCAATGATGCAATGGTTTTATGGTTCTAGTGGCGGACAACAACAAGAACAAGTTGGCACTGGTTCGGGTGTAATTATTTCGGAAGACGGTTATATTGTAACCAATAATCATGTGATAAAAGATGCTACAGAGCTTGAAGTTACTTTAAATAATAACAAATCGTATAAAGCAAAACTCATTGGTACGGATTCTAAAATGGATATTGCTTTGCTAAAAATAAGTGCCGATGAAAAATTACCTTATTCCACTTTTGCCGATTCTGATCAAGTGAAAGTAGGCGAATGGGTTTTGGCGGTTGGAAATCCCTATAATTTAACATCAACAGTAACGGCAGGAATTGTTTCGGCAAAAGCCAGAAGCGTTGACACAAAAGGAATTCAATCTTTTATACAAACAGATGCCGCTGTGAACCCAGGAAACAGTGGAGGCGCATTAGTAAATACCAGAGGAGAATTAATTGGTATTAACACGATGATTTCATCACCAACCGGAAGTTACACTGGATATTCATTTGCGGTTCCGTCTAACATTACAAGAAAAATCATTGAAGACATTATGGAATTTGGAGGCGTTCAAAGAGGAATTTTAGGAATAGAAGGTTCTGAGCTCAATGGTAAAATTTCTAAAGAACTAGGATTAGAAGACGCCGAAGGATTTTACATTAATAAAGTAACCAAAAACTCTGGTGCCGAAAAAGCGGGATTGCAAAAAGGTGACGTGATTAAAAAATTGGACAGTCAAAAAATAACTTCTTTTTCTGAACTTTCAGGTTATATTAATACCAAAAGACCAAGTGACTTAGTACAAGTAACATTTGTAAGAGATGGTGAGGTAAAAACTGTTCCTGTTACTTTGATTAAAAATGATGTTTTCACCACAGAGTATAAAGGATTGGAATTAGAAAATATTGATTCATCTGACAAAAAGAGATATAAAATAGATTATGGTGTTCGCATTAAAGAAATTAATAATGAAAATTTAAAACCCTATTCTGAACAACTTAAAGGCGGAATTATCTTGTCTGTTAATGGTGTAAAAGCTACCGATTTGGAAAGTATTTCAAGTTATTTAAACAAGAATGACGAAAACGAAAATGTTAGCATTCAAATGATTAATAGAAACAGTCAGGTCATTCAAGTTATCTTATAATTCATCTTACTTTTTTCTTTAAAGCCAATCCAAAAAATGGATTGGTTTTTTTTATGAAAAAAAGTTACGAAATCGTTTTCGTGAAACACTTCAATTTTATACTTTTGCGCCAAATAATACAATTCTGCAATATCCCAAAACTTCGGAACAGAATAAAAACAAAACTAAAACTTATTCTCTTTTTATGAACAGTACTACTTTATACGAAAAGGAATTATCATTCCAAGCCGACAGACGTAAAGCTGCCGTGGAATTCATTAAAATTATCAGCGATTTATGGTATGACAAATCCATCGAATTAATGCTTTTTAGAAATCAATTAATCGATAGAAATGTGAGTGACATCATGAATCTTCATGAATATGCTGGCGAGTTTGTTCAAAAACCAATTAATGTTTTTGATACTGTTGAAATTGCGAGAGCTATTGAAAATCTTGATTTACCACCATCCCGAATTGACATAGGAAAATTGACTTATGAATACCATTTAGAAGATAATAAATACCATGACTCCAGAGCTTTTGTCATTGATAAACTTAAAAATGCTAAAAATTCGAAGGACATAAAACCAAAAGATGTTGTGCTGTATGGTTTTGGGCGAATTGGTCGATTGCTTGCAAGAGAAATGATGAGCAAAATTGGCAAAGGACAGCAATTACGACTTCGGGCAATTGTAACTCGTGATAAAAATGATGCTGTTTCTTTAGAAAAAAGGGCTTCTCTACTACGATATGATTCAATCCATGGTGATTTTGAAGGTTCCGTTCAAGCCGATGTAGCCAATAATGCTTTGATAATAAATGGTACTACTGTTCATATTATTACAGCAAATGCTCCAGAAGAAATTGATTATACAAAATATGGCATTGCAGCTTGTTTACTGATTGACAATACAGGTGCTTTTACTACTGAAGAAGCATTGAAGCGTCATTTAGTTTCAAAAGGTGTTGACAAAGTACTATTGACAGCGCCAGGAAAAGGAGTTCCTAATATTGTTTATGGTGTAAATCATAACGAATACAACCCTGATGAAGTGGCAATTTTTTCTGCAGCATCGTGTACTACCAATGCAATCACACCAATACTAAAAGCAGTAGAAGATACAGTTGGAGTGGTGAAAGGACATTTAGAAACCATTCACGCCTATACCAATGACCAAAACTTAGTAGACAACATGCACAAAAAATACCGTCGTGGACGTGCAGCCGCTTTGAATATGGTAATTACAGAAACTGGTGCTGGTAGTGCCGTTGCTAAAGCGCTACCTAATTTAACGGGGAAATTAACTTCTAACGCGATTCGTGTGCCAGTTCCAAATGGTTCATTGGTAGTATTGAATTTAGAAATTAGCAAAAAAACCTCCGTAGAAAAAATCAATGCTATCATGAGGAGCTATGCTTTAGAAGGCGAATTGGTAGAACAAATTAAATATTCATTAAATAATGAGTTAGTTTCTTCTGATATTGTGGGAACATCTGCACCATCAATTTATGACAGCAATGCCACAATCGTTTCTGGTGATGGAAAGAATATTGTGCTCTATGTTTGGTATGATAACGAATATGGTTATAGTCACCAAGTGATTCGTTTGGCAAAATACATTGCCAAAGTGAGACGTTATACTTATTATTAGTTTACAAGAAAATAAAAAAAGCTCAATTTTTAAAGTTGAGCTTTTTTTATAAATAGTATATTGCTATTATGCTTTTCCAGCCGCAATCAAATTCAATGCTGAACCAGCCAGAAACCAACCTATTTGACTTTCGTTGTAGGTATGATTGGCTAAGATAATATCTTTTGAACCATCAGCATGAACAAATTCTAGAGTCAACGGCTTTCCAGGAGCAAATTCAGTTAGGTCTAAAAAATTGATGGTATCATTTTCTTGAATTTTATCATAATCAGCTTCGTTAGCAAAAGTCAACGCTAACATTCCTTGTTTCTTTAAATTGGTTTCGTGAATACGAGCAAATGATTTTACCAATACCGCTTTTACACCTAAAAATCGTGGCTCCATGGCTGCGTGTTCTCTTGACGAACCTTCTCCATAGTTTTGATCTCCGACAACAATAGTTGGAACTCCAGCTGCTTTGTAGGCTCTTTGTACAGCGGGAACTGCATCATAAGATCCTGTTAATTGGTTTTTAACTTTATTGGCTTCTTGATTAAAAGCATTCACAGCTCCAATCAGCATATTATTGGAAATATTATCCAAATGTCCGCGGAAACGCAACCAAGGTCCCGCCATAGATATATGGTCTGTGGTACATTTACCGAATGCTTTTATCAACAACTTAGCTCCAATAATATTTTTTCCATCCCAAGCATCAAAAGGAGCTAGTAATTGTAATCTATCAGAGGTTGGTGAAACAGCTACTTGAACATTGCTTCCATCTTCTGCTGGAGCTTGAAATCCGGCATCACCAACATCAAAACCTTTTTTAGGCAGCTCATCTCCAAAGGGTGCATTCAATTTGACAGCTTCGCCATTATCATTCAATAAAGTATCGGTTAACGGATTGAAATCCAATCTTCCAGCAATGGCCAAAGCGGCCACCATCTCGGGTGAAGTTACAAAAGCATGGGTGTTTGGATTTCCATCAGCACGTTTTGAAAAGTTTCTATTAAAGGAATGAACGATGGTATTTTTTTCTTGTTTATCTGCTCCAGCTCTATCCCATTGACCAATACATGGGCCACAAGCATTGGTAAATACTTTGGTTCCCATTTTTTCAAAAGTGGCAATAATACCGTCTCTTTCAATAGTATATCTAATTTGCTCTGAACCAGGATTGATACCAAATTCAGCTTTTGGCGTAATTCCGTGCTCGACTGCTTGTTCCACAATGGATGCTGCACGAGCCATATCTTCGTAAGACGAATTGGTACACGAACCTATTAATCCCCATTCTACCTTAATTGGCCATCCATTTTTAGCTGCTTCTTCTTTCATTTGAGAAACTGGAGTTCCTCTATCGGGTGTAAATGGACCGTTGATATGGGGTTCTAATTCTGATAGATTAATTTCAATTAATTGATCAAAATACAGTTCAGGATTAGCATATACTTCCGCATCGGCAGTTAAATAATCAGCCACTTTATCAGCAGCATCCACCACATCTTGACGACCTGTTGCTGTTAAATACCGTCTCATAGAGTCATCATAACCAAAAGTTGACGTAGTTGCGCCAATTTCAGCTCCCATATTACAAATAGTTCCTTTTCCTGTACAAGACATAGAAGTAGCACCTTCACCAAAATATTCAACAATGGCACCAGTTCCACCTTTTACAGTAAGAATATCTGCTACTTTTAAAATAACATCTTTTGGTGCAGTCCAACCGCTTAATTTTCCGGTCAACTTTACGCCAATTAATTTTGGAAATTTCAATTCCCACGACATTCCGCTCATTACGTCAACCGCATCTGCACCTCCAACACCGATGGCTAACATACCCAATCCACCAGCATTCACCGTATGTGAGTCGGTTCCAATCATCATTCCGCCTGGAAAAGCATAATTTTCTAAAACAATTTGATGAATAATACCTGAACCTGGTTTCCAAAATCCGATACCGTATTTATTGGACACCGAAGAAAGGAAATCAAAAACTTCTTTGGACTGACTGTTGGCTAATTCTAAATCTTGTTTAGCACCGTTTTTTGCTAAAATCAAGTGATCGCAATGCACTGTAGTGGGAACGGCAACCGTCTTTTTTCCGGCGTGCATAAATTGCAACAATGCCATTTGAGCAGTCGCATCTTGACACGCTACTCTATCGGGAGCAAAGTCTACATAATCTTTTCCGCGAGTGAACGATTGAGAAGGAGTTCCTTCCCATAAATGGGAATATAAAATCTTTTCAGAAAGTGTTAAAGGACGTCCAACCAACTCACGAGCTTTATCTACTCGAGAAGCCATTGTGCCGTATACTTTTTTAATCATTTCAATATCAAAAGCCATAATATAAATAGGTTTATTTGTTTAACTGCGTTCTGTTTGACCACATGGCCTCGAGTGCTTTGCAAATTTACGAAAACGTTGTACTTCTTTAAAAAAAATTGCTGTAATATGTTGGTTAAGCATGTTATTTTATGAAAAAGTAATTTTTACTATTCTTTTTTTATCAATCTATCATTTAATGGGTTGAAAATTGTCTATTCTTAATTTTTATTTCTTAAATCCATTAATGGTTTTTCATAAAAACGGTAACAAACATAACTTACAAGAATTAAAACGGAAAGATAAAACGCTGTAATCATATGAAATTGAATCAAAGAAGTAGTAGGTCTATCTACAAATAACATGATTAATTGTAAAATCACACTATAATGAAATAGGTAAATAGAATATGAAATCTTGCTAATGAATTCGATTGGTTTTTTTAGTAAACAGATAGAAGTTTCTAACTGAGAAAAGAAAGGCATAAAAAACGCTATTGATAATGATGTCAAAGGAAGATAAATTACATTCCAAACAAAAGGATACGTTTCGGGTAGAATTCTTAATAAGCCCATTCCAAAGTACATGAAAAGCATAATTAAAACTCCAATGAAAGCGGAATGGAATTTAAATTTATGCCAGTATTTTTGATAATTAATACTAATCCATGCACATAAAACACCCATAAAAATGGCATCTAAACGGTAGATCATTACCGCTTTTACCGATGAATTCCATTCATCAAGTGTTGTCGTTTGCGTTTTGCTTTGGTATACATATTTAAATAAAATAAATAATGATATCAACAACAAGTTGATAATCAGAAAAAATCTGTTTTTATTTTTTGGTTTAAATAACAATGATAAAAGCAAAAGAGAAATTGGCAAAATAATGTATGCCCATTCTTCTACTGACAAACTCCACGATTCGGGAAAAAAAGTAGGCATTTTAGAAAAACCATTCTGAAGAAAAATAAAATACAATCCTAATTTAGGTGTAGCATAACCAAGACTCGTAGTGATAATAATATTAATAAAGAGTACCAAATAATAATTAGGTAAGGTTCTAAACCATCTTCTTTTGAGAAATCCTAGGGCACTTTTTATGGTAAAATCTTCTTTGATGAATATTTTATAGAGTATTTTACCAATCAGAAAACCGCTTAAAACAAAGAAAAATTCCACTCCTAAAAACCCAAATAGCGCAAAAAGCTGACGAATGAAACCGTCATTGGGATTGTAAATCCATAAAATATGTGAACATAACACCATAGCGATAGCGGCGGCTCGCATTAGATCTAGACCAAAAATTCTAGTAGCTTGTTGAGAATCTTCTACTGTTTTATCCATTAACTAAATGTAATAAAATAGTTAAAGTAAATTATAACAACTTATCTATAATCATTTCTTCCGTAATACCTTCGGCGTCGGCTTTGTAGTTTTTGATAATTCTATGACGAAGAATTCCAGTTGCTACGGCTTTTACATCTTCAATATCCGGAGAAAATTTCCCATTGAAAGCGGCATTGGTTTTGGCTGCTAAAATTAAGTTTTGTGACGCTCTTGGCCCAGCACCCCAATCCAGATAATTCTTGATATAATCGTTTGACAACGGATTGTTTGGACGTGTTTTACTCACCAAGGTAACCGCATATTCAATCACATTATCGGTAACTGGAATTCGGCGCACGAGGTGTTGAAAATCGATGATTTCTTGTGCAGTAAAGAGTGGATTAATACTAGGTTTATTATCTGAGGTTGTACTTTTTACGACATCGACTTCTTCTGCAAAAGACGGATAATCCAATTTGATGGCAAACATAAATCGGTCTAATTGTGCCTCGGGCAAGGGATAAGTTCCTTCTTGCTCAATTGGGTTTTGTGTTGCTAAAACAAAATACGGTAAGTCTAATTTATAATTTTGACCTGCAATCGTCACCGAACGTTCCTGCATCGCTTCGAGTAATGCGGCTTGTGTTTTTGGTGGTGTTCTGTTAATTTCGTCGGCCAAAATGATATTGGCAAAAATAGGTCCTTTAATAAACTTGAATTGACGGCTTTCGTCTAAAATTTCACTTCCAAGAATATCCGAAGGCATCAAATCAGGAGTGAACTGAATTCGTTTAAAATCTAATCCTAACGCTTGTGAAATGGTATTTACCATTAATGTTTTCGCCAAACCAGGTACACCAACCAATAGTGCGTGTCCGCCTGAAAATATACTCAGTAAAATTTGATCAACAACATCATCCTGACCTACAATAATTTTAGCAATTTCGGCTTTGAGCTCTTTTCGTTTTTTAACTAATTCTGTAATGGCTGAAACATCTGACATGGGATATATACTTTTAAATTACTTATTTGTTTTTTTTAACCAATCATTAGAAAACACACAATCTTTGTATTCTCCGTTAATTTTAATATAGGTTTCATTAATTTTTTCAGAAGACCATTTGGCAATGGCTTTGATTTGCTTTTCTTTTAATGCCAGATCTTTTATTTTGATGTAATCTTTGGCATAATCGGCAGTATGCTCATTGATTCTGTTGGTCACTGTAATGATCTTATACTTTTTCCCACTTCTTGGATCATCGTCTAATATGGGTTGTGTTATGGCATTGTCTTTCAAATTGGAAACTTCGCTATATAAACTTGGATCCATTTTAGTCAAATCAAAATGAGTATCCTGAGTTTTTGGATTGATTAAAGTTCCGCCATTGGTTCGTGTTTCTTTTTCATCAGACAAGGTTCTTGCTGCTTCTGCAAAAGTGATTTCTTTGTTTTCAATTCTTCTTTTAATCAATGTTATCTTTTCTTTAGCATCTTTCAGGGCTTGATCTGAAACTTTGGGCATCATTAAAATATGACGCAATTCAACTTCCTGACCTTTAATTTTTTCAACCATGATAATATGGTAGCCGTATTCGGTTTCGAAGGGATCAGAGATTTCACCTTCCCCGAGAGAAAAAGCTACATCTTTAAATTCTTTTACAAACTGTGTTTTTCTATTTATTTTATAAAAACCGCCGGTTGACGCAGAGCCTCTATCATCTGAATAAATTACGGCTCTAGTTTTAAAACTAGATCCAGCTAATACTTCAGCTTTTATTTCCTTTAATCTATTAATGACCCTTTGCTTTTCTTCTTCCGTAATTTTTGGCGCTATAACAATTTGTGCTACTTCCATTTCAGCTCCAAAAACGGGTAATTCTGATTCTGGAATGGCTTTAAAAAAGGTACGGGTTTCTTCAGGTGTAATTTCAACCGCATCAATTATTTTCTTTTGCATTTCTGCGCCCAATTTATTCATCTTAATTATTTCGAACAACTCCGTTTTAAATTCCTCTTCGCTGCTCTTTTTGAAATATTGCACTACTTTTTCCATAGACCCTAATTGTTCTACCATATAAGCCAATTGGTCGGTCATTTTTTCTTTAACTTCTTCATCTTTTACAATGATACTGTCTTGAACCGCCTGGTGCGCATACAGTTTGTCTTCTAACAATTTACCCAACATTTGACAGCGGGTAATATCTTTTATGGATTGATTTTGACTTGACAATTCTAAAAATGTTTTATCAATATCAGAATCTAAGATGATATAATCGCCTACAGTTGCAATTACACCATCCACTTTTTGCTTTTTAGAAGTATTTGAAACTGGTTTCGTTTTCACCGAGTCTTTAATAATTTCTTGAGCATTGGTAAAACTTACAACACAAAAAATTGCTATTAGTGTAAGTTTACTATTTATATATTTCATAATCATTGTTTTTAATGGCATCATCCGTGATATCTTTTTCAAATTTTTTAATCAATTCTAATTTTCTCTTGTTTAATATAACCTCTTTCAAAGTAGGCTTTATATAGTCAAACGGAGAAACCTGATTCTTATCAATTACATTCGTTATCTTAATTAAATAAACGTTATCCTTATCCTGAATTTGTGCTCTTTTTCCCGATTGAATATAATCCTCTCGGTTATCCGGATTTATGACGGGTAGCTTTTCGTATACCTGAATCATATCGACCCATGCACTATCATTAAACGCAAAACTGTTAAATTGCAAAGCATATGTGCTCCAAAACTTTTTATCTTTTTTATTATAATCAAAGAACTTACTTCGTATGGTTTCAAAACGCGGATTGCTTTTTGACATATTAATATATCGCAATCGAACTAAAGTTCCGTTAGTTTTGAAATTCTCTTTATTCTCCTTGTAATATTTTTTTAATTCTTCCTGACTTACAAGCGTATCTACAGTGCTTTTTACAACTTCTTCTATGTAAGCTCTGGTGTATAAATCTATTTTAAACTGTTTGATTATGGCGTTGTATTCTTTTTTTTTCGTTTCACTCAGATTTCGCTCAGCGGCCTCAATCAATAATTTTTGACTTGCCCATCTATCAATAAAATCTCTAACTAATAATATACTGTCTTCTTTTGATGTTCCTTTTGGAACCAAAGTAGTAATGTCACTTTTATATAAATAATTTTTCCCTACTCTGGCAATAGATTGTGTATTTTGTTGTGGTTTGAAATAATTACAAGAACAAACCGTTAAAATAAAGAGGAAAAGACTATTTCTAATCATTATGACTATTTCAACTGATTTTTTACACCCTCAAAAACAGCTGTATTGATGTTAACAGTAAACTCTTTTTTTAAATCATCAACCCAATGTTGTTCTAAATTTTGTTGGTATTCATTTACTATTTTTCCTTTACATTCTTCAAGTGTTTTTTCACCCTCCGGAATAATTTTTTTGATATTGGTAACAAAATAATACTCTCCTTCTTTAAATACCTCTGAAACACCAAGCTTGTATTTGATTGTTTTAGGCAAAGCATCACTTCCTTCTTCAAAAGTGCCGCTATTGGTCATCACATTCACTATGTTATTAACATTTAGTTTGTCTTTAATCGCTTGTGGCTCCGTATTTTTTTTCAATAATGCTTGTGCTTTTTTAATTATATCCTCTTTGGTAGAAGAAGCAACAGTTACCTCAACTCTTCTCTTCCACATATGCTCCATTTTATGCTGGTCATAGAAATTTTTCAATCCAATTGTATCTGTTTTAGCACGATCCCAAATTTCTTTTTCCATAAGGTCGAAAAGCAACAATCCGTCACGATATTCTTCCATAACATGAGCAAAGTCTGAAAAATCATTTTCTAAATTTTCATCATAATACGTTTTTAATTGCTCGTCTAAAAATGTAGTATACAAATCATCGGTCAATTTCGATAATGGCTTGGTTTTTAAACCCGCTTTTTGTTGTTTATCAATAAAATCTAAAAAAGTTTTACCTTCTATTTTTTTTGAATTAATAGTAAGTAGTGTTGCCGTATAGTCTTTAGTGTTTTCTGGTTGTGTCCATTTTGATTCATAGAAATCATTGGTTACTAATTTAGAAAGTGCAGCAAACTGTTTGTTATCTCTTTTGTAGGTGTATTTTTTTCTTAATTTCTCATTTAAAGAAGCCGTGATTTTTTTTGATCTATCATCCTTACCTATTTTGGTTTCAAGCTCGGATTTCATCTCATCCAATGTTTTTATTGGATGTTTTTCTATTAATTTAATAATATGCCATCCAAATTGTGATTGAAAAGGCGCTGAAATCTCATTTACATTTTTAAGCGAAAAAGCCATGCTTTCAAATTCTTCCGAACTTAATTGACCTGAGCCAAATCTATTCAAAACACCACCTTTTGAGGATGACGATTTATCTTCTGAGAACTGTTTGGCTAATTCTTCAAATTTTTCTCCTTGCTGAATTTTTTTATAAATATCGTTAATTGTAATTTTAGAATCTTTCTCTGCTTCTTCTGGTTTCGGATTCAAAATCATAATGTGTGCCACCGTAATTTCTCCTCGGTTATCTCTAACATCATTAATTTTCAAAATATGATATCCAAAACGGGTTCGGATTATTTTAGAAATTTCACCTCTTGGTGTATTGTAAGCGGCATTTTCAAACGGATACACCATTCTGAAAGCTGTAAAATAGCCTAAATCGCCTTTATTATCCTTGGCTGACGGATCTTCTGATAATTGAGATGCTAAGTTTTCAAAATCTTCTCCAGCAAGTGCTCTTTTCCTGATATCTTCTGTTTTTTTGAAGGCTTTTAAGGTATCTTCTGCAGTAGCGTTTTCATCTACCAGTATAAGTATGTGTGAGGCTCTAATCTCTTTTTGAAGTCTGTTATATCCTTCTTCAACGAGTTCTTGTGTTATTTTTGTGTCATTAAAGTAGTTTTTAGCTAATTGAGCTCTGTAGGATTTTAACTCATTTTGATAGGGTGCGTTATTCTGCAAACCGAGTTTGTATGCCTTATTTACTTTTAGTTTATACCCAATAAACAACTCTAAGTATTGATCCAAATCTTTCTGGGTATCGTCTTTAACTAAATCAAGATTCTTTTTGTAAATCCTTTCAAATTCATCGGTATAATAAGGTTTGTCATTGATTGTGAAAAGAACTTCCTTTGATTTATTTTGTGCATTACCGATAAATGATGCTAAAAAAAATAACCCGATAAAAAACTGTTTTAAGTTCATGCTGATAAAAATTTTACAAATATATTTTATGTTTTGAGTCATGCTGAAACTACGTATGAATAGCATATAACAATCAACAAAAATAACAATTCAATCACATTATCCAACTATAGTCGCTACTATTAACAAAATTTTATTAACACAACAAAATACAGAAAAAACAGCCTCCAAATTTGAAATAAAAACCATGTAGCGATAATCAGTAAATAATAGTATTTTTGCAACCTATTTATCAAAAATCATGAGTTTTTTAAAAGAAATACAACGCCGCAGAACCTTTGGAATTATTTCACATCCCGATGCTGGAAAAACTACACTAACAGAGAAATTACTTTTGTTTGGAGGTGCAATTCAAGAAGCGGGTGCGGTTAAAAACAACAAGATAAAAAAAGGGGCTACTTCTGACTTTATGGAAATTGAGCGTCAAAGAGGAATTTCGGTTTCGACCTCGGTTTTGGCTTTTAATTATCAAGGGAAAAAAATAAATATTCTAGATACACCAGGACATAAGGATTTTGCTGAAGATACGTTTAGAACGTTAACTGCTGTTGATAGTGTCATTGTAGTTATAGACGTTGCTAAAGGTGTGGAGGAACAAACCGAAAAATTAGTGGCTGTCTGCAGATTGCGCAACATTCCGATGATTGTCTTCATTAACAAGTTAGACCGAGAAGGTAAAGATGCCTTTGATTTGATGGACGAAGTGGAACAAAAATTAGGATTGAGTGTTACCCCATTGAGTTTCCCTATTGGAATGGGGTATGATTTTCAAGGGATTTATAATATTTGGGAACATAATATTAATCTTTTTAGCGGTGATAGCCGAAAAAATATTGAAGATACCGTTGCATTCTCTGATATTAACAGTTCCGAATTAGAGAAAATTATTGGCGAAAAACCAGCTACCAAACTACGAGAGGAATTAGAATTAATTTCAGAAGTTTATCCAGCATTTAATCGGGAACAGTATCTTAATGGTAATTTACAACCCGTTTTTTTTGGTTCAGCATTAAATAATTTTGGTGTGAGAGAATTGTTGGATTGCTTTATTGAAATAGCACCATCGCCAAAACCTAAAGAATCGGAAACGAGATTAGTAAAACCCGAAGAAGAAAAAATGGCTGGATTTGTATTTAAAATTCATGCTAATATGGATCCAAAACACAGAGATAGACTGGCTTTTGTAAAAATTGTATCGGGTACTTTTGAAAGAAACAAACCTTACATGCATGTTCGACTGAACAAAAATCTAAAATTTTCAAGTCCAAATGCCTTTTTTGCTGAGAAAAAAGAGATTGTAGATATTTCTTATCCAGGCGATATTGTAGGATTGCACGATACGGGGAATTTTAAAATTGGCGATACACTTACCGAAGGTGAAGTAATGAGCTTTAAAGGCATTCCAAGTTTTTCTCCCGAACATTTCCGATACATCAATAATGCGGATCCGCTAAAAGCAAAACAACTAGATAAAGGTATTGACCAATTGATGGATGAAGGTGTGGCGCAACTCTTCACTTTGGAGATGAACAACCGAAAAGTAATTGGTACCGTAGGTGCGCTTCAATATGAAGTGATACAATACCGTTTAGAGCATGAATATGGTGCTAAATGCAGTTATGAAAATTTTCCGGTTCATAAAGCGTTTTGGGTAAAAGCTAGCGACCCAAAAAATGAAGAATTCAAAGAATTTAAAAGAATTAAACAAAAGTTTTTGGCTCATGATAAGTATGGACAGTTGGTATTTCTTGCCGATTCTGAATTCACCATACAAATGACACAAAGTAAATTTCCGACTGTACAGTTATTTTTCACTTCGGAGTTCTAATAAATTCCTATAAAAAACATTTTTTTTTTTGTTATTAAAAAGGATTACTCTATATTTACGCGCTGAAATAGAGTATTTATGAGAAAGTTTTACAAATTTTATTTATTGTCTTTGATCTTACTGTCTGATTTTGTGACTTTTGCGCAACCTGGTGATGATGACGGTGGCGGAGGTCTTGAAGATGGTGATCCAGCACCGGCACCAATCAATAGTAAATTAATTCTTTTAGCTATTATGGGAATTCTTTTTGTTCTTTACACTGTTAATAAATCTAAAAAACAAGCTTAAAAAAATTTATTTTTTATCATAAAAAAATCCCTATTATCGCTAACAGGGATTTTTTATTGGTATCTTTTACTAACTTATCTCACCACTTTTTTAGTCACCACTACACCATCTTCGGAAGCAATTTGAACTAAAAGCACTTGGTTTCCTAATCCACCACCAATAATGGTTTGACTTGCATTGATTCCTTTTTTCTCAACTAACAATCTACCTCTGATATCAAATACTTTTATAGAGGCCATAACTATATTTCCTGTGTTAACCACAAAATCATTATTTTGGTTGTAGATAATTAGAGTATTCTCGTTAAATGTTGGCGTTCCAACTCCTAATTGCGATTGATAGATGATTTCGAAACGACTATTGAATGTACCTGCTACAGAAGTAAAATTATAAGCACCTGTTTGTAAGTTATGTTCTGTAGCCGTTAGATTGTCTTTGAGGTAAATCGCTTGGTTAGTATTGGTGAACAAACCATCAGCATGATCGATGGCAATGCTGTAATTGCCGGAAGTAAGAGCTTTATAAGACAAAGGCACCACATCGCTTGGGTCAAACTCAGGCCTTCCTTGAATAGAATATTCACCAGCTCCAATTAAACTAGTTAAATAAAATTCTTTATTGATATTTTCCCCATCAATTCCTCTATCATCTGCTATCGTTCCCTCTGAACTGTAACCAACAGCCATCTGGCTATAAACTCCTGTATTGTCAATTAAATTCAACCAATACAATCCGTTATTTATGCTAGTGGTTGTTTGTGAATTTCTAAAAAACTGATTTGCATTTGAACTTCTTCTCATACTATTAGTAAAGCTTATGGTTGAACCACTTGTAGCTTTTACAATAAATCCTTGCCCAATATTAAGAACCCAATCTTGCTCTTGTCCACCACCTGTAGGGAAGAAACCTGTACCTGCATCGCCTCCTGCTGAACCATTGGCTACATAAGCAGTTTTGGTAAGTGTGGCATATGAGGTTGATACTGCTGTAGTATTCGTTTTTCTCCATAAGTATAGTGGTCCGGTTATGTTGGTGTTACCATCTATAAAATTGTGTACATTAAGTCTAGATGGATAAGGATTTCCTACAGCGTTAAATCCATTTAATGCTGTGGATACTGTTGCAGAGATAGGACCATTATTAGCAACTCCGGTAAAAATACCATTGTAAACTGTTGGAGATGTTGGGTGATTGTAGGGAACTCTAATCAAATAACCAATTCCGTTAGTGAATTGAACATTAGCATTATCAGTTCCATCAACACCATTTGGTGAAACCAAAGGAGAAGGGTATTGTAAACCCGTTAAATTGAAACCTACAGAATTATTATATAAATCAGTTGCAGTATCATACACATAAAAACGATTGGGAAGTGTAAACTTAGAGAAAGCATACAATCCTTGCCCAGTAACTGGCGAGGACCATAACGTATAATCTAGACGTTTTAAAAGTGAGCTGTTACGTTGTACTATAGTAGAACCCGAACCTGTATTAGTATCATTAGTAGTTTGCAATAAATTAGCATTGTTTTCCAATGTTAACGTTCCGTTGTTTACTATAGCATTAGTTACTGTTAAATCAAATCCAGAGTTCACTATTACTGAGGTAGTTGAATTTATTGTTAATGAATTAACAGAAACATCTGAACTTATTACTGGATAAAAACTAGCGCTTGCTATAAAGACATTCGACTGCAAAGTTGGTAAACCATTAGACCAGTTTCCTGAAGTTGCCCAAGCGGTTGTGCTTGCGCCTGCAGTCCAAGTGGTTTGACCTTCTCCTAATTGGAAGTCACCATAAACAGTAACTCCTGTCGCTTGTGTAGTCGTACTCGTTCTAGCACCGATGGTCAAGTTCGTCCATGTTGGATTTACATAATTGGCAATTCCTAAAGCCGATGTACTTACTCCAGAATCTACATCACCTGCAACGAAAGTAAACGTCGCGTCATAACTTCCTCCAGTAACACCACTATTTGCAATGCTGTAGAAACGGTTTACTGTTTTAGTAGCTACTAAAGTAGAGCTACCAATTTGTGGATGATCATTATCTGTAGTAGATACCACCAAATTACCTGCACCAGTTACCCCGCTGTAAGCAGTAGTTACCGGTGTATAATCAGTACTACTTCCGATTTCGAAGGTTCTAGAATTAGTACCCGTTGGAATATTTTTTTGTAAGTTACCACGAACCCATCCATTGACATTCGCCGTCACATTGTTCCCAGTTGGAATAATTACTTTAAACGCATTAGTAACCAATTGTGCATTTAAAGTTAAGTTATTGTTTACGGTCATATCATTAGCCAAACTCACTGTTCCACCACTTGTTTTATTAATAAACAAGAAATCAAAAGTAGCAGCGCCAATAGTAGTTACTGTTGACGTTCCAGCCCCTTGAAAGAAAACCGCTCTCGAATTAGAGTTGTAAGAACCATTAGTTTTGGTATCCCAGTTGCCACTCAAGTAAATATCGCCACCGATTGCACTCGATAAAGTAAGCACGCTAGTTCCAGTAGTATTCCCTCCGATAACCACATTACCACCAACAGTCAATTTATTGGTAGTAGTCCCCATAGTTAGAGAACCTGCACTTGGCGATCCATCCAAACCTAAGTTTAAATTTCCTGCTATGGCACGATCTGCAAAACCATTTGCGGCTAAATCTAGCGTTGTCCCGTTCTGAATTTGTACGTGATTCGGATATCCTTTTCCACTTGTGGCACTCCATTCTAAGTTACGACCATAAGTTCCCGTCGTATTATAGATTAAGGTAGAAGCACTTCCGTAAGTTGGCGCATTCGTATTGACAAAAGCACCTGAATTAAATTGCAACGAAGTCACAATATTAGAAGCCGAACCAAAATTAACACCACCTGCAATCGTCACTGTAGGGAAATTAACTGTTCCTGAAACCGAACCTGCACCCAAGAAAAAAACAGGTCCTGCAGTAGCGGTAAAGTCACCAGCCGTAGCAACAATCGATCCACCTGTTGGTATCGTCAATTGTTTCGCATTCAAATCAAATCGACCTGCGGTTAAAGTCAACGAACCAGAAGTGGCTGTGATCGCTGTAATTGCAGATAAAGTAACTATATTATTTGGAGACGTCCCCGTATTGTTAATCGTTAAGGTATTAACAGTAGCAGGTAAACCAGTTCCTGTAATTTGATTGGCAACGCCATTATAAACATAATTGGCTCCTGCATTAAATGATCTTGTTGTAGTTTGAACAGAACCCGTTGCTCCAGAAGAAGCAATACCTGCAGTATTTCCTGTTCTCAATGTTGAACCACTTGCTGCAGTAAATGTTCCAGCTCCAGTAATTACTGAAGTTCCAAAATTTACAGTTGAACCAGAAACTACTGTTAAGTTAGCATTAGACGCAACAGTTAGAGTTCCTGAGTTTGAAATTGTTTGAACACCTGCACCATTCAAGTTCACCGCTGCCGCAGAAGCTGGGCTAAAAGTTAATGTAGCAGCGCTTGCTACAGATATATTCCCTCTAACACTTGAAGCAACTGTCACATTTAAGTTTAAAGTACCTTGTGTGACTGTAAGATTATCAATACTATAGGCAGTACCTCCTGAGCCCGAAGCGGCACCGGCTGCATCATATTCAAAGTTAGCATATGTTCTACCTGCAAGATCGGGTGCATTAGCAATCGAAAGTTTATACAAACTACCCGTTTGAAAAGTAACCTTAGATGCCGGTTGAGTCAACGCAAATGGGTTACCACCGTCTCTTTGATCGAAGGTTGAGCCATTGGCAAAAACAACAAGATTTGCTGTGCCTGAATTATTAAATATATTTCCTGAATTACCTGTATTTTGTGTCAATTTTGAACCACTATTAAATGTCAGCGAATTGCTATCCGTAGGCAAGATTCTATTTGCAGAAACTGAGAAGTCCATGTTTCCAGTAATACTACCTGTTGCTCCCGCAGCCAATGCAAGAGACAAAGCACTAGCCCCATTCGCATTCAAAGCGCTGCCCGAAGCTACCGATAAATCGGCACCAGTAACGCCATTGCTAATCGTTAAAGTATTAGCTCCTGCAGGTTGTAAGTTTACGGTGGTATTTCCAGACACTAACAATCCACCAACTGTTTCCACCGGAATGTTGGTTACAGTCGTAGTAGCGCCGTTATTAAAAATCATATTATCAAAAACACCAAGAACAGTTCTCGTTGGCGTCCAGTTGCCAGGAGTTGCCCATGAAGCCGTTCCGGTTTGGTTCCAAGTATAAGTTGGAGCAGCACCTACTGTATAAGTATAATTGCTTCCACCTCCGCTGACGTTTTGTCCCGAAGAATTGTATAAATTTAAAGTAAAATAATCCGCCTGAGCCACCGAAGGAGCTGTAGACTGATTAGAAGAGAAAATATAGTAAGAAACATTAGCTCCTGCGGTGTTAAAAGCACCAGGGATAGTAGCAGTCAATGTAGTTCCTGAAGTACTAAATGCAGTAATCGTAGAAGTTACAAAATTATCATTCGAGTACCGTAAGAAAACGGTTTCGTTAGTATTCAAAGTGCCCGAAATTGTGGTCGTCACCGTTACGGGCTGACCAGCACCTACCGAAGCAGCAACAGGACTTTGAGAAGCACCTGTAATATCTCTAGGATTGTAGGTTGTAGACAATACCGACATAAAGTTGTTGGCAGTGCTATTCCCGCCTACAATAAACGTGTAATACGAACCTGAAGCGATTGCTGGTAAAGTACCACTTTGCCCTCCAAATCCAGTATTATATCGTGCCGATGAAGCCGCCGATCCAGGATCTATGTAAGCATTAAACCCCGACAATTGTTGGCCACTTGTGTAAGGCCTCCAGTTGGTAGAGTAATTTGTGGCTCCTGCAGTTCCTGTTGCAAATTCCCAATTACGAGCTCCTGCGGATCCTGCAGAAGTAGCATTGATGCGCACAAAACGAACACCGCCACCACGAGTTACTAAATCATAAGTTACATAACCACCGTTTGCAACCTGCGATCCTAAAACCGTTGGTTGCGCATAAGAGTTCTCTGAAACAAAAGTCATAAAAAGCAACAACAATACAGAAAGTGTATGCAATGGTTGCAATGAAAATAATCTTTTAAGTAATTGATTTTTCATAATTAAGCATAAAATATTAAAATGTATAACAGCGAGTAAAGCATTCTATAAATCAAAAAAAAAGCCCGAAAAACGAGTGTCTATCAAGTCATTACTTTTTGAAGTTAATAAAAGATGCTAAAAATACATTAAAATTCTATAAAACAAAATTTTAACCGTTTAAATGTAGATAAAAATTTATAGTGTAGTATTTATCTTTAAATGATTTTATAACAGTTGTGAATTTAGCTACCCTACCTATTAATAACTGAAATGTTTGTATTTTTGGGAGAGGGAACCTCCCTGCCGATAGGCATGGGATAGGAGATGGAAGATGGGAGATGGGAGTTGGAACCTGCCTGCCGATAGGCATGGGTTGGGAGATGGAAGATGGAAGATGGAACCTGCCTGCCGATAGGCATGGGATGGGAGATGGGACTGAGAACAGAGCACTTAGAACTTACATCTTACAATTCGCAATTAAAAAAAAACCTCTCCATCCGATGTTTCTGGAAGGAAGAGGTTTTTTAGATTTTATAGTGGGTTATGCTTGACCCGCTGGACCAAAATTCAGAGGGATTTGGGGTTGTTCTACATCTTTAATTTCGCCATTGGCAACTTCAAATCGGTGTATGTTTTCGCCCAATGCTTTCAGAAAACGTTTCGCATGTTGCGGGGTTAATACAATTCTCGATTTTACTTTTGCCTTTGGTGTTCCGGGCATAATCGTTACAAAATCGACTACAAACTCTGATGCAGAATGGTTAATTATGGCCAAGTTGGAATAAATTCCTTCAGCTGTATTTTCATCTAATTCGATGTTGATTTGTCCTTGTTGTTGGTTATTATCGCTCATTTTAATATTAGATTTTTGATATTAGATATTAGATTTAGATTTTAAATATTAGATTTTAAATATTAGATTTTGGAATTGTCATTGATATTGTCATTGATATCTAATATTAAAAGCCACTAATTTAAAAATAAAATAGTGGCTTTTGTTTATGAACTACTAATCTTTTAATTAATAGATGTATTCTTCTTTACTGGCCATAATCTCGTTATAGTCTTCTTTAGAACCAACAATCGTATGATCGTAATCTCTCATACCGGTACCGGCAGGGATTCTATGTCCAACAATAACATTTTCTTTAAGACCTTCAAGCGTATCAACTTTACCAGCAACGGCTGCTTCGTTTAATACTTTGGTAGTCTCTTGGAACGATGCTGCAGAGATGAATGATTTGGTTTGTAACGATGCTCTTGTAATACCTTGTAATACTGGAGTAGCGGTAGCTGTAATAACCTCTCGAGCCGAAACTTGGTTTTTATCATTACGTTTTAATAACGAATTTTCATCACGCAACTCACGTGGCGAAATAATCTGTCCTGGCTTCAATACTTCCGAATCACCAGCATCTTCAACCACTCTCATTCCATACAATTTATCATTCTCGATTAAGAAATCAGCAGTATGAATTAATTGCTCTTCAAGGAACAAGGTATCTCCCGGATCTTCCACTCTTACTTTACGCATCATCTGACGAATAACTACTTCAAAGTGTTTGTCGTTGATTTTTACCCCTTGCAAACGGTATACTTCTTGAATTTCGTTTACCAAATACTGTTGTACAGCCGATGGCCCTTGAATTCTTAAAATATCTTCTGGTGTAATTGCACCATCAGATAAAGGCACACCCGCTTTTACGAAGTCATTCTCTTGAACCAAGATTTGACTGGATAATTTTACTAGGTATTTTTTAATCTCACCAAATTTAGATTCAATAATGATTTCACGGTTACCTCTTTTGATTTTTCCAAAAGAAACCACACCGTCAATTTCAGAAACTACTGCAGGGTTTGAGGGATTACGCGCTTCCAACAACTCGGTAATTCTTGGTAAACCTCCTGTGATATCTCCCGCTTTAGAAGAACGACGTGGAATTTTTACTAGGATTTTCCCAGCTTTAATTTTCTCGCCATCTTCTACCATAAGGTGCGCACCAACTGGTAAGTTATACGAACGAATTAACTCGCCATCTTTACCATAAACCAATAATGTTGGTACTAATTTTTTATTTCTTCCTTCAGAAATTACTTTTTCTTGGAAACCAGTTTGCTCATCAATTTCAACTTGGAACGATTGTCCTTGTTCTAAATCTTCATAAGCAATTTTTCCAGTAAATTCAGAAACGATAACTCCATTATACGGATCCCATTTGCAGATGGCAGCGCCTTTTGCAACCACATCACCATCTTTCACACTGATGACAGAACCATAAGGAATGTTGTGTGTACTTAATAAGATACCTGTTTTAGCATCAACCAATTTCAATTCTGTTGAACGAGAAACTACGATATCCACTTTATTTCCATCAGCGTCTTCTCCAACAACTGTTTTTAAATCCTCGATTTCTAGTTTTCCTCCAAAACGTGCTACAATAGTAGATTCTTCCGAAACGCCACCCGCAACTCCACCAACGTGGAAAGTACGAAGTGTTAACTGAGTTCCTGGCTCACCGATAGACTGTGCTGCAATAACACCAACAGCTTCTCCTTTTTGGGTCATTTTTCCAGTGGCCAAGTTTCTACCGTAACATTTAGCACAAATACCTTTCTTCGCTTCACAAACTAAAGGAGAACGAACTTCCACTCTTTCAATTGGAGATTCTTCAATCGCTTTAACAACTGCTTCGGTAATTTGTTGTCCGGAATGAATTAAAACTTCATTATTCATCGGATTGATAACATCATGCAATGCCACACGCCCAAGAATTCTCTCTCCTAAAGTTTCAACAATCTCTTCATTTTTCTTCAATGCAGAAACTTCAATTCCTCTTAAGGTACCACAGTCAACAGAGTTTACAATAACGTCTTGAGAAACGTCGTGTAATCTACGAGTAAGGTAACCCGCATCGGCTGTTTTCAATGCGGTATCGGCAAGACCTTTACGCGCACCGTGAGTAGAAATAAAGTATTCTAAGATTGATAGACCTTCTTTAAAGTTAGAAAGAATCGGGTTTTCGATAATTTCACCACCACCTGCAGTTGATTTTTTCGGCTTAGCCATCAAACCACGCATACCGGTTAACTGACGAATTTGTTCTTTAGAACCCCTAGCTCCAGAGTCAAGCATCATATACACCGAGTTGAAACCTTGTTGGTCTTCTCTAATGTTTTTCATGGCTAATTCAGTCAATTGTGCATTGGCAGAAGTCCAGATATCAATAACTTGGTTATAACGCTCGTTATTGGTGATAAGACCCATGTTGTAGTTGATAGAAATACCTTCTACTTGTTCTCTTGCATCGGCAATCAATTTCGTTTTTTGTTCGGGAATTCTAATATCTCCTAATGAGAAGGATAATCCACCTTTGAAGGCAAATTTATACCCCATGTCTTTCATTTCGTCAAGGAACGCTGCCGTTGTAGGCACGTCGGTTACCGAAAGGATTTTTCCGATAATATCACGCAACGATTTTTTAGTCAATACTTCGTTGATATATCCAGCTGCTGCGGGTACTACTTCATTAAATAATACTCTACCGGCAGTAGTTTGGATAATTTTGTATACTAATTCTCCGTTTTCATTAAAATCTTTCGCACGTATTTTTACACGAGCATTCAATTCAACTCTTCCTTCGTTTAAAGCGATATTACACTCTTCTGCAGAATAAAAAGTCAAGCCTTCACCTAAGATTTTATGTTCTGGAACGGATAATCTTTCTTTGGTCATATAATAGAGACCCAATACCATGTCTTGTGATGGAACCGTAATTGGTGCACCATTCGCAGGATTCAAGATATTGTGAGAAGCCAACATCAATAATTGACATTCTAAAATAGCTTCAGGTCCTAATGGCAAGTGAACCGCCATTTGGTCACCATCAAAATCCGCATTAAATGCCGTACATACTAATGGGTGCAATTGGATTGCTTTTCCTTCAATAAGTTTTGGTTGGAACGCTTGGATTCCTAGTCTGTGCAAAGTAGGAGCACGGTTTAGCATTACAGGATGTCCTTTGATTACATTTTCAAGGATATCCCAAACTACTGGCTCTTTTTTGTCGATTATTTTCTTAGCTGACTTCACTGTCTTAACAATTCCTCTTTCGATTAACTTACGAATAACGAATGGTTTGTATAGTTCGGCAGCCATATCTTTTGGCAAACCACATTCAAACAATTTCATTTCTGGCCCAACAACAATTACCGAACGAGCAGAATAATCTACACGTTTTCCTAATAAGTTTTGACGAAAACGACCTTGTTTTCCTTTTAAGGAATCCGAAAGTGATTTTAAGGGTCTGTTTGATTCTGTTTTTACTGCAGAAGCCTTACGTGTGTTGTCAAATAAGGAATCTACTGATTCTTGCAACATACGTTTTTCATTTCTTAAGATTACTTCAGGAGCTTTAATCTCCATTAATCTTTTCAAACGATTGTTACGGATGATTACTCTTCTGTATAAATCGTTCAAATCCGAAGTAGCAAAACGACCACCATCAAGTGGCACCAAAGGACGCAATTCTGGTGGAATAACTGGAACTACTTTCATAATCATCCATTCTGGACGATTTTCTCTGTTTTTGTTAGAATCACGGAATGATTCTACTACTTGTAATCTTTTTAACGCTTCAGTTTTTCTTTGTTTGGAAGTTTCATTATTAGCAGCGTGACGCAATTCGTATGACAATGCATTCAAATCGGTTCTCGCTAACAAATCCATAATACATTCAGCACCCATTTTAGCCACGAATTTATTCGGATCGAAATCATCCAAATATTGGTTGTCTTGTGGCAGTGCATCTAGAATGTTCAAGTATTCTTCTTCTGTTAAGAAATCTAATCTTTGCAACGATTCCCCTTCAGCATTCACAGCAATACCCGCTTGAATTACTACGTATCTTTCGTAGTATATAATCATGTCTAGTTTCTTAGAAGGTAAGCCAAGAATGTATCCTATCTTGTTTGGTAAAGAACGGAAATACCATATATGAGCAATTGGCACAACAAGATTGATGTGTCCTACTCTATCACGACGTACTTTTTTCTCTGTAACTTCAACACCACAACGGTCACAAACGATTCCTTTGTAACGGATTCTTTTGTATTTACCACAAGCACATTCAAAATCTTTTACTGGACCGAAGATTCGTTCGCAGAAAAGACCATCACGTTCTGGTTTATGCGTTCTATAATTGATTGTTTCTGGTTTTAGAACCTCACCTCTAGACTCAGCCAAGATAGATTCTGGAGATGCTAAACCAATTGAAATTCTGTCGAATCTCTTGATGGCATTTTTAGGATCTCTGTTATTATTTCTATTATTCATCATAGTTTTTACTATTGATATTATTGAAATTATTTTTAAAGTGTTCAGTGTTCAGTTATGAGTGTTCAGTAAAGCTGTTAACTATAAACTGAACACTGATTACTTTTTGATTATTCTTCTAATCTGATGTCTAATCCAAGACCTTTCAATTCATGCATCAATACATTGAATGATTCTGGCAATCCTGGTTCTGGCATAGATTCTCCCTTAACGATTGCTTCGTAAGTTTTAGCTCTACCAATAACGTCATCCGATTTAACAGTCAAAATTTCTCTAAGCGTGCTTGATGCCCCATAAGCTTCAAGTGCCCAAACCTCCATTTCTCCAAAACGCTGACCTCCAAATTGAGCTTTACCACCCAATGGTTGTTGTGTGATAAGAGAGTATGGACCGATAGAACGTGCGTGCATTTTATCATCAACCATATGTCCAAGTTTCAACATATAGATAACTCCAACCGTTGCTGCCTGATGGAAACGTTCTCCAGTCCCACCATCATACAAATACGTATGACCAAATTGCGGAATACCTGCTTCATCAGTAAGTGCATTGATTTGTTCTAATGTTGCTCCGTCAAAAATTGGTGTCGCATACGTTCTGCCTAATTTTTGTCCGGCCCAACCAAGAACTGTTTCATAAATCTGCCCGATGTTCATACGAGAAGGTACACCAAGTGGATTCAATACGATATCAACTGGCGTTCCATCTTCAAGGAATGGCATGTCTTCATGACGAACGATACGAGCCACAATACCTTTGTTTCCGTGACGTCCCGCCATTTTATCACCTACTTTTAGTTTACGTTTCTTAGCGATATAAACTTTAGCCAATTTCAAAATACCCGCAGGCAATTCGTCTCCAACGGTGATGGTAAACTTCTCTCTTCTTAAGGCACCTTGTAAATCGTTTAATTTGATTTTGTAGTTGTGAATTAAGTCGTTTACTAATGTATTCGTCTCGTCATCAGCAACCCATTGGCCTTTGGTTAAGTGAGCGAAATCTTCAACAGCATGTAACATTTTTAGGGTGTATTTTTTACCTTTTGGCAATACTTCTTCACCTAAATCGTTCATTACACCCTGAGATGTTTTTCCGTTTACTATGTTGAATAATTTGTCTACTAATTTGTCTTTTAATTCGACAAATTTCGTTTCGAAATCCATTTCTAAAGTCGTTAAATCGTCTTTATCTTTGGTACGTTTCTTTTTATCTTTTACCGCTCTTGCGAATAACTTTTTGTCTAAAACCACACCGTGTAATGATGGAGAAGCTTTTAGCGAAGCATCTTTCACATCTCCCGCTTTATCCCCGAAGATTGCTCTTAACAATTTTTCTTCTGGAGTAGGATCTGATTCTCCTTTTGGTGTAATTTTTCCGATAAGAATGTCGCCAGGTTTTACTTCAGCTCCAATTCTAATCATTCCGTTTTCATCCAAATCTTTAGTGGCTTCTTCCGAAACGTTAGGAATATCATTAGTCAACTCTTCGTTTCCTAATTTTGTGTCTCTAACTTCCAGCGAATAATCATCAACGTGTATAGACGTGAAAATATCATCACGAACTACTTTCTCAGAAATTACAATCGCATCCTCGAAGTTATATCCTTTCCAAGGCATAAAAGCCACTTTAAGGTTTCTACCTAAAGCCAATTCTCCGTTTTGCGTTGCATATCCTTCACAAAGTACTTGTCCCAATTTCACTCGGTCCCCTTTTCTAACGATAGGTTTCAAGTTGATAGATGTACTTTGATTCGTTTTTCTGAATTTTATTAATTGGTATGATTTCTCATCTGGATCAAAACTCACCATTCTTTCCGCTTCAGTTCTGTCATACTTTATAGTAATCAGATTAGCATCGACGTATTCAACAGTTCCGTTTCCTTCAGCATTAATCAATACTCTTGAATCAGAAGCTACTTGTCTTTCAAGACCAGTTCCAACAATCGGTGCTTCGGGACGTAGTAGTGGTACAGCCTGACGCATCATGTTTGATCCCATCAATGCTCTATTTGCATCATCATGTTCCAAGAAAGGAATTAAAGAAGCCGAAATAGATGCAATTTGATTGGGCGCTACGTCTGTATAATGAACTTGTCCTGGGTCTACTACTGGGAAATCACCTTCTTCACGGGCAATCACTTTATCAGCTGTAATTTTTCCTTTAGCATCCATTTCAATGTTCGCCTGAGCAATCATTTTTCCTTCTTCTTCTTCAGCACTTAAATAAATTGGCTGCGAATTCAAATCTACTACACCATTAGTTACTTTGCGATAAGGTGTTTCTATGAATCCCATTCCGTTTACTTTAGCGTAAACACCTAAAGAAGAAATCAATCCAATATTTGGTCCCTCAGGAGTTTCAATTGGGCAAAGTCTTCCGTAGTGCGTGTAGTGAACGTCACGTACTTCAAACCCTGCTCTTTCTCTTGAAAGTCCACCTGGTCCAAGTGCTGATAATCTTCTTTTGTGCGTAATCTCGGCTAATGGATTCGTTTGATCCATAAATTGAGACAACTGGTTGGTACCAAAGAAAGAGTTGATAACCGATGATAATGTTTTGGCATTAATCAAATCGATTGGTGTAAACACCTCGTTATCTCTAACGTTCATTCTCTCACGAATAGTTCTCGCCATACGTGCTAAACCAACTCCGAATTGCTGTGACAATTGTTCACCAACTGTTCTAACACGACGGTTTGATAAGTGATCGATATCATCAATATCTGCTTTTGCATTAATTAATTCAATCAAATATTTTACAATGGTGATGATATCCTCTTTAGTAAGCACTTGCTTTTCCATTGGGATATCCAAACCAAGTTTTTTGTTCATTCTGTAACGACCTACTTCACCTAAGTTATACCGTTGGTCCGAGAAGAACAATTTATCTATAATACCACGAGCCGTTTCTTCATCAGGCGGTTCTGCGTTACGCAATTGTCTGTAAATATGCTCAACGGCTTCTTTTTCAGAATTTGTTGGGTCTTTTTGTAACGTATTGTGGATGATGGCATAATCTCCTTGATTCGCATCTTCTTTGTGTAACAAAATAGATTTAACGTTAGAATCGATAATTTCTTCGACATTATCTTTATCAATAATGGTATCTCTGTCAAGGATAATTTCGTTACGTTCGATAGAAACTACTTCACCAGTGTCTTCATCTACGAAATCCTCATGCCAAGTGTTTAATACTCTCGCAGCTAATTTTCTACCGATATATTTTTTAAGTCCTGTTTTAGAGACTTTAATTTCTTCTGCAAGGTCAAAAATCTCAAGAATATCCTTGTCTCTTTCGAATCCAATAGCACGGAATAAAGTGGTTACAGGTAATTTTTTCTTTCTATCGATATAAGCGTACATTACGCTATTGATATCGGTAGCAAATTCAATCCATGAACCTTTGAAAGGAATAACTCTAGCAGAATATAACTTTGTTCCATTGGCATGAAAAGACTGACCAAAGAAAACTCCTGGTGATCGGTGTAATTGAGAAACTACCACACGCTCAGCACCGTTGATTACGAAAGTTCCACTTGGAGTCATATAAGGGATAGTTCCCAAATACACATCCTGCACTATCGTCTCGAAATCTTCGTGTTCTGGATCAGTACAATATAGTTTTAGACGTGCTTTTAATGGCACGCTATACGTTAGACCTCTTTCGATACACTCTTGAATAGTATAACGAGGTGGGTCAACAAAATAATCTAGAAATTCCAATACAAATTGGTTTCTTGTATCAGTAATTGGAAAGTTTTCCATGAAGGTGTTGTATAAACCTTCGTTGCCTCTTTCGTCTGATTTTGTTTCCAATTGGAAGAAATCTTGAAAAGATTTTACCTGAACATCTAGAAAATCTGGATACTGCGGTATGTTTTTAGTAGAGGCAAAATTCAATCTTTCAGTCTGATTTGTTATCATCAATGAGCAAAATTTTGATTAAAAAAAAGTGATTTTTTGTGTAGAAACACTAGTAATCCATACTTTCTTTTTAAAACCGATACATCTTTAAAAATGAACCAAGTTCGCTCATTTTCTTTCTTCGTTATCGATCAAAAATTTTTCGTACTAGCAATAAAACTGGATATAATTTTATTATACGAAAAATGGTTTAGGCCCTTGGACGCATCGTCCAAGGCCTAAACCTAGTTCTAAAGCCAGTGTTGAATTATTTTAATTCAACAACAGCTCCAGCTTCTTCTAAAGATTTTTTCAAACCTTCAGCTTCTGCTTTAGTAACTCCTTCTTTGATGTTAGATGGTGCACCATCAACAAGATCTTTTGCTTCTTTCAATCCAAGACCTGTTAATTCTTTAACTGCTTTTACAACAGCTAATTTAGAAGCTCCAGCTTCTTTAAGAACTACTGTGAATTCTGTTTGCTCTTCAGCAACTTCACCACCACCAGCACCGCCAGCAGCAACTACTACAGCTGCAGCAGCTGGTTCGATACCATACTCGTCTTTTAATATTGTAGCTAAATCGTTAACTTCTTTTACAGTTAAGTTAACCAATTGTTCTGCGAATTGTTTCAAATCTGCCATTTTTTCTATCGTTTAAAATGTTCTTTAATTATTGTTTTTTAGTCTGCTCTAATTATTCTGCTACTGCGCCTTTTTGCTCTGCATTATTTAATAATGCTGCAATAACACGTTTAGCAGGCGATTGAAGTAATCCAATGATTTCTCCAATTACTTCTTCTTTCGATTTCAAGGATGCCAAGCTATCTAAAAGATTATCCCCGATATATATTTCACCGTTGATGTAAGCTCCTTTGAAAGCGGGTTTATCTGATTTTTTTCTGAAATCTTTAATGATTTTTGCAGGTGAATTAGCAATGTCTGCAATAAAAATGGAAGAATTCCCTTTTAAAACAGATGATAGATCACCGTAATCATTACTTGAAGCTTCCATTGCCTTTCCAAGCAATGTATTTTTAACTACTTCTAATTTGATTCCAGCTTTGAAACAAGCTCTTCTTAAATTTGAAGTTGTTTCAGCATCTAATCCAGAAGTATCCGCAATATATACAATATTACTTTCAGCCAACCTTGCAGTTAAATCTTCTATCGCGATTGATTTTTCTTCTCTTGTCATAATAAAATTTGTTTAACTACCAATTATACTGCTTTAGGATCTAAAGCAATAGCAGGACTCATTGTACTTGACAAGTGAATTGACTTGATGTAAGCACCTTTAGCTGCAGTTGGTTTTAATTTGATTAATGTTTGAATAATTTCGTGAGCGTTATCTACAAGTTTGTCAGCTTCGAAAGAGATTCTTCCGATTCCAGCGTGAACGATACCTGTTTTATCAACTTTGAAGTCGATTTTACCCGCTTTTACCTCTGCAACTGCTTTACCAATTTCCATAGTAACCGTTCCAGTTTTAGGATTTGGCATTAAGCCTCTTGGTCCTAATACACGTCCCAACGGACCTAATTTACCCATAATAGCTGGCATAGTGATGATTACATCAACATCAGTCCAACCATCTTTAATTTTTTGAAGGTAATCGTCCAATCCTACATAGTCAGCACCCGCAGCTTTTGCTTCTGCTTCTTTATCTGGAGTTACTAAAGCTAATACTTTAGTGTCTTTTCCAGTTCCATGAGGAAGGGTTACAACACCTCTTACCATTTGATTTGCTTTCCTTGGATCTACTCCTAAACGAACAGCAATGTCAACAGACTCGTCAAATTTTGCTGAAGCAACAACTTTCAATAAAGACGAAGCATCTTTTAAAGAATACAGTTTGTTTTTTTCAATTTTTGAAGCAGCCTCTTTTTGTTTTTTTGTCAATTTTGCCATTTCTTACCTTATTTTAGAGGAGAATCCCCAGTTACAGTTATACCCATAGATCTAGCTGTTCCAGCAATCATGCTCATTGCAGATTCAATTGTGAACGCATTTAAATCAACCATCTTGTCTTCAGCGATTCCTTTAATTTGATCCCAAGTTACGTTAGCAACTTTTTTTCTGTTTGGCTCGCCTGAACCAGATTTTAATTTAGCAGCATCCAATAACTGAATTGCAGCAGGTGGAGTTTTTACAACAAAATCGAATGATTTGTCTTTATACACGGTAATTTGTACCGGTAACACTTTGCCGGGTTGATCTTGAGTTCTAGCATTAAATTGCTTACAGAACTCCATGATATTAACGCCAGCAGCTCCCAGAGCAGGTCCAACCGGCGGCGATGGATTCGCTGCGCCTCCCTTAACTTGTAGTTTAACTACTTTACTAATCTCTTTAGCCATTGTTTTTTAAAAAATTTGCAGCGGTCTGTGGAAGCAGACGTTTGCGGTTTATAATAGTGTAACAAATTATACTTTTTCTACTTGCACAAATGCTAGTTCTAATGGAGTTTTTCTTCCGAAAATCTTAACCATTACTTCTAGTTTACGCTTATCTTCATTTATTTTTTCAATAGTTCCGTTGAAACCATTGAAAGGACCATCTACTACTTTAATGGTTTCGCCAATAGTGTATGGTATGTTTTGATTATCAACATTGACAGCTAACTCGTCAACTTTTCCAAGCATTCTATTAACTTCTGCAATTCTTAACGGAACAGGATCGCCTCCTTTTACTTCCCCTAAAAAACCAATTACACTAGTAATTGATTTTATAATATGAGGTATTTCACCAACTAAATTAGCTTCAATCATTACATACCCTGGAAAATATACTTTATCTTTTGCAATTTTTTTTCCGTCTCTAACCGTCACAACCTTTTCAGTTGGAACAAGAACTTGAGAAATGTAATCCGACATTCCTAATCTATTGATCTCCGTTTCGATATAAGCTTTGACTTTATTCTCTTGTCCACTTACCGCTCTAACGACGTACCATTTTTTTACATTATTATCGGCCATTTCAGAGAATTATGATTTTATCAAATTAAATATCCCTGCAATTGCTTTGGCACACATTTCATCTACACCCCATGTTGCTAGAGCGAAAACAATTGAAAAAACAGCCACAACAATAGTTAATCGCTGAACTTCAGACCAATCTGGCCAAGTAACATTTGATTTTAATTCTTCAAATGCTTCTGATATATAATTAACAACTTTTGTCATTGTATTTTATTTTTGCACGGGCGGAGGGATTCGAACCCCCATCAACGGTTTTGGAGACCGCTATTCTACCCTTGAACTACGCCCGTTGATTATTATTAAAAAACAGTGTCGTTTTAAAAAAAAACGACACTGGATTTCTATTTTATTAAAATTAATCTAAGATTTCAGTTACCTGACCAGCACCTACTGTTCTACCACCTTCACGGATAGCAAAACGTAAACCTATGTTCAAAGCAATTGCACTTAATAAAGCTACATCAATAGTTAAGTTATCACCTGGCATAACCATCTCCACTCCTGTTGGCAACGTAATAACTCCTGTTACGTCAGTTGTACGTACGTAAAACTGTGGACGATAGTTATTATGGAATGGGGTATGACGACCACCTTCTTCTTTTTTCAAGATGTACACCTCAGCCTTAAATTTAGCATGTGGTTTTACAGAACCTGGCTTGCAAATAACCATTCCTCTTTTGATATCTTCTTTTGCAACACCTCTTAACAAGATTCCTGCATTATCTCCAGCTTCACCTCTATCAAGGATTTGACGGAACATTTCGATACCCGTAACTGTAGAAGTCAATTTCTCAGCACCCATACCGATGATTTCTACTGGATCACCTGTATTACAAATACCTGTTTCGATACGACCTGTAGCAACAGTTCCACGACCTGTAATTGTAAATACATCTTCAACTGGCATCAAGAAAGGTTTAGCTACGTCACGAACTGGCTCTTCAATCCACATGTCTACAGCCGCCATTAATTCAAGAATTTTTGGTGTCCAAGCTGGATCATTATTCAAGCCACCTAAAGCTGAACCTTGAATTACAGGACTATTATCTCCATCATAATCGTAGAAAGATAATAGATCTCTGATTTCCATTTCAACTAACTCTAAAAGCTCCGCATCATCAACCATATCCACTTTATTCATGAATACAACAATTCTTGGAATACCAACTTGACGACCTAAAAGGATGTGTTCACGTGTTTGTGGCATTGGTCCATCAGTAGCTGCTACAACTAATATAGCACCATCCATTTGAGCAGCACCAGTAACCATGTTCTTAACGTAATCCGCGTGACCTGGACAGTCAACGTGAGCGTAGTGACGGTTAGCAGTTTCATACTCAACGTGAGACGTGTTGATAGTGATACCTCTTTCTTTTTCTTCTGGAGCATTATCAATTTGATCAAATGATTTTGCTTGACAATATCCTGCATCAGACAATACTTTTGTAATTGCTGCAGTTAATGTAGTTTTTCCGTGATCCACGTGCCCAATTGTTCCGATGTTTAAGTGGGGCTTGTTACGGTTAAAATTTTCTTTTGCCATTTTAATTAATTTTAAACTTAGTTATATATATTTATTAGTGTTCAATTTTCAATTTAATTTGAGCCAACTACGGGAATTGAACCCGTGACCTCTTCCTTACCAAGGAAGCACTCTACCCCTGAGCTAAGTCGGCAGAGAAATTTTGTTTAAAATTGTTTAAAAGTTTAAAGTTGTTTCATTTTACATTAAACTATTTAAACCCTTAAACTTTAAACTTCATTCTGTGGGGAGAGCAGGATTACTCCGATTCTCTCCATTATCCTGTACCTATAAATCGGTACTCAAACTTTAAGACCGAATTTACTCGAAAGTAAACTTTCGGATAAATTCTTATCTAAAAGCTTGTGGGGAGAGCAGGATTCGAACCTGCGAAGTTCACACAGCAGATTTACAGTCTGCCCTCGTTGGCCGCTTGAGTATCTCCCCTAACCATATTTCAATAAAAAAAGAGCCGGCGGAGGGACTCGAACCCACGACCTGCTGATTACAAATCAGCTGCTCTAGCCAACTGAGCTACGCTGGCATTATCAATAAAAAAAGTCCGCTATTTCTAACGGACTGCAAATGTATATCTTTTTGTTATTTATTCAAAACATTTTTTAAAAAAAATTATTTTAAATATGTGTTCTTATTTTTTCTTTTCTTTTTATCAATAATCGCTCTAATGATTCTGCTGAAATCTCTATGGCTTCCTCAAAAGTTTTACACTGTTTTTTGACCATAAAATCATCTCCTGGAACGTGAATTTTTACCTCTACAATTTTATTTTCTTTCTCACTTGTTTTTTCAACTTTCAAAAAAACGTCAGAAGAGACAACTTTATCATAAAATTTTTCAAGTTTACTTAATCTTTCATTTATAAAATCGACTAATTTTTTGTCAACAGTAAAGTTAACTGCATGAACATTTACCTTCATAATTATTGTTTTATTAATTAAACATTTAGAATCACTTTTTGTTTCTAGGATGGGCATTGTGATATACTTTTTGAAGTTCTGCTAAACTGTTGTGTGTGTATACTTGAGTCGAAGCCAAACTAGAATGTCCCAGTAATTCTTTCACTGAATTTATATCTGCCCCATTATTTAACAAGTGAGTTGCAAAAGTATGCCTTAATATATGGGGACTTTTTTTAACCTTCTCGGAGACATTACTAAAGTAATAATTAATTAATCGATACACAAACGAATCGTTTAATTTAACGCCATTTAACAAAATAAAAAAGTAATCATCCCCTTTATCCTGCTTTATACTTGATTTTTCGATTACATATTTTTGTACTTGTTCCGTAATAATTGGCAAAATTGGAATGATTCTTTCCTTATTTCTCTTTCCTAAAACTTTAATAGTGTTAGTAGACAAATCGATATTTTGTGTTTTTAGATGAATCAACTCGGTTCTTCTAATTCCAGTGGTATAGAACAAATCAACTATAAGTTTATCTCTCACTCCTTCAAAACCTTCTTTGTAGGTTATTTGATTCAAAACCATATCGAGTTCTTTTTCCGAAAATGGAATTTGAATTTTTTTCGGAGATTTTAATGCTTTATGTTTCAATAATGGACTCGAATCAAGTTGCTTCGTTTTTAGCAAAAATTTATAAAACGATTTTAAAGCAGCAATTTTTCTGTTGATGGATGCATTTGAAATCCCATCATCCGAAAGCGAGACAATCCAAGACCGGATTTGATTATAATTGACTGCTATCAAATTGTCATCCTCAAATTCATTCGCTAAAAAAGACTCGAAAAAGCCAATATCATTTAAATAAGCCGTAACGGTATGCTGAGAATAGTTTTTCTCTAGCAACAAATAATCATGAAAAGATTTAATATTATTCATCTGACAATTAATGTTGAGATTGCTTCGTTCCTCGCAATGACTTCCATAAAAAAAACCGTTAGCCTCAAAGTTATGAAACTTTAAGTACTCACGGTTAGTATATGTTTAGAAAAATTAGAGACTAACTTTCTAATCCGTCTTTCATGTTCTGAATGTAAGCCGCTTTTTGAATTTGTGCTCTTCTAACCACTGAAGGTTTAATGAACGCCTGACGTGAACGCAACTGACGAACAGTTCCTGTTTTGTCAAATTTTCTTTTATAGCGCTTTAATGCTCTATCGATATTTTCTCCGTCTTTAATTGGTATAATTAACATAATATAGACACCTCCTCTCGTTTAGTGGCGCAAAAGTAAACATTATTTTTAAAGAAAAAAGAAAAAAGAGAAAAGAATAAAGACATTAACAACAAAGAGCCAAAAAAAAATCTTTCTTCATAACTATTTTTGCTATTCTCCCTGCCTACCGGCAGGCAAGTATTTTCTCAATGCTATTTCACCACTCCCAAATAAATTGCTTTTTTAATTAAACCCGCAATGTTTTTTACCTGAAGCTTATAGAAAATATTTTTGCGGTGGGTTTCAATCGTGCTTTTGCTGGTATTTAATTTTTCGGCAATTTGATCCGTTGTGCATTCATTGGCAATTAACTGAATAACTTCTTTTTCCCTATCTGTTAAAATTGACTTTTTAAAATCGAAGGAATTTTCTATGATTTGTCTGCTTCCAAAATGTTTCGTGTCATTTTGAACAATATCTGTAATGATGTTGATTAGTTCTTCCGTATTTGTTTCTTTTAACAAATAACCATCAATGTCCTGAACTGACTGAAGGCTATCGAACATGCTTAGCACTAATATTTTGACGTGAGGAAAATCCTTTTTTACCATTTTGATGAATTCCAAACCATTCATTTCCGGCATCGAAATATCTGAAATAAGGATATCGGGGATATTGGTTCTAATTTTTAAAAGTGCTACTTGAGGATTGTTTTCTACAAACACTATTTCAAACTCCTTTTGATTGGATAATACGGATATCATGCCATCAAGAAACATTTGATGATCATCAACTAATGCAATTTTTATTTTATTGTTAGTTTCCATAGCGTGGAATATCAATAATAATTGTGGTTCCAGTGCCCTTATTCGATTCTATAACTATTGTTCCGTTTATTACTGAAAGACGTTCTTGAATATTTCTCAAACCTATTCCCGTTTCTTTTGAACAATCAAATCCACTGCCGTTATCCTCAAATATTACGTTTATCTGTTCATCAAAAACGGTACAGCTTAAAACAACCTTACTGGCTTTGGCGTGTTTTGAAGTATTTGTAAAAAGTTCTTGTATAACTCTGAACAACTGATAACGCGTATTATGGGATATCGCATTCATTGCGTTTTCAGGAAAAATAATTATTTCCGTATCAAATTCTCCTCTGCTTTTGTATTCTTCTTTTAACTTATTGAGTAAAAAATCAAATTCTTTTTCTTTTAAAGAACTGACACTTAAATTATGTGAAATTAATCTGAGTTCGTTAAAAGCCGTTTGCATTTTAGTAATTATCTGGTCTATTTTATTATTTTTTAAGCTTGTATTAACTTGCGAAAGCTCTAATTTTATACCCGCGAGAGCACCGCCAATTCCGTCATGAATATCTTGTGCCAATCGGTTCCTTTCCTGATCTTGCCCTTCAACCACCCCTAAAATGCGTTTCAATTCCTTTTCGCTTTCTAGTCGGGCTACTTCCTGTGAATGAATTTTATTTTCATTTTCGGCAATTATTTTCTGTGTTTTTACTCTTTGTTTATAAAAGAGTAAAAAAATAAGTAGAAAAACAATGATTATTCCGCCAACAATTAAAATGATTTGCTTTCTGCGGCTCTGTATTATTTTATCTTTAGTTAAAAGCTGAATCTTTAAATTCTTTTTATCAACCTCATATTTAGTCTGAATTTCATCAAATGCCTTGTTTTTTTTTATAGTGAAGATAGTTTCTGATAGTTTATTTTGTTTTTCTTTAATCTGTAAAGCATTTTTATAATCATTATTTTGAACATACGCCTCTGAGAGTGTATGGTATAAATTTAAAACCTGATTGGAAGGTGTATTTTTATTTATTGTGTTTAGTGCCTTTTTATAATATTCAATGGCAGTAGGAAATTGTTTCTTTTGTTTATAATAGCCACCAAAATTAAAATTAAGAAAAAAAAGCAAATTCGAATCGTCTAACTTTTGCTGTATGGATTTTGCTTGCAGTAATTGATAATAAACTGCTTTAAGCGCTTTTTCGTTTTTATATCTGATATACAAATCGCTTAAATTGATATGCAAATTAAATTCAGCATACAAATTCTTATTTTTTCGGGCTATCAAAAGTGCTTTGTTATAATATTTTGCAGCTTTCTTTTTGTCACTCGAGGCAAACAATATTGCAGTATTGGAATAGCCGCTAATGAGTTCATTATTTAAATGGTACTTTATGGCATTTTCTATATTCTGACGGTAATACTCCAATGCTTTTAAAGTGTCTTTTTGCCTAACAGAGAGGTTGCCCAAATTAACCAGAACGCACGATTTATTTTTATGAAGATTATTCCTTTCGGCAATGTCTAATGCTAATAAATAGTATTTTAAGGCTTTTTCAAACTGATTTTCATCTGCCGCAATTGTTCCTGCCTGAATATAACTAAGCGAGATGATTTTTTTAAAATTCGATTTTTTAGAAAATTCAAGCCCTTTTTTCAAATAGACCTTTGAACTGTCAACGTTATTTTTTAAATAGTGATAATAACTCAAGTTATAGCAGGTTCGGGCAAGGAGTGAGTCATTTTTTAAAACGATACTTTTTGTATAAGCTCGTTGAATAAAATAATGCGCAGCATCTAAATCTTTATCCAAAAACTTTGAAAAAGAATCAATGTCACTCTTAACCCTTTCACTACTCTTTTGAGCGTTAGCATGCACTATACAAAGAAGTAAAATTAAAATGACACTAAATTTCTTCGTTGCGATCATACACAAATATACAGTTTCCCTTAAAAATATCGCATTAAGTGGGTATAAAATATCCTTGTTTTATGGGATTGTTTTGAGTTAAGGTTTAAAATAAGTTTATAGAAAAAAATTAATTAAATCTAAAAAAGCAATGAGAACAAAAATCACCCTTCTAGTATTATTTTTTTCGCTTCCAATTTGGTCACAAACCAGTTCAGGAACAGGAACATCAACATCGGGAAATGGAGGTGGTGCCGGAATAAAGGTAACCATTTCATCAGCCCTCAACAGCAACTCAATTGAAATTCTGCCTGATCTTGATGTAGCCAACGTAATTGGATACAAAATTTACAATTCCCATCTCGAACTAAAAAAAGATGTTGCTATTGCTCCTACCAACAATGAAACCATAGTAGTAGACAATATCGAAAATGACCGATACTATATCCAATTGCTTCTTGACCAAGAAGAAGAATCAAAATGGATTATTAGTAAACAGTTCATAAAAGAATAAACTGTAAAGGTTAAAGCCAAAAATACTATAAAGAATAGGCAAAATTTTAATCCTGTTATACTATGGCAAGAACAAACAAATTATCAGGGGTATTTACTAACACATAAAAAACAGTAGTACACTGGTATTTTTCTGAATAAAGTAAAACCATTTAAGTTTTTGAAATTACTGTAAAAAAGCTCCCTATTTGTCGTTCTGATGCAGGAGGAATCGAAAGCGCTACACAAACAAGCGAGGGAATTTCATCTTGACTCTTTGATTTTACATAGATTCCTCCTGCGTCGGAATGACACTATAATGGTAAGTTATTCTACCATAGCCAAAAGAAAAATGATATAAAATACTACGATATGAAAGTAAGAACTCAAAAAAAGTATAGGAACTTGTGGGTTCCTATTCCTCCCACGGTAAACAAAAGGAATTGAACAAAATTTAATCAAACAATTTAAAAATAACAACATGAAAAAAATTTCAATTTTAAAATGCCTTGCGATAGCAAGTATTTTTTTGAGCGCAAGCTTTGGTTTTGCGCAAGTGGTAGCAGTACCCGCAGGGTGCAGAGTAGTCGTAGCCGGTATTGGTGGCACAGTAGGCCCTAACCCAACTGGTCGAGTGGGACAAGGTGGGGTGGTTGCTATGCCTGATATACTATTAGTATCTCCATTTACAACAAATCAAGGGGGAACTTTTACTTTTATTCCTCCTGTAGCTACACCGGCAATTACTACTGCTACTTGGTCACTTTTGGGTGATTTATCTAACACTACAGCTTCTAATACCGTAGGTGGTGTTACTGGTAGATTCAATGGTGCAACAAACCCACCTGCAGGATTAACTGCAACTATACTTAGTTATAATAGACGTTATAGAACTTCTGAAGGAGTTGCTCCATCTAATCCAAGCTGGGCTCGAAGCAATGGGCAAGTTCGAGTAAACTGGGCCTCTGGTGGTTGTGGAAGCTCCATCACTTTTAATGTCTATAAAAATTTTAATCCAACTATTACTACACTTGTTGCGCCTATTACACCTGTAGCTGCTGTACCTAAAATAGTAGGTCCTGATTGTTTAAAACCTAATACACAATACACCTACTCGGTAGACCAAATAGTTAGTGATAATACCGATGATGCTATAGGTTTTGACAGCTACTATTGGAGTGGTTTACCTGCAGCTTTAGCTAATGCAAGCACTACATACACTTCTGCCGATAGAAGTTCCATTACTTTTACAACTGGCGCAACTGTTTCTACATTTACCTTACGATGCTGCTATGGCAGGGTAAATCCAAACACCGCCGATGGAGGCCCATTTACAATTATAAATCAAGTAGTTACTCCAACACGTACTACTTGCGTTACTAAAACTCTTTTAATAGCGCCTGTAGCACCAGTCTTTAGTGCAACTACACTATCCACTTTGACTACTTTAAATAGTAACTTCTCTGCTTGTTTAGCCATTGGACAACCAACATTTACGATAACATACCCTAACTCTCCAACGGGTCAAAACTATACATGGTCAGCACCAAATTCTGGTTGGACTTTTAGCAATAACACTACAAGTACTACTACTACTACAGTAAGTACGAATGGTAACAACAATCCTGCAACATTAACCCTAACCATCACTGGCAACGGTTGTGATCCTGCAATATTTAATTACCAAATTAATAGAAGCCTTTCAGCCGCAACAACCATTACAGCTGTATCTCCTTCAACTAATTGTATAGGAGGTGGCACTACTCTTGTTCCTACCAATAATACCTATACTATCAATGCCAGTGCCGTAGGAGTTACGCTAACTTGGTCAACTGTTCCTGCATCTATAGCAGGTATCACGCTTACCCCTAGTGGAAATACCAATTCGGTTACCGTTACGGCTGCGGGAGCAGCAGCGGGTTCTTTTACGCTTCAAGCACAAGGAACTGCACCTTGTAGTACACCTGTTGCTAGTACTACTATCAATGTGCAACCTGCCGCACCTACATTTACTGCAGGCACGCCTAATTGCGTAGCAAGAAGTGCTTCGGCAATCACTACCGTAGGTGTTACTCCAGTAACTGGTGCTACTTACGACTGGACACCATTACCTGCAGGTGTAACTATTTCTGGAGCTAATAACATAGCAAACCCTAGTTTTATATTCAATAGTGCTGTGGGTACTAACTCGGTAACACTTAGCGTAAAA
>NZ_JBIPLW010000084.1:0-6851 GCF_044369455.1 Flavobacterium sp. | reverse complement strand
CCGCCTCGGCGAAGTGGTCTGGTCGATGGACCCGATGAGCGGTCCCCGCATCCTCGAGGGCAAGGAGCGCGAGGACCTCATCGAACCTTTCGATCCGAAGCACATCATGCGCGACGCCAGCCTGATCGAAGCGGCCACCACCACCGGCCTGTCCGACTCCGAGGGCCGCCCCTGCCACCGCGTCGAGATCGCATGGAAGAGCGGCAAGAAGACCGCCGATTGCTACGGCGTCGAAGACAAGCTGCTGCTGTCCACCGAGTCGACCGCCACCACGCCGATGGGCGAGCTCACGCAGACCTCGCACTTCCACGACTACAAGCCGTTCGGTCAGGTGAAGGCCGCCACGCTGACCCGCATCAAGGGCGGCGGCATGACCCAAATATTCCGCGTCGCGGCCTTGGACGCCACCCCGCCCTCCGCCGACGCCGTGGCCCTGCCGGTCGCCATCCAGACCTTGGTCAACAAGGCCGGGGGATCCAACTGAGCCCGTGTTGACGGGTCGCTGATCGCCGCGCCGGCGTGGTCGGCTGCGGCCTGCCTCTCTCCGGCACCCGGGACTATCTTTGACAGTCGTCGTGACGTGTATCCTTGAGGGATGTCCGCACTTCGACTGTCGAAGGTCCTGGCCGTGCTCGCGCTCCTGGCTGGTTCGTCCCTCTTTGCCTTCCCTCAAAGCGAGGACGCCCTCGCAGGAGAGGCCCGCCTCGCCACCGTCGTCTTGGAGACCTTGCTCGTCAAGGGTCGAGCCCCCAAGACCGGCTATTCCCGGGACGCCTTCGGGCCTGCGTGGGCGGACACCGACTACAACGGCTGCGATACACGCAACGACATGCTGCGGCGTGACTTCGGCGGGGTGACCGTAGAGCGCGGGACGCAAGGCTGTGTCGTGCTCGAGGGTCTACTGGTGGACCCTTATTCGGGGGAGGAGATCCCCTTCATCAAGGGCGAATCGAGTGACCGCATCCATATCGATCATGTCGTCTCGCTGTCGAACGCGTGGCAGACCGGCATGTTCCAGCGCGGGCCGGAGGAGCGCCGGATCTTCGCCAACGATCCGCTGAACCTGTTGGCGGTGCAGGGCTGGCTCAACCAGCAGAAAGGCGATGGCGACGCGGCGACCTGGTTGCCGCCGCGCAAGGCGTACCGTTGCGAATTCGTCGCGCGGCAGATCGCGGTCAAGGCGGCCTACAGCCTATGGCTGACGCTGCCAGAGAAACAGGCGATGCTCGGGGCATTGCGCGGTTGTCCTGAGCAGATATTGCCGACCCGTTGAGGCAGCCTACCCCCGTCTCCGCCGACCTTCGGCAAAGCCGGCGGAGGGGCTCAACCCCCTGAGCATCGGCTGTCAGCGCAGATCAGACCTTGGTTGCGCAGGTCTTCACGAAAAGCGCGCTGTGCTTGTTCGATCGCATCGAGTTCCATCCGGGTGAAGCACTCGTTGTGTTTGATGAGGGTGCCCGCAGGGACTACTTGCCGACAATAGACCACTTTTCCGTTGCGGCTCCGCTTCTTGTAGCCTTCGGGAGGCAAATACTCTTCGGAGTTCGAGGTGTTCGGCGTCGGTCGTGGTTCCTCCACGGCCGCCGGAGCGGCGGTGGCCGGCTCCTTGCGCTCCTGTGCGGCTCCCCACGAAGCTGACCACAAGAGTAGGAACGCCGGGAGAATCGTGACCGCTTGCTTGCTCATGGGAGTCCACCTTCTTTGTCCATGCTATCGCGCGACATCGCTACTGTACCGTCTCGCTGGATGACTGCGCCGCGAGATACTCGCTGACGGCCCGACGCTCGGTTGGATCCAACTCAGGTCGCCAGACATCGAACAGCAGGACGATACGGGTCTCGGTGCTGCGGTTCCATGCTTCATGTTCGATCGTATCGTCGAAGACCAGTGTCTTGCCGTACCGCCACTCGCGCTCCTCGGCTCCGACCCGCAGGCTGCACTTTTCGGGCGCCACGATCGGCAGGTGGCAGATCAGTCGGGTGTTCGTCATGCCGTGGTGCGGCGGGATGTGGGCGCCAGGCTCAAGGACCGAGAACAGCACTGAAGGCATGGCGCCGCCCGCCGATGCGAGCGGCACGCTCGACAGCGCCGCCATGGTCCGTGGACATGCCGCAGCGTTCTCCTCGACCACCTTGCCCGACTTGTACAGGAAAAAAGCGGTCCACTTGGTGCTGCCAGCGATGTCCACATCAGCCAACTGCGGTCCGTGGTCCTTTTCCACGTAGGGTTTCAATCGGCTGCGGTCGACCAGGACGGTGAGCGCCTCATCGCGGATGATGTCCGCCGCCGATTCCAGCCCGGTGACCCACGGGAAGGACGAGGTATCGAAGAATTCGATGGCGGCCAGCCCAGGGTAGTAGTACTGGATAGGTCGTTGGGCATAGACCCGACGCTGCCCACGCTGGATCGACAGCGATTGCAGGAACCGCGGAGGAGCGTGGGGCAGCACTCCTGTTGCGGAAAGACGGTCGTCGACGAAACGGGCCACGTCAGCGGCATGCTCCCGGATGATCGCCGCAGCGCGGTCGAGGTCACGGACCAATACCGGGGCCGGTCCAGGGGGAAGCGGAACCTTCAATGCGGTCGAGTACAGGGCGAGCGCTTCGGCTTTGTGTCCCAGGGCATGTAGGCTGTCGGCCTTGACCAGCATCGCCGCCGCGTTGGCGGGTTCATCGACCAGCACCGCTTCCGCCGCTGCCGTCGCCGCATCAAGATCCCCGGAATCGCGGGCAGTGTAGGCCAAGCCGAGGTGGATATAGGCATGATGCCAGCCGGCAGCGTGGAGCGCCTCCAGGCGCGCCCGTGCAGACCGAACATCCCCTGACGCCCATAGTCGGAAGGCTTCATCGATCTGATTCCAGACGGATTGAGTAGGTCTCATGTTGTTTTTTTACAAAAGTGAACCGTGAGGCCCGATTATGGGTAATATAACTGCGTCAATACACATTTTTCATGTTGGATCGTTGATGGATTGGGGCGTAAACAACGCGTCTCCCCGGTTCATGTCCTCGTCACAACAAGTTCATTCACGTCAGGAGTCGAACGAATGACCAATCGGAAAATTGCGGAGGCTACACGGACGATTTTGGCTGCCGCCGGCGCCGTTAGTATCGCACTGTCGGGCGCTCCCGGCATGGCGCAGGACCTCGAAGAGGTCGTCGTCACGGGTACGCGTATCGCCAACCCCAACCTCACCTCGGCCAGCCAGGTGTTGGCGGTGGACTCCGCCGAAATCGCGCTCAAGCAGATCGCTTCCGCTGAAGCGCTGCTCCGTGACCTCCCGGGCGTCGTCCCGTCGATCGGTCCGGGCGTGAACAACGGCAATAATGGTGCCCAGACCGTCAACTTGCGCGGCCTCGGTTCGGGCCGCAACGTGGTGTTGCTGGACTCGCGCCGCATCGTGCCGTTCGGCCTCGGCGGCGTCGCCGACACCTCGAACATCCCCATCGGCCTGATCGAGCGCGTGGACATCGTGACCGGCGGCGCCTCTTCGGTGTACGGCGCCGACGCGATCGCGGGCGTCACGAACTTCATCACCAAGCGCAATTTCGAAGGCGTGCAGATCGACGCCGGCTACCGTCAGACCGAAGAGAACGACGGTGAGGTCCTCCGCGCCAACCTGCTGATCGGCGGCAACTTCGCCGATGGACGCGGCAATGCGGTGGTGGGCCTCGGTTACCAGGACAGCAAGCCTGTCCTGCAGGGCAACCGTCCCTTCGGCCTCTTTGCGCGTTCATCGGTCACCGGCGGCGCCGGCGGCTCGAGCGCCGCGGCGCCGGTCGTGGTGGCGGGCGGCACGCTCGGTACGAGACAGCTCGATCAGGCTGGTACGTCGCTGGTGCCCTTTTACGCGCCGTACAACTTCAACCCGCTGAACATCTACCAGACGCCGGTCGAGAAGTTCAACATCTACGGCCAAGCGAACTTCCAGATCAACGACAGCATCGAGGCTTACGGTCAGGCCTGGTCGACCAAGTCCCGGATCGTGTCGCAGATCGCAGAGTCGGCGACCTTCTTCAACACCTACCGTCTGCCGATCAGCAACCCGTTCCTGCCGGTCGCGGTGCGCAACCAGATCTGTGCGGGCTACGGCATCTCGCAGGCCGCATGCGACGCGGCGGCGGCCACCACCAACGCGAGCTCGGCCGACTACCGCGAAGTCAGCATCGGCCTGCGCCGTCGCTTCGTCGAGTGGGGCCCGCGAACCTCTACGTTCGAGAACGAGGCTTTCCAGATCGTGGGCGGCCTGCGCGGCGAGCTGCCGGCGGACTGGAGCTGGGACCTGAGCGCCCAGTACGGCGAGTCGGGTCAGGTCTCCACCATCGGCAAGTACGGCCTGTTCTCGCGCGTGCAGCAGGCGCTGCGCGCGACCAACACTACCACCTGCACGGTCACCACCGGCGGCTGCGTGCCGATCAACCTGTTCGGAACGCCGGGCAGCATGACGCAGGCGATGTTCAACTTCATCGACGCGACGTCGAGCACCCGTACCGATACCTCGCTGGCGGCCGTTAACCTGACCTTCACGGGTGACTTCGGCGACCTCAAGCTGCCGACCGCGGATGAGCGCATCAGCAGCGCGATCGGCGCGGAGTACCGCGAGTACAACGCGAGCTCTGCGGGCGACTTCCTCGGTTCGCAGCCGGGTGAGCTGCTGGGCGCCGGCGGTGCGGATCCGGCGGTCCGTGGCAAGTACGACGTGAGCGAACTCTTCGCTGAGTTCCTCGTGCCGTTGGTCACCGACGCGCCGTTCATCAAGGCTTTGACCTTGGAAGCCGGTCTCCGTTATTCCGACTACTCCACGGTGGGCGAGAGCACCACCTGGAAGGTCGGCGGTACTTGGGAGGTCAACGACAGCTTCCGGTTCCGCAGCGTGTTCCAGAGCGCGGTCCGCGCCCCGAACATCGGCGAGTTGTTCTTCCCGGTCCAGACCGGGCTGGCCAACCGCTCGTCGGATCCTTGCCAGGGCGCGGCTCCGACCACCAACTCGGCGCTGCGGGCGATCTGTATCGCCCAGGGCGCTCCGGCGGGTTCGATCGGCTTCATCACCGCTCCGGCAGCCGGTCAGATCAACACCACGAGCGGCGGGAACCGTGACCTCGACACCGAGGAAGCGGAGACCCTAACCGTCGGCTTCGTGTGGTCGCCGATCGACAACCTGACGCTGTCCCTCGACTACTTCAAGATCGACTTGGACGGCGCCATCTCGGCACCGGCCATCGATGACGTGGTCAACGGCTGCTTCGCGTCGTCGTTCAATCCGAATCTCGAGTTCAATGCCGCCTGTTCGAACATCCGCCGCAACACGGTGGACGGCTCGCTCAACGGTTCGCCTGCCGATGTCCTCGGCGTCGTGGTCGCCTCGACCAACCAAGGCGTGATCGAGACCTCGGGTCTCGACTTCGGTGCGGGATATGGTTGGGACTTCGGCGACATGGGCCGCCTGAACTGGAACCTGAACGCTACCTACACGTTCGAGAACAAGTTCCAGGCCACTCCGGTGTCGGTCAACCGCGATTGCTTGGGTTACTACTCGATCAATTGCGGCAACCTTCAGCCCGAGCTGATCGCCAATCAGCGGTTCACGTGGGCCTACAAGGCCTTCGACGTCTCGCTGCGTCATCGCTACCTGTCGAGCACCTCGATCGAGCCGGCGCTGCGTGGAACCTACCTCCCTGCCTATCAGGACATCGAAGCGTTCAACTACTTCGACCTGTCCGGACGTTGGCAGGCGACCGAGCAGCTCAGCGTGATTCTTACCATCGACAACGTGACGGACGAGGCGCCGCCGGAAGTCGGCAACGATATCGGCCCCACGGCGTGGAACAGCGGCAACACCTACCCGACGGTGTACGATGCTTTGGGTCGTACCTACTCGTTGGGTGTGACGCTCAAGTTCTGATCGAACGTGACAGGGTGGGGGAGCCGTCACGGACGGCTCTCCCACCCTAGCCACCTCAAGACCCAGCGGGCCCCCGGGCCCGTTTTTTTTGAGGTCACTCTCCGGTGAAGTCGGGTGGTCGGCCTCGCAGGGTCGGTCATCGGGCCGTGAGACGACGTGGCAGCGGGTTCGCCGATGAGTAGGCGCATCCCTCGCGATCAAGCCCTCAGCCGATGATCATCCGCGATGCTGCGTACCCTGTGCGGCCCATCTGCACTCTCGGAGCTCGCCGGTATGTTCGCGGAGTGTCCGAGTGGCTTGTCGCCACGACCTGTGTCGACGCCCTCTTCAAACCGGTTGAGCCCACGTGCGGTGCGTGGAGCGGCTCGACCGGATGTCGACCGTTCCTAGACGCCGACGCGTGGGCCACATCGACGTGTGTTTGCGCGATCCGCCTGCGGCGGGCACGGCGACCTTCCCAACCAAGATCGACGCGTGGCTGGTGCTGATCATCGTCATCGGCTTCCTCGTCGCGTTCGCCGGTGCGGTCGCGGCGTGGCGGACCGCGATAAGCCCGAGGCGAAGTTCGCGTGGTGGGCGGCCGTATGGTCACGGGCGCCGGTCGCGATCACGGGCGCACCTTCCCGATATGCCCTCGATACGGATGGCTTCGTGGTTCCCTCCCGCCTCGTCCCTTGGTGCCTCCCGTACGCGGTGGTGAAGGAGATCGCGCCGAGTCGCGACATCGTTTCACCGGGTGACCCTCGCGATGGCGGTGGTCGGTATATGTCCGTCTCGCCGTGCGAACGCGCGACGTTCGTCACAGATATCGGGCGACCCGCGCTGGCGTTGCAGTTCCCTGGGGGGGGCGGACGTCCCCCGGGGCGTTAGACCCGCGAGCGCGCGCCCATCCCGCTCGCCAACTTGCGCTGGTACACGAGCCCGCTGCCGTACAGCGCGACACCGAGCA
>NZ_JBIPLW010000020.1:0-22281 GCF_044369455.1 Flavobacterium sp. | reverse complement strand
ATACAGATTTATGGGTCGTTTCTGTCCCAACAATTTTTACTTGAAATTCTTTGTCACGAAATTTAACTCGGTTAAGTAAGTCCCAAGCTAAAAAAATATCAATGTCCGTGAACTTGTCAAATGCTACAATTACTGCTTTTTTCATGTTATAATTGTCTGTTTTGTTGTCGTCATAAGGTTACACATAACGTTCCCGCGGCTACACGACTGTTGCGAACTTCGTAAACGTTTATTTTCCGTTAAAGATAATAATTCTTGCGAAACGTGAACGTGAAGTTACCACAAAATTCGCAATAGCGTGTAACCGCTGTTGTGCGTTCGGTTTTATTTTTTTAGTTTCATTTTTAAGTGTTCAATAATTTTTTTTAGTCCTTCTTTAGTTCCTTCAAAATATTTTTTTTCTTTAAAGTTTGGAATAAATGACTTGTCAATTATAGATTTAGTTTCTTCATCAGTTAGAATTGTAACAATTCCATCACCATTTTCAATTCTTATTTTTCTTGATTTTTTTGAAATACCAATTAGAATTCCATTATTAAGTTCTTTTTTTCCAATCCCAATCCAGTTCGCTACAAAAAGCGTATTTTGGTGAAAATCTTCATCAGATTTGTATTTATCGTCAAATGTTATTATTGCAATTTCAATTGAAGTTTCTTTTTCAAATTCAGCAGTTAGATTATCTAATTCTTTTATTTGAGTTTTGTCAAATAGTTTTTCTAAATCTAGTACAAATGTTTTTTCAACAATTGTATCATACTGAAATTTAAAATATTTTTCATTATTGTCGACTGATTGACAAAAAACAATTTTTGAGAATAATAATAGAGAATATAAAATTATTTTTTTCATTTTTATTTCTGTTTTCGTTCCGCCAAACTGACGCACAACGTTCCGCCGTTTCTCGTCAGTTGCGAACTTCGGAACGAATTATTTTCCGTTAAAGATAAAAATTCTTGCGAAACGTAAACGTGAAGGTACTACAAAATTCGCAATTGCGAGAAACGGCTGTTAGCAGTTGTACTTATTTTTTAACGATTGGTTCAATTATAATTCTTTCACAACTTCCAAATATTCCTTTTTTCATTAAATATTCAATAATTTTTGAAAATGGAGTAAGAAGAAATACTAAACAACCTATTCCACCTGATGTATAAGTTAGTATTCGTCTAGTTTTGTATTTGTCAGTGTACGAAACTGCTTTGAACAAATCATTCCCGATATAATAATCTTCTGAATACCAACCGTTATAAATTGGCGTTTCTAAAGTTTTGTCAACTGCATTTAAATTTTCTTGTGTAAATGTTCCGTATTTTTCATAATCTATTTGACAAGTTTCTCCACTCCAACTTTTACAGTCTTTATTTGAATATTGACAATCAGTGATTGTTTGGTTTATTTCGTCATATTCAATAAACCATATTTCAGTATTGTTTGTTTTACTTTTTACTAAAATATAATTTTCGTTTTCTTGGTCAATTTCAAAATGCTTTATGTCGTTAAATTTCAACAGTATATATTCTAACCAAGTTGAAATCTTCACGCCATTAAAAATTACATTTTCCATTATCAGGTTTGGTTTTTCGAGTATAACTGCTAACGTTCCGCAGGTAAACGATGTTGTGGTTTAAGCACTCCATAACTTTCGATTAAACAACAAACACAAAAGTACAAAATAAATTATAAATCAAACCCGAAGCCACAATAGCGATTACCTGCTGTTATCACTTCGGCTTAATTCTGAAAACAATGCAAACAAATTTTAAAATTCTAACCTACGCAAGTAGATATGTTGACGTAAATAGATTGAACGAAGGTATTTATGAAACTGCTATTCCTTTTTTATATCACAGTGAAACAACGATTGATGAACTAGTGAAAAGAGCAGAAAATCTTAGATACATATTGGGGGATGACCGTATTAATGGAAAATATTTTGAAATGCTAAAACAATGTATTTTACTCGATTTTAAGTTAGTTGTGTCATGTCCTAAAATACGTTGACCATTTTTAGGTTATTAATTAAATCAAAAATACGGATTTGTAATCGGAACATTGATAACTTTTTTTAAAAAATTCCCTTCGGGTTTTAAAAAAGTTACCAACATTCCTTACGCAACCTTTCGTGCATAGGATTTATAAGGTTGTTTATCATATTGTTCATGTACTTTTTGAGGAGTTTTTAAATCCAAACTCCAGTGTAATCTTTCGTTATTGTAAATTTTCACAGCTTGTTCCACCATTTTTGTAGCAATTTCAATATTCTTGATAGTTTTTTTTAGTCCAAATTCGTATTTTAAAATTCCGTTAATTCTTTCCGCTACTGCATTTTCATATGGATCATATTGCTGAGTTGTGCTCAATATAAACGCTTTATTTTGAGCAAATTCAGAGAAATCTGGGCAGCAATATTGTATCCCTCTGTCAGAGTGATGAATGATGTTTTTATGTTTGTGAATACAGTTTTTATAAGCCATTGCTAAAGCTTCTTTAACCAAAGATACTTTCATATTATCATCTAATTTCCAACCCATAATTTTTTTTGAGTAAGCATCAGTCACTAAAGCTAAATAGGAATGACCACCATCAATCTTGATATAGGTAATGTCGCTTACAAAGACTTGTTCTGCGTGGTTTAAAGTCAAATCTTTGAGTAGGTTAGGGGATTTGAAAAAGAAGTGCTTAGAATCGGTTGTAATGTGAAAACGTTTGGTTTTCTTAACCAATAGACCATAACTTCGAAGTAAGTTGAATAAAGCGTCTCTTCCCATTTTGATATCGTTATTAATTAAATCAATTTGAATGTGTTCCATTAGTTTTCTTGTACCAGTTTTAGGCATTTTGATTCTGATTTTGCGTACTAAATCCAGAACAACTTTGTTTTGTTGTTCTTTGATAAAATCATATTTAATTCTTTGATAATAAGCTTGTTTGCTTATTCCGAAGCATTGATAGAGCCACTTTTTTTTGAAAGGTTTAGTCGCTTTTTCTCTATCTCTTTTGCTAATGCCTCGGGCAAATACTTTTTTGAAAGATACTCTCCTGTAATGTTTTCAAAATCAGCGATAATATCTTGTTGGAAGTCTTTCACAAACTCCAATTCTTCAATACGTTCCCGTAGTTTTTTTAATTCAACGTTCTTACTCATAGCTTTTGATTTGGATTCAAAGTTAGATAATTTCTTAATCCAATAGGCAAGAGTTCCACGAGAAATGCCATATTTTTTAGAAGCATAGTTGGCAGAGATTTGTCCATTATTAATTTCGTCAATGATGGAAAGTTTGAGATCAAAGCTTATTTTTTGATACTCATTTTTTCGGCAGGGTTGTTTTTTGTTTGTTTCCATAGGATACTAAAAGTGTTTAATTTTTAGTCAACCTATTTTAGGACGAGAGGCTCTCAAAAGTTGTTAATAACTTTATGGTGCTTTACATAGGAACCGCTGTTGTGTGCTGTTTTTTTTAACTATCCAAGTGGTAACATAATAGCAAAATTTCCATCTATTATTTATTCTTTTGTACACTGCTATGAATACACTACCATCTCCACCAAATTTTACCAATACAGTATTTTTATCTTTTGAAAAGACTGGTAAACCAATAGTGTAAAACATATCAGAACCAAATATTTCTTCGTAAATTTTGCGTGGATGTTTTTGATAATTTGTTTTGGCACTTTCTTTCATTATTGAATCTAAAACTTCACGATATAAAACCTTTTTTGAATTTATGAATTTTCCAGTGAACTTAAAATTCTTGCGATTTTGAATTTGAGCATTAATAAATATCAAGTCTTCTTTGGAAAATATTGTGTCTAGCTTATGAATGCAAACACTATCTCTTTTGTCTAAAAGCGGTTCAGCATCTCTGTCAATAATATATTTATAAGGATTATTTTTAATTCCGTCTTTTCTTAAAAGACTATCTTGTTCTCTAACCACAAAATTTACAATTTCATAAATATCTTTGTCAGTTACAACTTGGTTTCTAATTATTTCATTTTTGTCTGTTGAATTTTTACAACCAATTAAAAGCAAAAAAGCGAAGTATAAAAGATATTTCATATGATGCAAATTTGTTTTAAAATAGCTTATAACGTCAGACCATGAAAAACTTCCACAATCCACAAACAAATATAAAAAATACTTGTAAGAAAAAATGTTTTCTTATTTAAACCATGCAACATCCCTACACTTTGGGTTCTTTTTGGACTTTAAAAACTCTATTGTAAAAACTCAGCATAGTACAATTTTGAACAATTACTAAAAAATAAACCTTCTTTAAATCGCTTTAAAAAAGGTCTTTTTTGGAATTATTTTGAAATAGTATTTTTTTATTGGGGTTGTGCAACAGCTACTGCTTGTTAGTGGTAGTTATTTATTCATTATGCCACGTTGCCACTTTCTTCCAATTTTCCGGAAATCCCATTAGCGAAGTATCTATATTGTGTTCTTCAATAATTTGTTCTATTCTTTTGATAAATGAATTTTCAGGATTGAATGATGACAAAAGCCTATTTATTAAAGAAATTATACCATAAATAGCTATATGAAAATTGGAAGTTATTTCTCCCTTGAACTTGTATTTTTCGCGTGATGGAATTAATGGCTGGTCTGCTGTAACTCTTTTATTCCAAAGTCTGGCGTGATGTGCACAAATATTTCTCACATTCGTCAAATAAATTATCCAAGAAGTTAAAATGCTTGATGGTACATTAAAATCACTAGCAATTTGCATTTTTTCTGTATCATTTTTCAAAGCTTTATACAAACGTGTTAATTTTCCCATTGTCAGGGTTTCTAAAGCCATATTTGATGGGGGAAATGATTCAGAAGTATATTTCAGCTTAAAAGATTTTAAAAAGCTTTCTTGAGGATCAACAAAGTCCTCTGTTATTTCATCAATAATTCCACCATATAAAACTAAATCCGCAAATAAATCCTTGTTTGCTAGCCAAAAGAAACCGTGATTTACACTAAAGTAATTTGTCAATTTTGCGCGTAGTGCTACCTCTACACGCTCTAAATACTCATTAATTATTCCTCGTAATTTTTTGTCAAACTGATAGAGATTAATTATGTCATCAAAGGAAACTTCTCCTTTGAATTTATGTGTTCCATCATTTTCTTGCAGATGATACATGTAGCCCGTTAATCTAAAATATCCAACGGTATTTAAGTATTTAATTGCCCTCTCTTCATTAGGAATTTTTAACCCTCGGTCTTTTAAAATCTCTACATGTTCTTCACAACTGAATGGCTTTTTTTCATATTTCATTTAGGTAAGGTATAAAAATAAAAAAGCCCCGCAAATTGCGCTTGTAACAGAGGCGTGCGGGGAATTGATGATGCAAATATAAGGATCTTTTGTAATTCCGCAACTTTTTGCGTAATTTTTAACGAAATTTTTAACGGAAACGTGATAATAATTACCGATAACGTCAAACCGTGAAAAACTTTCACAATCCACAAACAAATATAAAAAATACTTGTAAGAAAAAATGTTTTTCTTACTTAAACCATACAACATCCCGACACTTTGGGTTCTTTTTGGACTTTAAAAACTCTATGGTAAACACTCAGCATAATACAATTTTGAACTATTACTAAAAAATAAACCTTCTTTAAATTACTTTAAAAAAGGTCTTTTTTGGAATTATTTTGAAATAGTATTTTTTTTTATGGGGTTGTGCAACAGCTACCGCTGTTTGCGGCAGTTTTAATATGCGACTCCAATTTCAATATCTTCATTATTTGCTATCGGAACAATTTCTTGTAAATTACTACCGTCTATATTACATGAATATATTGCAGCATAACTGGTGCCTGAAGAATTAACTCCAACAAAAAAAAGTTTTTGACCATCTGGAGAGATTCTCGGGTTTGTTCCATTACTAACATAGCTAAAATTAACATTTGCTGGAAAATTAACTATAATTTGAGTTTGGTTTGTTCCGTCATAATTAGAAACCCAAAGCTCTTTATTTAGTCCAACTCTTTTTACATAAACTATTTTATTCATTTGGGAATTATTTGAGTTCTCATTTTGATCATCAGAATTCGAACAACTTATTTGGAATAAAATTCCAGCTAAAGCAAAAACAAATAAATACAAGGTACTTTTTAATAGATTTTTCATAATATTTAGTTTTTTTATATTAATTCTTTTGGTTTTTTTTCTGCGGTTACAACTGTCCTACAACGTCAGACCGTGAAAAAACTTCCACAATCTACAAACAAATATAAAAAAATACTTGTAAGAAAAAATGTTTTTCTTACTTAAACCATACAACATCCCGACACTTTCCAGAAGTTTGCTTTTGCAAAAAGCGAGCAGTATTTCGTTCTAACATTTTATGTCCTTGCCTTAGGCGGACAAATGTTATTTGCCCACTTTACCAACAAGCCGTATGACGGGCTATTGAACTCTAAAAAAAACCAAAATATAACCCTCTCAAAAGTTGTTAATAACTTATCGTTGCTTTACTTAGGAACGGCTGTTGTAGGTAGTTGCCTATTTATCAATTTGGGCCAACCAATTTTTAATTCCTTTTTTTAAACTTTCTGTTTTCTGCTTAGCATCTTCTAAATTTAGAATTTCAACAATCTTTCTTCCGTCAGGATAATTTTTGCCGCTCAATCCAGTTTCTTTTTCAATTTTATTTCCTGTTGGAAAAACAATCAAAATTTTCCTGCGGTGTAAATTTATCACTGCCAAATCCCGTTTGTATTCCTTCGCGTCAAATTCTTTCATTTCTCCACTATAATAAAAACTAAGAGAATTCCATTTAATATGTTCTGCAATTTCTATATCAGAATTTAGAAAAATTGCGCGAAGTAGTTCAATTGTTGGTTTGAATTCAACGTCTATTGACGCAATATATTCTGTTATTATTAGAGAATTTGGATTTGACATTTTTAAATAAATATTTCTCGATTTATGCAGTCGCCGGGCAATTAATACTAACGTGCAGCGGCTTAGCGCAGTAGCGACTTTTTTAATGATTTGTTCTAAAGATAAACAAAATTTCAACTTAGTAATTTCCGGCTAAGAAAAACGGAACGAGCTATTGCGCTAAACGGCTGTTGTAGCTAGTATTATATTCCTTCAACCTTACAAATTTCCACGCCTGTAGCTAACTCTTCTTTGGTTTGGTTTATTGATATTAATTTTCCATCATAGATGGACTCCAATTCCATTGTTAATTTTTTATTTTCTATGTTGCAAATGATATCTCCTGCCTTTACATTACTTCCAGTTTTGAAATACCATTTAGTTATTTTAAACCCAGTATGATTGCCAAAATCAGGAATTAAAATCGATTTAACTTCACCTTTTTCAAGCTTAAATTCTACCTCTTTTTTAAAAGAACTGTCTTTTCTCAACATTTGTTCTTTAGTCATGAAGTTTGTATTTACTCTTAAATCTTTTATGATTTCATTTTTTTCTTCCTCGGAAAGAAAAAGTTTAGGAAAAATAAATTTTAAAATCTTATTCAAGGTTTCTTATTTAAGTTCAACGTCTGAAAACATTAGCTACAACGTCCCGCGGCAACACGACTGTTGCGAAGTTCGGAACTTTATATTTTCTGTTAAAGATAAAAATTCTTGCGAAAATAAAATGTGAATTTTGCACAATTTTCGCCATTTCTTGAAACGGCTGTTATGCGACGCTTTTTATTTATAATTTAATTGCCAGTTTAACTTTTCCAATTCTTCTTTTGAGTACTTTTTGACAATATAGTTTTCTAGTTTTAATTGGTCAATATGAACGTCTGGACTTAAGTCTTCAAGAGAGTCAAAATAAACTATAGACACAAATTTTTGTGTTGGATTCCTATTTAATCTTTGCATGTTTTCTTTAGTAATTCTAACTCCAATAACTATTTCATGATTGCTCTTTATTAACTGATTAAAGGATTCATTTTCTGAATCTAAAAATGCTCGAGTATATATTGCTTTGTCTGAATTATTATATATTGTAATAGAGTATTCATCTTCACGTGGACATGTAAAAAGAAAAAACAAAAGAACTGTAACTAAATATTTCATAATAAAATGCAGGTGTTTAAAAGTGTTGCATAACGTTCCGACTTGGCGAAGTCGCGGATTTAGGAGCACTTACTTTCAATTTTGCACTAATGTTTATTAAAAAACCGAATGTTCAACTTAGCACTAAACCTGTCATTTTGCCAAACTTCTATTATGCGAAGATTATTTGATTTTTATTATTATTTCAGTGTCAGTAATAAAGTCAATTTTTGCATCCTTATATTTTGGTGGTGTTCCAAAAAATCCTCTCTTGTTTCCAGAAAACCCATAATTTTTAGGTATTCCAAATATTTTTGTGTCTATTTTTTTGTCAAGATTAGTGTCTTGATAACATGCTAATGCAAATTCTCCTTTGGGCACTCCATAAATTATCTTTTTGTTTTCAGTTTTTTGTATTGGTAATAGTCCACTTTTTATGCCTCTTCTTTTGTTGAAACTTTCTTCTCCATTCATTAGGGTAAAGTAAATATTCCCTTTTGCTGATTTAGAATAAAATATAATTGTTAGGTCAATATAATTATTTTGATAAATTTTGTCTATTCTATTTTGGTTTGGCGTCATTTGGTGGATTGCACCTAATTCTTCATCCATTTTTAAGTTCATCATTTTTATTGATGTTGTGAACAAAGTTTTATTCGTTTCAAAAGTATAATTTTCAAGTTTAAAGTAATCTTGATTGATTTTAGATGCTTCTAGCATTGAATTTGGGTCAAAATTTATTTCAGAAAGGATAAATTCCTTAACATTTATATTATCAAACGATTTAAAGTAGATCCTCAAATTACTCAAATCGTATACTATCGTCCAATAGGTTTTATAATTTACCTTATTTTCAGAACTGTTATTCAAAATTTCAAATGCCTGATTTGGGTTTTCAATTTCTGTATTCGACAAGCTGTTTTTTATTTGGCAATATCTGTCAAAATGAGTTCTTGAATCTTTATCTATTTTTGTTTTGTTGAGTTCAAAGTATTTAACCGAATTAATTAAAGTTTCATTAGTAATTACTTGATTTAATCCCTGTTTTTTATTTACAATGGTGCTACCTTCAACAAAATCAATTACTGCTGAATTTCCATTTCTGTCTGCTATAAAATAGTGAATAGTTACAATCGGCTTTATCGTCAAATTATTTATATTCAAAATTACCTCGTCAATTGTCGAATAATTATCAAGCTGATACTGTATCCATTCAAGTTCTGATAGAGTTTGATTTTTATTATCTTGATACATACTTTCAGCCATCCAAAGTTGCTCAACAACTAAACCTTTTTCATTCATACCACCATAAGGGAATTCTTTGCCAATTTGATTAAAGGTTGTTGAACCATATTTTGAAGTCCAATTGGCTTGGTTTAAACCTCTAAGTCCATAAGCAAACTTTTTTTGTCCACTTACATTTTTGATGATATATCCTTGTCCAGAACCCCAATCAAAATTTTTCGCAAAATATTTTGTTTGTCCGTCACTAAAAAATGCAGAACAAGAAATTGTCTTTAAAGGAATTAGGATAATTAGTATTAATAAGTATTTCATCCGTATGTTTTTTAAGTAAGGTTGGTTTTAATTTTCGCATGTTTTGAATACGTACACACCCAATTTCGTACGATAGTGACATGTTTACTTCGTTTTTTTTTTTCAAATGTATAAAATATTTTTCCTTATCCATCAAGTTAGAAATCTCAAAGTCTGGAAATCTCAAATACTGAGTTTTCAGCTCCAACTCACGTTAGAAAAAAAATACAATACGTTGAAAATTTTACATCGATCTCAAAAAAGCCCCGTTAGGTTTCTTTTAAAATTTAAATCTTTGGCACTTTATTTGTTTAGTTCTTGTAACAAAATATCGGTAACAATTCAGATTGTTACAAAATAAATGTTACAAAAATGAAAAATAAAGAAAACTTTAGAAAAAAATTAAAACTTACGCAAAAAGATATGGCTATGATTTTGAATACTAGCCGAAGCCAATATGCACTGTATGAATTAGGTCTAAGAGATTTATCTACAAATGCTCTGATACGACTGAGTCAAATAGAACGCTTTATTTTGACTGATGAAGTTTCAATTTCGAAAGAATCAAAAAACGTTGAGACACAGGAACTGATAAAAAATAAATTTCTTACTGACGTATTAAAGGATAATGAATTCCGACAAATTCGATGTAAACGTAAGTTGGATCGCTTACAGAAAGATTACGAAGCTACATGTAAGCAAATTATACTGATTGATTTCCTATCAGAACCAACAGATATAAAGTATGCGATACATCCGGGTGCATTAAAAATTTTAAAAGACAAAGCAGAAAAGGAATTTAATGAAAACGCCCCACTGCAAATTTTAAAACTACAGTTACAAGAAGAACTGTTACAACAAGAAGAACTGATATTGTCTCGATTGTTAAATGAGAGTAAGGCAACTAAACTATAAAAACTACTTAGTAATGATAACTTTTACCGTTTTATCATTTTTCCCATCAGTAACTTTCACAAAATAAATGCCATTATAAACCGTATCGGTTTCAATAATACTTAAGGTACTGCCTTGCAAAATTTGGCTAGTTTTTACTATTTGTCCCAATTCATTGATCAAATAAACATCCATATCATTTTCAGCCATTGGAGTTTGAATGGCTATAAATTCTGATGCTGGGTTTGGAGCAATAGTAACTTTTAAATCAGAATTTTCAAATGTGTTTGATGTCAAAGTTGTTGTTCCGCCTGGAACAGATGTTACGGTTGAAACGGTGATGTTGCCATAAAATGTAGGTCCAACCACATAAGGATACGCCGAATTATGATTGGCATCTACGGTAGCAAAATAGCAATAAATTCCGTTTGGATAAAGTGAAGCTGGATATTCAGGTGTATTACAAACTCTACCATTATGAGAATCCAAAAAGGTTGCATCTCCTGAATGGTTGATATATTCATAATCTTCTCTGAAATACCCATTAAAAAAAGTTTGTGTTCCAACCACTTGATTGATTGCTGGCCCATTCGTTCTTAATCCTGTTGGATACGACTTTAATTGGTAACTCGATTTCATTCGGGTTATGGCTCCAGTGCCATTTGTATTGGTATAGGCGTAAGCGCCATATATCGGAAAACCATCATAGGCAAATCCTAATAAAGGCGAATGTTGGGCAGGATTAATTACATACAACCCATCAGCAGGATAGGTAGCACAAACATTAGAAAGAACAACCAAATCTAGATTAAAAGCGCTTGGATTTTGATGATGATGGTAATTTCCCATAGCAGGATGTGCTTTGGCACAATCAAAACCAGCGCGCTCTGCTGGAATGGCATCTCTATTCCATGCTTGTGTTGAACCTGGACCACCGGCACAAGGGGGATTTCCTGGACCACCACACAATGCGTTAGTGGTGGAACTCCAAGCTACACCATCACGATAATCAAATAATGCCACTCCGTTTTTAAAAACACCAATGTTTCCTCCGGTGGTTGCTACTGTTCCTGTTCCTTGAACCGGAGCTAATGGAATTCTGAAAATTTTATTTTGTGCTATGGCTAAAGAGGGATTACCATCTTGAAAAGGACCTGTAATATAAGCAGGAATTCCTGTTGCTGAAATATACGAATACGTTGCGTTGTATTGCACCGTTTGCACGTTTGCTTGCACTGCATCCACAATAGGAGTAGAGTTACCTGCAACGTAATGACGACCTGTAATTCCGGTTGTGTTGATTAACCATCCTGTAATGGCTGGATTGGTTTGGGCAAAAGTGTAACTCGAAATAAGGAAAATGAATAGTACTTTTTTCATAATTTTAGGTATATAACATGTTAGACGCAACATTATTTTTATTCTTGCGAAAGATTTAAAAATTATTCTCTTGGAAAACCAAATCGTTTGTCAAAAAGAAATTCTTTATCGGTTAAGGTTTGTAAAAACGCCACTAAATCTACTCTGTCGTTATCGGATAAATTCATGGGTTTGGCTAATTCCTTTGGCAAACTTTTATCATTTCCTAAGGAATTGTATTGTTTTATGACTTCGGTTAAGGTTTTAAATCGACCATCGTGCATGTAGGGAAACGTAAATTGTATATTGCGTAATGTTGGAATTTTGAAGCGCATTTTATCTTCTGTCTTTCCTGTGATTTTTATTCTGCCTAAATCATTCAGCGTTTCATCTAGTGCTAAACCATTTTTCTCAAATCTATCGTCAGCGAAAAGTGGTTCTTTATGACACGACGCACAATTCGTTTTAAACAAATCATAACCGTGTTGCTCTTGTTTAGTATAACTTTCTTCTTTTCGCATTACTTTGTCATACTTTGAATTGGAAGATTTGAGCATCACGGTATATTGTGCTAATGCTTTTAGTACTCGTTGGCTAGTTACTTTATCATCGCCATAAGCTTTGGCAAATAATGTTATATACTTTGGGCTATTTTGCAATTTAGCAACCACATTTTCTAGCTTTTCATCCATTTCTGTTGGACTAGTAATGGGATTAATGGCTTGCACTTCAAGATTATTAACGCCGCCATCCCACATAAAGTCTTTATTCCAAGCTAAGTTTATTAATGCCATCGAATTACGTGTACCAATTTTTCCCTCAATGCCATGGCTTAATTGATGATCCACATGGGTAAATCCGGTTTGTTGCAAATGACAGCTGGAACAGGAAATTGTGTTGTCTCGAGAGAGAATTGGGTCGTAAAATAGATGCCTGCCCAGTTGGAAACTTTCTTCTGTTAAAGGGTTTTTCTTGAAATCGTATTTTGATTGAGGCCAACCTTTGGGTACTTCTAAATATAAAGGTGTAGTGAATATATCAGAAAAAGACAAAATTCCAACAAGACAAATTCCAATACCGAAACTTCGGGACAATATGTATAATTGGTTTTTCATTCTAGATAAAACATTTTAGCCATAGTATCCGATAATTCCATAGCCGTTTTACCCGGAATCATAACCGAATTTGTTTTGGATAATTCAATTTCTGCAAAAAAGATGGAAACATCAATAGCAATAGTAATATCGCCATTATGGTTAACCGCAATCACTTTTTTCCGCATGGCATAATAGGGTTGGAGATAACCCCCAATATGAAACTGAAATTCATTCTTTCTTCCCGATGCTTGGGGATTACAACTAGAGCTTTTACCTTCTATTTTCATATTGATATAACCACTTTGCCAAGCCCAATACATCCCTTTTATTGGATCTAAATCACCTGCCATTGCTCCTGAAGTATTGGTTAAACTGTCAATTCCAATATTAAAAGTGATTTTAGAAATTAACGTATCGCTTTTTTTGGTGATTGGAATATGAAACGAATTGGGATTGTCAAAATCGAGTAGGTGATAGCTGTTTTTTTGTTCAAAAACTGTTTTGTCTTCATACTGAATTTGAATATTTGAAATATAACATCTAAAAATGTCAATGCTCAAAGTATCTTTTGTAGCAGAAACATATTTTTTATTAAGCTGCAATGGAAGTTTGTCAAATTCTAAATGAAAATTAACTGCTAACGAATCATTTTTGCTTTGGGAAAAAACCTGAAAGCAAAATATAAAAAGGAAAACAATATGTAATCCTTTTTTAGTCATGTCTTCTTCCTTTTGGTTTTGGAGCAAATATTCTAGAAAAGTCTTCGGTCAAATCAGTATAATCTTCCAACTGATCTTTACGACAAAGTTTCTTGATGTCTTCAAAATGTTTGAAATGTGTTTCCTCTACTTGTTTTTGATATGAATTTATCGCAGCAATCAAACTGTCCTTTGCTTTTACATTGGTTTCGGTTTGACTTAAGTGCGAATACAATTCATTTTTAGCCTCTCGAATATTCCCGTCTAATTTCTCAATTTCTCCACGATGCCATTGGATTAATTTGATATATTCCTTTTGCTGTATAGCATCAAAATGCAATCTTTCTATTATGATTGCTTTAGGTTCCGGTCTGCCTCCATGTGGAGGTCTGTGTTCATTTGTACCAGTAAAAAATAAAAATCCTAATGTACCAAAATTGAGCAATAATAATCCGATTACGGTTATGGTTAATAGTTTAGTTTTTTCCATTGTTATTGATATAACTGGTTACTTTTATTTACAGTCATTTCTAAATATGCTGTAGTTGAGCTTGTTTTTTGCTTGGTTTTTGATGCTAAAGTTGAAAAGTTTAGCAGTACTAAAACCACAATTGACCCGGCTACTAGCCAAACTGTTTTTGATGAAACGTTACTTTGCAGTTGAATTCTTTGTTGAATTTTTATAAATAAATCATCAGTTGGCACAACAGGTGCAATGCCGCTAGTGCTTTTCAAAATGGTTGCAATCCAATTATTTCTTTCCATGCTTGTGCTGCATTTATTTATTTTGAATTCATTTCAGAAGTTCAGTTATTACTTTGACGAATGTTATTATTTTTTCTTGCGGTAGGTGTTGAATTTTTCAGACAATTTATCCTGTAGCGCTACTTTTGCTCTAAAAATTAGGGATTCTACAGAAGAAATGCTCAATTGCATAATCTCGGCTATTTCAGGATTTGATAATCCATCAAGTTTAGAAAGCAGAAATGCAGTCTTTTGATTTTCAGTAAGTGTATTAATAACTGAAAAAAGAATCGCTGCATCCTCTTGATTTTCCAGCAAAATTCCTGGATGCTCAAAATTGGCAGTAGTAAGGTATTCCGTTTCGTTTTGGCTTTTCTTTCCAAAAATAAAAAAGCGTTTTTGACTGTTTCTTTGCTTGTTACAATCCAAACATCGATTGATAGTTATACGGTAAATCCAGGTTTTATATGATGATTTCTGATTAAATTTTTCCAGTGAATGATACACTTTTACAAATACATCTTGAGTAATTTCTTCTGCATCTTCTATGTTTTGCAAATAATTCAATGCCACATTATACACTAGCGTTTTATACTCGTTATATAATTTTTCAAAATGGAATTGGTTTTGAATCATTTAAGTTGTTTTAAAGTTACAATGATACTAAATGATTTTTTACTAACTATAAATTATTCTATATTTGACCTTTCAATAAAACACCCGAGGCGCAGCCGATTTGTATGGAGCGCAGTGGATTAAATCAAAACTAATCTTTATTAAATGAAATTATTAGAAGGAAAAGTAGCCATTATAACTGGTGCGAGTAGAGGAATTGGAAGCGGAATTGCAAAAGTATTTGCACAACATGGAGCCAATGTAGCGTTCACCTACAGTTCATCTGCCGAGTCGGCATTAGTATTAGAAAACGAATTATCAGCAATGGGAATCAAAGCCAAAGGATATCAATCAAATGCAGCCGATTTTAACGAAGCGCAAAAACTAGTGGATGATGTTATGGCTGAATTCGGAAATGTGGACGTTTTAATCAACAATGCTGGAATTACAAAAGACAATCTTTTAATGCGAATGAGTGAAGAAGATTTTGATAAAGTAATTGAAATCAATTTGAAGTCAGTATTCAATATGACCAAAGCCGTTCAAAAAATCATGTTGAAAAACCGTAAAGGTTCTATCGTGAATATGAGTAGTGTAGTAGGAGTGAAGGGCAATGCCGGTCAGGCCAATTATGCTGCATCCAAAGCAGGAATGATTGGGTTTACCAAATCAGTAGCTTTAGAATTAGGATCTAGAAATATTCGTTGTAACGCCATTGCACCTGGATTTATTGAAACCGAAATGACTGCCAAACTAAACGAAGATGTGGTTCAAGGGTGGAGAGATTCTATTCCGTTAAAGCGTGGTGGAACTCCAGAAGATGTTGCTAATGCTTGCCTTTTCTTTGCTTCGGATATGAGTGCGTATGTTTCTGGGCAAGTATTGAATGTTTGTGGAGGAATGCTTACTTAATGTTTGTTGTTTGTGGTTAATAGTTTATTATTAACAATTCCCAACCACAAACCATAAACCAAAAACAATTAACTTTTAAATATGAACACCACAACAATCCTGTTATTACTCGTATCACTATTAATTGCTGCCGGTGTATCATTTTATCAATATCTATATAAAATCAAAAGCAAATCAAAAGTTACCTTGCTTTTGGCTTTTTTGCGTTTTATTTCTGTTTTTGGATTATTACTACTATTAATTAATCCAATCATTTCAAGAAAAACGGTTGAGACCGTTAAAACGCCTTTACCTATTATTATTGATAATTCCGCTTCTATAGCAGATTTGAAAGCCGATAAATCAGCAATGGAAGTATTCCAAAAGCTATCAGAAAATAAGTTAGTAACAGATAAGTTTGAGATTCAAACCTATCAGTTTGATACTGAATTTCTTCCAAAAGATACCATTGATTTCAAAGGTTCACAAACCAACATTGATGTGGTTGCCAAAAGCATTAAAAACATCTACAAAAACCAGTTTTTCCCATCGGTTTTAATTACGGATGGAAATCAAACATCGGGTGAGGATTACGTTTTCGGATTTAATCCGGATAATAAAGTTTATCCTATGGTAGTAGGAGACACGGCAACGTATTTAGATCTAAGAATTACACAATTAAATGTCAATAAATATGCTTTTCACAAGAATAAATTTCCTGTTGAAGTTTTTTTGAATTATGCTGGAACTAAAAGTATCAATACAACATTTAAGATTTTGCAGGGTAATAGTGTTTTTAATGAACAAACTATTGTATTTTCTCAGTCTAAAAAATCAGCAACAGTAACTCTTTTACTTCCTGCTGATCAAGTGGGATTGCAGCTTTTTAAAGCTACTATATCCTCAAAAGAACAGGAAAAAAACACCTATAATAACACCAAAAATTTTGCAGTAGAAGTAATCGATCAAAAAACAGAAGTAGCTTTAATTTCTTCTATTTCTCATCCAGATTTGGGAGCAATAAAGCGAAGTATCGAATCTAATGCTCAAAGGAAAGTAACTATTCTTAAACCAAACCAAATCAATTTATTAACGGATTACAATATTTTAATACTATACCAGCCAAACGGTGAATTCAAATCTGTTTTTGATCAAAATATAAACGCTAAAATCAACACTTGGATCATCACTGGAAATGATACTGATTATGGTTTTTTAAATCAAAATCAAACGTACTTTACTTTTAAAATGAGCGGTCAAAAAGAAGATTATTTGGCTTCTTTTGACAGTCAGTTTAATCTTTTTGCATTAGATAATATTGGTTTTGAACAATTTCCTCCTTTGGAAAATCCTTTTGGAGCGATTACCGCAATGGGCAATATTACTATTTTGTTGACTTCTACTATACGCAATATTCCAACGAATCAACCATTGTTAACATTTTCCGAAAACCAAGGAAAAAGAAGTGCTTTCTTATTTGGAGAAAACATTTGGAAATGGAGAGCCAATACGTATGTTGACAAGAAAAGTTTTGCCGACTTTGATGTTTTCTTAGACAAAACCATTCAATATTTAGCCTCAAACAACTCGAGAAAATCATTAGTTGTGAATCACGAACGCTTTTATAATTCGGGTGAAGGCATTGAAATAACAGCCCAATACTTTAATAAAAATTATGAAATCGATGAAAAGGCAAGGCTAACGATAACCGTTACAAATACCAAAACTAAACAGATAAAAAATTACGATTTGTTGCGCACTTCAAATGCGTTTAAAGTAAATCTTGATGGATTATCGGCTGGAAATTATTCCTTTTCAGTAAAAGAATTAAATTCAAATGCTACGTATGGCAGTAGTTTTGAAGTTTTAGATTTTGATATAGAAAAACAATTCGTAAATCCAGATTGGAACAAACTAAATCAATTAGCCAATCAAACCAAAGGAAAAGCCTATTTATCAAATCAAGTAGATACTTTAATAAAGCAACTTTTGGCGGATGAAAGTTATAAAGCGATTCAAAAAACATTAGTGAAAAAATCGCCTTTAATTGACTGGATTTGGCTTTTGGTTTTGATAGCCATTTCTCTAGCATCAGAATGGTTTATTCGAAAATATAATGGTTTATTGTAGGGTTTATTTACTTTTTCTTAAAACAAACTTTCCACCCAAGTATGCCATTGGAATATAGGCCAATCCTAAATCTACTATAGTAAACCATAGAGGTGAAGGTAACATAACAATATTCATTATACCGCCCACTAAAAAGCAACAACCAATAAGAATTGCAAAAGTCATTTTGTCATTTGCAGCAATCTTTGCTACTATAAAAGCGCCAACAAATGTTCCCAAAGCATGCGCTAGAAATGGCATCAGAAAATGTTTTGGCTCCATTAATGGCATTGCTGCTATCAAACCTTCCGCAGTAGTTATATTAGTTCCTTCGGGTGGCGCTATAATAGAACCGCTAACCATGATAATGGCCATATTGATTGCACCACCAATAAATAGGCCAAGTACTACGGCTAAAATGTTTTTTAAAATTGGATTCATAATAGTAGTTTTTTTAGAATTATTATTGATGCTTTTACAAAAATATCCATCAGCTAATTTACAATTTTCCTTAAATTAATTAGAGAAAGTTTTTTAGATGCATTTAGCGTTTTTTTATTAAATCGATTACGTATTCGTTTTTATTCTTTTTATTTAATTTAAAAAAAAATTAAATTCTTAATAAGTACAGTCTTAATTTCATTTTTAGGAATAAAAACCCTAAATAATTACACTATCAATTATTTAGCTAAATAAAAAAACAATTTTTTACCTATCGTTTCCTTTACATTAACTCAACATCAACACAACAGACATAGTTTAAATGATTATTTTCACCATACAAAAAAAAAATCAGATGTCTAAAGGATCACTACAACGATTGCGTATATTGCGTTTATTACAATTTTTACTAATTCAAATAATATTTTGTATAGTTTTTATACAGTTGCCCCAACAAAATAAAATTAAAGTTAATTATTATTTTTATAATCCAAAATATTTTAAGAACCTACGCAATCTTTAACATGAATTAAAATTATTTTACTATGAAAAAATTTTTCTTATTATTTTTCCTGATGACTGTTTCATTAGGACAAGCCCAAGAACTTCTTGGCAGCAACAGGAATTTTTCACTTAACAACACTACTCAGTGGACCACTTTTGGTGGCACAGGTAGTGCTTCGGGTGGATTTTATACAATTGCTGTTCCTGTTACAGCAAACGTTTATGATAGAAATATAAGTTACCCATTGAATTTAACCAATGGTACTACCTATACGCTTTCATTTAAAGCATCGGCAAGTGTGGGGACTAAAACTATAGTTGTTGGTATTGGTCAGTCAGCAAACCCATTTGCTGCAGTAGTTGTAACTACACCAGCATTAACTGCGACTCTAACAACCTATACTTATAATTTTACATGTAACTTTAACAACTCTCCTAGCAGTCGTGTTATTTTTGATATGGGTGGTTCTGTGGCATCCACTGTAAATATTGATGATGTGTCTTTACAAGTTTTTGTAGCCAATGCTGCGCTTCCGCAATTAACTTTACCAACAGCTACAACATTTGGCACAACTACTGCAACTTTAGGTGCTACACTTTCAACTGCAGGATCACCTGCAACAACTATTTCGGCACGAGGAGTCATTGTAAAAACTACTACACCAATAGCTTCTGGAGATACTAAAACACCAGAAGGAAATACTTCATTAGGATTATATACACAACCAATAACTGGACTTTCACCTCAAACACGCTACTATTATGCTGGTTATGCTACAAATACTGCTGGAACAAATATAAGCTCTGAGAGTAGTTTTTGGACACTATCCAATCCGCCATCCTCGCAGCCCACATCTTTTTCAACCACAGCAGGCACTCTTTCTTTAACGGCAAATTGGAATAACGCAGGCTTCCCGGGAAGTGGTGCCTCCAATAAAGGGTATTTAGTTATTTACAGAACGGGAGGAAGTCCAACTTTAACTTCGGCTAATGGTACCGCTCCTACAGTTGGAGCTGGAAGTTTTTTTGTAAATGTTGGAAATGTTACAGGAGTACCTGCAGTGACGACTGCCATTTCAGGTTTAACAGGTGGTGCGTTGTATAACTTATTACTTGTTCCTTATACTTGGGATGGTGCAAATTCAGGCACTTATAATTATCTAACAGCAAGTGCGTTAACAACTACTGGCACTCCAACGGCATTGATAGCAGCACCTATACCTCCTGCAAGGGTTGCTGGAGATGTTAGAGGTCTTTATACCGATACGTATGCAATTGCATTTACTGGTCTAAACTGGAATACCTCAACTGAAGTTCCAATTAGTTCGAATAATACTAGACTTGCTACTAGTCTTAATAATACTCAAGTTGCATTTGCAGGCTCAGCTGCTGCTAGTGCTATGACCCATATTCATGTCGATGTTTTTACCACATCTTCAACTACAACCACTATGAATCTTCAGGTAAATGGTGTTGCTGGTCCCTTTAGTACTCCCAATGGTCAATGGACTCGTTTAAATATACCAGCGTCATCTTATACTGGTGGCTTTGGTTCTGTTAATCTTGTAATGCTTCAGGCAATTGGAGGACCTGGAACTTTTTATTTTGATAATATCTATTTTTTCAAAGCTAATCCTCCAACTATTACCTCATTTACTTCTGGTTGTAGTGGTCAGACTTCAATTTCTATTACAGGAACCAATTTTGAAGGTGCATCAGCAGTAAGTGTTGGCGGTGTCGCTGTGAGTTCGTTTGTTGTAAATAGTGATACCCAAATCACGGCTACTGTTGTTGCCGGTACATCTGGTACTATAGCTGTTACAGGTCTGGGTGGTTCTGTAACTAGTGCAAGTAGTTTTTCTAATATTGTACCAACCGTTCCTACCGCGATTATGACTTCTAATAATGTGAATCCTTTATTGGCTAGAAATGGAAATACTATTACATTATCATTTACGACATCTATAACTCTGGCAAGTACGCCATTGGTTACAATTAATGGTAATTCATCAGTCGTTACTGGAAGCGGTACTTCTTGGAGTGCCACAAGAATTGTTAGTGGAGACGTTAATGGAGCAGCAGCTTTTTCTATATCCTATTCAAATGCTGCTGGCTGTTCGGCTTCTCGAACTACAGTTACTAGTGGTTCAGCTGTTACTATAGATACAGTAGCGCCATCGGTTTCTACAGCAACAATAGCTTCAAATAATGTCACTTCTTCATTAGCAAAAGCGGGCGATACTATAACTTTGACTTTTACAACATCAGAAACGCTATTTGCTACACCTGTTGTAACTATTGCGGGTCTGACTGCTAGTGTTAGCGGTAGCGGAACTTCTTGGAGTGCTACTAGAACAGTTGTTGGTGGTGATACTAACGGAGTTGTAACTTTTTCAATCGGAATTAGTGATCCTTCAGGAAATACTGCTTCGCGAACTACCACTACCAATGGTTCATCGGTTACTATTGATACAACAGTACCAGCCACACCAACCATTACTGCAGGTGGTCCAACAACTTTCTGTTCAGGTGGAAGTGTTGTTTTAACTTCAAGTATCGGAACTAGTTATTTATGGTCAACGGGAGCTACTACTCAAAGTATTGCGGTAAGTACTTCAGGAAATTATTCTGTTCAAGTCGCTAATGCTGCTGGAACTTTTAGTTTAGTATCGGATGCTAAAACAGTTACGGTAACCCCTCAACCTACTTGGTATTTAGATGCGGATGGCGATGGTTATTATTCCAGCACCGCCACACAATGTACTTCTCCAGTGGGAGCTGGTTGGACTTCAGCTACTTTACCGGGTGGTGGTGATTGCAACGATGCTGTTACATCAATTAATCCAGGAGTTTCAGAAATATGTTTTAACGGAATTGATGACGACTGTGATGCAACAGTTAATGAAGGTTGTACAATTCCTACAGTAAACATGACAGCAACTACGGCTACGTTAACTGTATTTACAAATGCAGTGGCAGCGTTACCGTATTCATTGTCACCGTATACGAATCTTAAGTATCGCTTTATCATTACTAAGATTCAAGCAGGTCAAGCAAACGAGGTTCAAGAGGTTACTTTACCAACGCGTTATGTAACGATTCCAGGACCGATGCGTTCGTATACGGCAACGTATACCATTAGTGCAGCAGCGGTTATCAATGATGAGGTATTGGCGTATCAAGGAAATACAATGACTGTAACGCCACCGGCTGTACCTGCGATTACGTTGTCTACAGGTTCATGTGGTGCTACGTTAACTAGTTTGAATGGTACCATCTCTGCTAATGTAGGGTTGAATGCTACAGGATACATTTTCCGTATTCGAAAAGCAGCAGGAACAGATCCAGTAACAGGACCGTTCTTTAC
>NZ_JBIPLW010000005.1:0-228632 GCF_044369455.1 Flavobacterium sp. | reverse complement strand
ATTGGTTTACGGTGGATTATGTAGAACCATCGACAAACACTCCTAAGCAATTTAAAGCGCACTTTGCTTTGAAACGATAAGTTAAACTTTAAAAAAAAATATAAAAGTCTCGAGTAAAATCGGGACTTTTTTTATGATAGAAAAGGCAAACGTGAATTTAGCCCCGATGGGAACAACTACCCTGCCAAAGGCAGGTAGTTTGGACAGCGGGAGCAGTAGTGAGAATTGGCAGGGTCGTCCGCTCCTGAAATTAAAAATCCCGCCTTGTTTTAAAACGAGACAGGATATTGTGGAGTCGCCGAGAATCGAACTCGGGTCCAAACAAGCAACTAAAAAGGGTTCTACACGCTTATTTTCTGATTGGATTTTCGATAGTATGATAGGCCAGAAACAGCCACACACTACTTATCTTCTTAAATTTTCGTAACAGCCCCGAAGCTTTACTGTTCTTAGGTTTATTTTTACGATTCACCTAAACCGACCGCCACAAACCAAAGCTATCGAGGTGAATCCTGCTTTCCTACCTTGTAGGACGAGGCTAATCTTACTTTAATTCAGATTATGCAGCAAGAGCGTAGTTTCCTTCGCCGTTTATGTTTTTGTGAATTTGGATTTACGAGCAAAAAACACAATGCTCGACGTGCTTACAATTCAATTCGACTTGCTGTCAAAACCAGTCGACCCCAAGTGAGTTTTTGATTTAACAAAAATTATTCCGCAAAAGTAGACTATTAGATTAAAATTTACCAAGTAACCAATAAATAATTATAAAAATTATAATCATTGATAAGCAACCGCCACCCAGTTTTTTGGCAGTAAAACCGGCGATTAGTGTTTTAAAGATTCCGTTCATGATGCTAATTTTTAGAGATTAATGTAGTAACAAAATACTAAAAAGAAACAAAATTAAAGTTGTTTAATTCTAGAAATAAGCTTATATAATTAACATTTTATGTTTGACTTTCAATGAAACAAATCGTCAATTTTTTGTGCCAATTGATAATCTAGCTTCGTTATTTTATTTTTATCATGACTGTATAATGTAATATCTAATTGAAATGCTTTGTGAATTTTACAATCGGGATGATGATTAATTTCATCCGCATAATTAGCTACTTTTAAAAGAAATTGCACCAATTCAGTTTGTGATTTAAAGTTAAAATTTGCCACTAATTTTTCGTCAATTACGTTCCATTCCATACCATTAATATTTTCCGTTTAATAATTCCCCACCAATAGCGGATTTGGCTTCAATACCCAATTTTTTCATCATTTCATAGGTAGTACAAACGGCAGCTGAAGTTACTGGAATACCGCATTCCGCTTGGATTAAATCGATAGCTTCCAATGAAGGCATTTGCACACAAGCCGAAACTACTAAGACATCAACATCATTTAAATCCAATTGTTTGTATATTTCTACTAAGTTCATTGGGTTTTGAGCCGCTACTTCTAAGTTATCTGGAATTTCAAGTGCAATACTTTGTTTCACCTTTATTCCTTGATGTTCTATATAGTCAACTACCATATCGGTTAACGCACGCATGTAGGGTGTGATAATCGAAATTTGTTTGGCTCCTAGAACTTTCAATCCATTAATCAAAGCACCAGCCGAAGTAACAATAGGCGTAGGGAAATCATTGGCAACAGTTTCCTGATGCAAATTCACTTCGGATACGCAATGATAGCCGCGACCCATACTCATAATCGCTACCAAACAAGCGTAACCCATTACATCAACATGAGCATCGGATAACTCTTGTGCACACTTCAAACTCATCGCATCCATGGCTTCGAGCTCTTCTTTGGTTACTTTTTTCATGCGCATGCGACTGCTGTGAAACGTAAAGCGTTCAGGTAATATGCTCTCTCTGGCTCTAAAAATGGCTGGAATTTCCGTTTCCATTGTCACATTAGAGGAAGGGACGATTTGACCTATTCTGTATTTTTTCATATCATCAAATTTCAAAAACTTTAGCAATCGAAAGTAGAGAAAATAATTGACGAATTTAAATTATTAATTGAACTTTTAGAATTAGACTAAAGTAACGTGAGTTCGATTTAAAATAAATTACTTTTTTTATTGAAAACCTTACGATAGTTAAGGGAATTAAGTAGCATAAATCTTAACAAATCTTAATTTCTTAATGGCTTACAATTTTTTCGCATTTACTTTTTTTGTTACAACAGTAAAAAAGTAAACTATTTGATTTTAAATCGTTAACAGCAATTTTTTAAAAAGCTACTATCGAACGCACCTTAAATTAATTTGTTGGAATCGCTGAAAGTTGATTTTCTGACCAAAAATTGCTTCCTACACCCGACAAACTATATGATGTTGCGACAGAACCATATTTTTGGAGATTTGCCCACATGTAATAGCGTTTAGTAGATCCGCTAGTGTTATTGACTACAGTTTGTCCATTGGCTAAACCAAAATCAGTCGGCCCAGCTAATATGCCTGAAACTAATCCACCAGAAACAATATCAGGATTTGAAACAAATGAATTGCTTACTGATAGTGTTGTTCGTACAAAGATACTTTGACCGCTCGAAAGGGTAGTTGCTCCAGCAAGAAGATAGGTGCCAAATACAATCCACTTACCGGGGGGTAAATCGATATAAACATTACAATAATTCATGGCACTTTGTGTGCCTACTGGAGTTCCGTTGCCAAAGCTAGCACCACCACCAGCAAAGACTCCAATAACAGCAGGTTTTATTGCACTATTGTTGACCCAAGTACCCACTCCATTCGCATCTGAAGCTAAAATTCTTCCTGCTGCTTGAGTTCCATCGGTAATTTTTACTTTTCCTATAACGTCTAGTTTTTGAGCAGGATCTGTAGTTCCAATTCCCATATTACCATCATTAGTAATAACTGCCTTATCGATGTTTCCAACTCTAATGCCAATATACCCTAAACCAGTATTTTCTTTGTTTATTAGAGCAAAGTTCCCATCATTAGAATGTAAAAAACCATATCCAGTTGCGTTTGCTTGGTTTTGATGAGCAAAACCTGCCCAAATACTACCAAAACCCATTTCTCCAATTATCGTATTATTTAAAGTTGCATTTCCTCCTTGAACATCCAGTTTTGTTGAAGGATTTGTTATGCCTATTCCAACATTTCCATTATTCAAAACAGTTAGTTTTGGGGTGTTATTTGTAGTTAAGTGAATCGAGCCAAAATTTCCACTATAAGTACCAAATTCGATGTCATTTGCGTTACCAGCATAACTTCCAAAATAACCCCTATAGATTCCGTTTTCAGCAAAGGAAATAAACAAATCATCGCCACCATCAAAAATTACAGGATTGGATGAACTGGATACAATATGCAAATTTGTAAACGGATTATTGGTGCCAATGCCAACAATATCATTTACGTTAGTTGGATAAAGTTGTCCAAAGGCATTTCTGTTCCACTTTTCATCATTGGTAGAAACTAATTTTGCCCAAAAGGAACCATTCCAATAATAATAACCAACGCCATTTCCGCCAACTAAAAAGGGATTTGTATTGTATACCAAAAGACTTACTGCTGGAGATACTATGGGAGATGTTGAATTTGTGACATCACTTAAACTAACTCTTGGTATAAGAAGTCCAGAAGAATTTGAATTAATATCCAAAATTGAAGACGAATTAGGAGAAGTAGTGCCGATACCAACTTGAGAGTAGCAGTTGATGGTAAAAAAAGCTATAATTAATGAAGTGTAAATCTTTTTCAAAGCTATATTTTTTTAGGTAAACCTATAATAATTAATTAGCTATGTCAATCAACCTTTTGTATCATTTTTTAGCTTTTACCGTATAATTTATTTACAGCTTCGGTTTTGTTTTGAACTTGCAATTTTGAATAAATATGGTTTAAGTGACGTTTGACTGTACTCAGCGAAATAAAGAGTTTGTCAGCAATTTCCTTATAAAGAAATCCTTTACTTAAAAACTCTAATACTTCTAATTCTCTTTTAGAAAGTAAGCTAAGGATTGAATTGTTTGAAATGGTATTAAAAGTTGATAATACTTTTCGAGCAATTTTAGGAGACATTGGGCTACCCCCTTCATGAAGTTCAATTATTGCTTCAATAATTTTTTGTGGGTTTGTATTCTTAAGAATATAACCGCTTGCTCCAGCTTTGAGCGCATCAAATACCTGATCATTATCTTCATAAATCGTAAACATAATAAATTGAATGTTTGGACAACTAATTTTCACTTCTGCTACACAATCTATTCCTGTTTTTTTGGGTAAATTAATATCGGTAATCACCACATCTGGATTTAGGTTGGGCAAAGCGAGTATGGCTTCCTCTGCATTAAAAAAGCATGCCTGTAAATGAAATTTAGGGTCGCTTTCTATAATAGATTGTAAGCCTTTTTGAATTTCAACAATATCTTCAATTATACAAATGTTTATCATTAGCTTTAATTTATAAACAAAATAACTTTTTTTTAAAATTTATGACAATAGTCCTTTTGGTTGATTTTGGTTAAAGCAACTCCTTCAATGGTAAGCTAACTTGAATTGTTGTGCCATTTTGAGATAGAATAGACAACGTACCGTTCATCTTTTTTACTCTTTGTTCCATATTTTTCAAGCCATTATTGACAATTGTGATATTGTTTTGATGAAAACCAACACCATTATCTATGATGTGTATTTCAATCATTTCATCTCTTAGAGTAAAATGAATGTATACTTGATTTGCTTGTGCGTGTTTTACAATATTGTGAAGTGCTTCTTTAATTACCATATAAATACTTCTTCGGTTATTGCCATTGATGTTTACATTTTCGCTATTATCAGGAATACTGATTATTACAGCAATATTATTACTTTCCAGGTACTCCACCGCTTCAATTTTAACAAAAGAAATTAAATCGGCTAGGGTGTTATTATCTTCTTTCATCGCCCATATAATTTCACTCATATTAGTTACTAATTCGGATGAAGTCTGATTGATTTTTCTCAAATTTTCATCTAGATCAACTTTAGAAATCGCCATTTGACTTAAATAATTAATTTTAGTTAATCCACTACCCATATCATCATGCATGTCTAGGGCAATTCTATTGCGTTCATTTTCGAGAGCGGTTTGTTTTTCTAAAACAATTTTTTGCATGGCAATGATTTCATTTGCATCTTTTAATAAAGCTAAACTCATACTTTCGAATTGTTTTTTATTCCGATAACTCATTGCTATTGAAAAGAAAATGATATCGATAAAGCTGCCTATCATTAGCCATTCGGGTGGATAAATACTCATGTCGTTAGATAGATTTAGGTTTGATATAAAACTTATAATCCCAAACACAAAATATAGGGCACTACCGATTAATATGAAAAGTTGAAAAGTGATGTGGCGTAATCTGAAACATTGCCACAGCATTATAAACGTGAGGAAAAATATAAAAACACGAATAGCAATAAAGCAAATACCATAATTTTCGAATTTGAAAAAGAGTTTCGCGATAACAAAAATAATTGAGTATCCTATTAAAATCGTGAGAATGGCTATCCAAGAATGATATAAAAACGTATTTTTTGATTTTTTAACTTCAATTGATTGCAGAATAAAGTTAAAATAACTTGCTAAATAAATGATTTGAAATGGTTCGTTTAAATAGTCATAAATAGTTTTTTCAATTTCAGGGTTAGTCCAATAATATATAAACCTTGTCCTTTGTAAAACAAAGACACCTGTAAAAAAAAGATAAAGTAAATAATGAATTAATAGTTCATCACGATTATAAAAATACATGACAATATGATAAATAATAGCCAGAATTACTGCGCCCAGCAATACCACAGCAATTGGAGATTCTATAATTATTTCATGCACCTTTTGTATTTTTTTGAGTAAAATTTATTGCAGCGCTACTATACTTCTTTAACCGTATTTACAATCGTTCCAATACCTTCTACAGTGGCTTCAACCACATCACCATCGTGCAACCATTCTTGAGGATTTCGACCTGCACCAACACCAGCAGGCGTTCCAGTGGCAATAATGTCGCCAGGTTCTATTGTAAAAACAATACTCAAGTCTTCAATGAGTTCGTTAATATTAAATAACATGAATTTGGAATTGGCATGTTGCTTTTCAATACCATTTACTTTTAATGATAAATTCAAGTTATGAGGATTTTCGATTTCGTCTTTGGTCACCAAAATGGGTCCCATTGGCGCAAACGTGTCCTGACCTTTAGATACTATCCACTGGCCTTCACGACGACAATCACGTGCTGAAACATCATTGATGACTGTATAGCCAAAAACATAATCCATAGCATCTTCCTTAGCAACATATTTCCCTTTTTTTCCAATAACAACTGCCAATTCTACTTCCCAATCCAATTGAGAGGTTAATTTAGTGTTTTTGATTATTTCAGTGTTCGTTGCTGTAACGGTTGTGGGTGGTTTTGAAAAGATGATTGGCTTTTGTGGAAGTTTACCTGATGTGTCTAAACCTCGAGCACTTTCAGCAACATGTTCGGTGTAATTCAACCCAATGCCGATGATGTTTTTTCGTGGTTTTGGAATAGGAGCGAGGAAGGTAACTTCGTCCATTTCATAGGCAATTTCTTCAAAGAAACTTGGGTCGGTTTCGGCAATCATATCGTTTAATTCTTCGACCAATTCAAATCCCAAATCGATTAATTCCAACATGGTTTTAGGTAATGGAAAATTGGATATTTCGCCAAAATCTTCCATATCAATTACTTGATTGTTATGGATAAATCCTAAGCGTGGTTCGGTGTCGTTTGTTTTGTAAGTAAGTAGTTTCATTGTTTTTTTATAGGTTTAAACCATTAAGGCATTAAGCTTCATTAAGTTTTTTTTGAAATTGATTTTTGCAAATGTTATTGCATTTGAAACCCGTTATTTTCTTCCAATTCTCTTTCCTGATACAATCCTAGTTTTTCCATGACCGGTAAATCATTAAACGAAAACAAACAAGCGTTTTCAGTTTCAGAAACATTATGATGTTCATGCCAAGCCCAACTAGGAACACAAAAAATATCGCGTTCCTTCCAGTCAAATCGTTGGCCATTAATGATGGTATAGCCGCTTCCTTTCGCACATTGATAGATAAAAGAACCCGTATGTTTGTGTGCTTTTCCTTTAAATCCTGCTGGTAATAATTGCATAGATGCACCCATAGTTTGCATGACGTGTCCACCCGTTAACGGATTGGAATATTGCATTAGAATTCCATCAAATAAATTAATTTCATTCACTTTAAGAGCTTCTAATAAAGCAGGATAAACGGTTGCCCAAGAGTATTTAAATAAAGGTGAATACGGTTTGTCCCAAGTTTTATCTGCCGGAATTAATCCAGCACAGCCATACGTTATCGGAGAAAAATTGACTTCATTTATCAAAGGTTGCTTTCCATCAAAAACGGCATAATCATTCGCTTCTAAAGCATTGATTAACGGAATATCCAAACCATCCTGCCAAATGCAAGTTTTCCCATTGGCATCAACACCGTGTTCGTGCCAAGTAGAATTAGGTGTAATGACAAAATCATTTATTTCAAACGTAATTTTATTCCCATCTACGACAGTGTAACCGCCATCGCCTTCCATGATGAAACGTAATGCTGAAGCTTTGTGACGGTGTGCCGAAGTACTTTCGCCTGGACGCGTAACCTGAATTCCGGTGTATAACCAACCCACAGCGGCAGAAACGTCTTTACGTTTGTCGTTTACCAAATACACCACTCTTCGTCCAGCTTGTTCTGGAGTTACGAGTTCGGATGATTTTAAAACCAAGCTACGTAAATCTTCATATTTCCATAACATAGGAACTGATGAGCTTCTTGGTTCCCAAGGTTCGATGTCGTTGGCAACCGTCCATAAGGCACCAGCACCAAGTGTTTCTAGTTCTTTGTAATAGGCTTGTAATTCGGGTGAATCCTGAACTCGTGCTCTTCCTATTTGGTCGTCTGAATGATTTTCGTTCATAATTATTTTTATTATCAACTCCGACAGAGTTCATCCCGAAACTTCGGGACTGTCGGAGTTGTATTAGTTATGCTTTATTCAATTATAAAATTAATAATTTCATTAGAATTTTGTTTTTGAGAATGGTAAGTAATAAACTCATCATTGTTTCCATAAATATCGATTATCTCTTTTCTTTTTAACTTTGTTGGTTTATCTGATAAAATACTGTCATACGATGACCAAGGATATAAACTCATTTGTTTAACAAATCCATGTTGAACTGGATTATTGTGAATGTAATAGATAACATTTTGTAAATATTTATCCGAAGTTATTAATTTTCTTTCAAATGGCTTCTCAAATAATCCACCAGTTCTATTAAATTTCTTATTTATTGCTTGTGTATAAGCGTTGAACAAATATCCAAACTGTTTAGAAGGTTCAATTGATTTCGATTTTTCAATCGTTGAATATTCTAATTTTTCAAAATCAATTTCATTGTCCAACCTTGTGTAAACTAAGATATGAAAATGATTTTTTAATAAGCACCAAGCATATATATCAGCGATTGGTGAAATATATTTGTCAAAAAGTTTTAAAAAATGATAATAACTCTCGTTATCAAAAAAAATATCAATACCATTATTTCCACGATTATAAATGTGGTAATAATTTCCTTTTTCAAGAGGTATTGGTTTGTAGTTTTTCATTTCTTTTTTTACTAATTTATAACTCCGACAGAGTTCAAAACTCTGTCGGAGTTAAACTCTATCGGAGTTGTAAGACAAACTATCTCTTATTAAACTCCTCATGGTTATCAATAAAAGTGATTTTTCGAGTTGGAGCGATGTTTACTCGCAAATCGAAAATATCAAATCTATTGTAATGCCCCAAAATATCATGCATTTGTTTGGGTTGAATGCATCTCTCCAAATCGATATCAGCGTACACAATTCCTTCATCATCAATTAGCGGTGTTCCGATTACAGCACCATTTGGACCAATAAATCCAGAAAAAGCTGAATTTTTTCGGGTAAGTAATTCATCCACATTTGGAACATCGGCTCGCAAAGCGTCTTTTATTTCTTGTGAAATGGTAGAACACGAAACGATAGTAAACAATTTACCTTCGAAGGAATGCGCGGCTGCACGAATCTTTATTGCATCTGCCATATCATAATCGGGAGGAGCGACAGGTAATGAAATATAATTGGCAATGTGAATTAACTCGCCTTGTGTCAAAAGTGTAAATCGCGCTAAGGTATTGGTATTTTCGCCACAAGCTAGCGTTCCTATTGGGCCAATTTCGGTATTGTAAACCTTCAATGAAGAACCATCACCACTTGTCCAAGTGAGTTTTTCTGCCCAGGTTGGCACTAATTTTCTGTGTTTTCCAATTAAGTTTCCTTGGTTGTCGATGATGAGATTGGTATTGTAAATTTCTCCATAAGAATCACCACGTTCGTTAATTCCGATAACGATGTGAATGTTATTGTCTTTCGCAGCTTGAAATAATGGTTTCATAGCTTCATCAGTAACAGCCACTGCATTTTTATACAATTGTTCGTACCATTTGCTGCCTTGTACGGGTGTCATGATCCAATTCCAATAGGGGTAACCTGCTACGAAAACTTCTGGGAAAGCAACGAGTTGTGCGCCATTACTGCTAGCTTCTTTTACAAACGAAATGGCTTTGGCTATTGTTTTTTCTACATTGAGAAAAACAGGTGAAGTTTGTACGGTGGCGGCTTTGAATTTTTTGAAGTCCATTAGGGAGTATTAAGATTGGAGTATTAAGTATTAAGACTGAATATAATTTAAAATATTATTTTTCATTTTCTCATTGAACGCTTCGGTTTTGATGCTTTGGCGGTCTTCTTGAATGGCTACGTTTACTAGCGTTACTTCGCCTTCGAGTACGATTTTTGCTTGTTGGTTTATAAATTGAAATCCGCAGATGATGGAGGAGTTTTTAAGTTCTTTTACCCAAAGTGATTTGGTTAGAATTTCGCCTATTCTAGCTGCGTTTTTGAATTGCACTTTTAGATCAACGGTTGGAATACCATTCGTTTCGTGCATTTTGGAGAAAGGTCTTTCTAATGCTTCTTCAAACCAGTCTTCGACTAAATCGTTGAGCATTTCCAGAAAACGCGGATAAAAAACGATGCCAGCGTAATCGACGTGTTTGAAACGTATTTTTTCGTGTTTTGTAAAATAGTTGTTCATATATCTTTTTTTAGCCCCGACCTACCTGTCGGCAGGCAGGTTGCAGCGGGAAATAGCTCCTAATATTTTTATTTTTTTAACTTAAATCTTTGAATTTTTCCGGTCTCTGTTTTGGGCAAAGCTTCAGTAAAATAAATTACTCTCGGATATTTATAGGGTGCAGCTACTTGTTTGAACCATTGCTGAATATGGTTCTTCATATTGTCTGTAGCGTTACTTTTTTCTTTCAATACAATATGCGCACAAACTAGCATCCCTCTCTCTTCATCTGGCAATCCAACTACAGCACATTCTAGAATTTCTTCATGGCTTAATAAAACACTTTCCACTTCAATCGCCGCAATATTATAACCTGATGAAATAATCATATCATCACCACGAGCTACAAACCAAAAGTAACCTACTTCATCCTTGCGGAAAATATCTCCAGTAATGTTCCAGCCATGTTCTACATAATCCTTTTGCTTGTCAATTCTATTCAAATATTTACATCCTGTAATGCCTCGAACGGCTAATCTTCCTGGCTCATTAGTGGCTACTTCATTTCCATTCTGATCTATAATCTTGGCTTCGTATCCTGTAATGGCTTTACCCGTTGCGCCAGGTTTCATATTGGCTTCACTGGAAGATATAAAGATATGCAACATTTCGGTAGCGCCAATACCATCAATTATTTTTAATCCGGTTGCGGCATACCAGTCTTCCCAAACTTTCAAAGGCAAGGTTTCTCCAGCTGAGACACATTTGCGCAAGCTAGAAATATCAAAGTCATTCACCTTGGTAGTAATAATGCGCCAAGCAGTTGGTGCTGTAAAACATATAGTGATTTTAAACTCCTGAATAGCTTGCAACAAGATATCTGGCGATGGTTTTTCTAATAAAAATGAGGAAGCGCCAAAATACATTGGGAACAAAACCAATCCACCCAAACCAAAAGTAAACCCAATTGGTGGGCTTCCTATGAAAATATCATCTGTTGTGGGTTGTAAAGAATATTTTGGAAAAGCTTCACAAATATTTAAAATGTCTTTATGAAAATGCGATGTCATTTTTGGCAAACCTGTAGTGCCTGAAGTGAAACCAATTAAGGCAATACTATTAGCTTTGCTATGATAATTAGAAAATGTTTTAGGCTTGTTTTCCATTAACTTTTCTAGCTGCGAATTGCCATAATAACAAATGGATTTTAGGTGTTTTGAGGTAGCCAAATGCATTTCATCTGCTAAATCACTATCGCAAAAAGCATGACTAATCTCAGCACAATCAATTATTGTGGTTAATTCTTTGGAACGCAATAAGGGCATTGTGGCAACAACAATTCCGCCAGCTTTAAGTATTGCGAACCAACAAGCGACCATCATTGGGTTATTAGCGGAGCGAATTAAAACTCTGTTGCCAGATTGTAAACCTAAATCCTCAACTAAAACATGTGCAATTTGATTGGCTTTTTCAAATAAGTCTTGGTAAGTCCAAGTTTTTTCAAAGGTTCTGAGACAAATATTGTTTCCTTTGCCTTCTTCAATATGACTATCTAAAAGTTTTTCGACACAATTAAGCATTTCAGGTCTTTGAAACTGAGGTAAATCGATGAAGATATAGTCGGGTTGTAAATCCTGACTAGGAAGATTATTGTGAGCAAAATTGTCTTCGTAGTGCTTCATTTTGAAATTCTAATAGTTGAATTCCAAATTCCAATTTTATTTTTTTTTGGAATTTGGGATTTTATTTTTGTAATTTATAATTTATTGCTCTTCGGTTTCAACGCTTTTTTCATTCCTTCCAGTTGTTTTCTTTCAGACGCTTTCAGCGGATATAAATGAGAACTTCCGGTTTTGTATTGATTTGGAATATCATTTGTTTCAAATTGTTCGTAAGCTTGTGCAGTTCTAACAAAGTTGGCATCCGCTAATAATGGTCGACCTAGTGCCACCAAATCAGCTCTTCCGTTTAGAATAATGGTGTTGATTTGATCAATGTCTTGGATGTAACCTGCTGTAATTGTTGGAATATGAACCGTATTTCGAACCAAATCTGAGAATGGTGTTTGCCACATTCTACCTGTTTGTGGCTTTTGATTTACAACGGTGCTTCCTGTAGATATATTAATAATATCAGCACCGGCATTTTTAAAAGCAGTGGCAATAGCTAAAACGTCTTCTTCTGAAATGCCATTTTCAGCCCAATCTGATGCAGATATTCTAACTGACATTGGTTTTTCTTTTGGAAATGCACTTCGCATTTCGTTGAAAACCTGCAATGGAAATTTTAATCGGTTTTCGATACTTCCACCAAATGCATCCAATCTGATGTTGGTTAATGGTGAAAGAAATGAGGCTAATAGGAATCCGTGATGCGCTTGCAATTCTATCATATCAAAACCTGCTTTATCCGCATTTTTAGCTGCCTGAACAAATTGAGATGTTACTAAATCAATATCTGCTAAAGTCATTTCTTTTGGAACAGTAGACATTTCATTAAATGGAATTGGTGATGCCGAAAGTAATTCCCAGGAGTTTCCAGAAAAAGTATCTTCCCAAGGTTTTTTGGCACCGCCTTTTCGTCCTGAATGACCGAGTTGAATTCCTATTTTAGTGGAAGAATTTTTATGAATAAAGTCAATGATTTTTTTCCAGTTAACTACTTGTTCTTGAGTATAAATACCAGCACAACCTAAAGTAATACGGCCTGTTTTAGAAACCGCAGTCATTTCGGTAAGGATTAATCCAACGCCACCTGTGGCTCTACTTCCGTAGTGAACTAAATGCCAATCAGAAACTTTTCCATCTGTAGCTGAATATTGTCCCATGGGTGCCATGACTATTCGGTTTTGGAGTTCTAAATCTCGTAATCTAAAACTTGAAAAAGCAGCTGGCCTCTCGACTGCGCTCGATGTGAACCATTGATTTTTGTCATTGCAATTGCTATTGCTATTGAATTCTTCTATAACTTTATCAGTAAACGATTGATCACGTAGTCTTAAATTTTCATAAGTTACTTTTTTGGACCGTGTCATACAACCAAAAGCAAATTGGTAGAATGGATGTTGATTATTTCTATCCATATTTTCAAACCAATCTAGTGAAACCAAGGCAGCATGTTGAATCATTTCGACTGTGTTTCTGCGGGTTTTGTCGTATTGCTCGAATGCGGCTTGCACATTATTTGGATTTGCAATTACGGCATCGGATAAACCTATAGCAGAATCCATAGCTAACTTGGTTCCGGAACCAATAGAATAATGAGCTGTAGCTTTGGCATCACCAAGAAGAACAATATTATTGTGATACCATTTTTCATTAGTTACATGCGGAAATTGGCGCCAATGCGATTTGTTTGTTATTAGTGGATGACCGTCTAATTCTTCCTTAAAAATTTCGGATATTTTAGTAATGGTATCCGTTTCATTAGTGATTTCAAAACCTAGTTTTTGCCAAGTTTCATCAGTGCATTCAAATATCCAAGTGCTCATTCCGGGTTCGTATTGATACGTATGTGCCACAATTAATCCGTGAGCTGTATTTCTGAAAGAATACGTAAATGCATCCAAAGGTTTGGTAGAGCCGAGCCAGACAAATCGGTTATTCTTTAGAGAAATTTTGGTGCCGAAGTCTTTTGCATATAGCGTTCTAATGGCACTTCCAATTCCGTCGCAAGCCACGATGATATCGGAATCTTTGAATTGGTTTATATCGTCTACTGCATGTTCAAAATGAAGATTCACACCTTCTTCAGTACAACGTTGTTGAAGTAATTGTAGTAGCGTTTTTCGGGAACAGCCACAGAAACCATTACCGGCTATGTTTACAGTTTGTCCGTCACGAGCAATGATGATATCATCCCAATAAGCAAAATTGCTTCTAATTAGCTCATAGGATTTTAAATCTTTGGAAAGAAATTCGCCCAACGTTTCATCCGAAAACACAACACCAAAACCAAAACTATCATCCGCTTTGTTGCGCTCGTAAACGTCGATTTGGCAATTGGGCATTGCTTTTTTGGTTAGTATCGAAAAGTATAATCCACCTGGACCGCCACCAATTATTGTTATTTTCATTCCTAAACTGTTAATTCTTTAATTCCTTTTGACAGAAAATAATTCTCCAATTTTTGCATAATTGGAGCCTGCTAATCGCGAAATGGGTTTGTAATTTTCTAGGTTGATTTTATGATTGTCTGAAATCATAGCATCATCAAAATGCATCATGACGATTCGACCAATAATCACACAAGCACCGCCGTCTTTATGTCCTTCCAGAAAATAATGATGTGTCAACTCACATTCAAAAGAAATGGGACTTTCTTTCACACGCATTGGCTTTATTTTTTTGGATAGAATTGGAGTTACACCCGCTAATTCAAATTCGTCAACATCAGAATGTACTGCTTGTGCCGTAGTATTCATCTGCTCCACTAAATCTTCCGTTACCATATTTACTACAAATTGTTTGGTAGCTAAAACATTATTGAGCGTGTCTTTATTGGTATGATTGCCTATTCCTGTTGAAAACACAAGATGTGGAGGATCATCACCAACGGCATTGAAATAGGAAAAAGGCGCCAAATTATTAATTCCGTCCTCGCTGATACTTGAAACCCAACCGATTGGCCTTGGGATCACGGAACCTGTTAAAAGCTTGTAAACGGCAATAAGTTCAAGTTCGTTTGGATCAAATTGCATGATGTTGTTTGTTTATTACAAATTAAATAAAAAATACATTAGCACTATATCGTTTTAGCAAATAAAAGTTTGCTTATTTTCAAAGTATAATTCTATATAAATAGTTATAAAGTACTATTTTTATAAAAATATTCGATTTACATCATGAGTTATTATAAAATATTGAACTTGGAGCACTACTTCAAAATGTATAAAAAATCGGTTAGAGAACCTAGAAAGTTCTGGGATAAGATTGCCGAAGAGAACTTTACTTGGTATCAAAAATGGGAAAAGGTTTTCGAATTTAATTTTCAGGAAGCTAAATTCAAATGGTTTGTGGATGCTAAAGTAAACATTACCAAAAATTGCATCGATAGACATTTAGCGCGAAGAGGCGATAAAACTGCCATCATTTTTGAACCTAATAATCCTGAAGAAGAAGCACTTTATATTAGCTATAATGAACTCTATGATAAAGTAGCAAGATTAGCCAATGTACTCCGGGAACAAGGTATTCAAAAAGGAGATAGGGTTTGTATCTATTTACCGATGATACCTGAATTGGCCTATTCAGTTTTGGCATGTGCTCGAATTGGTGCAGTGCACTCGGTTGTGTTTGCCGGATTTTCGGCTTCGGCTCTTGCTGCTCGAATTAGTGATTGCGAATGTAAAATGGTCATTACTTCTGACGGAAGTTACCGAGGTGACAAAACGATTGATTTGAAAGGTATTGTTGATGAAGCTTTACAAAAAACTCCTTGTGTAGAAAAAGTTTTGGTAGTAAAAAGAACTAATACTCCGGTAACTATGAAAGAAGGGCGTGATCAATGGTTGCAGACTTTAGTGGATGCTGCAATTCCAAATAATGTTGCTGAAATCATGGATGCGGAAGATCCGTTATTTATACTATATACTTCAGGTTCTACCGGAAAACCAAAAGGAATGGTACACACTACAGCAGGCTATATGGTATACACTGCTTATACTTTTAAAAATGTTTTTGCTTATGAAGAGACTGATGTTTTTTGGTGTACTGCTGATATTGGATGGATTACGGGTCATTCATATATTCTTTATGGTCCACTATTAAACGGTGCTACAACAGTAATTTTCGAAGGTGTTCCTTCATATCCAGACTATAGTCGTTTTTGGGAAGTGATTGAAAAACATAAAATCACACAATTTTATACCGCTCCAACTGCTATTCGTGCTTTAGCCAAAGAAAGCTTGGATTATGTACAACGTTTTCCATTAAAATTACTAAAAGTCATTGGGTCTGTAGGTGAACCAATAAATGAAGAAGCTTGGCACTGGTATAACGACCACGTAGGAGGAAAGCGATGTCCGCTTGTTGATACTTGGTGGCAAACCGAAACAGGGGGAATCATGATTTCACCGGTTCCATTTGTTACTCCAACTAAACCAACCTATGCATCCTTGCCTTTGCCTGGAATTCAACCCGTATTGATGGATGAATTACGAAATGAAATAGAAGGCAATCAAGTAACCGGAAGTTTATGTATTAAATTTCCTTGGCCTTCAATAGCCCGAACTATTTGGGGTGATCATCAGCGTTATAAAGAAACTTATTTCACGGCTTTTCCAGGAAAATATTTCACTGGTGACGGAGCTTTGCGCGATGAGGTAGGCTATTATAGAATTACTGGTAGAGTAGATGATGTAATTATTGTTTCAGGTCACAATCTTGGAACAGCACCTATTGAAGATGCCATCAACGAACATCCTGCGGTTGCAGAAAGCGCTATTGTTGGTTTCCCTCATGATATCAAAGGAAATGCTTTGTATGGTTTTGTAATTTTGAAAGAAATAGGAGAAACTAGAAATCAAGACAATCTTGCTAAAGAGATTAATCAATTAATTTCGGATCAAATAGGTCCAATTGCCAAGCTGGATAAAATTCAATTTGTTTCAGGTCTGCCTAAAACACGCTCTGGAAAAATCATGCGTAGAATATTAAGAAAAATTGCTGAAGGCGACTATAGTAACTTTGGAGATACGTCAACCTTATTAAATCCAGAAATACTAGATGAAATTAAGAACGGGTAAATATAATATGAAATAGTGTTTGTCATTAACGTGAATGCGGGAATAAAAAACCCGTCACGATTATCGGACGGGTTTTTCGCAGCACTAAAAAACTAAGTTTATAGGTTTATCGCAAACGATCCACAGATTTTACGAGATCTTCGTCCTTTTTTATGGCTTTGTTGGCCAAAACCAAAAATACGATAGAAAAAATAGGTAAGAACATCCCAATACCCTTCTCAGAAACGGTAGCCGTTTCTCCAGATAAATTTAGCGTTCGATACACAAATAATCCTAATAAAATTAAATTCAATATCATGTTCAATCTGCCCATGACAAATTGTTGTTGTCTTTTTTTATGCGATAAAATGCTCAACAAAGATAGTGTTGTACTCAAACCAAACAGAGATACGTATACGATATCCATCATAAAAAAGAACGTTTTACCAGTAGTGTCTATCCACAATGGAAATATAAAAGGTAAAACACCAGTTATTACAAGGCAAAGAATCAAATAATACGTTTGTGGTCTAAACATTTCTTTTTTTGAGTATTTCGTTGCAAAAATAAAGTTTCTTTTTAAAAAAATACTATTGCATGATAAAATATTATTTGTATTATTGCAGGATAAATCCGCTCGAACTTCAGAAAACGGATTTCTCAAAGAATTGAATCTACCTTTATTTCCATTATTTCCATCAAAACAATTTACGATATAAATACTATTTATGTTTGATATTTCTGCCCTCAAAGAAATGAAGCTTGTTGAGCTTCAAGAAATTGCCAAATTAGCGAAAACCATAAAAGTTGCTGGAGCTAAAAAAGATTCGCTCATAGCTCAAATATTGGAGCATCAAAACAAAGCTTCAGAAGTTGATAAAGAGGCTTCCCCAGATAATTTATCAGATTCAAAAGTTAAGCGTGCACGTATTTCTCCAGAAACGAAAAATACAACTGAAACTTCTCAAAGCGATTTGTTTACAGAAGACGTAATAATGGAATCTAAAGGAGAAGAACCAGTTTTTCAAAATAAAAATCAAAAGTTTAAAAAGCCTTTCGAAAAAAAGAATTATAACGAGAATAAAGCCGTTCCATTAGAATCTCCCGAAGGAAATACAGTTGAAATTCCAATTATAGAAGAAAACGAAGTAAATCAGAATGGAAATCAGGAACAAAAACCTAAGCACCAAAATCATCTTGGACCAAAAGCAAATAGAACTGAGCCAAATGCCAATGCAAATAATAATAATCCCAATTTTAAAGGTAAAAAACCAAATAATTTTAGGGATTCCGATTTTGAGTTTGACGGAATTATAGAAAGTGAAGGCGTTCTAGAAATGATGCCTGATGGATATGGTTTCTTGCGTTCTTCAGATTATAATTATTTAGCATCGCCAGATGATATTTATCTATCAACATCTCAAATCAGATTGTTTGGTCTAAAAACGGGCGATACTGTTAAAGGTGTGGTTCGTCCTCCAAAAGAAGGTGAAAAATTCTTTCCATTAGTAAAAGTCTTGAAGATTAATGGTCATGATCCGCAAGTAGTGCGTGACCGAGTTTCATTTGAACATTTAACTCCAATATTTCCTCAAGTTAAATTTAATATTGCCGACAAACAGGCTAGTGTTTCTACAAGAATAATCGATTTGTTTTCTCCGATAGGAAAGGGACAACGTGGAATGATAGTAGCGCAACCCAAAACGGGTAAAACGATGTTGTTAAAAGACATTGCCAATGCTATTGCTGCTAATCATCCTGAGGTTTATTTGATTGTTTTATTGATAGACGAACGTCCCGAAGAAGTTACCGATATGCAACGAAGCGTTCGTGGTGAAGTTATTGCTTCTACGTTTGACAGAGAACCAATGGAGCATGTAAAAATTGCTAATATTGTACTTGAAAAAGCAAAACGTTTGGTAGAATGTGGACATGATGTCGTAATCCTGTTGGATTCGATAACACGTTTGGCTAGAGCTTATAATACGGTACAACCAGCATCCGGAAAAGTGCTTTCGGGTGGTGTTGATGCTAATGCGTTGCAAAAACCAAAACGTTTCTTTGGTGCCGCACGTAACGTAGAGAATGGCGGTTCGTTGAGTATCATTGCCACAGCATTAACCGAAACAGGTTCCAAGATGGATGAAGTTATTTTTGAAGAATTTAAAGGTACTGGTAATATGGAGTTACAATTAGATAGAAAAATCGCCAACCGCAGAATTTTCCCTGCCATCGATTTAACCTCTTCAAGTACTCGTCGCGACGATTTATTATTAGATCCAAATACATTGAAACGTATGTGGATACTGCGTAAATTCCTTGCTGATATGAATCCAGTAGAATCTATGGATACGATTAATGATAAGATTAAGAAAACCCGAAACAACGAGGAGTTCCTCATTTCGATGAATGATTAAAACAAATTAAAATCCCAACGTAACGGTTGGGATTTTTTTTGGCACATGCTTTGGTATGCTTTCTTAAGATTGGCTTAATTCTCTAACCATTTAATTTCTCCCTTATGAAAATTACCCGTTTGCTCCGTATTTTATCTCTATTTGGTTTTTTGTTATTGATGGCTCCGTTTTATGATTCATGTAACGGGGAAAGAATGCATCGAATTGCAGATGCCAACGCCGAAGCTACAGTTGATTCAACAGCGGTTAAAATAGATAGTACTTTAATTGATTCAACTGAGATTTGTAATACTGAAGTTGATATAATCAATAATTCAGTCGAGAATTTTGAACCATCTTTTGCAGAAAAAATGTATGATGTTATAGATGATGACAATTCTGAAAATGCTTTTGAGTTTGCTAAAATAAGTATCGATAATATTTTGGAATTTGATTACAAAGCCTTCAAAAAAGATACAAAAAAAGAAAAAGATTTGTACAAAGTGTTTTTCTTTCATCTAAAAAATTTCTGTTTTGTACTAATTTGTATAATAACGTTTTTAATATTTATTTTCTCCTTTAAAGATAGTAAGTGGCGTAATAAATTATCCAGACTAAACTTAATTTTGATTTTGATTACAGTTATCTGTTTATTCTTTGAAGGACTATTTGAAACAATTACTCAAATCAAATGGGGCTACTATGCTTTCATCATTACCAATCTGCTCATTTTCTATTACTCAAGGAAGGCACTCAACAGACAAAATTCGTAATTCGTAATTGACAATTCGTAATTATAAATGTCATCTTGTCATATTTTAAGAACCAAAACTGACAATTTCCCGCTTGGCATAGTAGTTGACTTTTGACAAGCAAGTTTTAAAAAGTAAACACACAATTAAAAATATAAATTAAACAAAATGGGAAAAATAATTGGAATTGATTTAGGGACAACCAACTCTTGCGTTTCTGTAATGGAAGGACAAGAAGCAGTAGTAATTCCTAACTCAGAAGGAAAAAGAACAACGCCATCTATCATCGCTTTTGTTGAAGGTGGGGAAATAAAAGTAGGTGATCCTGCCAAAAGACAAGCAGTTACCAACCCTACAAAAACAGTTGGTTCTATCAAACGTTTTATGGGACACACGTATGCTGAATCTACAGATGAAGCTAAAAAAGTACCTTACAGCGTTGTAAAAGGCGATAACAATACACCACGTGTAGATATTGATGGTCGTTTATACACACCACAAGAATTGTCAGCGATGACACTTCAAAAAATGAAAAAAACAGCGGAAGACTATTTGGGTCAAACCGTTACAGAAGCAGTTATCACAGTTCCTGCTTACTTTAATGATGCACAACGTCAGGCTACCAAAGAAGCTGGCGAAATTGCTGGACTTAAAGTAATGAGAATAATCAATGAGCCAACTGCCGCCGCACTAGCCTACGGATTAGACAAAAAAGGTAAAGACCAAAAAATTGCAGTGTACGATTTAGGTGGTGGTACTTTTGATATTTCTATCCTTGAACTTGGAGATGGAGTTTTTGAAGTATTATCGACAAATGGAGATACTCACTTAGGTGGAGATGACTTTGACCAAACCATCATCGATTGGTTGGCAGACGAATTCAAATCGGAAGAAGGTATTGACTTGAGATTAGACCCAATGTCATTGCAACGTATTAAAGAAGCTGCTGAAAAAGCAAAAATTGAATTGTCATCTTCTGCTGAAACAGAAATCAATTTACCTTATGTTACCGCCACTGCTTCCGGACCAAAACACTTAGTTAAAAAATTAACAAGATCTAAATTTGAACAATTGTCTGATAAATTAGTGAAGCGTTCTATGGAACCAGTTGCTAAAGCTTTGAAAGATGCAGGTTTGTCAACTTCAGATATTGACGAAGTTATCTTAGTGGGTGGTTCTACAAGAATGCCTAGAATTGCTGACGAAGTTGAAAAATTCTTTGGAAAAAAAGCATCAAAAGGGGTAAACCCTGATGAGGTTGTAGCAATTGGAGCTGCTATCCAAGGTGGCGTTTTATCTGGAGATGTAAAAGATGTGTTGTTGTTAGACGTTACACCTTTGTCTTTAGGTATTGAAACTATGGGGAATGTGATGACTAAATTAATCGAATCAAACACCACTATCCCAACTAAAAAGTCACAAGTGTTCTCTACTGCTGCGGATAACCAACCAAGTGTTGAAATCCATGTATTGCAAGGAGAAAGAACCATGTCTGCAGATAACAAAACTATTGGTCGTTTTCACTTAGACGGAATTCCACCAGCACCAAGAGGTGTTCCACAAATTGAAGTTACGTTTGATATTGATGCTAATGGTATCATCAAAGTTTCGGCTACTGATAAAGGAACAGGAAAATCGCATGACATTCGTATTGAAGCTTCATCTGGTTTAACTGCTGAAGAAATCGAAAGAATGAAAAAAGATGCTGAAGCAAATGCTGGTGCAGATAAAATTGCAAGAGAAAGAGCAGAAAAATTGAACGAAGCGGACAGTATGATTTTCCAAACCGAAAGTCAATTGAAAGAATTAGGAGAAAAATTAGCTGATGATCATAAAGTAGCTATCGAATTGGCTTTAACTGAATTGAGAATGGCACATCAAAACCAAGACTTAGAAGCAATTCAAAAAGGTCTTGACAATGTGAACGCTGCTTGGAAAACTGCTACAGAAGCTATGTATGCTCAAGGAGAAGCTGGACAAGCTCAAGAGGCACAGCCACAAGCTGAAGCTCAAGGTGACAACACTCAGGATGTAGAATTCGAAGAGGTGAAGTAAGTTATCCAACCAATTTGTATAACAAATTTTGTGAATCACTTATTCCGTCCCGAGGCTTCGGGAGACTCGGAATCCATAACCAAAACCGGGTAAGCAATTATCCGGTTTTTTTATTTTATTTCTTTCCAAACATTTTTACTATTACCACTACATGTGGAAAAGTAATTGAAGCAAGAAAAGAAAAGAATAATGCATTGAATATTTTTTGGTCTTTAAATACATAGTAAAGTAAAGCAATACCTAATAATGATATAATCCAATAAGCGAAAGCTGAACGGAAATATAATTTAAAATTATTGAAACTTACGTTTCCAAAAAGAAACCTAATCTGATCTATCATTGAAGGGATACTATGCCAAAATATAAAATATAATGCAAAGCCCCAAATGAGACTAGATACTTTAAAAATAATTGAAAATACTAATAGATAGAATAGTTCTTTAAAAAAGTAGTTTTTGAATCTTTCGATTCTGAAATAGAAAAGGATACTTAAAAGAGTAAAAAAACTCAAAAGGATTTTTAGAATAAGTAAAAATGTAAAAATTGGAACCTCTATAGTAGTGATAGCAAGAATTATTTTCTGAACTTCAACATCGTGAAATGTAAAAATCAAAAATAGAATTATTAGTCCATACAACATCTCATAAATAAACTTTAACCATTTTGCTTCTATTTTTAGTTGTTCATTCCATTGTTGTTCACCAAAATGATATCCACTAAAAATAATGAATAGAGTCAAGGCTAACCAAGGAATTAAATAAAATAGTGTGGCGCCTATGAGTACTATTATAATATAGTAGAGTAATATTTTATACAAATTTTCAACTCTATCATTAGAATTTACATTTTTTATCAGCGCTAAATCGTTTGCGCCATGTAATATTCCGAACGAAAGTATTAAGATAAAACCTACAATTAATTGAAGCTCCTGTGAAAAAAAAGAATTTAGCCATAAACCCATAAAGCTTGCTACAATTGCGAAGTTTGAATATTTTGGCATCTAATTTTAAATTTTGTTTAAAAATAACAAATAAAACTAAGCAATTTATTTTTTATTTTGTTTGATATTTTATAGTTTTACTTAAACAATTATTAATCTAAATTATTTTTTATGACAAATTTATTATTTTCTACATCGCTAATAGCGAAAATGTTGCCAACTGATTATGTTGGATTTACTTTTTTTGTTGGCTGTATGGCTATGATGGCTGCTTCAGCCTTTTTCTTTTTATCTCTAAGTCAGTTTGAGAAAAAGTGGCGTACTTCTGTATTGGTTTCAGGTTTAATCACCTTTATTGCAGCAGTTCATTATTTTTACATGAGAGATTATTGGGCTAGTTTTGGAGAGTCTCCAACATTTTTCCGATATGTAGATTGGATTTTAACTGTGCCATTAATGTGTCTTGAGTTTTATTTGATACTTAAAATTGCTGGTGCTAAACAAGGATTGTTATGGAAAATGATTTTCTATTCTGTAATTATGTTAGTTACAGGTTATTTCGGTGAAGCTGTATTTCCAGAAAGTGCTGCTCTTTGGGGATTCATCTCAGGGGTAGCTTATTTTGCAATAGTATATGAAATCTGGTTGGGTGAAGCTTCAAAATTAGCAAAAGCTGCAGGTGGAAATGTATTAGAAGCTCACAAAATTTTATGCTGGTTTGTTTTAGTTGGTTGGGCTATTTATCCATTAGGATATATGTTAGGAACTGAGGGTTGGTATACTAGTATGTTAGGAAAAGGAAATGTAGATGTAGCTTACAACATAGCAGATGCAATTAACAAAATTGGTTTTGGTTTAGTTATTTATTCTTTAGCAGTAAAATCTCAAAAAGACTAAATTTTAATATTTTTATTATCAAGACCGTCAAGTTTAATTACTTGGCGGTTTTTTTATTTAACATAAATCGAATCAATTATTTTGTACATTGCCTTTCTATTATTAACCAATCAATTTTATTGCTATGAAGAAATTATTATTGTTTTTGTTTGTTGGTTTACTAACTGTTAATGGTTATAGTCAAAAAAAGAAGTCTTCGAACAAAAAAGGCACCGAAACTTCTTCATTTCCTAAATTGGACAATCTACAAGCTGAAATTAAAGACGGAAATTTTCAGGTTGCAATTACGGAGAAAGGAAAAACCAATGACGCTATGATTGTGAAAGCAGTTGATGCTTCATTCACACCTACTAATTGCAAATTAAGTTCATTTATGGCTAGTGGAGTGAAACTGTATTTGCTTACTTGGACAGAACTTAGTGCAATTAAAAGCGATTTAAAATCAGAAATTAAAACAACAGCTTATTCGGTGATTTATGAAATAGTTTCAAAAAAACAAGTGTATTCTAATTACCAATTGACAAATCATATTACCGAGAAAGTGTCTTTGGGTGGAACCGGCGCTTCCGAAACTCAGGAAAAAATTAGGCGTGAAGGGTTTGAATTTGTATTAAATCCAGATGGTTCTATAACTCAAAAAGGAAAAAATCAGCAAATGACTTTTGTATATGATAGGGTCACAATGGAGTTTAAAAAGAAATAAAAAAACGAGCATTTACCTCGCTTTTTTTATTTATTGAGTTATTAGTTTACTCTGTTACTTTAATCTCAAAAGTTTTATCCCAGTTTTTACCTGTCACAAAAATAGTATTTGTCTTTTTGTTGTAAGCAATTCCATTTAAGACATCTGCATTTTTATTGGTTATTTTGGCCTTTAAGGCAGTTAAATCTATAACCGAGTCAACAGCTCCGGTTTTAGGATTTATAATGGCTATGGCGTCTTTTTGCCAAATGTTCCCGTAGATTTTTCCCTTAACCCATTCCAATTCATTAATGCTTTTGATTTTGCTGTCATTAGTGTATACATTTATAAAATCAACTAGCTTTTGCGTTTCAGGGTCCATAGTCCAAATCTTTTCGGTTCCGTCTGAATGATAAATATTTTTCCCGTCATTAGTCATTCCCCAACCTTCAATAGGTTTATCAAACTTAAACGATTTTATTTTCTTCATAGTATTGACATCATATATAAAACCTATTGTACTTTGCCAAGTTAATTGATAAATCTTGTTATTGATAACTGTAATACCTTCGCCAAAATATTGTTGCTCTAAATCCACTTTTTTAATTGTTTTTCCACTTATTAAATCAACTTTAGCGATATAAGATTTACCATTTTGACCCGTACTTTCTATCAAAGTATCACGAAAAAACTCAAAACCTTCCGTAAACGCATTGATGTCGTGTGGATAGGTATTAACAATGGTATATTTTAACAATTTGGGAACAATTCCCGAAGCCACTTCAATTCGGGTTTTTGTTGATACTGTATCACCTTCAAAATAAACCAGAGCTTTTAAATTTTGATAGCCAAATTTTTTTCCACTTAAATCCAAAGTGAATTTGCCATTACCTTTTACAGAAGAAAATTTTTTTTCATCAACAAAATACGCAACGCTGTCAATGGTTTTATTTTTAGTATTCAATAAGGTTAAATCAACTTTATCGGTTGCCTGATAAATAGGTTTCATGGCATTGTCATCGAAGCTAAAATAGTTTTCTTTATCGTGTTGACTATCGCCACAACTAGCAATGTTTAACGCTAATAAAATGGTAATTAATGGGTTATAAAGTTTCATTTTGTATAATTAATTTTTCACTGACAAATATATTTATATTGCTCTTAAATTCTTGCAAAAAAATAAAAAGATTGTATATTTGCAACGGCAAGTCCTACACGACCAGCTCCTGCAAAATCCTCCAGGATGGGAACATAGCAAAGGTATGTGGTTGAGCGGTGCGATGTAGGTCGCTTGCCATTTTTTTAAAATGCGTCCCGTCCCGAAGTTTCGGGAATCGGGATTTTTTATTTTTACACCATATGGTTTTATCATGGCAAATAGTACAATTTCAACTCAAGGAAACCTTTGCCATTGCCTATGGAAATTACACACATAGAGAAGCATTAATTATTACTCTTGAAAAAAACGGTTATAAAGGTTTTGGCGAATGCACTTCTATTGATTATTATCACATCAGCCTCTCGGACTTCGAAATAATTTTAAACAAGATTAAATCTGAAATTGAAGGTTATAGCATAGCGCAACCGACTGATTTTTATGATTTCCTTTTACAATTTGAATTGCCAAGTTTTCTGCGTTCGGCTCTGGATTGCGCTTATTGGGATTTGTTTGGTAAGCTTGAAAAGAAAAGTTTTTTGGAGTTGAATAAAATCGATTTGACTACTCTTCCTGATTCTTCGATAACGATTAGTATTGATACTATTAATAATCAAATTAAAAAAATTGAAGAATCAACTTGGTCTAAATTTAAAGTAAAGTGCAATCATTTTGATGAAAACGACATTACAAAATTATTGCAATTAGATAAAAGTGTGGCTCTTGATTCAAATGGAAGTTTTACAGTAGCCGATTGTCTTTGGTTAGAAAATCACGAAGCCGTTTCGAAGTTTTCTTATTTAGAACAACCTATGAATCCGGGCTCGGATAATTATCAGGTTTTGCATGCTGATAAATTTGCCAATTGGATGGCAGATGAAGATTGTCAGGATAGTTTGGCGTTAAAAGATTTGCAACAACATTATAGAAGCATCAATATCAAATTGGTAAAATGTGGTGGATTAACGCCAGCTTTGGAAATGATTGCAGTTGCCAAAAAATTAAATTATAAAATAATGATTGGTTGCATGACCGAATCGTCTATTGGAATTTCTGCTGGAGCTGTTTTAGCGGCTTTTTGTGATTTCGCAGACTTGGATGGAGCCAATTTAATTGCCAACGACATTGCCAAAGGAAGCGAAATTGTAAATGGTAAAATTCATTTGAGCGAAAATCACGGTTTGGGTATCAAAATAAACTGATTATCTTTAACCGGAAATAGAGTATAGAATATAGAGTGTAGAATATAGTGATTCAGTTTAAGAGAGAATAATCTATTCTCTATTCTCTTTTATCTTTTTAAAAAATGAGCAAAATAGTTTTAATCACCGGCGGTTCCTCAGGAATTGGGAAAGCAATAGGAGAGTTTTTATTTCACAAAGGATTTACGGTTTACGGCACTAGTCGTAATCCGGAGAAGATTACCAATTCTGTATTTCCTTTGATTACTCTTGATGTACGAAGTAGCGAAAGCATTCAGCAGGCAGTGGCTGCAGTGATTTCTATTTCTAAAAGAATAGATGTAGTCATTAATAATGCAGGAGTTGGAATTACAGGACCAATAGAAGAAACACCAACCGATGAAATGCGAAATAATTTCGAAACCAATTTCTTTGGTCCGATTGAAGTTATTAAGGCAGTTTTACCTCAGATGCGTGAGCAAAAATCGGGTTTTATTATCAATATTACCTCAATTGCAGGGTATATGGGATTGCCTTACCGAGGGATTTATTCTGCGTCAAAAGGCGCATTAGAATTAGTTTCGGAAGCAGTAAGCATTGAAGTAAAACCTTTCGGGATAAACATGGTCACTATTGCTCCGGGAGAATTTGCAACCGACATTGCGTCGCATCGTTATCACGCACCAATAGTGGAAGGTTCGGTTTATAAAACGGCTTATGAAAACACATTAGGGATGATGAACTCGCATATGCGCAGCGGTGAAGATCCGAATGATTTTGCAAAAGAAGTATATCATATCATTCAGAATAAAAATCCAAAATTGCATTATAAAATTGGGGCGTTCATGCAAAAGTTCTCTATTGTTTTAAAGCGAATTTTACCCGACAGAATTTATGAAAGCATGTTAATGAATCATTATAAACTATAACTATGGAACTAGATTGGACAGGAATATTGATGAGCTGTTTTCCTTTTTTTGTTGTGATTACAATTTGGATAATTGTTGTGAGAGGAATAAAAAAAAATAATAAAACAGTAAAAACAAATTACGAAAACAAGTATAACGAGATGTCAGGTTTACTCAAGGAAATTCGTGATGAGCTTAAAGAATTGAATAAAAACAATTCCCAAAAGCAATAATAAATTGTAATTTTACACCTTAATTTTTAAACACAACAATTATATATAAAACTATGAAATTTTTTATTGACACTGCTAACCTAAAAGAAATCAAAGAAGCTCAAGAATTAGGTGTTCTTGACGGCGTTACAACAAATCCATCATTGATGGCAAAAGAAGGAATCACAGGAAAAAATAACATTCTAAAACACTATGTAGACATTTGCAATATTGTTGATGGAGATGTAAGTGCTGAAGTTATTGCCATTGATTACGATGGAATGATTAAAGAAGGTGAAGAATTGGCGGATTTACACCCACAAATTGTGGTAAAATTACCAATAACTAAAGAAGGTGTGAAAGCATGTAAATATTTTTCTGATAAAGGTGTAAAAACAAATGTTACGCTTGTTTTTTCAGCTGGACAAGCATTGTTGGCTGCAAAAGCTGGTGCAACTTATGTTTCACCTTTCTTGGGAAGATTAGATGATATTTCTACAGACGGTTTGGCTTTAATACAAGAAATTCGTGACATCTATGATAATTATGCTTTTGAAACACAAATTCTTGCAGCCTCTATTCGACATACGATGCATGTTGTTAATTGTGCCAAAATTGGAGCTGATGTAATGACTGGACCACTATCCTCAATCACAGGATTATTAAAACATCCATTAACTGATCTTGGTTTAGCGCAGTTTTTAGCCGATTATGCAAAAGGAAATCAGTAATTAAATTAGAAAGTTAAAGTTAGAAAACAATGAATCTCGATTATAAAAAAAAGCGATTTTTTAAAAATCGCTTTTTTTATTGACTATTTCTGAAATTACTTCAAATTATCCTCAAATTGAGAATCAAATATGTTAACAAAGGCATTTTCAATTCGACCTTTCTCTCCTAGTATAATAGTACGGTGTATTTTATTAATTGCCCATTTGTTTTTTATATCTTCAAAATTAGAACAATGAAGTTCAGTAATACCATTAAATTTATAATTCGTAAGTGTATTTAACCATTCTTCTTCACTATCGTTAATATTTATAGATACAAAGTTATATTGTGGAAACTTGGATTTTAGTGCCAATACCTTTTTATGGACGGCTTCAAAATGGGACGTGGCTTTTGCAGTCCAAAAGAAAAAAATGGTATTTGGTTTAGAAACACTAGAGGATGAAATTTCCTCACCATTACTATTCAATAAGCTAACTTCTGGCAATGAATCTCCCACCTTTAGCATTTGAATAGCATTACAAATAGAAGTAATTTCATTCTTTTGACTTCTGTCTGTAGAAATTTTATTATAGCACTCTAAAAACCTATTGTTATTAGACATGTTTTGATCTTCAAGTAAATAGGTAAAAGCAATATTGTTCAAAATAGTATTTTTTACTTTTTTGTTTTTAATTAGTGTATCCGCAATAGTCATTTTATTGATATTGGTTTTGAGCGCCAAATCGGTTTGCGTAAAATGATTGTGATAGTTAATTGTACCCATATTATTTAACATATAAGACAAATACATAACATAAGGAGCATAACTTGAAAGTTCTACATTATTGAAATCGATGTTCTTTCTGTAATCATAATAATTACCAGGTAATTTTTCTATCAAGTCCTCACCAGTTCTGATTTTATGAACTATTGGATACAATTCTTTTTTAGAAAAATAATTAAAATCTAAAGATGCTTTCGCAAAAACATCAAAGTCATCATTCCACTTAATTTGTTCCTTACGGGTTGTATAAAATTTTGTTTGATTTGCATACGTAACATCTATTTGCTTCGAAAAGTCTTCAAAATTGAGATCAAAACATTCAAACATTTTGATTTTATCTTTTTCATTTTTAAGATACATTTCCATCAGAAAATTGTTTTTTTCTTCACCACGACCACAAAAAACAGTCGATTCGTCAAAATCTTTCGAATTGACTCGAACCATAATACTATCATTTTTATCAAAATAAACATATTGATATTCTGGTTCATGTTTAAAGCTATAAAGGCCTGGAGCAAGCGAATCAAATTGGATAAAAAAGCGATTGTTTTTATCTAATTTGATTGTATCAATCACTTCATTATCTTTGCAGAAAAGTACGTATGGATTGTTTGGATTTACAATCTCACCCCCAAAATAAGCGACATATTCGCACCCTTTAAATTCGTTTTTACACGAACAAAAAAGAACGATTATGGGAAGGAGAAAAACTAAAATTTTTATATTCTTAAACTTGTGCATTAATTGAAAGTAATTAACAAAATTAACTTGATACTTTTTATTTTTTGTTAATCTATCGTTAAAGTTAATTGCGTAAACAGGCTGTTTTTTCAGCGATTAGGCAATTTTTTTTTTCTGAATAATCCTTTATTTAACTACTTTTGCACCACCCAAAGCCATATAGCTGATCGGAACATTTTCAAAATTTAATAAATACAATTCATGTTAACTGTAAATAATTTATCAGTCCAGTTTGGTAAAAGAATATTATTCGACGAAGTGAACACCACTTTTACACAAGGAAACTGCTATGGTGTAATTGGTGCTAATGGTGCGGGAAAATCAACTTTTTTAAAAATTCTGGCAGGTGATATTGATCCAACATCAGGAAGAGTTTTCCTAGAACCTGGAAAAAGAATGTCGGTTTTGAACCAAAATCACAATATGTTTGATGAACATACGGTTTTAGAAACGGTAATGATGGGAAACAAAGTGTTGTTCGCCGTTAAATCAGAAATGGATGCTTTGTATGCCGATTATGATGATGCTAATGCTGATAGAATTGGGGAATTACAAGTTCAGTTTGAAGAAATGAATGGCTGGAATGCGGAGTCTGATGCTGGTGCTATGTTATCTAATCTTGGAATTCCTGCGGATATGCACTATACTTTAATGAGTGAAGTTGAAGGAAAACTGAAAGTTCGTGTCCTTTTAGCACAAGCACTTTTCGGAAATCCAGATGTATTAGTAATGGATGAGCCTACAAACGACCTTGATTTTGAAACGATTTCGTGGTTAGAAAATTTCTTAGCAAATTATGAAAATACGGTCATTGTGGTTTCGCACGACCGTCACTTTTTGGATGCGGTTTGTACCCATATTTCGGATATCGATTTTTCTAAAATCAACCATTATTCAGGTAATTATACGTTTTGGTATGAGTCAAGTCAGTTAGCGGCACGTCAAAAAGCGCAGCAAAACAAAAAAGCGGAGGAAAAGAAAGCCGAATTAGAAGAGTTTATTCGAAGATTTAGTGCCAATGTTGCTAAATCAAAGCAAGCCACTTCACGTAAAAAGATGATTGAGAAATTAAACCTAGATGAAATAAAGCCATCAAGTCGAAGGTATCCAGCGATTATTTTTGATGTTGAAAGAGAAGCTGGTGATCAAATTTTACATGTGCAAAACTTAGCTGCCTCTGCAGATGGCGAAATTTTATTTAAGAATGTCGATTTGAATATGGCAAAAGGCGATAAGGTTGTTGTCTTTTCAAAAGACTCTCGAGCTACTAGTGCTTTCTATGAAATACTTAACGGAAATCAAAAAGCCGATGACGGAACTTTTGATTGGGGAATTACTACGACACAATCCTATTTGCCTAATGATAATAGTTCCTTTTTTACGGATGGTAATTTGAACTTAGTAGATTGGTTGCGTCAGTTTGTTAAGACAGAAGAAGAACGAGACGAAGTGTATGTTCGTGGATTCTTAGGAAAAATGATTTTCTCTGGAGAAGAAGCGTTGAAAAAATGTACGGTTTTATCCGGAGGAGAAAAAGTACGTTGTATGTTATCACGCATGATGATGATTCGCGCGAATGTTTTGATGCTCGATGAACCAACGAATCACTTAGATTTGGAATCGATCACGGCTTTCAATAATTCATTGAAGAATTTTAAAGGTTCCGTATTGTTCACCACACATGACCACGAGTTTGCGCAAACGGTTGCTAACAGAGTTTTAGAAATCACGCCAAACGGCGTTATCGACCGTTATATGACGTTTGACGAATACCTTGAAGACGAAAAGATTCAGGAAATGAGAAAGAAAATTTACAATTAGAATAATACCGCTTCATACGAAGCGGTTTTTTTATATAACAAAAAATTATATCTTTACAACCCAAACAACACTATCATGAGTCAAAAAGTATTGCTCACTTCCAAAGAAGTCAATATCATTCTCCATCGTTTGGCCTGTGAGTTAATCGAAAATCACCTCGATTTTTCAAATTCTGTACTTATCGGTATACAGCCCAGAGGCGTTTTGTTAGCACAGCGATTAAAAAATATTTTAGAAACAGATTATAACAATAAAAATATACCACTCGGATTTTTAGACATTACTTTTTTCAGAGATGATTTCCGTCGGGGCGAGAAACAATTGGAAGCCAATAAAACTGAAATCGATTTTTTGGTAGAAGATAAAAAAGTGGTTTTTATTGATGATGTACTCTTTACAGGAAGAAGCATTCGAGCGGCATTAACTGCCATCCAATCTTTTGGAAGACCAGCAGAAATAGAATTATTGGTTTTGATTGACAGAAGATTCAGTCGCCATTTGCCCATACAACCTGATTATCGTGGTCGTCAAGTAGATGCAATTGCAGATGAAACTGTCAAAGTTTGCTGGAAAGAGAAGGATGGAGAAGATGCAGTTTACTTGATTTGAGTATTAAGTATTAAGTATTAAGTATTAAGTATTAAGTATTAAGTATTAAGTATTAAGTATTAAGTATTAAAAACAACAAACCATAAACAACAAACCATAAATCATAAACACCTTGGAACTGTCAGTCAACCATTTATTAGGCATAAAATATCTAAAAAAACAGGATATCGATTTGATTTTTGAAACGGCAGATTATTTCAAGGAAGTTATTAATCGTCCGATAAAGAAAGTACCTTCGCTCCGAGACATTACTATTGCAAATATCTTTTTTGAAAACAGTACACGAACCAAATTATCTTTTGAATTAGCTCAAAAAAGACTGTCGGCCGACGTAATAAGTTTTTCCACAGCACAATCATCCGTAAAAAAAGGAGAAACATTAATTGATACCGTTAATAACATCCTTTCTATGAAAGTTGATATGGTCGTGATGCGTCATGCCAATCCTGGGGCAGCTTACTTTTTGTCACAAAACGTAAACGCAAGTATTATTAATGCTGGAGATGGAGCTCATGAGCATCCAACACAAGCGCTTTTAGACAGTTACTCAATCAAGGAACGACTTGGAGTTGTAGAAGGAAAGAAAGTAGTAATCGTGGGCGATATTTTGCACTCTAGGGTAGCTTTGTCAAATATCTATGCCTTGCAAATGCAAGGTGCTGAAGTTAAAGTCTGTGGGCCAAAAACCTTAATTCCAAAACACATTGAAAGTCTTGGAGTAACAGTTGAGTCAAATCTTAGAAAAGCATTAGAATGGTGTGATGTAGCGAATATGCTTCGCGTTCAAAACGAACGAATGGATGTCAATTATTTCCCATCAACTAGAGAATATGCCCAACAATATGGTGTTGATAAACAACTCTTAGATTCACTGAATAAGGAAATAGTAATTATGCATCCCGGCCCAATTAACCGCGGAGTTGAAATTACGTCAGATGTTGCTGATTCTAAGCAATCGGTCATCTTAGATCAAGTAGAAAATGGAGTGGCTATCAGAATGGCAGTAATTTACCTTTTAGCTTCTAAAATTCAGTAATAAAAACCCCGATATTTTCGGGGTTTTCTTTTATTCGTCGGTTTTAATATTTCTAAGTTGTTTTAACTTTTCTTTCCAAGTAGCTAATTCTTCTTTTTGTTTCTCAATGGTATCCTTCACTTCTTTTACCATTGGATTATCTGATTTTGCTTTTGCAAAAAATTGAATGTTGTTCTCTAATTGGAACAAATTATTCTGAACTTCATCAATTTTACGCATGATGAATACTTTTTCATTGTCTAATTTTCGAGAATTTTCAGCACCTGAAAGATTGTCTAATCTGTTAGCATAACGCACCATTTCATTATCTTTTTTACTAGAGCTTAATTTTTCAAAAAAAACATCTAATATTTTATTGAATTTACCTTCGATGTGTCTTCGATTAAAAGGCACTTTACCAAAATTTTTCCAAGTTTCGATATGTGCTTTGATGGCATCTAAATCAGTTTTGTGTTCTCCAATAAGTTCAAAACCTTTAATGGTTTCTAGGTACGCTTTTTTATTTTCAAATGCTTCAATTTCTTCTGCATCTGCCTCTGATTTTTGCTCTTTAAGTTTTTCAAAATATTCGTTACAAGCGCTTCTAAAATCAGACCAAAGTTTATCAGAAAACTTTCTTGGTACATGCCCAATCGTTTTCCATTCTTCTTGAATTTGTTTAAATAAAGGAGTTGTAGCTGCAAAATCAGTACTTTCTTTTAACTCATTTGCTTTGGCAATTAAAGCAAGTTTTTTAGAAAGATTATCGTTTTGGTCTTTCTTAATATCTTTATAAAAAGAATTTTTTAATACATTAAAATTTCTTACGGCAGTTTTAAATTCACTCCAAGTTTGGTCCGTCACTTCAGATGGAACTTTACCAGCAGCAAAGAACAAGTTGCGTAAGGCTTCCACTTTATCAATTTGTCCTAACCAAGCGGCATGAGAGTTTACTTTTTCTTGTGCAAGAACTTCAATTTGAGCAATAATTTCTTTTTTATTTGCCAAATTTACCGTTTCTACTTCGCGAAGTTTTTCAAACAGTCCTTCACGTTTGTCGTGCATTTGTTTGGTCAGTTCACTGAATTTGTTCCAGATTTCTTCACGGTTATCTCTCGAAACCGGACCTATATCTTCCTTCCAGATGCGGTGTAAATCCTGCAATTCGCGGAACGCTTTATTGATGTCTTCTTCATTAACTAACTCTTCAACGCGCTCGATTATTTTAAGTTTTTGAACTAAATTGTGTTTGAAATCTAAATCACGAATTTCTCTATCCAAATGCAATATATCATAGAAATTCTCTAAATGGAAGTGATAGTTATTCCAAACGTGGTTGTATTTGTCTTTAGGTATTGGCCCAGCCACTTTCCATCGATCTCTGATGTCATTAAATTTCTTTAAAGTTACGGGTATGTTTTCTTGACTGTGAATTAGGTTTTTAAGTTCTTCCACAATGGCTAGTCTATTCTCTAAGTTAGTTTTTAGACTGTTTTGTAAGCTTTGAAAATGAATATTTTTCTTGTCTCTAAATTGAGAGTATAATTGATCAAATTTTACTTTTAAAGGAAAATGATAATGAAAATCTTCCGTTGTTTCAGTCCCGATGTTTCGGGATTCAGCATAGAATTCCTCTTTCTTTTCATCTATAAAATGATGGTATTTTGATAAGAATGATTTCTTTAGTTCTTCAACATGATCTTTAACCGACATCAGTTTTTCAACGACAACTAAATCCCCTAATTCGTCAATTAATTGTTCTAATGAAAGCGTATCGTAATCCAACATTGGAATATCATGACGCTCTTTTAAAGTTTCGTCTTCTCCTTCTTCGGCGTTAACTTCTTCGATGGCTTTGATAGCAGATTGGCTGTCAGACTCATTTACTTTAGCATGCTCCTCTAGTTCGCTAGTGTTTGATTCATTAGCAACTTCCTCGTCAGTCAATTCGACAGTGTTTTCAGCAACTGTAGTTTCTTCTGCGTCCAAAATAACTTTTGGTTCTTGCGAAGCTTCTACTGTCTCTTCGACAAGTGCTTCTTTTTCGGCTGCAACTTCAAGTTCATCTTCTGTTAAAGTTTCCGTTAAAACCGCAACTTCTACTTCCTCAACTTCATCAAGAGTAACTGCAGTCTCTAGTAATAGTGCAGGTTCATCAACTTTTTCAATAGGAGGTTGTTCTATTTCATTTACAACTTCACTTAGCGCTGCAAGCTCGTTATCGTTCGAGTGTGAAACATGTTCTGTTTCTTCTTGATTTTCAACAATGGTCACTTCTTGTGATTCATCGGATCCGTTTCCATCTGCATCATGCAGGTTATCATTCTTTTCTTCTAACATTTTATAAAATGTTTTAAAGGTTATACATTTTGAGGGCGAAAGATACTAAAGAAGCAGTAAAGTTCAAAGGAAATCAACGTTTTCTCGTTTAAAGTAAAGCTTAATACGTATTAAAAACAAAAAAACGCTGATGAATTTCAACAGCGTTTACAATGTATTAGATTTCTAAATCTAGTGTATCAATACTTTTTTAGTAACTGAATTAGTTGCAGATGATAATTTTATGAAATAAAGTCCTTTTGGTAAATTATTAATAGAGTAGGTATTGTTTTGAAAAACTGGCTTTCTTATTTGTTGTAAAACTTGACCGTTGATGGTAATAATATCAATTTCATCTAAAGTTATATCAGTAGAAATGGTGACAATATCTGAAGAAGGATTCGGATAGATTGCAGCCGTGTTTAATAAGTCAAATGAAGAGGTTGCTAGTGGAATTCCCCATACTCGAGCAACATAAGTGTTATTATCTATATAAGGATTTCTATTATTTTGACGTGCATAAATAGCATTATTTCTATCAATTTCTCTTTGACTTACAGGGTCTTGAATATTCCAAGTTAAAAGTATATTAAGAAAGGTTGTTGAAAAAGATTTATCACTAGTTCCGTCAAACATTACTTTTGATAATGAAGTAGAGGTTGCATAAAAATTAACAAGTTCTATTTCATAACGTGTGGCAAAATACAGTAGCATTCGTGCAATATCTCCTTTAAATTCATCTATAGGCTCGAATACTGTTCCTGTGAAACCAAAAGAATACCCGGAGTTTAAATTAGCCCCTCTTTTAGAACCATTTGAATAAGAAGTACCAAGACCATTAACTTTTCCATAAGGAAAATCACCTCGTTGAGCATTTAAATATTTATCTGACGGAATAACAAAATGCGCGTCAGAAAACATTGGTTGAATACTCGTTCCAAAATAAGATTGTGGAATGGTATGTTCTCTATTGTATCTTTCGCATTCTGCATTTCCTCCAGTTCCATCGTCTTGGCCAACGCCATAGGTAAATTCACATTCTGTACCAGTTGGGTTTTCGGTATATAAGTCTAATAGAGTTCCATTATTTTCATAATAAAAATCTTTATCCGATGTTAGATAAGTTGTATATAAACCTGCGTAACCTCTATCAATGTAATTGTTAGTAATTATATTTGATAATTGTGTTTTTAATAAATACCCATTACCCGTTGCCGTATTATAATATCCTGCTGGAATTGACATAACGGCGTTAGAATTGGCAACTTTATCTTGCGCTACTAGTAAAATTGTACTACTTAAAAATAATACCGTAAAGATTTTTTTCATTTTTATTGTTCTTTTTTTCTTTCTAACAACGCCATATAAAATCCATCAAACCCAGTTTCTTGGGCAAGGATTTTGGTTTCTTTAACAAAAGTAAAGGATTTTCCTGTTTCTGTGGTTAAAAAATGTTTTATTTGTTCTTGATTTTCTGAGGGTAATATAGAACAAGTAGCATATACTAACTTTCCACCAGGTTTAACAATTTTGGAATAGTTTTCTAAAACTTCGGCTTGTACTTTTTTAATATTTTCGATGAATTCTGGTTGAAGTTTCCACTTTGCATCAGGATTTCTTTTTAAAACCCCCAAACCACTGCATGGAGCGTCAATCAAAACCCTGTCTGCTTTTTCGTGTAGTTTTTTGATGACTTTGGTAGAATCTATAATTCGGTATTCTATGTTAAAGACGCCATTTCTTTTGGCTCTAAGTTTTAGTTGTTTTAGCTTGCTTTCGTATAAATCCATCGCAATTAATTGCCCTTTGTTTTGCATTAAAGAAGCCATGTGAAGTGTTTTTCCTCCAGCACCAGCACAGGTATCAACGACTCTCATTCCCGGTTGAACATCTAGGAAAGCCGCTACCAATTGTGATGAAGCATCTTGCACTTCAAATAAACCCTGTTTAAAAGCATCTGTTAGGAAAACATTTGCTCTTTCGGTTAAAACTAATGCATCAGGTTGGCCTTTCAAATATTCGGTTTCAATATTTAAATCCATTAAAATGGCACGAAGTTTTTCTTTGGTAGTATTTAAAGTATTGACTCTAAGAATAACTTTGGCAGGTTGATTTTGGGCTGCGATTTCTTTTGTCCAAAGGGCTTCTCCTAATTCTTTTACACCCAATTCATCCATCCAATCAGGAATTGATTCACGCATTTTTCTTATTTTGGATAACTCATCAAAACGACCCTTAATTTTGCGCTCTGGTGTTCCTTCTAATTGTCTCCAATCGGGAATGGGGTAACCACGTAATACTGCCCAAACAGCAAATATTCTCCATAAATGGTCCCGATTTAAAGGTTCTTTTACATCGGCAATTTCCAAGTAAAGCCGTTTCCATCGGACAATTTCATATATGGTTTCGGCTACAAACTTTCGATCGGAACTTCCCCAACGTTTGTCTTTTTTCAAGGCACGAGCTACAACTTTATCAGCATATTCCCCTTCATTGAAGATAGCATTTAAAGAATCGATGGTGGTGTAAACAAGGTTTCGATGTAATCGCATGGTGTAAAAAAATAACTCCGTTCAGTTCGGCCTATGGCCTCGAGTCAGCCCGCAAAGATATTGCTTTTTTATTATTCAGACTTAAATTTAACACGCTAAAAACAGAATAGATTTTTAATTATTTATATTTGGAATAATAAAAATCTTAAAAATGAAAATCATATCTTCAAAATTGACAATACTCTTTTTTTTATTTGTCATAAACATCTGTTTTTCGCAACCTTTTCAAATAGGTCACATTACAATTAATTTTATTGATCCCTCCAGAAGTAATAGAGTAGTTGCCACAGAAATTTATTATCCTTCGGATGTTACTGGAGACAATGTTGCTCTAACCACCTCAACTACTGTTACTTTTCCGGTTTTGAGTTTTGGTCATGGTTTTTTAATGACTTGGGACGCTTATCAAAACTATTGGAGTTTTTTGGTGCCCAAAGGGTATATCATGGTTTTTCCAAAAACAGAAGGTTCACTTTCGCCTTCTCATCTCGATTTTGGAAAAGATTTGTCTTTTGTATTAGAACAAATGACTGCACTGGGAAATAATTTGACTTCTATATTCTTTAATAGAATAAGTAATATGAATGCAGTCATGGGACATAGTATGGGTGGTGGAGCTTCTTTTTTGGCAGCTCAATTGAATTCAAATATTAAAACACTAGTCAATTTTGCACCAGCTGAAACGAATCCATCAGCCATTCAAGCAAGTACAAGTATTTCTATTCCTTCGTTAGTCTTTGCAGGAGTTAACGATTGTGTCACACCTCCTAGCACAAACCAAATTCCGATGTATAACGGATTGGCCAGTTCATGTAAAACTTTGATTAGTATTATTGGTGGTAGTCATTGTCAAATGGCAAATACTAATTTTTTCTGTGGAGTTGGGGAATCATCGTGTTCACCTCAACCTACAATAACGAGAACGGTTCAGCAAAATAGTATTAATTCGTATCTTTTGCCTTGGTTGGATTACCAATTAAAAGGAAATTGTAGTCAAGGGAATGTATTTGATACATCAATCATAACTGATACTGCTATTACTTTTCAAAAAAATTGTATCCAATGTGCTAATTTGAGTGTTGGTAATTCAATTATTAATAATGAAATAAAAGTTTATCCAAGTCCTGTAAAAGATTTTATAACAGTTTCAGGTGTAATGGATGTAAAATATCAAATTAAAATTTATGATATTGAAGCTAAAATTATTATAAATCAAGAGTTTACAAGCGAAACCTCTATTGAAACATCACAATTAACCAATGGAATTTATACATATAGCATTCAAAGCAATAATGAAATTATCAGTAAAGGAAAATTTATTAAATAGATCTATCACCTTTAATTCTATGCATCTCAATATTTTCTGGAGCATGCAGTACTAATGGAAACTGTTCTATTTTTACGGAGCTACTATCTAAACCAAATCCTTTTTCTTCAGACAAACTGAATTTTTTAAACAAGAAATAGGTATTCATTATTACTTTTTCAAAGAAAGTTAAATCGCTATCATTGGACAAGAATTTTTCAGAAAGAACAAATTTAAAGTCACCAATAATATGGTTTTTATTTAATGATTCATAACGACTTGTAATGTCTACTTCGCCATTTTTTACCATATCAATCAATACTTCTTTGAACATTAAGTTAATTTTTGGAGGTTCTCTAAAACCTAGATAAAAATCAACTCTATAAATATCATCTTCAATTATTTTAGTTACTTTGTACTCTTTTTTATAAGGCTCATTTAGTACGTTAACATGAATAAACCAATAAATATCGGCACGTTTTGGTCTTTTTTGTAATATAGAGTACATGACTTTTTCTTCAATTTCATCAGATCGAGTTGAATTTGTCATATAGACTAAATGTGTAGCATATTTTGGTATAGATAAATCCAGACTCAACTCAGCAAGAACTTTTTTATAATCATTAATTTTAACGATTTTTGTGTAGCTTTTACTAATTTTTTTAGCTAAAAACCACGTAGACATTATGCCTATTAATAGAATTGCTATTATTAATGTTACATAGCCACCATCCATAAACTTAGTGATATTTGCAATTAAAAAGCTTACTTCAATTGTGAAATATAAAGTTATAATGGGTGCAATGAAATACCATTTCACTCTTTTCATTACTAAATAAAAATTTAATAAAGTTGTAGTCATCATCATACCAAGAATTATTGATAATCCATAAGCATGTTCCATGTATTTAGATTCTTTAAAATATAGAATTATACCAACACATCCTATGAAGAGTAACCAGTTGATGGATGGAATATATAATTGTCCTTTTACATTAGTAGGGTAATCAATTTTAACTTTTGGCCAAAAATTCAATCTCATTGCTTCATTTATTAAAGTAAATGAACCACTAATTAATGCTTGCGAAGCGATAATAGCAGCTAAAGTAGCCACAATAATTCCAATTGGTTGAAACCAATCAGCCATTATTAAATAAAATGGATTTGGATTATAGTCATTTAATTTAGCTAAAGTGCTTCCGTTGTGTTGAAGTAAATAGGCACCTTGACCAAAATAATTTAACACTAACATTGATTTAACGAAAATCCAACTTATTCTGATATTTTTTCTTCCGCAGTGTCCCATATCTGAATATAAAGATTCAGCTCCAGTTGTACATAAGAAAACTGCTCCTAATATAAAAAATCCATGTCCAGAAGCATCAGAAGTTAATAATTTATATGCGTAATAAGGATTGATAGCTTTTAAAACTTCTAAGTTTTTAGTAATTTGTAAAATACCAAGAATACCTAGCATTGAAAACCATATCAGCATTACTGGAGAAAAGAATTTTGTTACAATTTTTGCTCCAAATTGTTGAATTGTGAATAGAAAAAATAAAATTGCAATAACAATAGGAATCGTGGGAATATCTGGTTTAAATATTAAAAGACCTTCTACTGCAGAAGAAACAGAAATAGGTGGCGTTATAATTCCTTCGGCAAGTAATAAACTACCCCCAATAATAGCTGGTACAATAAGCCATTTTATTTTTGTTTTTTTTACAAGTGAATAAAGCGAAAAAATTCCTCCTTCGCCATGATTGTCAGCATTTAATGTAATTATGACGTACTTTAATGTAGTTTGTAGAGTTAGGGTCCATAAAATACAGGATAAACCACCTAAAATTAGTTCAGAATTAATAATGTTAGCACCAATAATGGATTTCATAACATACAGAGGAGAAGTACCAATATCTCCGTAAATAATTCCTAATGTAACAAGTAATCCGCCTGTGGTAAGTTTGCTGTGGAGCTGATGATTATGAGCGTTCATAAATTGAAGTTAAAAAAGGATACAAAGGTACTGTTTTTTTAAAATGATTATTTTTTTAGGTGATTATTTTTTTGGTTTTACGCTATTTTTTAAATGTTGTATATTGGCCTAGATTTCAATAATTAATAATGAAAAATAGGATTCTACTTTTTACTTTTTTTATACTTTGTAACGGTTATAAATCGGTGGCGCAAACAAACATGGCTTCCTTTACATCAGTTCGTGTTGATACTATTTTAAATAAAAAAATAAGTATCAGAGCTATTCAAATTGATAAGGATAAATTGTGGTATGCTGGTGATAAAAGCCGTTTTGGTTATTATGATTTTAAAACAGATAGGAAAGGAGAAGTGCAAATCCAAAATGATAGTTTGAAATATGAATTTAGAAGTATTGCTCAAAATTCTAAATCTGTTTTTATTGCTAGTATTGGAAATCCTGCTGCCATTTATAAAATAAATAAATCAGATTTAAGTTTTGAAAAAGTCTATTCAGAAAATCATGAAAAAGTATTTTATGATAGTATGAATTTTTGGAACAACCAAGAAGGAATAGCGATCGGTGATCCAATAGAAAATTGTCTTTGTATACTTATTACGCGTGATGGCGGAAATACTTGGAATAAATTATCATGCGAAAGTGTCCCAAAAGCAATGGAAGGCGAAGCTGCTTTTGCAGCAAGTAATACTAATATCGTTGTGAAAGGAAATAAAACCTGGATAGTTTCTGGAGGTAAAAAAGCCAGAGTATTTTATTCTCCAGATAAAGGAAACACTTGGAACGTTTATGATACTCCAATAGTTCAAGGAAAAACAATGACTGGAATTTTTACAGCTGATTTTTATAATGATAAAGTTGGAGTTATCGCAGGAGGTAATTATGAAGTTCCTAATCAGAATTCAAAAAACAAAGCCATTACTCTTGATGGTGGAAAAACATGGAAGTTAATTTCAGATCATATAGGTTTTGGATATGCATCTTGTATACAGTTTGTACCAAAATCAAAAGGAAAGCAATTAGTTTCAGTTGGACTTTCTGGATTGTATTATTCTTCTAATAGTGGTCATTCTTGGGAAAAACTATTATCAGATGGTAGTCTTTATACGATTCGATTTCTTGATGAGAATACTGCTTTTGCTGCTGGAAAAGATAAAATCATCCGAATTGACTTCAAACAATAAAGCGAGCTTATTTGCTCTCTTTAATTATTTTCCTAATTTTCTGTCTCGATATTGTTGGAGTAGTTTTCGGTTAAATTTTTCCTCTGCTCGTTTTAGTTTCAGAATTTTTAATGGCGAAATAACTCCATTTAAACTAGCTACAAATTTCTTTTTAGCTTGATACAATTCGTCTTCACTACTTTCCATTTGAGACAACATAGTGGCGGCCTCTTTATCAGATAATTTATCCAAGGAATCGTCGTCCAATCTGTCTAAATACCCTTTTAATTTTTGCTTTTTAATATCTTGTTGTTTGTCTTCAAAAGCATTATATAAAGGCCAAAACTTGGCAGCTTCTTCAGAAGTTAAAGATAATTCACTTGTTATAAAAGCCACTTTTAATGATTTAATTTGCTCTTTCTTTTTACGTATAAATGGACCATCTTGAGCTATTGCATTCATTGAAATAAATACGATAAGTAGCGAAACTATGTTTTTCGTTTTCATGTAATTAGTTTATTAAGTATTCCTCTAAATTTGTGTTTGATTTTAAAATGTCTTCGATGTAAGCGTCATCAATATTAAGCTCAATTTTCATTTGATCTAAGTCTTCTTGTTCTAACAAATCAACTATTTCATCTTCAGTTATTGTTGAATGATAAGCAATGTAATTCTCTAAAGTAACAGAATCTATTTCGTCTTGTTTAGTTAATAAATTATTATAAATTGGAATTGACAGCATTAAACCAAGAATTCCTGCTGCAGCGAAATACCATTTCTTTTTGGTATTAAAAATCGAAATAACTTTCGATTCTTCTTTGGGTAATTGTGCTAAAACTTTCTCTGAGAAAGAGTCAAAATAACGATCAGGTATTGTAAATCCTGAGCAAATTTTCGGTTCATTATCTAATTTAAAATCTTTCATGGGCGTTTGACAAAAGTAATGTTAAATGGTTTAATTGTTTTTGACAAAATCTTCAATTTTCTTAACGGCATGATGGTACGATGCTTTCAATGCACCAACCGATGTTCCTAAAACTTCAGACATCTCTTCGTATTTTAGTTCTTCATAATATTTCATTTTGAATACCAATTGTTGTTTTTGGGGTAATAAAGCAACTGCTTTTTGTAACTTGATTTGAATTTCATTACCATCAAAATATACATCAGCTTTCAAATTATCAACCAATCTAGTTTGTAATGCCTCACTTGTGGTTCCATTTCTTTTTGCTTTTTGATTAATAAACGTAATTGCTTCATTAGTGGCAATGCGATACATCCATGAAAATAATTTACTATCACCTTTAAAATCTTTTAAATACCTAAAAACCTTAATAAAGGTATTTTGTAACACATCATCTGTATCATCGTGATTTAAAACTATATTTCGAATATGGTTGTACAAAGGACGCTGGTATTCGCGCAGGAGTTTTTGAAACGCACTATTCTGCGTCTTCGGATTTAATAATTCCTGGATGAATTCCTTTTCGTCTTGCAATTTGAAAATTTAGCGTTTGGAATAAAGATAACTGAAAAGGTTTAATCTTAAATAAATTATGGAGTTTCAGTTGGGGTAACAATGGTAGGAGGAAGCTCAACAGGTTGAGTTTTTGGTGGCGCATTTACAAGTAATGGTTTTGGAGCTTCCACTTTTGGGAAAACTGGAATATAAATCTCTGTAATCCATTTAGACGGCTGCTTGACGTCGTCTATGGTTTTAACATAAACTTCTGTATAATTGCCTGCAAAGTTTTGTTTTAAACCATTATCAACAATGTATTTCTGAGCTTTTGACCACGCCTCTTTTGTATGAGAATAATCTCCAACTAATGTAGTTTTTAAACAGGTAAATGCAATAATTTCTCCAGAAGCAACATCACTCTCAGGCGAAATGAAAATTTTCTGACGTACTGGAATACATACAGATATTGTTGCAAAATCATTTGGTATATCATACCTATTGTAAAGTACAAATGGTTTTCCAGCTAATACTATTTTATTTTTCGTAGAAAAACGCACCATTCTTGACATCAAAATTTTGATGTTTTTAGAAACGTTTTTAATATGACAAGAAACAGTTTGTTTTAAGCAAAAACCAGAAGAACGTTGAACAATTCCATTCACTTTAATAGAATAGGTTTTCATTTCATAATTTAATGTTTTGTCAAGATTACGCAGACTTTTCTCATAAGTATCTCCTAAAATGGAATTAATACCGCCTTTAAAAAAGGTAGTGATTTTAGTCAATATATCCATTTTACCTTTGCTATGAACTGTTACTTTGGTACCACCAATAGTGTCTTTAAATGTCCATGAAAGTAGTGCCGTGGTCCCATTAAAGTTTACTTTTTGAGCAATACTATCATTTTCTTTTACAAAATACGTTTTAATATCGCCTTCATTAGCACTACTTTTCCAAAATGATTTAGCACCTGCACCTATTGTTTTTGAATTATAATTAAATTTCAGTTCACTGTCTTTTTTTATCCAAGAACCAAAAGTTTCCCAATTTTTAAAATCGTTGATGTAGTCAAAAACTGTAGTTCTAGGAGTTTTAATAACACTACTTTTTGACACCTCAAAGTCGCCTTTTTGAGTAGCAACATAAACGGTAATACCGACCAAAGCCAAAAGAATAAGCAACAAAATATATTTTAAAATTCTCATAATCTTTTTTTGGTTTTACAAAATTAGATGAACAGTTATTTCATTTTTGTTTTAGTGTTTTAAAAATATTTTTATCATAAACAGTATCGCAATAAAAAGCAGGAATCCGATTAGAATCTTATAACTTCCTTTATATACTTTTTGGTGAAGTGTTTTGTCTTTGCGATAAGCAAAATAAGCAGCGATTACAAAAGTAACAAAAAACAGAGCGGCAAAAATCCATTGACCAGTTGTGAACATTTATTTCAAATTTTCAACAAATTTACTCAAATGTATCGGAAAGTTGTAATTTGCATTAACAATAAATTTCGATATAAAATGCAAAAACAACTCAATGCAGTAAAAGAATTTCATACGTCATTCGGATTAGGAGTAAGTTATGAAATGAAAGCTAATTTAGGGGAATCAAAAAATTTGCTTCGCTTTAATCTTATGAAAGAAGAAAACGAAGAATACCTCGAAGCCGTTCAGAATAATGATCTGATTGAAATAGCCGATGCATTAGGTGACATGCTCTATATTTTGTGTGGCACCATTTTAGAACACGGTTTACAACATAAAATCGAAGAAGTGTTTGACGAAATACAACGCTCCAATATGAGTAAACTTGGTGAAGACGGAAATCCTATTTATCGTGAAGATGGCAAAGTTTTAAAAGGACCAAATTATTTTAAACCCAGTTTTGAGGAAATACTGAAATAGTATTCAGTGATCAGTTTTTAGTGTTCAGTGTAATATGGCAATTTTAGTTTTTACTTGATTTATGTCAATTAAACTTAGTTTTTAAAAACCAATTATTTAAGAAAAACTCAAAGTTTCTTCGTAGTAATTATTATAAAACTGAACACTTTTTTCTGAACACTGAACACTAAACCTTTACCATCCACCCAAAAGTGTCATCCGCTAATTTGTATTGTATTTTAGTCAATTTCTCTTTCAATTGAATTGCTATAGAGTTTTCTATTTTTGGTAACTCATAATAATGTTCTTGGTATTGAAAGCCTACTATTGGACTTACCACTGCAGCAGTTCCAGCTCCAAATATTTCTTTCAAACTTCCGTCTTTGGCACCAGCTACTATTTCATCAACTAATACTGAACGCTCTTCTACTTTAATACCATCACGGTGCGCAATGTCAATCAAACTTTTACGGGTTACACCATCCAAAATACGCTCACTCGTTGGTGCAGTATAAATCGTATCATTAATTCTGAAAAACACATTCATTGTTCCAGCTTCCTCTAATTTGGTGTGTGTGGCATCATCGGTCCAAATGATTTGTTGAAATCCTTTTTCTTGAGCTAATTTCTGTGGGTAAAACTGAGCAGAGTAATTTCCAGCCGCTTTTGCTGCTCCAATTCCGCCATTAGCAGCTCGGCTATAGTGTTCTGCAATGATTACTTTTACTTCACCAGAATAATACGAACGTGCAGGAGAAAGTATAATCATAAATCGATATTGCGTTGATGGTTGTGCAATAACGCCCGAGCCAATCGCAATCATAAATGGTCTGATGTATAAAGTATTGCCTAATCCTTTTTTTACCCAGTCGCGTTCCATATCGACAATGGTTTTGATACCACCTATGAATATTTCTTCTGTAATTTCGGGCATCGCCATCCGTACAGCCGATTTGTTAAATCGATCCAAATTTTGATCGGGTCTAAAAAGCCAAACGTCATTGTTACTATCTTTATAGGCTTTCATGCCTTCAAAAATGGCTTGGCCATAATGAAATACTTTAGCCGAAGGATCAATCATAAAAGGTTCATAGGGTTTAATACTTGGTTTTCCCCATTTACCTTCTTTGAAATCACAGATCAACATATGATCTGTAAATACATTTCCGAAGGAAAGGTTTTCAAAATCGACTTCATTAATTTTAGAAAAATTTGCTCTTACTATATCGATTTCGGAAGTAGTTTTTAATATCATGAAATAAATAAATTTTACTCAGAAAAATATTTAAACTACTGTTAAACAATTGTTTGTGATTGATTTTCTGAAAATTATAGTCGCGTTGCTAGTTTTTTGTAAAACTAATAAAAATATGTATGCATTTTGCATCCGAAAATAAATTTGAAAACTTTTTTTGAATTATTTTTTTTTATGAAGTTTCATTGACTGAATTCTTAATAATTACTTAAATAAATTGAGAATATATTTCTAAGTTTTGTTTATCTCATTATATTCGCAACTCATAAAAATACTTCACATGAAAAAAATTAATTTTATAGTAGTACTGTTCTTATTGATAGGAACAACGGTAATGGCTCAGAAAAAAGCAACTTTCAATGCTAATGATTATGCCTCTTTTGGTGAGAAATTTAAAGTAGACAAGGTCTATAACAAGGCTGAAATGTTGAAAAAATATAAAAAACTAAAAAAAGGAGATACACTTGTGGTTCAATTTGAATCAAATATCAAATCGGTTTGTAAAAAGAAAGGGTGTTGGATGAAAATGGAATTAGCCGGAGATGATAATTCTTTCGTAAAGTTTAAAGACTATGGTTTTTTCGTTCCTTTAAATGCAGATAACAGCCTTGCCATCGTAAAAGGAAAAGCATTTGTAGATGTTGAATCTGTTGAAGAACTAAGACACTATGCTAAAGATGGCGGTAAATCGGCTGCAGAAATAGCAAAAATTACAAAACCAGAAGTTACTTATGCATTTACAGCTGAGGGTGTTTATATCAAAAAGTAATTTGTAATGAAAAAAAGTATTCCATTTGTATTGTTATTCTTTATCTCTTCATTATTAGTAATTTCTTGTCAAAAAAAAGAAGAAAATAAAGTAGAAGAAGAGAAATGTGCAACTGAAAAAGGAAAGAAACTTGAGATGTATCAAATGTCTGAAATGGCAACATTAATGGAACAAATGTATGTTGATAACCAACGCTTAAAAGATCGCATACAAAAAGGTGATACTATTGGACAATTTCCTCAGCACTTTTTAAAAATTCATAAAGCTGTAATGACCGATGAGTCAGACAATGATGGATTTTTTAAAGAACAAGCAGCTAAGTTTATCAAAGCACAAGAATTGATCTATAAAGATCCTCAAAATGCTAAAAAACATTTCAATGAAGGTGTGGATGCTTGTATTCAATGTCATAAACAAAAATGTGGAGGACCAATTCCAAGAATTAAAAAATTGTACATCGAATAATTTTGAAAAGAGAAATTATTCAAACCAATGATGGTTCCACAACCATTCATTTGCCAGATTGGAATGAAAGTTATCATTCTAAACATGGTGCTGTTCAAGAAGCCTATCATGTATTCATAAAAAATGGCTTTTCACTTTTTGAGGGAACCGAGTTTTTGAAAATTGACAAAACAAATCCCATTGCTATTTTAGAAATCGGTTTTGGAACGGGCTTGAATGCATTTATCACTTTCGTGGAGGCTAAAAAAACCAATCAAGTCATTGATTATGTTGGAGTAGAGGCATATCCTATTACTTTAGAAGAAGCTTTTCAAATGAATTACGTTGAAGAAATAGATGCATTAGAAAGTTCCCTTTTCAAACAAATACACGAATCTAATTGGGAAGAAAAAAATAAACTTTCAGAGATTTTCTTGTTAACGAAACGAAAGCAATTCTTTCAAGATGTTAAGGATGAGAATGCTTTTGACTTAATTTATTTTGATGCTTTCGGTTTTAGAGTTCAGCCCGAACTTTGGTCTGAAGAAATTTTTGTATCTATGTTTAAAGCTTTGAAAGCAAATGGAGTATTGGTGACATATGCTTGCCGAACAACTATTAAAAACGCTATGCGTTCAGCAGGTTTTTCCGTAGAAAAATTACCAGGTGCTCCAGGTAAAAGAGAAATGTTACGCGCTACTAAAGGACTGTCAAAAATTTAACATTTTTGTTGATAATATTTAACTTTTTATTTCATTTTACTATTTATTATATTATTATTTTTGATAAGACAACAGACGTTCTTATCTAATTTTTTAATTAAACATTTTTACTTTTTTATGTCTAAAACAATGCTAGACCACACAAAATCAGTGTTGAAGAAAGTAAGTTTTGACGCAAATTTATTTTGCAAAGAACTTGAAAAGGCCTACAAGGTTTTGTTACCTTATGAACTTGAAGAACTAACGCAGTGGCTTATGAGTTATATTATTGAAAAGCCCGAGTTGAAACACTGTGTCATCCGAATTAACAGTTAATAAAACTAAAGGAACTTAAAAGGTTCCTTTTTTATTTCACTTAATTATTTTAGTAATATTATACTTATTAATTTTATTTAAATGTGCATTTCATCGATATTAATAGTTTTTTAGCGTCTTTTTTTAACATAAAATGTTGTTATAATTATTTTTTTATTCTATTTTTACTAAACGTTCTTACAATAAGATAACCCCAAATCTTAAAAATTATGCCTAGAATGATTTACGATTACACCAAATCCGTGCTCGAAAGAGTAAGCTTCGATCCAATTCTTTTTGCAAAGGAATTGAAAAAGGCAGTGCGAAATTTATTGCCATACGAAGTAGAGCAATTAAAAAAATGGTTGCAGTTCTTTACGAATGAGCATCCGGAATTAAAACAATGTTTATCTGTAGTTAGTTAGCAGAAAGAAATAAGGAGTTTGTGCAAAAGCTCCTTATTTTTTTTGTTGTAATGGACTTATTATTTGGACATTTTGAAAAACAATAGCGCCTTTCACAACCCCAGCAATTGTGCTTCTTAAAGCATCAATAATTTGAATTTTTAATTCATTTTTAGGAAAAATCAAACTCACTTCTCGAGCTGGTTTTGGTTCTTTAAAATGACGAAGTTTAAGTTGATCTTTTTCTTTTAAATCTAAAGTATGTAAAAAAGGAAGTAAGGTAGTGCCCAATCCTTCGTCAGCCAATTTTATTAATGTTTCAAAGCTTCCACTTTCAATCTGAAAATGATTTTTATCCTCTGAATTTAGATTTTTACATAAATTCAAAATACCATCTCTAAAACAATGTCCATCTTGAAGTAATAGAATTTCATTTATATTCAAATCTGACACTTCAATTTCTTTTTTACTGAATGATTGATGATTGGATGGGATGTAAGCCACAAATGGTTCAAAATATAAAACAACTTCCTTGATTTTTTCGTCTTCCAAAGGTGTAACCGCGATAGCTGCATCTAAATGACCATTTTTTAATCTTGTAATAATCTCAGCAGTATTTAATTCTTCAATAATTAGTTTAACTTTTGGATACTTTTTGATGAAGTTATTCAAAAACATTGGTAATAAAGTAGGCATCACAGTCGGGATTATTGCTAATCGAAACTCACCACCAATAAACCCTTTTTGTTGGTCAACTATATCCTGAATTCTATCGGCTTCGCTAACTATGTTCTTCGATTGATTGACTATTTTTTGCCCAATTTCTGTAAGTTGAATTGGTTTTTTGGTTCTGTCAAAAATTTGAATACCGAGTTCTTCTTCAATTTTTTGTATTTGCATGCTTAATGTAGGTTGGGTAACAAAACATTTTTCGGCTGCAAGAGTAAAGTTTTTATGTTCGGCTACTGCTAAGACATATTTAAGTTGTGTGATGGTCATTATAATAATATTTGATGTAAATATAAAAACTATAAGATAAACTTATGAATTCTACGATTTAAACTAATGTTAAAAGATTTTTTCTGGACTTAGATAGTTTTATTTGAGGATGTTGAAATTGTCTTTCAGTTATTTTTCTTTTTGTATTACTCGAATCACTATTATTTTAAAAAAATAGTGATATTTTTACAATGTTGAAATTATTATTTTTCTGATTTTTTTCAAAATACTGCTATTATGACAAAAAATACAAGCCTTTTTGCCAATCTTAAATCTGATTTTGCTTCAGGTTTAGTCGTATTCCTAGTTGCATTACCATTGTGTCTAGGCATCGCTTTAGCTTCTGGCGCACCACTATTTGCTGGAATTATTTCTGGTGTTGTTGGTGGAATTGTGGTTGGTTATTTGAGTAATTCGCATTTAAGTGTTTCAGGTCCAGCGGCGGGTTTAACAGCTATCGTATTGACTGCTATAACCGATTTAGGCTCGTTCAATTCTTTTCTTTTGGCAGTTTTAATTGCAGGTATAATTCAGTTGGTTTTAGGTTTTATAAAAGCAGGAAGCATTTCAAATTATTTCCCAACTAATGTTATTGAGGGAATGTTGGCAGGAATTGGAGTAATTATATTTTTAAAACAAATTCCTCATGCCATTGGTTATGATAATGATTTTGAAGGTGATGAATCATTTTTACAACAAGACGGTCTCAATACATTCTCCGAGTTGTTTTCTGTTTTCAATCATATTCAATTGGGTTCGGTTGTCATTACTTTAGTTTCACTATCAATTTTGATTGCTTGGACTAAATTTGAATTTTTGAAAAAGTTAAAATTAGTTCCAGCTGCTTTAATAGCGGTTATTGTCGGAATTTTATTGAATGAATTTTTTATTCAATCCGGAAGTAGTTTGGCTATTTCAAACGAACATTTAGTGAATTTGCCAGTTCCAAAAACTTTAGCTGAGTTTAAATCAATATTTGTATCTCCTGATTTTTCCGCTTTTACTAATAGTAAAGTATGGATAGTATCAATTACTATTGCAGTCGTGGCTTCTATCGAAACCTTACTTTGTATTGAAGCTGCCGATAGAATGGATGCTCAGAAACGTTATACGGATACTAATGTAGAATTAAAAGCACAAGGAATTGGAAATATTTTAAGCGCTCTTTTAGGTGGTTTACCAATGACATCGGTTGTAGTGAGAACTTCGGCAAATAATAATGCTGGCGCAAAATCTAAAATGTCCGCTATTATTCATGGTATTTTATTATTGGTTAGTGTATTGGCAATTCCAACACTTTTGAATAAAATTCCGTTGGCAACTTTGGCAGCCGTTTTATTATTAGTGGGCTATAAATTGGCAAATCCAAATATCATAAAGCATTTTTGGGAAAAAGGTAAATATCAATTTATACCATTTATTGCAACATTTATTGGAGTTGTTTTTACTGATTTATTAAAAGGGGTAACATTGGGAATAATCATCAGTATTATTTTTGTTTTGAAAGGGAATATGCAACGTGCTTATAATTTTAGAAAAGAAGAATATTCGGAAGGTGATATCATACACATCGATTTAGCTCAAGAAGTATCTTTTTTAAATAAAGCCGCAATTAAAGCTACATTAAACAATATTCCATCCAATTCAAAAGTTGTTATCAATGCAACGGATTCTGTTTATATTGCTCATGATGTGTTGGATTTAATTAAGGAGTTCAAAAAAATAAAATCAAAAGAGTTAAATATTAGTACTAAATTGGTTGGGTTTAAAGATGCTTATAACCTAGAAAATAGTGATGGCTATAAAAATAAAGTAACTATTGAACATCGCTACAATGTTATGAAAAGAAAAATGGAAGTAATAGAAAATAAAGAAATAATATTTAAAGAAGACAAACTATGAGTGCTGAATTTTATAAAAAGATTCTTGATAATAATAAAAAATGGGTTGAAGATCAAGTTGCTATTGATAAAGATTATTTCAAAGATTTAGCCAAAGGACAACAACCGCCTTTGCTATGGATAGGATGTTCTGATAGTCGAGTACCTGCCAATGAAATTATTGGAGCAAAACCGGGTGAAGTTTTTGTTCACAGAAATATAGCGAATATGGTAGTTCATTCGGATATGAATATGCTAAGCGTTTTGGATTATGCAGTGAATGTTTTGAAAGTAAAACATGTGATTGTTTGTGGACATTATGGTTGTGGTGGGGTAAAAGCAGCTATGGGTAATCAATCTATAGGATTGATAGACAACTGGATTCGTCACATAAAAGATGTATATCGATTACATGATACGTATTTAAATGCTATTGAAGATGAAGAAGAGCGTTTTAATAAATTTGTTGAAATAAATGCGCAAGAACAAGTTTTTGACTTGGCTAAAACCTCAATTGTTCAAGGCGCATGGCGCAACGGTCAAGATTTAACACTTCATGGTTGGACTTATGGATTAAATTCAGGTTATGTTACTGATTTAGGGGTGAATATGAGTTCCAATGATGAACTTGATGAAGTGTATCGCTTGAAATTTTCTAATTAATTTTCTTTAACAACAAAGTATTATACTAAGGTATATTGGCATTCCAAAAGTGATATTGAAAGGAAAAGTAATTGCTAGTGCCATCGGTAAAAACAAACCCGGATTTGCTTTTGGAGCTACTATTTTCATTGCTGCTGGAACTGCAATATAAGAGGCACTTGCAGCTAATATGGAAAACATAAATCGGTTTCCAACATCAGCTGTAACTAGCTGACTTAAAAATGCTACGGATGCGCCATTTAGTAATGGAATTATCAATGCAAATAATACAGGAAACCAACCGCTTTTAAAAAAAACATCCAACTTTTTTCCACTTACAACTCCCATGTCTAATAAGAAAATCGCAAGAAAACCTTTGAAAATATCCGTAGTGAATGGTTTAATTCCCATAGCTTGTTGATCGCTTGCTAAAAAACCAATTAACAAACTACCTATAATTAGCAATACGCTTCCATTAGTTAACGAATGTTTTATAACTGATGAAAGGTTAGTAGTATTAGTTTCTTTTTTATTGTATAATCGCATTAATATTACAGCAACAATAATTGCTGGCGCTTCCATCAAAGCCATGATGGCAACCATGTGTCCACTAAATGTATATTTTTGAATTTCTAAAAATGAAACTGCAGTTACAAAAGTTACAGCACTTACCGAGCCATAGGCAGCAGCTATGGCACCTGCGTTTTCAAAACTAAATTTCCTTTTCAATATAAAAAAACTATAAAACGGAATCACGACGGCAATCAAAATTCCAAAGAGTGCTGACCATATAATTTCTAAATTAAAGTGACTATGGGCTAACTCTTGACCACCTTTGAAACCGATTGAAAACAATAGATATAGCGATATAAATTTTGAAGAGTTTGGCGGTATTTCTAAATCGCTCTTTAATTGAACGGCAATAATTCCCAAAAGAAAAAATAAAAGTGCTGGATTTGTTAAATTATCTAAAAGTAAATCTAAATTCATTAGGAGTTATTTGGATTATTTATTTCTTTCTGTGTTTCTTTATCGAATTCTACTTCTTGAGCTCTAGATAATCTATCGTTTAAACTGATGCCAATGCCAGTTTCAGGAAATTTTTCGGCTATGATGAAGTCAAATCCTTGAGCATCAAGTTGGTGCATAGCGGCATATAAATTTTGAGCTGCTTCATCTAAACTTTCAGTTTTTGTTAAAAGGATAAATTTTTCTGAAGTTTCAACTATTCCATTAGAAAAAATAACAAATCCTACTGCTTGATTTTTATATTTTTCAATATCAGAAATAATACTCTCTGAAACCATAAATGGTGTTTTTGGAGAATAATGCTTACTCAACATTCCCGGTGCTTCGGGTGTTGCCACAGCTTTTGTTTTACTACCAATTTGACCAATACATTTTTCAATAGCTTCTTTAGAAATAGCACCAACTCTGTATAAAACAGGTTCATCATTTTCAAAGCCAATGATGGTAGATTCAATTCCTTTTTCGCAATTTCCTCCATCAAGTATAAAGGGAATTTTTGTTCCCAATTGTTTTTGAACATGGGCTGCATTAGTAGGGCTAATATATCCAAAAGGATTGGCACTTGGAGCTGCTAAAGGAAAATCGACTTCTTCCAAAAGTGCCAAAGCAACTGGGTGTGAAGGAATACGAACACCAACTGTTTCCTTTCCTGCGGTAACAACATAGGGTATAGTTTTTTTCTTTGGCAACACTAATGTTAACGGACCAGGCCAAAAATAGTTAGCCAAAATCCAAGCTTTAGGAGGAATATTTGTTGCTACATTTTGTAAATCTTCAATCGATTTAATATGAACAATTAACGGATTAAATAATGGCCTGCCTTTTATTTCAAATATTTTTTTTACTGCCTTTTCATCAAAAATATTTGCAGCTAAACCGTAAACCGTTTCTGTTGGTATGGCCACCACATTTCCAGCTTTTAACAATTTCGAAGCTTTCTTAATTTGTTCTGTCATCTTTCAAGGATTACAACGATCACAGTACATCGGATCTTCTGTTTTTTTATCATTTGGAAATAGTTTTTCCAGTTCAAAATTACATTTTTGACATTGATAAATATGTGATTTTGTAGAATTTGTTGGCAAACCACACCATTCGCAGGGTAAACCCGATTTAGTATTTACAACACCAAACCCAGGTGTATGGCATTCTGGGCAACGATTTTTTATTTTTTCTACAAGTTTTTGGGCAGCTTTTTCAATGACCTTCATACGGGTTGGATTGTACAAGGCACGCATATCGGTTTCTGCAGCAACTTGGGAATTACTAGCCGAGAGCGTATGAAAACTCTCTTCTAATAATTCCCATGACTGAATTCCTTTTACAACAGAAGTAACTTCTTTATCAGTAATTTTTAATATAACTGCATGCTCTGGGAATCCAACGTTTTTTACTAAATTAACCAAATTTTGAAAACACTCTACAGTTGTTGCATTAAAGTTAGTATCGAGACTTAACTCTCGTACAATTATTTCTAAATTATTTTTCTTATCAATAAAAAGTAAGAACTCATCATCGGCATGTGCCATAAAGATTGTTGGATGCGGACCAAACGAACCTTCGCTGGCGATGCCTAAATCACAATTGGTTATTTCCATTGCTTGAAGACATTTTTTTCTTGCCGTTGCTATTGGTCCATCTTTTCTTTCTATTTCACCACTAAACGTTCCTAATAAATCGGTGTCAAAATCTTCCGGGACAAAACATTGTACTCCTAAATGTTCTTCTAATAAAGGAGCAATAACACTTTCCTTCTTGTGTTTTGTCGCAATGACTAATCTTCTTCCTTTGAAAATATCCAAATCTAATTCGTTATATGAACTCTATAGTAATGTCACCATTAATTTTTAATCTCTTTCCATTTCGTTCACTTTCTTCAAGAAGCTTGTTGATATCTTCAATAGATGATGATAATACTGATATTCTTCGTTTTGATATTTCACAATCTTCATTCTTTTTAACAAATTCACTAAAGGCATTAAGGTTATGAAAATTGATTTTACTATTTATTACCGACATTAAAACTGTTTTTGCATCCTGAGATGAAAAATTACCTTCTATTAACTTAAACTGATATGTATCCATTTTTTATAAAATTATTTGACTACTTAGCGAAATATACCCCGATTTTGCACCAATGAATTGCCTTGCAGCGGCTAATTCATTTTGCAAAAATTTAATTTTTTGTTCTCTCATTTTTACATCTTCCTCATTATGAGATATTTTAATTTTATCCTCGTGAAACTTAATTTTTACTTGAAATAATTGATTTATTATTTCAATCGATTCATTAGTCGAAAAAGTATCATTTAATAATTGTAGTTCCATAATAGTTTTATTTATTGTCCTTGTCCTAATGAAAATGCCATTTTACCATCGAACTGATATAGATTTTCTGTTTTAATAGTATCGATTTCATTTTGAATACACTGTTGAAGAAGTGCTATTATTTCTTCTTTATTTATCGTATTTCCTTCTGCAGTTTTAAATCTACAACGCCAATGGTCGGTGCAAAATGTTTGTGAAAAACCTTCTGGCCAAACTTTTATTCCACGATTGGTTATCATGCTTAGTTTCAAATTTGAAGTACCAATTTTATTCATCTTAGCAGCTAATTTCTCTGCATCAGTTCCGTTCCAATGAACAAAAACATCATGTCCAATAAGTTCTTTCTTAGCTTGTGGTCGTTTTTTGTATTTTGGAAGATTAAGTGGCTGCCCATTTTCGTAATTAACAGCTGGTAACGTTTTAGGTTTCTGACCTAAGTTGGCAATTACAGCTTGAGCAAATTCTTTGGTTCCCACTTTTAGAGTACTACTACCTTCTTTGAAAATGTCATAGGTATGAATTCCATCTTCTAATGTTTTTAACCAAGCATTATGAACTTTGGTAGCAATAGTGTTTTGCCCTAAATGGTTAAGCATCATAACAGCTCCTTGTAATAACCCTGATGGATTAGCCAAGTTTTGTCCTGCTCTTCTTGGTGCCGAACCATGGATGGCTTCAAACATAGAACACTCTTCGCCTATATTGGCTGAACCCGCTAAACCAACTGAACCCGCTATTTGAGCAGCAATATCAGAAATAACATCGCCATATAAATTCAAAGTCACTATAACATCAAAAGCTTCGGGAGTGTCGCTCATTTTCGCGGCACCAATATCAATAATCCAATGTTCGTTTTCTATTTGTGGGTATTCTGCTGCAATTTCATTAAACACTTGGTGGAATAAACCATCCGTTTGTTTCATGATATTGTCTTTGGTAAAACAAGTTACTTTTTTTCTTCCGTAAGCTTTTGCATATTCAAAGGCATATCGAACTATTTTTTCACAACCTGGACGGCTGATTATTTTTAAACATTGAATAACTTCATCCGTTTGTTGGTGTTCAATTCCTGCATATAAATCTTCTTCATTTTCTCTGATAATCACCATATCCATTTTGGGATGTTTCGTTTCCACAAAAGGGTGTAAACTCATACAAGGTCTAACATTTGAATACAATCCAAGAAATTTTCTGGTCGTAACATTTAAACTTTTATAGCCACCTCCTTGAGGAGTAGTAATTGGTGCTTTTAAAAATACTTTGTTTTTGATAATGGTATCCCAACTTTCTTTTGCTATTCCAGAAGTGTTTCCGGATAGGTATACTTTCTCGCCGACCTGAATTTCATCATACTCTAATTGTGCACCAGCAGCTTTGATGATTTCTAATGTGGCGTCCATTATTTCTGGACCTATTCCGTCTCCTTTCGCGATGGTTATTCTTTGCATAATTTTATTTGGTTAATTTTATTTTGCAAATCTAAAACGTTGTAAGTATATATTTTTATTTATATTTGTTATGAAATACATAATATATATTTATGCATTATACGTTACATCAATTACAGATATTTTTAAAGATTGTTGAGAATAAAAGTATTACCAAAGCTGCTGAATCATTAAATTTGACTCAACCTGCCGTATCTATTCAATTAAAGAAATTACAAGATCAATTTGATATTCCACTGACAGAAGTAATAGGAAGGCAATTATATATTACTCATTTTGGTAATGAAATTGCAATTACAGCCCAAAAAGTTTTGGATGAAGTGGCCACCATAACGTATAAATCAAAAACGTTTAAAGGGATTTTGTCAGGTAAATTAACCTTATCTGTAGTTTCTACAGGGAAGTATGTAATGCCCTATTTCTTGTCTGATTTTTTAAATCAAAATAAAGGTATTGATCTTGTTATGGATGTTACCAATAAATCGAAAGTGGTCAAGAGTTTAGTAAATAATGAAATTGACTTTGCTTTGGTTTCAATTTTACCTGATGACATTCAATTGCAATCGGAGATTTTACTCGAGAATAAATTGTATTTAATTGGTAATCATACTGCAGTTTCAAAAATTAATAACGATGATTTAGATGTAATAAATGAGTATCCTCTAATTTATAGAGAAGAAGGTTCAGCAACTCGATTAGTAATGGAAAATTATCTTTATAGAAATGGATTGCAGTCCGCAAAAAAAATGCAATTAACTTCTAACGAAGCCGTCAAGCAAGCCGTTATTGCAGGAATAGGATATTCTATAATGCCAATCATAGGGTTAAAAAATGAACTTGAAAGAGGCGATTTAAAAATTATTGAGATGAAAGGATTTCCAATTAAGTCCAATTGGTACTTGGTATGGTTGAAAAACAAATCATTGAGTCCAGTCGCGGAAGCTTATTTAAGCTATATACGAGATGAAAAAAGCAAATTGAAATCTGCTTACTTTTCATGGATTGATAATTATTAATGAATTACATTTTTAAACAAAAAAAATCTTATGAAGAAAAATTTTTATTCTCGTTCTTCGTTTTCGTTAAAAGAAGACGGCAATAATTGAGGAATAAATTTTATCAATATTGGCAATAACAAACTTCCTCCAGGCAATAAGAAAATAGTTAGCGATGGCACTGTTTTACAAATATCAAGTAATTGATTTTTAATTTTTTTCTTCTCTTCTTTGTCCAATTCTTTATGTGTTGATTTGGCCAAAAGATGCATCAACTCTTTGCTTTGAGAAACTTCTTTTACCAAACGTTTCTTATTTCTATTGATTAAAACTAATACGCTTTCCGTGGTATGATCATAGAAGTTTTTTACAGGATTGGAACTATTGAAATACGGAATTTCGTTTTTATATTTGAGGATAAAATCATTAATAAAATCGATACTTTCTATTATGAAACGTTCATTAATATTTAGTTTTTCTCCCAGTTTGAATAAGAAATACCGCTCTTCATTTTCTACTTTTTCATCACTCCATAGACTTATTCCAGCCAAATCGATTACATAAAATTTTTCTAAATCATGTTCAAGGTAACTTACATCTAAATCTTCGATAGACTTAATTTGTTTATCAGAAAACTTAGTATAGCGAACAGAAGATTCAAAGAGCTTTTGTAATAATTCATCATGAACAGAGAAACCCGTTTTTGATTTTAACGAAAGCGATATTATACTAATCACAATTTCTTCAATTCGGTTGAAATATTTATCGGGTAACGAGCCATTTTCTAAGTATTTTTTGAATGCTAAAACATCAACAAAGAGCAGGGCATTCGTAATTACATGCGAAAAACTTTTGCTAAATAAATCTTCATTGGTTTGAACTCTGTCGTGAATTATTTTTTCGAGTTTACTCGATTCAGAGCTACTTGGAAGCATTTTCTCTAATGGATTGAAGCCTTTTGGAGACAACAAATTGTAAAAGGCTACAGCTTCATTAACAAATTGATCTTTATCGGAATCTTGCTTAAATAAACAAAACATTTGATATAAAGTATTGAGCATTCCAATTTTTGAAATCTCTTTAGCAAGTCGATCTTTTATTGTTATGGGTTTAACAGAATCAAAACCAATTATATGACCAAAAATAAAACCTGTAGCTCTGGTTCGTAGATAAAAATCTTCTTCCGAAACCATAAAATTTTGATGAGTAGTTTCCTGCTCAACAAAAAATTTATCTATCCAGCCAAACGCTGATGGGTTAATCATATAATAAGGCTATTTTATTATAGCAGTACATGCAACTCGTGCTCCAGCAGCACCAGTTGGCTGCGTGATAAAATCATCTGGTTTTTCATGAACAATTAGTCCTTTGTTGACGATGTCTTTAGTCTCATCGCCACATCTGATGCACCATTCATCGGTTTTGAAGGTGATGGTGGCATTTCCTTTTTCATCGGCTAGGAAGTTGCCTATATCGCCTTTGTGGTGTTCAATATCTCCCCATTTTCCGTGTTTCTTGAATGTTGGATTCCAGTGTCCTCCTGCTGATGCAGCATCGGCGGCAGAACAATCGGCTTTTTCATGAATGTGAATGGCGTGTTCACCAGGTTTCAGTCCAGCTAGTTTGGCTACCAGTGTTACTTCGTTGTTCTTTTGAGTAAAAGCGGCTGTTCCTGTTACGCCACTGTTGCTTTTGGTTTCAAAAACAAGTTTTAAGGTGCTGCCGGTGTTGCTAGAAGAACTTTTGCATCCTAATATGATTAGTCCAAATAGGACTAGAGCCGTTATTGTTCTTTTCATGAGTACTTTAATTTAGTGATATAAAGGTACTAAAATACAACCCTATTTTTGTGATTGATTTTCATTTATTTTTAAACACATAGATTCATAGTTTTTTATAGCAGCTGTAGAGGTGTTTTACTTTATGATAGCAAAACATAGTTGTTTAAATTATGAATTATAATTACTTAGTTTTTTCGCCTACAAAATACTGGTTTTGCGATTTGAATAACACGTTAAACGTGGTGAGTGTTCCATAGATACGCGTAATGTATTGTTGTAATTCGACTTTCTCGATTTCTTCGATAGAACTGGCGTTTATTTTTTGTTCCATTACCCTTAGGCGGTCTCTGAGCATGACTATTTTGTGGAAAAACACATCTATGGGTACATCTTTTCCCTGCACTCCGACTTGTCCCGGTTCTAGTTTTAGGTTACCTCCTTTCCATTTGTCGGCTATGGCTACTGGTTCGCCCAGTCCGTTCCATTTTTTTAGGATGGAGAGCAAACTTTGTTCTACTTCGTAGAAGCTGACGGTGTCTAGTTCGTTATCTGTGGCTTCAATGACTTCGAATTCGGAGTCGATAGCGATAGTTTCAAGTCCTGAGTCTATAAAAGTTACCCAGTATTCTGTGGATGATACATTTGTTACAACACCTTTGCCATATTGGGCGTGGTTTATTCTGGAGCCAATTCCTAAGAGTTTCATAGTTACTAATATTTAAGCGACTAAAATAAGGAATTGGCTCGAATAAACAAATTAAAGATAACGTTTAGGAAACAAGGTCACTTTGATTTCTGAAAACCAATTGTCCATCAAAACTATCCAGCAATATGATGCTATCAGTAGCAATTTTTCCGGCAAGGATTTCCTTCGAAAGTTGGTTTAACACTTCTCTTTGAATGACTCTTTTTACTGGACGCGCACCAAATTGAGGATCATATCCTTTTTGAGCTAGGTAGTCAATAGCTTCTGAAGTAGCATCTAAAGTGATATTTTGTTTGGCCAACATCTTGATGACGTTTTTCAATTGCAAACCAACAATCTTTGTAATATCAGTATTACTTAGTGGAGTAAACATTACAATTTCATCAATTCGATTTATGAATTCAGGACGAACCGTTTGTTTCAATAATCCCAACACTTCTGTTTTAGCAGTTTCGGTGGCCGCTTCAATACTACCTTTAAGGTTTTCAAATTTCTCTTGAATGATGGCACTTCCCATATTGGAAGTCATGATAATAATCGTGTTTTTAAAATCGGCTAATCGTCCTTTGTTGTCTGTCAAGCGTCCTTCGTCTAAAACCTGTAACAAGATATTAAACGTATCTGGATGTGCTTTTTCAATTTCGTCTAATAAGATTACAGAATACGGTTTTCTGCGGACTGCTTCGGTTAATTGTCCGCCTTCGTCATAGCCGACATAACCAGGAGGCGCACCTACTAATCGGCTAACACTATGTCGTTCTTGATACTCACTCATGTCGATACGCGTCATGGCGTTTTCATCATCAAATAAATATTCCGCTAATGCTTTTGCCAATTCGGTTTTACCTACTCCTGTAGTTCCCAAAAACAAGAACGTTCCGATAGGTTTTTTCATGTCTTGTAAACCAGCACGACTTCGACGTACAGCATCACTGATGGCTTCAATAGCTTCTTCCTGACCAACAACGCGGTGGTGTAACTCGTCTTCAAGTTTCAAAAGTTTTTCTCTTTCACCTTGAAGCATTTTCATCACTGGAACTCCAGTCCATTTCGCCACTACTTCTGCAATATCTTCTCGGGTTACTTCTTCTTTGATTAATGAATTTCCGTCCTGTTTTTCCAATAATTCATTTTGAAATTTATCCAAACGTTCTTGCGCTTCTTTAATTTTTCCGTAACGAATTTCGGCAACTTTTCCGTAATCGCCATCGCGTTCGGCACGTTCGGCTTCATATTTAAAATCTTCTATTTCTTGTTTTACCGTTTGTATATTATCGACGATGTCTTTTTCCGATTTCCATTTGGTAAAGATTTCATTTCGTTCTTCTTTAAGATTTGCCAAGTCGAGTAATAAAACTTTCATTTTACTTTCGTCATTTTCGCGTTTAATGGCTTCAATTTCGATTTCTAACTGCATTATTTTTCGATCCAAAACATCTAATTCTTCTGGTTTTGAATTAATTTCCATACGTAATTTTGAAGCGGCTTCGTCAATTAGATCGATTGCTTTGTCGGGAAGAAAACGATTGGTAATATAACGTTGTGATAATTCGACTGCCGCAATAATAGCATCATCTTTTATTTGAACTTTATGATGGGTTTCGTATTTTTCCTTGATACCGCGAAGAATCGAAATGGCACTTTCGGTATCAGGCTCGTCAATCATAATCTTTTGAAAACGACGTTCTAGTGCTTTGTCTTTTTCAAAATATTTTTGATATTCATCTAAAGTTGTAGCGCCAATGGCGCGCAATTCACCACGAGCCAAAGCCGGTTTTAAAATATTTGCAGCGTCCATAGCGCCTTCGCCACCACCAGCGCCAACAAGCGTATGAATTTCGTCAATAAAAAGGACGATATCACCTTCGGACGAGGTTACTTCTTTCACGACCGCCTTCAGACGCTCTTCAAATTCACCTTTGTATTTGGCACCGGCGATAAGTGAACCCATATCCAATGAATAAATAACTTTATCCTTTAAATTTTCTGGTACATCGCCATCCACAATTCGATGCGCCAAACCTTCGGCAATAGCGGTTTTACCCACACCAGGTTCTCCAACCAACATGGGATTATTTTTTGTTCTTCGAGTAAGAATTTGTAGTACGCGACGAATCTCTTCATCTCTACCAATAACAGGGTCAAGTTTTCCCTGACGTGCTAATTCGTTGAGGTTTTTAGAGTATTTGTTCAGCGCATTGTATGTTTCTTCAGCAGAAGCAGAAGTCACACGTTCACCTTTTCTGATTTCATCAATGGCAGCTTCTAATCCTTTTTCGTTTGCGCCTTGATCTTTTAGGATTTGAGCTACTTTACTTTTAGATTTGAAAATTCCTAAGAGTAAATGCTCTATAGAAACATATTCATCGTTCATTTTCTTGGCAATGATACTGGCTTCATTTAACATTGTATTAGTATCACGAGAAAACAAAATATCGCTACCCGAAACTTTTGGAAAGCTTTGAATGGTGCTGTCCAATATTTTTTTAAATAATTCGACATTCACATTGAGTTTTTTCAAAATGAATGGTGTTACGTTTTCGTCAACTTCGAGAATGCCTTTTAAAATATGTTCGTTTTCTATTTGCTGTTGACCAAAACTTTGTGCAATTTGCTGTGCTTGTTGCAACGCCTCTTGCGATTTAATGGTTAATTGATTTATATTCATAAGTTGTGTTTTTAAATTATTTAGATGTATGCAAACTGTCAATATGTATTCCATTTCAGTATAACAGACAAAATGTCTTTTTTTAAACGATTTTAATGAAATTAACAAGACAAAACGTCTTAAAATAAGACACTTAGGTTTTTTTAGATTCTTATCAATATGAAAACTATGATGAAGAATATAAAATAATCTTCTGAAACTGTACTAAACAAATCCTATATTGCGTCCTACAAAAAACATTTAAATTCAACCCTATGAAACATTTGAAATTCATCATTAAAGTTTTTATGTTATTTAGCATACAAATAAATGCGCAATCACAAAGGGAAATCTATAATGCAAGCGTTGAAGCTTATGAAAACAAAGACTATAAATCCTTTTTGAAACTTACAAAGACTTTAGACAGTCTTCGCCCTTTTCACCCAACCTACACTTATAATTTAGTTTCTGCGAATGCATTAAATAGTAATTGGGAGGAAGCACAAGTAGCTTTAAGGAAATTGGTTTTAATGAATAACACTGTAGATTTTGAATCTGATTTAGATTTCAAAACAATGGAGGCGGATGAAGGGTATCGAATTATTTTGGCACTGAAAAAAGCGCAAAATAAACGTGTTGATACTTCAAAACCAATTGTTTCGCTGAGTATTAAAGACTTGCATCCTGAAGGCTTAGTCTATTTGTCAAAATCTAAACTATGGTTAGCATCAAGTGTTAGAAAAAGAAAAATAGTTTCGTTTGATAGTAAAACAGGATTATGTATTAATTGGCTAAAAGATAATACAATGTTTTCTGTATTGGCAATAAAAGCAGATACTAAAGAGCAATTCCTTTGGGTTGCCACTGCTGCTTTTCCAGAAATGGAGAACTTTGATAAAGTGCTAAAGGGTAAAGCAGCTATTCTTAAAGTGGATATCAAATCGAAACAAATTAGTAAGCGTTTTACAGTGGATGGAGATGCTGTTTTTGGCGATTTGATTGTAGCTAATAATGGTGTTGTTTATGTTTCGGATAGTGGGAAACCAATACTCTACAAAATTGAAAATGAGATATTATCCAAGTTCATTTCATTTGAGAACGAGGGTTATAATCTGCAGGGTTTGGCAATCAATAAAGACCAGAGTAAACTCTTTGTAGCCGATTATTTAAAAGGAATTGCTTTAATTGATATAAAAACAAAAACTACAAGATGGCTTGCTTTTCCTGATTTGGCATGTCCAAAAGGCATTGACGGATTGGTGTTTTATGACAATTCGTTGATTGCTATTCAAAACGGCGTAAAACCAATAAGAATAACTCAATTTCAATTGAATGAACAACAAAATGAAATCATTAATTTCAGGATATTAGACAATAACCGGCCTGAGTTTAATGAACCGACATTAGCAACAATGGTAGGAGAGGAGCTTTATTTCTTTGCCAACGCACCATGGAATTCTTATGACGAAAACGGAGTTTTAGATGTAAACAAAGTAACTAATCCTATGCTGTTTAGTTGTAAACTGAAATAATGAATCGTTTAGTATTTCATTTTTTTCCAATTAAAAACAGCTTGTTATTTTAATGGTTTTGATTCAATTTCTTTTGTTGTTATTGCGGATACTTTATTTTCAGAATTTACGGTTACACTAAGTTCTCTTTGGTAAAGTTTTTTTTGTATTCTATAGCATATCTGAAAGTGATGTCTTCGGTTTTGTTGTTTCTTATAACATCAATTAGATTGATACCTAAAAACCTTCCGTTATGTTGATTCATCTTTATACAAATGGTAGAAATTTTCTCCTTTGTAGCGTTTGGTCTTACTTTTTCTGCTGCTTCATTACTGTTGTATGCAATGAATCGGGAAGTATTGCTCGTCTCAAGTAATCTTTTACCCAAATCATAAGCTCTTTTTTTGTTACTAGCATTTATTTCAGAAGGTATTAAATTCACCATACTTTTTTCCTGAGGTACTTCTGTTGCTATAGTTTTTTTGCTTTTGCAAGAAAGAAGGGAACGTACACATAAAAGCAGCAGTATCTTTTTCATGGAAAACTGGGTTAGAATTAGTATCAGCAAGTTAGTTATTTACTTTTCTTACTACTGAGACATTAACATTTCAACAATTGATTTTATCAATACTTAAATCGAAACAATTCATTTTTTCGTATATCTATTTTAGTACTGAATTTGTATTTTTGAAGCACTAAAAAAAGCAATCCATGAAAATCGTTATATCACCAGCCAAATCATTAAATTTTGAAAAAGAAATACCAACCACTACTTTTACGGAACCACAGTTTTTAAAACAAGCTAACACAATTCAAAATACTTTAAAAAAGAAAAAACCAAAGCAACTTTCAGAGTTGATGGATATATCTGAAAAATTAGCGGAACTTAATTGGCAACGTAATCAAGAATGGCAAACACCTTTTACTAAAGAAAATGCTCGACAAGCTATTTATGCATTTGATGGCGATGTGTATACAGGATTGGATGTTTATAGTTTGCCAATTGAAAAACAAACTGTTTTACAGGATAAACTCAGAATTCTCTCGGGGTTGTATGGTTTGCTTAAACCATTGGATTTAATGCAAGCGTATCGATTGGAAATGGGAACTTCAATAGCGATTGGGAAAAACAAAAACTTATATGAGTTTTGGAAAAAAACAATTACCAATTCTTTGAATGAAGAAATACAAAAAGAGGAGTTGTTTATCAACTTGGCTAGTAATGAATATTTCAGCGCTATAGATGTAAAATTATTGAAAGTTCCCGTTATTACTCCAGAGTTTAGAGATTATAAAGACGGTAAACTTAAGATGATTAGTTTTTTTGCTAAAAAGGCTAGAGGAATGATGGTTCGTTATATTTTTGATACTAATGCAGAAACCATACAAGACTTAAAAGGTTTTAATTATGAAGGCTATGCTTTTGACGCTAATTTGAGTAAAGGAAATACATTGGTTTTTACGAGATAGTTACACGTGAAGATATTCTTGATATTCTCTACTAGTTTCGGTTGTAGCTTTCTTTTGATTACGAGCTAATTCTCGCATAGCTTCTACACCTTTTTTGGCACAACGCTTCACTTTGTATAAACGAGTGGAGAAGGAGTGAAGTTTTTCAACATCTTGAGGGGAAAGTTTTGCTTCTAATTCACCTACAAAGTCATTGAATTCTTTCAAGACAACTTTATTTTCTTCATAATCAGTTTTTAGGTCTTCAAAACGTTCATTAATTTCTTTGCTGATATCATTACTAATAGCTTCACTTTTCTTACGAAGTTCAGTAATTACCCTCTTTTTGTGTGAGTTAAAAAGTCCCATAACAATTTGATTTTAAAGTTACTATTTTGACAGAAGTAAATCAAATTTATGGAATTGTTTTTAGAAACAAGGTAAATTGTTAATAACTAATGAATTAGGTTGTTGGAATTGTTCTTTATTTTTAAAAATAGTCAGTATAAGTAAAATCTATACTATCTAACTATATACTTAAAAATCAATTATTTGTTTATCACAATTTAAACTATATTTTGGGTAAATTTATCAACGGATTGAATTCCGTTTTTTGAAATAAATTGAATAAATCTACGACCAATAATAGCGCCTTTTTGATATTTTGTTGCTTATTCCGAAGCCAGTTATTTGAGGATTTTTCAAATTTATATTAGCAACTCACTCAAAATAGTTCATTTGATTTTCATCAATACTATCTCTACTTCCTTTATACTAGTACTTAATTATTGATATAAACTAATACTACTGGTTGTGTTATTTAATATTATGAACATCAGTAATTTTAAATTAATTTATTATCCAATTTTTTAAAATTTGTTTACCAAAAGGTGTTAAAATACTTTCGGGATGGAATTGCACTCCTTTTACATCAAATGTTTTGTGACGCAACGACATGATTTGTCCGTTTTCATCTGTTGAGGTGATTTCTAGAACATCTGGAAAATTATTTTTATTAACTACCCAAGAATGATAGCGACCCACTTCAAACTCGTTTGGTAGTTTGTCAAATAAAGCTTCATCTGTAACGGATTTAGTGACTTTGCTAGCAATACCATGAAAAACCTCATCCAAGTTGATTAAAGTACCGCCAAATACTTCGGCAATGGCTTGTTGTCCTAAACAAACGCCAAGAATACTTTTGCTTTCGGCATATTTTGAAATAACCGCTTTTAATAATCCAGCTTCATCGGGAATTCCTGGTCCAGGTGAAAGTAGAATTTTGTCAAATTTTACTAATTCATCCAATTCAAATTCATTGTTTCTAAATACAGTTATTTCCGTATTTAAATCTTCTAAATAATGAACCAAGTTGAAAGTAAAGCTATCATAATTGTCAATAATTACAATTCTTTTCATGGCATAAAGTTAACTACATTAAATTAAAACAAGAAGTATTGAGCTTAGATATGATTATGTATTCATTAAAAAAAACCTCGAAAATGACTTTCCGAGGTTTGAATTCTATAATTTGTATATAATCTAATTAGAACTGTAAGTTAACAGTTAATTCAAATTCATCATAAATGGCTTTATCTCCAATGCTTTCAAAGAAACTTTTTGAACCATATTTGATGTCATATTTTGTTCTATCTACTTTGAACGTGGTTGAAGCAGTGTTTCCATTTACAGCCATATTAAAGGTTACTGGTTTGGTAATTCCTTTGATGGTTAAATCGGCAGTAACAGTGTATAATTCTTTTGATTTTGTAGCAATAGTTTTAAATTCAATTTTTGCAGTATCAAATTTTTCAGTTCCAAAAAAATCATCTGCTTTCAAGTGACCTTCTAAATCTTCTTTTCCTTCTCCTGCTTCTAAATCGGTAACAGTGATAGAAGCCATATTTACTGTGAAAATTCCACCAGCAAGTTTGTTTTTTTGGAATACTAAAACACCATCTTTGAAATTAATTGTACCCGAATGTTTTCCGGTTACTTTTTCTCCAACCCAGTTGATTTTACTTTTTTCAAGGTTGATTTTTTTGTTTTGTGCAGTAACAGCAGTTGTTCCATAAGCTACTAATAATGCCATTGCGATTGTTTTTAAATTTTTCATTGTTTTAATATTTAGTTATTGATTATATGTTTATAAATAATTCCTCGTTAGATTTTCGCACTTTAGCATAATGTTGGGTTGCATCTTCTTCATGACGATAACCAATAGTTGCTAATACACTGGCGTTTAAACCTAATTGTTTTAATCCAAGAATTTCGTTAACTTTTTCTGGTTCAAAACCTTCAATAGGCGTAACATCTATTCTTAGTTCAGCGGCTGCATTTAATAAATTTCCAAGTGCTAAATACGTTTGTTTAGAAGTCCAAGTATTTCTAACGTCTTCTGAAAGTGCACCAATTTTTGACTTCATAAAATCGCCATAACCATTTAACGCATCAGCTGGCAAACCTCTTGTTTCGGTAGTTAAGGATAAACTAGCATCAATATCTGTATCACCAAAATTTGTAATGTTAGCAAATACAATTAGTTGAGAAGCATCAACAATTTGCGATTGTCCCCATGCTGCAGGTTGCAATAGTGCTCTGATTTCTCGATTTTCAATAATTAAAACTTTATAAGGTTGTAATCCGTAAGAAGAAGCACTTAAACGGATTGCTTCTTTTAAAGTTTCTAAATCTTCTTTGGATACTTTTTTTGTAGTATCAAATTTTTTAGTCGCGTAACGCCAATTAGCGTCTTTTATAAAATTACTCATAGGTAGTATTAATTTTTTAAAGTTCTGTATTTTTCTAATAAGTTGTTTAACTGTTCTAGTTCTTCTTGTGTCAAATTATTTGCAAAAAGATTTTCATGTTCTGTAACAATTGGATCTAATTCAGTTAAGATATCCAATCCTTTTTGTGTAATTAATACCTCTATTTTTCTTCTATTATCGGGGCAAACTTCTCTAGTTACATATTTTTTAAGTAAAAGTTTGTCAATTAATCGGGTAGTGTTACTGTTTTTAGCTAACATGCGCTCCTGTATAATACACATATTGGCTGGACACCCTTTTTGACCTCTTAAAATTCGCAACACATTGTATTGTTCTCTAGAAATTTCATAGGGTTTTAATATCTCATGTAATTTATCACCAATTACATTTTGACTGTACGTAAAGTTTAATATAACTTTTTTTGCTATACCAAGAGGAACTGTTGATTTTATCACGTCTTCAATTTTCATTTTTACAACTACAAATTTTGTATGTTCAAATGTATACGATATATTTATTTGTATATACAAATGTCTGTTATTTTTTTGTTAATTTTTTAATTGGGGACAAGTTTAGCTTTTATCAATCGGATTTAAACAGGCAAAGAAGTATATTTGCTATATAAAATTATCAAAAATGGATTTATCACCAAGCGAATGGAAATCAAAATTAGAAAATGATCCTAATGCCGCTATCTTAGATGTAAGAACTGAAGAAGAGTGGAATGAAGGAATAATTCCAAATGCCATTTTAAATGATATCTATAAAGGGCAAGGTTTTTTATACCGATTAGACGAGCTAGACAAAACTAAAAACTATTATGTGTATTGCAAGGCAGGAGGAAGAAGCGCTCAAGCTTGTGCTATTATGAACCAAATGGGTTTTGAAAAAACCTATAATTTAGAAGGAGGATTTATGAACTGGAAAGGCGATGTTGCTTTTCGCGAAGAAAATTAATGCCTAATGAATATTCCATCATCTAATAATCCTAGAGTCGTTATAATAGGAGGTGGTTTTGCAGGTATAGCTGTAGCAAAAAAACTCAAAAACCAGAAACTTCAAGTGGTGCTACTTGACAAACACAACTATCATACGTTTCAACCACTTTTATATCAAGTTGCCACAGGCGGTTTGGAAGCAGGTTCTATAGCCTATCCTATTCGGAAAGTAATTCAAGAGTATAAAGATTTTTATTTTCGATTGACATCTGTTAAAGAAATTGATACTAAAAACCAGAAAATAATTTCTGAAATAGGCGATTTGCATTATGATTATTTAGTGATTGCTACGGGTTCAAAAACCAATTATTTTGGCAACAAAGAAATTGAACGTAATGCAATGTCAATGAAAACCATTCCGCAGTCGTTAAATATTAGAAGTTTGATTTTAGAAAACTTTGAACAGGCTGTTTTAACCAAAGATGAAACAGAACGCAATGCATTAATTAACTTTGTATTAGTTGGTGCCGGACCAACAGGAGTAGAGCTTGCAGGTGCATTGGCCGAAATGAAAAAAGCGATACTTCAAAAAGATTATCCCGATTTGGACATTGACATGATGCAAATCAACTTAATACAAAGTGGCGATCGGATTTTGAATACCATGAGTGAAAAATCCTCTGCCGAAGCCGAAAAATTCTTACTTGATTTGGGAGTTAAAATTTGGAAAAACATTCGAGTTACCAATTATGATGGTAGAACTATTAGCACTAATAGTGATGTAACATTTGATTCTGCTACAGTCATTTGGACAGCTGGAGTTCAAGGTGCCAAAGTTGCTGGATTGGATGCGAAATCTTTAGTAGAAAAAGTTGACCGAATTCGGGTTAACCAATTCAACCAAGTTCAAGGGCATGACAACATATTTGCTATTGGCGATATTGCGTCTATGGAAACAGAACTATATCCGCAAGGACATCCTATGATGGCGCAACCAGCGATGCAACAAGGAAAATTATTAGGAGAAAATTTGATTAGGTCAATTCATAAACATACTATGAAACCATTTGAATATACTGATAAAGGTTCTATGGCAACAATAGGAAGAAACTTAGCGGTTGTCGATTTACCTCGCTTTCATTTTAGTGGAATTTTTGCCTGGTTTGTTTGGATGTTTGTGCATTTGTTTTCGCTTATTGGTTTCAAGAATAAAGCAGTAGTTTTCCTCAATTGGGTTTACAATTATATTAAATTTGATAGAGAAGGTAGATTAATTATCAGACCTTTCAAAAAGAAAAGTTTTACTACGTTTACGAGTGATGAGATTTAATATCATGAAAAAAATAGTGCTTTTTTCTATTTTATTAGTTGCTTTTAATAGCTTTTCTCAAGAGAAGTTATTGGATTATTTTATAGATAAAAAAGGAGATACTATTTATGGTATCGTGAGAGACAATTTGAATGCAGGTATTTATGATTATATTTCTTCTCATCCAAATTCTCCTAGTATTGACAAGTATACTTTTAAATTAGTTGAAGAGAACAAGGATATAAAGAAAAAAAGACTTTATATCGAACATAATCTAAAAAAAGCTAAATGTTTCAAATACAAAGGAAAAATTTTTAAGTATGATAAAATGGTTTTTGAAGATGGCATTTATTCCGTTGAAGAAAAAAAAGACACAACATTCATAAGTATCAGATATAATGATTTTCTATATAAAACTAATAGATTAACGGACTATGTAGTGCTTAAATCTGGGGACACAATTTATCAAAATATTAGTATTCCGAATATTGGAAAACCTTTTATTAAAGTTAGAGGAAAGAAAATCAAAATAGATGAAGATGAAATAAATGGTTACAGATATAAAAATGAAATATTTGAACTCAAACGAAAACCAGCTATTGATTTAGTTGATGGTAGCGAGAATTTTTTAAGACTGTTGATAAAAGATAAAGTTACCCTTTATGATTATATATTGACTAAAAACAAGATTTTTAATAGTTACAATGATGCGACATATGAAAGTCAGTTTATGCAGTTTAAATTTTTCTTTCTAGAAAAAAACGGAGAACTTTTCTACATAAACCCAATTAAATTTTCAACAAAAGCAAAAGAGATTTTCTTTGACTGTCCACAAATAATAGAAAAACTCACCAAAGGTTATTATGTTTACGAAGACATGTATTCTATGGTAATACTCTATAATTATTATTTGAAGCATAAATGAAAAGTCTAACTAAAATAGCGTTTCCACTAAGAGTAGTTTTATCGTTTTGCTTTGCAAGTTCGCTCACACTCGTGTCATGCAAATCAAACTATCTTAATTCCAATAAATCTCCTGTTTTATTAGATATAACAAAAGAAAAAGATAGTAATGCTTTTGTAAATCTAAAAAACTACAGTAAGGATTTTGTTTTTGACATGAAATACGCCACAACGGATAATTTCCTAAAAGAAAAAGTATATCCTTGCGATGAATGTTTTCTTAGAGTTAAAACAGTGAAAGCTTTATTACAAGCCAATAAATCATTTTTAGATAAAGGTTATAAAATCAAAATTTACGATTGTTATCGCCCAAAAGCAATTCAGAAAAAGATGTGGAAGATAGTGCCCGATGCAAATTTTGTAGCGAATCCGAAGAAAGGATCAATACACAATCGTGGTGGTGCTGTTGATATTTCGTTAGTAGATTTAAATGGAAAGGAATTGGATATGGGAACTCAATTTGACTTTTTTGGTAAAGAGGCCAGTCATAATTTCTTAGAATTATCAGATGAAATAATAGCTAATAGAAAATTGTTGAAAGACATTATGCTACAACATAATTTTAAATCTTTCGACTCGGAATGGTGGCATTACAATTTGAACGGAAGCAATAAAGACGAAGTATCTAATCAAAAATGGCGTTGTACCGACTAATTTTCTACACATTTAATAAAATCCATAAAATATTTTTCGGGTTCATACATTTTTTTATCTAATTCAGATACAAATCCTGTTTTTAAGGGATAATCTATGGTTTCACTAGCATATCTTATTCTCATAAAAATTACATTTGTAGACTTTAACTCCTCATAATTATCTTTAGAAAATAAAAAACTACCTGTTAATATTCTATTGTTTCCATTCTGATCATCTCTAATAAAGGTTCCGCAATCATCATTGTCATTGTGAATAAGATTCACAATTTTTCCGTTTTGCAATTGTAAATAGATTTTTGATGAGGTATTAAAACACATTGCTTTTATAAAATCTTGACTTCTTTGTAATACTTGTACATCAATACCTATGATTCCATTCGTATTGGTTAAAGAAAAAAAGATATTAGTAGAATTGCCTGCAAAACTTCTTTCAAAAATCATATATTGTTTTGTGGACTTATAAGTTCCGATACTATCGCTAATATTAGCATCAATTTCGCAAGGTTTCTGTGCAAATACACTACAATTTATTAAAAGAAATAAAGTTATAATGATGTTCTTCATGGTTTATTTTAATTTGCTGCAAAGTAAAACTATTTTAGTGTTATTTACATCAGTAGTAAAAAAACAATATGCATTTCCTCCGTCTTTTATTTTCCATTTTTTTCGAATATTGTCAACCGTTTCGTTGAAATTTCGTGTTGTAATGTTCGCTTGATTGTTTTCTAAAAACAACTTCATGTTGTGTTTGTTATAATCAAAACTCTTTTCTATTTCAAAAACTCTTCCTGGAAAATCTATGAGCTTGTCAGAAGTATATATATGTGAATTAGGGTGTAGTTTTTCAATTTCAAAACGATTTGTGATTTCATCAAATCCACCCGATTTCATGATGGCTGCATTGGGTTCAAATAAGTATTTTTTTGGTAGGCTATAATTTGAAATAGAGGATTTTCCGTATGTAAAAACAAATTCTTCTGTTTGTTCTTTGTTTATATTACAACTTATGATTTCAATTTTACCAGCATAGTTATTTTCTAAAACCCAAAGTAATTCTTTGACTTCATTCTCTAAAGCGATGATGTGGATGGTCTTTACATTTTTCAATTCCGATAATCCGGCAGTAATATCAAGTATCGGAGCTGTTTTAATCATAATATTAGAAGAAAAAGCAAAATAGAAATCCAATAACTCAGGAACATTGGGCAAACAATCTTTAAGCATAAAAACCTTGCCAATGGCTTCATTTCTGCGAGATGGATCAATATATATCCAATCGAATTGTTGGTTTAAATTTTTTAGTATTTCTGTGCTTTCACCAGCAATACATTCACTATTTTCAATATGTAATTGCTTCAAATTGTGCGAAGCAATTTCAGATAACACTTCGTTGATTTCGCAATGAATGACTCGATTTATATTTTGAGCAAAATAATAATCATCCACTCCAAAACCACCAGTCAAGTCGATTAATGAGTTTCCGGTTACCAATTCTGCCTTATACTTTGCTGTTTTTTCAGAGGAAGTTTGTTCCACAGAAATCTTATTTGGATAAATAATATTTTTAGTGTTGAACCATGTTGGAAGTTTTGTTTTGGCTTTTTGTTTGCCGCTGATTTGCTCAAGAATATCAATCCAAATTATTTTTGGAAACGGATTTTTTTGCAACGCTATTATTGAAATATCATTTTCAATCTTAGCGTCGATAAATTTTTGAATTTCAGGATTTAATAATGTTAAATCCAAAATTAAATGTTTTTAGTTAGCAATTGAATAAACTTGTTTTTAGGAAAAAATTCTTTTCCAAATACCTTCAGAATAGTGTAAAAAGGAATGGCTATTATCATCCCAGAAATTCCAAATAAGAATCCAACAATCAAAATCACAAGAAAAATTTCAAGTGGATGAGAATTGACACTTTTAGAAAAAATAAGCGGTGAAGAAATATTATTATCAATAATTTGAACCACCCAAAAACCAATCATTACATAAATAGTCACGGGTAAAATTTCGGTTTGAAAATCACCACTGAGATTGCACAACATAGTTAAAATGGCTGCAATAACAGAGGCTATTAATGGACCAATATATGGGATGATATTTAAAACAGCACATAAAAATGCAATAACTATGGCGTTTTCAACTCCAAAAATCAGTAAAACACAAAGATATAAGATGAAAACTATCAATAATTGTAATAATAAACCAATGAAGTATCGTGATAAAAGGTGATTTATTTTATGTAGGGAATTTATAACTCTTTCTTCTTGCGCATCTGGAATTAAATATTTTGCATGTTCAATAAAATACAAGCGATCTTTTAAAAAGAAAAAGGTAATGAACATTACGGAAGCTAATCCAATTCCAAAATTACTTATCGTTCCAATAATTGAATTAAAAAAATTAGTTAGAAAACTAAAATTTAACTCCGAAGGAATATTTGCATCACTAAAAAAACTTGCGGAATCTATATTGTGACTATCCAAGAATGCTGCAAATTGATTTTTTAAAAATAAAATATCTTTTTCAATTTCGGACGTATTTAAAAGGGATAAATTTTTTCCTTGGTCCAAAATTAATGGAATAAACAACATGATTAATCCAGCAATAATTAAAAGAAAAAATAATAAAGTGGTTATTGTGGCAAATAAATGGTTGAATTTTAATCTCCGTTTTAAAAAATCTAAGATGGGATTTCCAATTAGTGTTAAAATTAATGATACGACCAAATAGATGATAACCGACTGAATTAAATACAGAAAATATAATGCTAAAGCAACCAAAACTAAAATGGCAACACCTTTAACTAAACCAAATGCAATTGTTTTTGAATTTATCATCGCTTTAATTATTAAAAATATAATTCAAAATATTAGCACCCATCTTTAATGCTTTTTCGCGAACGTCTTTCGGGTCGTTATGCACTTCGGAATCTTCCCAACCATCACCTAAATCACATTCAAAAGTGTAGAGTAAAACCAATCGGTTATCTACAAAAATTCCAAATGCTTGTGGGCGTTTATTATCATGCTCATGAATTTTTGGTAAACCACTAGCAAACACATTTGGTTTTTGAAATATAGGGTGATTCGCAGGAACTTCAATCAAATCGTTATTCGGAAAAATTCTTTTAATTTCTTTCCTAATATACTTATCCATTCCATAATTATCATCAGCATGTAAAAAACCACCCGATAACAAATAGTTTCTCAGATTACTGATTTCAGCATCGCTAAAAACCACATTTCCGTGTCCTGTCATGTGTATAAAAGGATAGGCGAAAATATCGGGACTTCCGGGTTCAACGGTTGCTGGTTTGGATTTTATATTCGTATTGATAGTTTGATTGGAATACTTTATCAAATTGGGTAATGAAGTTGGATTAGCATACCAATCACCACCACCATTGTATTTTAACAAAGCTATTTCTTGTGAATATGAAAAACTTGAAATTAAAATAAGAATGAATATTAAATTTTTCATTTATTATGTTTTTTAGCTTCCTCTAAAAGTGGGTTAAGTGCATCACTATTTAATTTCAAAACATCGGCAAAGGCTTTTCCTTTTGTGGCAAAATCTTTGGCCATTTTATAGTCATTTAGCTTTAAAGATATGTTGGTTAATAGTACATATTTATCAATAGATTCTCCAAAATCTAATACATGCTTTCCCCAATTTATAGCCAATAGTAATCCTTTTTTATCGCTTATATTATGAAAATATGTATCACAAACATCATAGAGAAAAGCAGGGTCATTCCAAGAGAACTTCTCCACATTATTCGTAGTGATTCTTTGGTATTTTTTCCAATTATTGGTTTGTATTGCTAACTGAATATCTAATCTATAAAGTAACGAATCTATTTTTCTTATTTGAAATGACTCGGCAATAAACCGTTTTTTATTATAATTTAGGGTATCCGCTTTTTCTACAAATGGTTTTAACGTTTCCGAAATGGTGTAAACAAACTTTTTTTCGACTCTTTTTGCGCTTATTATTTTTGAATAAGTTTCTTTATTTTGTATCACAAATCGAAATTCATCGGTATCAAAATTTTGAATGCCATTAGCAAAAATTCTCCAATTTTGTTCGGTTAGTTTTTGTTCTTCATTTAACGTACTCCAATATTTTTGAGCAATTGGTGTAGGATCTAAACCAGCCTTTCGAAGGTTACTGACATATTTCATACACTTATCAGAATTACTACTATCAGCCAAGAAATCATTCTTCATATTGGGCAACTGATTCACTGGAAGTAACACCTCATTTCCTTCTGATAAAAATTTATCTTTTTTTAGCTCGCCAGAAGTACAGTAGAGTAAGGTTTCATTAGCATCCAAAAAAGCAAATGTTGGAAAACTATTCACTCTGAATTTATTCTGAAACTTAGTTTTTAATTCTTTTCCATACTCTGATTCTACATCTACCGCCATACAAACAAAGTTTTTACTATAAAAATCAACTACCGTCGCATCGGTAAACACTTCTCTTTTCATTACACCACAATGAGGACACCAAGAAGCATAAAAAAACAGCACCAGTGGTTTATTTTCTGATTTTGCCAACCCAAGTGATTTAGTGTAGATTTTATCTGTAAAAAGCGATTGCTCCTGACAAATGGCAGAAGCCGTATTTAGAAGTAAAAGTAGAATTAAAACAACCTTTTTCATCTTATTCATTTTTAAAAACCACGCTATGACAAGCAACTATTGCTGCCGTTTCGGTTCGTAAACGTGTTGCTCCCAAAGATACAGGAATAAAATTATTTTCAATAGCCAGTTGAATTTCTTTAACAGAAAAATCGCCTTCTGGGCCAATTAATAGGGTAACATCTTCATTGGAATTTAATTCATTTTTTAAAGATTTTTTATCTGTTTCTTCACAATGGGCAATAAATAATTGTCCCGAATTCTTGGTTTTGATAAAGTCTTTATACGCTATCGGTTCATTTAGTTTAGGTATATAACAATGCAACGATTGCTTCACGGCACTTTCTAAAATTTTCTGAAATCGGTCGGTTTTTATTATTTTTCTTTCAGAATGCTCACAGATAATTGGGGTGATTTCTTGTATTCCAATTTCGGTTGCCTTTTCCAAAAACCATTCGAAACGTTCATTCATTTTAGTTGGAGCAACGGCTAAATGCAAATGGAATCTTGATGCTTCCTGTTTTTTAAAAGAAACAATTTTAATAGTACATTTAGAATCAGATGGGATAGTGATTTTAGTTAGAAACAAATAACCTAAACCATTTGTAACATGCAAAATATCACCTTCTTTTTTGCGCAATACTTTAATAATGTGTTTGCTTTCTTCTTTATCAAAAACAAAGGAGGTTTGCGTTTCTTTTATCGATGAATTGTAGAATAATTGCATAATATTTAAAAATCTATTCGAGCTTTGGAAACAACATAGGAATCGGAAAATTTATCCTGTAAATATTTTTGATAGCCTACAATTCCAATCATGGCTGCATTGTCGGTGGTGTATTCAAATTTTGGAATAAAGGTTTTCCATCCGTATTTATTTTCGGCTTCTTTTAACGTTTGACGTATGCCAGTATTAGCAGAAACGCCACCACCAATAGCAATTTGTTTAATACCTGTTTCCGTAACAGCCAATTTCAATTTATCCATTAAAATTTCGATAATAGTATGTTGAACCGAAGCACAGATGTCTGCTTTATTTTCTTCTATAAAATTTGAGTCTATTAATATATTTTTCTGCACAAAGTACAGAATTTGAGTTTTCAAACCAGAGAAGCTAAAGTTCAAACCAGGTATTTTTGGTTTGGTAAACGGATATTTTTTTGGATTACCTGTTGCCGCAAATTGATCAATTAATGGTCCACCCGGATAAGGAAACCCTAATATTTTTGCGGTTTTGTCAAACGCTTCGCCCACGGCATCATCGGTAGTTTCACCAATAATTTCCATATTGAAAAAGTCATTTACTTTGACAATTTGGGTATGTCCGCCCGAAATGGTCAAGGCTAAAAAAGGAAACTCAGGTTTGTCATATCCTTCTTCATCAATAAAATGCGCTAAGATATGTGCATGCATATGGTTAACAGCTATCAACGGAATATTCAATGCCATTGACAACGATTTGGCAAAAGATGTACCTACTAAAAGCGAACCCATCAGTCCAGGACCTTGAGTAAAAGCAATAGCTGACAACTGATTTTTATAGATGTTTGCTTTCTTCAACGCCACGTCTATTACTGGAACAATATTCTGCTGATGTGCTCTTGAAGCTAATTCTGGTACAACTCCGCCATATTCTTCATGAATACTTTGTCGAGCTACTACATTCGATAATACGATATCATTTCTTAAAACTGCAGCAGCAGTATCATCGCACGAACTTTCGATAGCCAGTATAAAAACTTCTTCAGTATGCATAAAAGGCGCAATTTTTGGTTTATATTTGACAGTCGATCTGAGAAAATCAAATGTAAAGATTTTTACAAAGGTAATTTTCTTTCCCAAGTCAAAAGAATAATTGGAAAAAATTAAAACAAATAACGGTTTTAAAAAATTTCGAAAAATACTTTTCCGCACTATCGTTGCGCTGTTATTGCTATTGTTATTGCTAAGTATAGCGCTATCTATGCCTGTTGTGCAAACAAAAATCGCACATTACGCTACCGAAAAACTCAACAAAAAATATGGAACCAATATTAACATTGATGAAGTTGCCATAACTTTTTTTGGAGGTGTGAAACTAAAAAAAGTCTTGATTTTAGACCATCACAAAGACACCCTTATTTATTCAGATCGGATTAAAACCAGCGTTTTAGATTTTAAGCAATTAGTAGACGGTAAATTGCTTTTTGGCGATTTACGATTGGATAGTTTTTACCTTCAGATAAAAAATTACAAAGGAGAAACGGAAACCAGTCTAGATAAGTTTATTGCAGCATTTGACGATGGAAAACCAACTAGCGGGAAGTTTTTAATGACCTCTAAAAATATCTATTTAAAAAATAGTCGGTTTATGATGATTGATGAAAATCGAGAGAATCCAAAAGACGTTGATTTTACAAAACTCGATGCTCATTTGAAAGGTTTCATGATCAATGGTCCGAACGTCACTTCCAACATTGCCTCTTTGACTTTTTTCGACCACCGTGGTGTTATGGTAGATAATTTGATTGCAGATTTTACCTATACCAAGAAAAATATTAAATTAGAAAACTTGGCAGTAAGAACTCCTGAATCTTATTTAAAAGGGAGCGTTATTCTAAAATACAATAAAGACGATCATGATTTTAGTGACTTCAATAACAAAGTCAAATTTGATGTGGCAGTTGATAGCGCTACGTTATCGACCAATGATATTCGCCATTTTTATATTGAATTGGATAAAAATCAAAAGTTTTATCTGAATTCTAAAATCAAAGGAACCCTCAACAATTTTTATGCCAAGCGAATGTATTTGAGAGACCAAAAAAATTCGATTATCAAAGGCGATGTCAATTTCAAAAACATGTTTCCACGTGCTCCAGGTTCCTTTTATATGAAAGGAGATTTTAATAAAATATCTTCAAATTATGAAGATTTGACAAAGTTGTTACCTAATATTTTAGGAAAAAAACTCCCAACATCATTACAAAAACTAGGGCAATTTAATTACGCAGGAACTGTAGAAGTTACTCAAAAATACATCAATACCAACTTTGTGATGAACACCGCATTGGGTATTATCGAATCCGATTTGCATATGTCCGATTTGAATAACATAGACAACGCAAAATACAATGGAACTATCATATTAGACAATTTTGATGTTGGTGCTATGATCAACGACAAAACCATAGGGAAGGTGAGTATGAATATAGATGTTGATGGCAAAGGATTTACGCAGAAATACATCAACACTTCATTTGCTGGCGATGTTTTTCAATTGAAATTCAACGGTTATAATTATACCAAAATAATAGTTGATGGTAGTTTTAAACAGCCCATATTTAAAGGAAAATTCTATGTAAACGATCCCAACCTTTTTATGGATTTTAGCGGAATACTAGACTTGTCCAAAAAAGAAAACATCTATGATTTTAATACCAAAATTGATTATGCCAATTTAGATAAATTAAATTTCATTAAAGATTCGATTGCTGTTTTTAAAGGCGATATTGTAGTAAAAGCCAACGGAAATTCTATCGATAATTTAAAAGGAGATTTTATACTCACCAATGCCTCATTTCAAAATAAAAAAGACGTTTATTTTATAGATTATCTTAACGTCAGTTCCAGTTTTAACGATTCTGGAGAACGATCCATAACCATCACTTCTCCTGATGCAATCGAAGGTTCCATTGTGGGTAAATACAAATTCAACCAATTACAGAAAATGGTTGAGAATTCGTTGGGAAGTTTCTATTCCAATTACAAATCCAATAAAGTGTTACCCAATCAGTATTTGAAATTCGAATTTGATTTGAATAGTAAAGTTATCGAAATTTTTAATCCAGATATTTCATTAGCTAAGAACACGAAATTTAAAGGAAATATAAGTTCAGACACCCAAAATTTTAAATTAGATTTTAGCTCACCCAAAATAGTAGCGTATGAAAACACTTTTGATAATATTCTACTTCAAGTAGACAACAGAAATCCATTGTATAGTGCTTATGTGCAATTAGATTCAATTAAAACCAAACATTATAAAATCAGAGATTTTAGTATGATTAATACTTTTTCAAAGGATACGTTAAATTTCAGGACCGAATTCAAAGGCGGAAAGAAAGGTAACGACTTTTATAATTTGAATTTTTATCATACCATCAACAAGGCAAATAAGAATGTGGTTGGATTTAATAAATCGGAGCTTCAATTCAAGGATTATCTCTGGTTTTTAAACGAAAAAGAGAATCCAGAAAGCAATAAAATTATCTTTGATAAAAAACTCAGTAACTTCTCTTTTAATAATCTAATTGTTTCTCACGGTAATGAGATTATTAATTTTGTGGGCTTATGGAATGGTAAACAAAATAAAGATTTACAACTCACTTTTGACAATGTCAATTTGAATAAAGTCACCCCCGATATAGAGAAATTTAAGTTTAATGGAAATCTAAACGGCAAAATTAATTTCAAACAAAGCAGCACTATTTTTCAGCCAACATCAACATTGCGAATTGATAGTTTAAAAGTAAATGATATTGCACTTGGAAAATTGAATTTGAATATTAAAGGGGATGAAACCTTGCGTAAATTTCATTTGAATTCTAATTTAGATAATCTAAATGTAGAATCTTTTAGAGCTGATGGAGATATCACCATTGTTGATAATAAAACGGAATTAGATATTGATTTAAATTTTGATCGATTTAATCTTGGTGTATTAGGAAAAATAGGAGGAGACGTAATTACTAACATAAGGGGTTTTGCTTCAGGAAATGCCCGAATTGATGGAGATTTTAATGAATTAGATTATAACGGAAGGCTCTTTGTAAATGAAGCAGGATTAACTATTCCGTATCTTAATACTGATTATGTTTTTGATAAAAACGCTATTATAGACGTTACCGAAAGTAAATTTATTATTCGAGAAACGGACATTACCGATACCAAATATAAAACCAAAGGAAGTTTAAGTGGTTTTATCAAACACAAGCAATTTAGCGACTGGCAATTGGATTTGGCTATAAATTCAAAACGATTATTGGCATTAGATACGGTCGATCAAGAAGATGCTGCCTACTTTGGAACGGCATTTATGAATGGTAATGCCACCATAATTGGTTCAACAAGTAATTTGATGATAAAAGTAGATGCCGAATCGGCAAAAGGAACCGATATCAAAATTCCAATAAACGATGCAGAAGCCATTTCGGATAACAAGTACATTCATTTTTTAACTCCCGAAGAGAAAAATAAAAGGCTAAAAGATAAATTATTTGAACCTAAAAACTATGGTGGATTGGAATTAGAATTCAATTTTGAAATTACCGAAATTGCCAATATCGAAGTGATTTTAGATAGAGAAAGCGGACATGGTATGAAAGGAAAAGGAAATGGAACGCTATTATTTAGAATAAATACGTTAGGAAAATTTGAAATGTTTGGCGACTTCTCTGTGATTTCTGGCTCCTATAATTTTAAATATGGTGGTCTGATTGGTAAAGATTTTAAAGTTAAAAAAGGCGGTTTTATTAATTGGTCAGGAAATCCTATGGCGGCCCAACTTAATTTAGAGGCAATTTATGAAACCACTGCTAACCCATCAGTTTTAATTGACAATCCTAATTTTAACCGAAAAGTAGATGTACAAGTTATAATTGGCGTTAAAGGAAGTTTGACTAGTCCTGAACCCGATTTTACCATTAACTTTCCAACCATAGGGAGTTCCTTAAAATCGGAATTGCTATACAAGTTAGAAGATAAAGATATTCGTCAAACACAGGCTTTATACCTACTTTCAACAGGTAGTTTTTTAAGTCAAGATGGTGTGAATCAAAACCAATTGTCGAATAATTTATTTGAGAAAGCCAGTAGTCTTTTTAGTGATATTTTTTCGGGTGATGATGACAAAATTTCAATTGCACCCGAATACATTGTGTCAGACAGAACACCAGGACAACAAACTGATGGACGATTTGGAGTGACTGTTTCCTCTAAAATAAATGACAGAATTACGATTAACGGAAAAGTAGGCGTACCGGTAGGCGGCATTACGGAAACAGCTATTGTAGGAGATCTTGAAGTGCAGTATCGGGTAAACAATGACGGAACTTTAAATCTAAGGGTATTTAACAAAGAAAATGATATTACGTATATAGGCCAGGGAATTGGCTATACTCAAGGATTAGGAATGTCGTATGAAGTAGATTTTGATACCTATAAAGAATTGGTCAATAAAATTTTTAAAAATGCTAAATTGGAAAGAGCAGCAACAAAAATAAATCAAGAACCTGATTCAAGTTTCCTTCCTGATAATATGCATCTCAACGATAAAAGTCCAGCAGATAAGGACAAAAAAAATAAAGATCTAAAACCAAATGCAGAGGCAATTCCTGAGGATGATTAACATAATTCTTCCGCTAAAATTTAATAACCCAAAAACTTATCAACGAAAACGATTGAATTTCACCTCTTTTATGAACATACCAATATTAGGGATAAAACAATGGTTCTTGTTTGCTAATTTTACATTTTAATACGTAAATAATGTCAAAAGTCATAAAAAAAATAGGGGTACTCACTTCTGGCGGCGATTCTCCCGGAATGAATGCAGCCATTCGTTCTGTCGTGAGAACGTGTGCCTATCATAATATAGAATGTATTGGAATATACAGAGGTTATCAAGGAATGATTGAAGGCGATTTTAAGGAAATGGGACCTCGAAGCGTTAACAATATCGTTAATAAAGGAGGAACCATATTAAAATCGGCGCGTTCAAAAGAGTTTATGACTGTTGAAGGTAGAATAAAAGCACATCAAAATCTAGTAAATGCGGCAATTGATGCCTTTGTTGTTATTGGTGGCGACGGTTCTTTTACAGGAGCTGAAGTTTTTAATAGCGAATTTGGCTATCCAGTGATGGGAATTCCGGGTACAATTGATAACGATATTTTTGGTACCAGTCATACCTTAGGATTCGACACAGCATTGAATACAGTTGTAGAATGTATTGATAAAATTCGGGACACCGCCAGTTCACATAACCGCCTTTTCCTTGTAGAAGTTATGGGAAGAGATGCAGGTCACATTGCTTTGAATGCCGGGATTGGGGCTGGAGCCGAAGAAATTCTTATTCCTGAACAAGATTTAGGGTTAGAGCGTCTTTTAGAATCCCTACGCAAAAGTAAAGCATCAGGTAAATCATCGAGTATTGTGGTTATTGCCGAAGGTGATAAAATCGGAAAAAGCGTATTTGAACTTAAAGATTACATCGAAGAGAATATGCCTGAATACGATATTCGAGTTTCCGTTTTAGGTCACATGCAACGTGGCGGTGCTCCATCTTGTTATGATCGGGTGTTAGCATCTCGACTTGGTGTAAAAGCAGTAGAATCTATCTTAGAAGGAAAATCAAATTTTATGGTGGGAATATTAAATGATAAAGTAGCCTTAACGCCATTAGAAAATGCTATTAAAGGGAATTCAGAAATAGATCAAGAATTATTAAGAGTATCAGACATCATGTCTACATAAAAATTAAAAAATGTTTGTGGTACATAGTTCAAACCATAAACTATAAATATAAAATATAAAAAAAATGTCAAAAGTAAAATTAGGAATTAACGGTTTCGGAAGAATTGGAAGAATAGTTTTTAGAGAAACCTTTAACAGAGACAATGTAGAAGTAGTAGCAATCAACGATTTATTAGATGTAGATCATTTGGCTTATTTATTAAAATACGATTCTGTTCACGGACGTTTCAACGGGAAAGTAGAGGTGAAAGAGGGAAAACTATACGTAAATGATAAATTTATCAGAGTTACTGCCGAAAGAGATCCAAAATTGGTTAAATGGGATGACAAAGACGTCGATGTCGATGTAGTTGCTGAATGTACAGGTTTCTTCACAACGATTGATACCGCAAAAGCACATATAGATGGTGGTGCCAAAAAAGTAATTATTTCAGCACCTTCGGCAGATGCTCCAATGTTTGTAATGGGAGTAAATCACCTTGAAGCCAAAGCTACTGACATAGTAGTTTCAAATGCCTCTTGTACGACCAACTGTTTGGCACCATTAGCGAAAGTTATTAATGACAATTTTGGAATAGTAGAAGGTTTAATGACTACAGTTCATGCAACTACATCTACACAAATGACAGCTGACGGACCATCTAGAAAAGACTGGCGGGGCGGACGTGCTGCTTCTGTTAATATAATTCCATCGTCAACTGGTGCTGCAAAAGCAGTTGGAAAAGTGATTCCAGCACTAAACGGAAAATTAACTGGAATGTCTTTCCGAGTTCCTACTGTTGACGTTTCTGTAGTTGATTTAACAGTAAAAGTTGCCAAAGAAACTTCGTATGAGGAGATTATGGCAGTTTTGAAAAAAGCGTCAGAAAATGAAATGAAAGGAATTTTAGGATATACCGAAGATGATGTGGTTTCTCAAGATTTTGTTTCTGACACTCGTACCTCAATTATCGATGCTAAAGCTGGAATTGGATTAAACTCAACCTTCTTCAAATTAGTTTCGTGGTATGATAACGAATATGGCTATTCAAGTAAATTAATTGATTTATCTGTTCACATCGCTGGATTATAATATTTTCAATAATCCCATTATCTTTGTCGATTATGGTATTTTTTTATTCCTAACCAAAACCAAAAAATATATAATAAAGAGTTACGTTTTATGATTTGAGTATAGTTCAAATTCGTAATTCCTAATTCGTAATTCCAAATTAATTATGAAATTATTAGTTGATAGTGGATCTACTAAAGCCGATTGGATTGCCATTGATGATAATGGTAAAGTTTTGTTTACCACACAATCGTTAGGACTAAATCCTGAAGTTCTCGATAAAGAAGAAATTATAGCTCGTTTAGACGACAAATTTGATATTTCTCATAACAAGAATAAAGCCTCACACCTTTACTTTTATGGTGCCGGATGCGGAACTGTTAGAATGAAAGATTTCTTAACTACTGTCTTTAAAGAATATTTTACTAAAGCTACAGTTTCGGTTCACGAAGATACGTATGCTGCAGTCTATGCTACAACGCCGAAAGATGAAAAAGCCATTGTTTGTATCTTAGGAACAGGTTCTAATTGTAGCTACTTTGATGGCAAAGTATTGCACCAAAAAGTGCAGTCTTTGGGATATATCGCTATGGACGATTGTTCGGGTAATCGTTTTGGACGTCATTTATTACGCGGTTATTATTTTAATAAAATGCCATCAGCAATGGCTAAAGAATTTGAAGAAGAATACAATTTAGATGCGGACTATATTAAAAATAATTTATATAAAGAACCAAACCCAAATGCCTATTTAGCAACATTTGCTAAGTTCTTAATTAAACACAAAGACACCCCTTTTTGTAAAGCAATAATACAAGCCGAAATGAAAGATTTCGCAGAGAATTATATTATGCAATTTGACAATTGTCACGATGTTTTGGTTCATTTTGTAGGATCTATTGCCTTTTATTTAAAGGAGGAATTAGAAACGGCATTAGAAGTATACGATATAAAAGTGGGTAACGTGCTTAGAAGACCAATTGATGGCTTAATTGCTTACCACGTATTGAATAAATAAACACAGGATTCTCTTTCCCATTATTGCTGGAATTTATTTCATTAAAACTAGGTCTGCTGTTAGATAGTGGATCTATTTTATTAGATAGCCATTTAGAATAAATTTAACTTATATCATAATATTATTTTTAATCATAACTTGATGTCGCGTTATGTTGCAATTTTCCAACAAGTATAAGTGCAATAACTTTTTTTATGTCTTCCAAAGTAATAACATCAGTTTTCCAATTTTAGGGGTAGGTAAAGTTAGAATCTTTTTTTAATTTACAAAGTAAATGTTTTAACCCACCTTGTGTTTGAATTGTCTTCTCAACTATGAAAATTTATTCAATGGTCTAAGTTGTCCTATTTAAAAGAAACACCTTATATGACATATCTAAGGCTTTAATTGGATCTTCTAATGATTTAAAAACATTAAGATATTGTTTGTTCCATTTATATTCGTCAACAGCAACCATTTTAAATTTCATGTCGTCTTCCTGAATTTCATTGTTTTTATAAGCAGTTTTCAACTGCGCAAAAACGAGATCCGCTTATGAATATTCCTTGTTAGCATTAAAAGCTTTAATAAGTTTGGGTTACCATTTATAATCCTGGGGTCTGAGCGCTGCAGCTTCTTCATAGGCTAGTGCCGATTTTTGATAATTTTGTGTAAAGGTATATTCAAGTTGTCCAATACTCTAAAGTGTAGTAACATAATAATTATTAAATTTTGGTACTTTATCTGCTGCAACACAGTAGAGTTTTAAGGCGTTTTCAAAAACTTGCTTCCCATGATAAATATAAGCAACCCAAAAAAAAGGCTCACCATAAGTGTTCGGATATCGAGTGGCTTCTTCAAAATAATCCAGTGCTTTATCTTCTAGTCCTTTCGATTTATATATCAACCCTTTCTGGTTCATATATTCCTGATTGTTTGGTTCCTTTTGCAAAGCCATATCAATTTCTTTGGAGGCTTCCTCATATTTTTTTAAGTAGGTAAGTGAGACGCTTTTATAAAAATGGGGTATGCCATTATCAAAACCCTTAGCAATTGCTTTATCATAAAATTCAATTGCTTTATCATCTTTCTCTAATCTATAAAAAGCATAGCCCACCATATACAACTCTTCACCATTAAGGGAGCTATCTTTATCTTCAAATTTACTAAGTGATTTATAGTCTTCGTTGTGGTAAAGTTCGGCAATAGAGGTTTGCCCATTAATGGTGGTACAAAGTAAAATATAGAAAAAAAATAATATTTTTTTTTTCATAATTGCTGTTTTACGATAAGCCACATAATTACTTAGTAGTTGGAGCTATAGAGTTGTACTGTAAAGTTACTATTTTTTATTATTTTATAACTATTTGATTATTAGTATTTTGTTTGTTTTTTTTTATTTAGTGTTGGTAATTAAAATTGAAAATAAATAAAAGAACTACCACTTTCTTGAGCCCATATTAACATTAGCAACAAAAAGGACCAAATAAGACTGAGCCCAATCCAAGGGAGTTTATAGGCAACATCGAGTACTTTGGTGTTTCGCATAAACCAATGAAACAAAACGATTAATGGAATAATTAGGGCTACTTTAAGTATGGCTATGGTGGTAAGTAGCGGTTTGCCATCAGTCATTCCGAACATAGATTGTAATAATCCCCAAGCTCTTCCGAAAGTATCCGAACGAAAGAAAACCCAAGTGATATTTATTAACATAAAGGTAAGAAGGGCATAGCCAAAATTAAGTACCGTATTGGCTGAAGGTTTGTGATTATTTTTTATGCCTCTTGCATCTTTATAATACTTTTCAACCCATAAGTACAAACCATGTAATCCTCCCCAAACTACAAAAGTCCAGTTGGCACCATGCCATAAACCGCCTAGAAGCATGGTCATCATTAAGGCAAAATACATTTTGGCTTTGCCGTTGCGACTTCCGCCTAAGGGTATGTATAAATAGTCTCTTAACCAACTCGATAACGTAATATGCCAGCGTCGCCAAAAATCAGAAAAGCCAATCGCCGCGTAGGGATAATTAAAATTTTGTGGCAATACGAATCCAAGACACAAGGCAACACCTATGGCACAGGTAGAATACCCTGCAAAATCTAAAAAGATTTGTCCCGAAAAGGCAAAAACACCTATCCATGCATCGAGTGCGGGCAGTATATCATGAGATGTAAAAACAGCATCAGCTGTGGTTGACAACATACTATCAGCCAAAACTACTTTCATAAAAAGACCTAAAGTTAGCAGTAATAAACCATCCATCAATTGTTTGCGCGACGCTACCCTTGGACTTTCAAATTGGGGTACTAACTGTGGCGGACGAACAATTGGTCCGGCAACTAAGTGTGGAAAGAAGGTTACAAACAAAGAGAAATCGAGTAAAGACTGTACTGGCTTGCTTTCTTTTTTATACATGTCAATCGTATAACACAAGGTAGTAAAAGTATAGAAAGATATACCGGCTGGTAGAATAATATTGGGTTTAGCCGGATTATAATCGAATCCAATGGCATGACTCAACGCCACAAAGTTCTCGAGTAAAAAAGTGCCATATTTAAAGAAACAAAGCATGCCTAGATTCCCTATTAAACTAACAATCAACAGGAGTTTCTTTTTATGTTTATTCTCTTGGGTGTACAACGCACGCCCTACATAGAAATCGATTACAGTTGACATCCATAATAATAGAATAAATGGTGGATTCCAGGCCGCATAAAAAATATAACTTGCCAATAGCAGATTTACTTTTTTAGTTTTCCAAGACAAAGGCAGGTAATGCAAGAAGAGGATTATAATGAAAAAGGCAATGAATGTATAGGAATTAAATACCATAATAGTGAACGTTTAATTAGAAGTAATCGTTTGTTTTCAAATCGGTAAACCCTTTTTGTTGACTTAAAAAATCAAAGAAATGCTTCGTAAAAATTACAGCATCAGTTCTTTTTAAATGCGAAAACTCAGGACATTCAAAGTTTGCAATAGCAGGATAATCTTTGAAATGTAAGCCCACACAATTGGTTTCTTTTAACAATCGATCCCAAAATTGGTCTCTTGGAAACTTCATACTTTCACCTTGATAGTATACACCACTTGAGGGCGTTCGCACAAAAACAACTGAACCACCACGGGCTTTGATCTTGTTGGTATTGGTGACTACTGATTTGAAAATAGCATCGTATTCGGACTGCTTTGTTGGTGGTGCCATTTTAGCTCCTTGAGCAAAAAAGTCCCAAATGGATTTTACTTGGTTGTGTTGTTGTGTATCGGCAACAAATTCATCCGTCATAAACGATTGACGTTCATAGGTTGTTCGGTCAAAATAGATAGGGAAGATGGGCATCATAAACACCCCAGGACGGCTTTTTAATTCTAATTGGTCCAAACGCGCATTGAGTGATAAATTACCTTTGTCTAAGAATGCTAAATTATTTTCGAGCACTTTACTGATTTCAAAACTAGCTTGTTGAGCAGGCGTTCTTTCGTGAAAGTATTTAATATTTTTATTGGGTGTTTCTTGATTATGTGGTGCATTACTAAAAAATAATCCTTCGGTTACATCAATCACTAACTTGCCTTTAAAGTTCGGATCGTTGGCTAAGTTTTCTAATACTGGTCTAGGGCAACTTCCTACCATTGCTAATTGTATCGGTGTAAAAGCGGTAAGTGATTTCCATGTGGGTATGTCTAAATCAAACTTTATTCGAGACGAGCCAATAAAAACTATTGTTTTGTAGGCAGGTTCAATTGCTTTAACTCTTGTATGTGCCCAAAGAGGGGAATCATCATCAAAATCGGCAGGAATACCTTGCCCACGCAGATAGATTTCATAGCTAATTATAGCCCCTAATACAATCACTACTGATAGAATTGCTGACTTGAAAAGTGTTTTTTCATTCATAAAAAAAAGATTGGTTAGAGAAATAAATATAAAAAAACAATCAAGTGGGGATTGATTGTAAAGTTTATATAGTTAAATATCTCAAATATAAATATTTATATATATGAAGTGAATGGATTGTTCTTTTCTTATTAACTATTATCTTGTTAATAAGTAATAAAGACGACATAATAGGTTCGTCATTTCAGATTCTCGATAAGCTTCACTCTAATCAGCTAAAGCTTAATTTTATCCATAATGGAGGACGTTTTAAGTAATTTATTACTAATTATTCTTAACGTGTTATGCATTACATAAATAGAATATTATTACTTTACCGCCACCATTGAAATTTCTACATTTACCCCTTTTGGTAAACCCGCCACCTGAACTGTTTCGCGCGCTGGTGCTATTTTTTCATCAAAGTAACTTCCGTAAACAGAATTGATACGAGCAAAATCGCCCATATCCATAATAAAAATAGTAGTTTTTACCACGTTTTCAAAAGCCATATCTGCAGCATTTAGAACGGCTTTCATGTTTTCCATGACTTGTTTGGTTTCGGTTTCTATATCATCAAGAACCAATTCCATTGTAACAGGATTTAGAGCAATTTGTCCAGATGTATATAAAGTAGTACCAATCAAAACGGCTTGGCTATAAGGTCCGATTGGTGCTGGGGCTTTTTCGGTAAAAATTATTTTTTTAGCATTCATAAATTATAAGTTGTAATTATCTAATTGCTCTATCGGGTTGGTTTTGTCTATCATATTTGATATCACTTAATACTCCAGCTTTTATACCGATAAAGAATCCCCAGTTGGCATTGTCTCCAAAAGGCACCCAATTAAAATCCATTCGCCAACTCAACAAATCTCTTTCAAATCGAAACTGAGTGAAGGTAACGCCATTTGAAACAAAATCATATCCAGTCGAAACACCAATTTTCCATTTGGGCGTTAAATCGGTATTCATAGAGACCATTAGCGAGTTCCCAGTTACTTTCTGCTCTCGATTGTTATTAGAATAGGTTAATGAATAGGCAAGGTTCATATCCCAGGGCAAATCATATTTAAAAAAATCGGAGAGTTTATCTTCACTGTCCTCATCGTCTTTGAATTGACTTGTTCTTCGGTCGGCCAAGTCGGTATTGGTTCCGAATAAATCATCTTCACGACCACCATTTCGTTCTCCTTGTTTGTTTTTTTTATCCTTGTTTTCACCTCTGCTGGAAAAGGAATAGTTCATTGTCATATTTGCACTAGTCATTCTAAACAAACTTCCGCCATTGTCTATATTCCATGTATTAATGCGATTCCCCGAATTATTGATGGCGTACGGATCGAGTGTTGCGGCAAAATTTACATTCATTTTTTGCTTAAACAATAGTGTGCCACCGCTTACACGCATTGGAGACCATTTTAGTGAATCGGCAGTAATATCATAACTTGTAGAAAAGTTTAAATTATTCAAGAGCATTATTTTTTTAGGCTCTGTTTTAGTAGAATCTTTGTCAGTAACTTTCGCTTCAAAGGTGTTACTCAAATTGAACCCTAAATTGTTAGACATATTTTTTCCGGGAGCCCCAAAAATTCCATTGTCAAATCGAGTATATTCTTTTGACATGGTTCCGCTTCCGTCAGGATCATAGGTGTCATAATATTTGGCAAAACTCGGAGTATAACTGTACGAAATATTAGGTCTCATAACATGGCGTATGGCTTGTATTCTTTTCTTCTCGCCAAAATTAAACGTTCCATAAATTGTGGTCCCTAATCCGGCTGTAAAAGAATAAGTTCTAAATGCATCAAACCCTTGTATTTCAGTATCAACAACTTGGTTTTCAGTTGCATTAAATTGTTTTCTTATCGTTTTTAAATACCAAACTTCATTATAATTAACCGATGTGGTGGCACTAAAATATTTAAATACTTTAAAATTGGTACTCAACGGAATGCTGTGTTGGAAACCCACTTTAGCATCTTCGAACATTTGTGGTTTGAAGAAGAGAGAGTCTGTAGTCGCAATTCTGTTTTCGGCTCTTACATTGTATTGAAGATTGATATTCTTAAAAAATCCTTTTTTAACACCATCTTTTGGAGCAAAAGGAAATATCCTATCTACACTTATTTGCATAGTTGGCAAGGTCATATTAATTTCTTCTGTATTCGTGTTTTGAGAATGTGTGGCCGCTACTGTTACGTTAACTTGTGGGATAGAATTAAAGGTTTTGGAGTATGAAATAGACGAACTTAGCGAATTATTTAATCGGCCATTCACATTTACCTGATTTATGGAATTTACAAAATATTTACTACTTCCTAAATTTACTGAGGCTGAAAATCTCGAGTTGGGATTGGATTTTCCGTCTTTAGAATGTGACCATTGTATGTTATAAATATTGGTCCTAGAATAATCAGGATATCCACGTTCACTATTGATGAGGTTTTCAAAACGAAGGTTGAAATTCCCCGAAAACTTATACTTTTTGGCATAGGAAGTTTCAAAACGTAAGCCATAACTGCCGTTCGTATAATAATCACCTAGAATAGTCAAGTCATAATGATCACTCAAGGCAAAATAGTAACCACCATTTTGTAATGAAAAACCCCGAGTATTACTGTCGTTATAAGATGGCAGAATCAAACCCGAACGACTTTCTTCTGTCATTGGAAAGAATGCAAACGGCATGGCTATTGGCGTTGGCACATCAGCGATAACCATATTGGTAAATCCAACTACAACTTTTTTTCCAGGAACAAATTTTACTTTATTGGTTTGGAAATAATATTCTGGATTGTCAATGTCTTTAGATGTTGTAAACCGAGCACCTTTCATAAAGTAGACCGAATCGTTTTCCTTTTTTGTGATTTCAGCTTTTACGTTAAATTCACCTTGATTTGTTCTTGAATTCCAAACCAATGCCTTTTTGGTTTTGAAATTAAAACGAATAGAATCAGGTTCAACTATATTAGTTCCTTGTTTGAAATAAGGTAATTGAGTATACGCTCCGGTTGAATCCTTTATTCTACCTGCATAAATTTCGCTTTTTTCATAATCGATAACGATTATACCCGATTTTAACTCAATGTCTTGATAATATACTTCAGCTTGATTGTAAAGTGTTATTAGTTTTTTCTTTTGGTCTAATTTTTCGTAGTCAACCGCTTTGCGTCGAATCTTACTTTCCAACAATGGTTTTTTTACAATCGTCTCAGGTTTTATTTTAACTTCAGTAAGTTCTGTGGTAGTTACTTCTTTTTTAGTACTTGTTTTGGGTGTATCCGTCTGATTTTTAGACTTAAATGATTTAGTTCTTTTGGGCACCTCTTGCGAATATGTTTTTCCGTTTCCCAGTGTTAGGAAAATTGTTAAAAAAACGATATAAAATAAGTTTCTTTGCAAAGGTTTAGTGCTATTTTTGTAGAAATATGGCTTGGTTTTTGAAGTGGCAAACTTAAACAATATTTCTGCTCAAAAATAACTAAATATTGACATTATAACCTTTTGGTTTTAATTAAAATTAACTTTTAACTCCATGAAATTAATTAAAAATATAAAATACAGTTTTTTATTAGTTTTACTTTTTTGTATTTTTTCAGTATTCGGACAATCTAATAATCCAAAATTTGTTTTAGTGTTGGATGCTGGTCATGGTGGAAAAGATCCAGGAAATTCATATCACGGTTTCGTAGAAAAAGAGATTGCCCTAAAAACAACACTTAAGGTTGGATCGATATTAGAAAAAGAAAAAGATTTTAAAATAGAATATACTCGCACTGATGATACTTTCATCGAATTGGTTAACCGACCAAAAGTTGCCAATAAAATTAATGCTCATTTATTTGTTTCTATCCATTGTAATTCAGTTTCAAATCAAACTCCTTCTGGTACAGAAACTTTTGTTATGGGACTTTCAAGAACCAATATGAATCTAGAAGTTGCAAAAAATGAAAATTCAGTAATTCTGTTAGAAGACAATTACAAACAAACCTACAAAGGTTTTGACCCCAGTAAACCCGAAATTCTAATAGGACGTAAAATCATTCAAGAAGAAAATCTATATGGTAGTATTAACCTTGCAACAACTATTCAGGATAATTTCACCAATAAGTTAAATCGAAAAACTAGAGGTGTTAAACAACAGCCGCTTTGGGTATTAGATGCCGCGACTATGCCAGGCGTATTAATTGAATTGGGATTTTTATCAAATAAAGAAGAAGGTCAATATTTAAATTCTGACGATGGTCAAAACGAAATGGCGGAGCAAATTGCAAATGCTATAATTCATTATAAAAAAGTGTATTTTAATGAACCATTAAATGAAGAAGACGTAAAGATTGTAGAGAAAAAATACAAACCTGAACCGAAAGAGACTTTAGATTCAACAATTGCAAAATCTAATGATGCCATAAAATCTACCAGCGTCATGACTGATGATTCTGGGCAGGTATTTTATAAAGTACAATTATTTGCAAGTTCGAAAAAGAAAGATTTATCAAAAAACGAGTTTAAAGGACTTGACACAATTTCTTATACCTTCGAAAATAACTTATACCGATATTATTTCGGAAAATCATATGATTTAAGTAGTATTAAAAGATTGCATAATGAAGCAAAAAGTCACGGATTTTTAGATGCTTTCATAGTGCAATTTGACAATGGAAAAGTATCAGCATTAAAATAAAATTATATACAATTAAAATTAATACAACAAATGAAACGATTGTTTACAATAGTGGTGACTATTTTAGGAGTCATTTCAAATACAACATACGCTCAATCGCAGAAATTTAAGGTAACTCTCGATGCAGGCCATGGTGGTCATGATTATGGTGCCGTGTATCATGGGCATATAGAAAAAAATATCGCGTTAGCTGTAGTTTTGAAAGTTGGGAAGATTTTAGAGAAAAATTCAGGTATCGAAGTAATTTACACACGGAAAACAGATGTTTTTATTGATTTGATTGAACGTGCCAATATTGCAAATCGAGCAGATGCCAATATTTTTATTTCAATTCATTGCAATGCAAATAAAAATAACGTTGCAGACGGAAGCGAAACCTACGTCATGGGTATGTCCAAAAACGCATCAAATTTAGAAGCTGCCAAACGCGAAAATGAAGTCATTACCCTTGAAAAAGATTATAAACAAAAATATGAAGGTTTTGATCCAAAATCTCCCGAAACCATGATTGGCTTGACCATGATGGGAGAAGAATATTTAAATAATAGCATTGTATTAGCAGGAAAAGTACAAGAGCAGTTTATGGAAGTTGGGAGAAAAAGCAGAGGAGTAAAACAAGCACCTTATATGGTGTTGCACAAGGCTTATATGCCTAGAGTTTTGATTGAAATGGGGTTTATTTCTAATCCAACTGAAGGCGCTCGATTGGACTCAGAAGATGGGCAACAAGAAATAGCGGAATCGATAGCCAATGCCATAGTTGCCTATAAAAAAGAAAACTTTGGTTCTAGTGATAGTGATTCAATGATTAAACCTTCTCAAAAAGTAGAACCGGTAAAAGTGGTTGATAGTGTAGTAAAAAAACAAGCACCTAAATCACCTGAAATCAAAAAAACAGAAGTAAAACTGGAAGTAGTTAGTTCGGGAGTGGCTTCATATAAAGTGCAACTTTCTGCAAGTGGAAAAAAATTAGATTTGGTTCCAAGTAATTTCAATGGCTTGAACAATATATCAGTGTCTTCTGAAGGAAACTTTTACAAATATATGTATGGCGAAACCACCAATTATGAGGAGGCGAAAAGGCTACTATCTGAAGCAAAAAGCAAAGGATATTCTTCTGCTTTTGTAATTGCTTTTAAAAATGGTAAAAAAGTTTCGGTTCAAGAAGCATTAAAACAATAATAACAAGGAGTTTTGAGATTTTATTTTAACTTTGCGACACAAGACAATAGGTCGAACTTTATGACACAGACGAAGCGAACGGAGTGCAGCTAAATATAAAACGAATTACCATTGAAAATCACAAGAGAAATTAAGACCGCAATATTAGTTATTGCTTCTATTTTATTATTTATTTGGGGTTATAGTTTCCTTAAAGGAAGGGATTTACTTTCTAATTATAAAACATTCTATGTTCAATATGATAATGTGGAAGGTTTGATGAGCTCCGCACCAGTAACAATAAACGGACTTACAGTTGGTAAAGTAAGTGGTGTAAAATTTCTTAATAATTTAGGGAAAATTCAAGTAGAGCTTCAAATTAAATCGGATTTCCCTTTTTCAAAATCAAGTGTAGCTTCTTTATACGAACCAGGATTAATTGGTGGTAAACAAATTATGATTACACCAAATTTTAATGATAAAACCATTGCCGAATCTGGGTTTACGCTGCAAGGAGATGTCAAACCAGGCTTAACATCATTAGTAGCTGAACGATTAACACCGCTACAGGAAAAAGTAGAAAAGATGGTTGTCTCAGCAGATGGTTTACTTAAAAACGTCAATTCCATCTTAGATGCCAAAACTAAAGCAGACTTAAAAAGCAGTATTGCCAACCTTGATGCCACTTTAGTAGAATTTAAATTGGCTTCCCACAACGTAAACGAAATGTTAGCGGATAACAAAGGCAAGTTTAATTCAACGATGACCAATGTTGATAAAGCATCGGCTAATTTCGTTAAAATGTCTGATTCTTTGTCGAAAGCAAATATTGGTAAAACGGTTAAGAATTTAGAAAAAACATTAGCTAGTTTTGATAAAATTATGGCTGATGTGCAATCGGGAAAAGGAACTTTAGGAAAACTAGCTAAAGATGAAACGATGTTCAATAACTTCGCAAAAACAGCTAAGGAGTTAGAGCTTTTGTTACAAGATTTACGACTAAATCCGACACGATATGTGAACGTATCTTTATTTGGGAAGAAAAACAAGCCTTATAAAGCACCTGAAAACGATTCCATCACTAAAAAGTAAGCTTACCTTATGATGTATATTGACAACATTCTTTTTGCAATTATTCTCGTTGTTGGAATTGGCTTTTTTGCTAAAAATGTAAAAAAACTAAAACGCAATATTAATTTAGGACGAGATGTCAACCGTACTGATAATTCGTCAGAACGATGGAAAAATATGGCAATGATTGCTTTAGGGCAATCTAAAATGGTGAAACGACCAATTGCCGGTTTGCTCCACATTATAGTATATGCTGGTTTTGTTATTATAAATATTGAGGTTTTAGAAATTATTATCGACGGACTTTTGGGAACACACCGCGTATTTTCATTTCTCGGAGGATTTTATGGTTTCTTAATTGCTTCTTTTGAAATTCTGGCCGTATTGGTTTTAGTAGCAGTAATCATTTTTTGGATCAGAAGAAATATAATTAAACTCAAACGCTTTGCCAGTTCCGATTTAAAAGGCGCCCCAAAGCAAGATGCTGATACCATTATTTATTTTGAAATTGTCTTGATGACGCTGTTTTTAATAATGAATGCCACTGATTTTCATTTTCAAATGAAGAACTCGGGAAACATTATTTCACAACACATTTCACCCTTATTTTATTCAATGGACTTGGTGCAAGTAGAAATTATTGAAAGAGCTGCTTGGTGGTTGCATATCATTGGTATTTTAGTTTTCCTGAATTACTTATACTTTTCCAAACATTTGCACATTCTTTTAGCGTTTCCAAATACCTATTTTGCTGATTTGAATCCAAAAGGACAATTTGATAATTTAGAAAGTGTCACCAAAGAAGTAAAACTAATGATGGATCCAAACGCCGATCCATTTGCGGCGCAACCTGCTGATGACAATGCGGTGCCGAGTAAGTTTGGTGCCTCTGACGTTCAAGATTTGAACTGGGTGCAATTGCTTAACGCTTATACGTGCACCGAATGTGGTCGTTGTACTTCTTCATGTCCAGCCAATCAAACGGGAAAAAAATTGTCACCCCGTAAAATAATGATGGATACACGTGACCGAATGGAAGAAGTAGGTAGAAATATAGATGCCAACAAGGGCATTTTTGTTCCAGATAATAAATCGTTATTGAATGACTACATCACTCCAGAAGAGCTTTGGGCGTGTACCTCCTGTAACGCTTGCGTAGAAGAATGTCCGGTAAATATTAGTCCATTGTCCATAATCATGGATATGAGACGTTATTTGGTAATGGAACAAAGTGCGGCACCACAATCATTAAACGCAATGATGACTAATATTGAGAATAATGGTGCACCATGGCAGTACAATCAGCAAGATAGATTAAACTGGAAAAACGAATAATAATTACTATTACAAATTACCATAAATGTGAGACTTGGGAATTTGTCAAATGAATGTGAAATATTAAATATTAAAAAAATGAAAACGGAAGACATTGACAAAAGCTTGCAAAGTATCACGGAAAACGGGCAGCATTTAAGTCCAATTTTACCAGAAGGTATAAAAAATTATTTAATCGATATTGACGGAACCGTTTGTGACGATATTCCAAACGAAGAACCAGAACGTATGTTAACGGCCGAAGTTTATCCTGACGCATTGATAACACTAAATAAATGGTATGATGAAGGTCATGTTATATTTTTCTTTACTTCTAGAACTGAAGCGCACAGGGCGTATACTGAAATTTGGTTGAAGAAATACGGATTTAAATATCACGGAATTTTATTTGGTAAACCACGTGGAGGAAATTATCATTGGATTGACAATCACTTAGTGAAAGCAACGCGTTATAGAGGAAAATTTACCGATTTAGTAGATAAAGAAGTTACTATTCAAGTGTTTGATGACGAACATCATGAATAGTATTATTAGATAGTAAGATATAGATTTCAGGTTTTTTTGGGATTTGGAATTTTTAATTTGAAATTTATGAGTGAAGTAGTAAACGTGCCAACCATGGCAGAAATGATGGCTCAAGGCAAGCAACCCGAAGTGTTATTTTGGGTAGGTTGTGCTGGTAGTTTTGACGACAGAGCAAAAAAAATAACCAAAGCATTCGTTCGTATTTTAAATAGAGCTAATGTCGATTTTGCTGTTTTAGGAACAGAAGAAAGTTGTACTGGCGATCCAGCAAAAAGAGCTGGTAATGAGTTCTTGTTTCAAATGCAAGCCATGATGAATATCGAGGTTTTGAATGCCTACGAAGCTAAAAAAATTGTCACTGCTTGTCCGCATTGTTTTAATACCTTAAAAAATGAATATCCTGAATTGGGAGGCAATTATGAAGTTATTCATCACACCGAGTTTTTGAAATCATTATTAGACACAGGAAGATTAACCATTGAAGGCGGGCAGTTCAAAGGAAAAAGAATTACGTTTCACGACCCATGTTATCTCGGAAGAGCAAATAATGTCTATGAAGCACCAAGAGATTTAATTCAAAAATTAGATGCTGAATTGGTTGAAATGAAACGTTCTCGAGCGAATGGTTTGTGCTGTGGTGCTGGTGGTGCACAGATGTTTAAAGATGCTGAACCGGGAAATAAAGAAGTCAATATTGAAAGAACCGAAGATGCACTAGAAACCAATCCCGAAATTATTGCAGCAGGTTGTCCATTCTGCAACACAATGATGACCGATGGAGTTAAAAATAAAGAAAAAGAAGGTGAAATAAAAGTGATGGATATTGCAGAATTAATTGCAAATGCTCAAGATTTATAATATGAAAAAAATACTGCATTTATTCTTACTATTTTCAGCATCAATCAATGCCCAAACGGATGATGTTTATGATGTAATTGCTAAGGAAACCTGTAGCTGCATAGAATCTAAAAAAATAGATATCAATGCGGAAGCTAAAGACAATAAGTTGACTATGACTTTGGGTTTGTGTATGATTGAAAGCTATTCCAAACATAAAATGGAGTTGCCCGAAAAAGATAGAACCGAATTTGGAAATGATAAAGGAATGCAAAATCTTGGCGAGAAAGTAGCCATTAAAATGGTTTCTCATTGTCCAGACTATATAATTGCATTAGGACAAATGGAAGATGAAGAAAGTACAACAGAGGTGAAGCAATTAACGATCGAAGGTAAGGTAACGGATATAGAGACCAAACAATTTGTATCGATTAAGTTAAAAGATAAAAATAACCGATCGCACAATTTACTTCTATTAAACTATTTTGAAACGGCTTCTCTTTACACCGAAGGAACTATAAAATCAGGAACAGAGCTTATTGTTGGTTATGACGAATTTGAAATGTATGATCCTGAAGCTAAAGATTTTAAGTATTTTAAAATTATAACTAGTTTACAAAAAAAATAAAAATGTTTATACCATTTGAAAATTTACCCGAAGATTCTAAAATTTGGATTTATCAATCCAACCGAAAATTTTCGGACGAAGAAATGGCTGAAATAGATGATGACTTAAAGTTATTTATCGAAAATTGGGCTGCTCACGGAACGGCTTTAGAAGCTTCTTATCTTTTGAAATACAATCGTTTTATTATTCTTGCAGTAAATCAGGAAGTGCAACAGGCAACTGGATGTTCTATAGATTCGTCGGTAGCATTCATTCAAAATTTAGAACAAAAATACAAGGTTGATTTACTAGATAAAATGAATGTAACCTTCAAAAATGGCGAGCATATTGCACATAAATCATTACTCGATTTCAAACGTATGGCCAAAGAAAAAGCCGTTACAGATCATACGATTGTTTTTAATAATCTTGTTAATACCATCGAAGAATTTAACGAAAACTGGGAAGTTCCTGCTAGCGAAAGCTGGCATAGTCGTTTCTTTTAATCATAGTACATGAAAAGGCTTTTATGCAGTATAGGTTTAGGCACGGGATTGCTATTTTTAGTTACGAATTGTTCGTCGACAAAACTTGTAAATAAATCCATACCAATTTTTCCAAAAGCTGATATTATAGCAGACGAAGAAGTTTACATTCCACATTTAAAATCCGATCGGAAAAACTTTTTTCCCAAAACTTCTTCGGAAACACGATGGGTAGATAGTATTTATAATCAAATGTCTTTTGATGAAAAAGTAGGGCAATTGTTTATGGTTGCTGCCTATTCAAACAAAGACACTATACACACTAACGCAGTTGAAAAATTAGTTCGCGATTATAAAATTGGAGGACTAATCTTTTTTCAAGGTGGACCAATGCGTCAGGCGAGATTGACAAACAAATACCAATCGATAGCAAAAGTGCCTTTATTTATAGGAATTGATGCGGAATGGGGATTGAGTATGCGAATAGATTCAACTTTCCGTTATCCTTTTAACATGACTTTGGGTGCAATCAAGGATTTAAAACTTGTTGAGGAAGTGGGCGCCAGCTTGGCTAAAGAAAGCAAAAGAATGGGAATTCATTTTAATTTTGCTCCCGTTTTAGATATCAATACGAATCCAAAAAATCCAATTATCGGTTACCGCTCTTTCGGTGAAAATAAAGTAAATGTGACCGAACACGCTATCGCACTTATGAATGGTGCGCAAAATCAGGGTGTTTTCTCTACCGGAAAACATTTTCCCGGACACGGAGATACCGCTACAGATTCACACAGTACATTACCCGTTGTAAAGGCATCACTCGAACATATTGATAAAGTAGAATTATATCCCTACAAAAGAATGTTTGATGAAGGTTTAGTTTCGGTTATGGTAGCGCATCTCAATATTCCTAGCTTAGAGCCAAGAGAAGGTTATCCTACTTCTGTATCTTATAATGTAGTATCAAATTTACTTAAAGGCGAATTGGGTTTTGATGGACTTATTTTTACCGATGCTCTAAATATGAAAGGTGCCAGCAACTTCAGAAAACCGGGTGATATCGACTTAGAAGCTTTTATGGCAGGGAATGACATTTTGCTTTTTGCAGAAAACGTGCCGCTTGCTACCGAAAAAATATGCATGGCCTATCAGGATAGCCTTATTACCGACAAAAGATTAGCCGAATCGGTAAAGAAGATTTTACGCTATAAGTTTAAGGCAGGATTAAATAACTACAAACCTATCGAAGGGATTAATTTGTATAATGATTTGAATCCAAAATCGAATGAAACATTACAATATGAATTATATGAAAATGCAGTTACGGTCGTAAAAAATGATGGAAGCATTCTCCCAATAAAAAATTTAAATCAGAAAATTGCCTACGTAAAATTAGGTGATGATTCCAACAGTTCATTCGTTACTACTTTAAAGAAATATACTGAAGTCACCGAAGTTTCAGATACCAATATCGATAGCTTAATGACTAAATTAATCGATTATGAAACTGTAATCATTGGATATCATAAATCGGACAAATCTTGGTGGAAATCGCCAGAGCTTACTGTTCCTGAATTGCAAATAATTGATTCTATTGCTTCTAAAAAGAAAGTAATTATAGATTGTTTCGCCAAACCTTATTCCTTATCAAGAATATTAAATTTTGATGAAATACCCGGCGTAATCGTTTCGTATCAAAATGGCGATATTGTTCAAGAAGTTTCTGCCGAAATAATCTTTGGAGCGATAGATGCCAAAGGATTGCTTCCTGTTTCTATCAATAGTACCTTAAAGGCCGGCGACGGAATCACAACTCAAAAGCTCAACCGATTGGGATTTTCAATTCCAGAAAGAGTAGGCATGAGTTCAGAGAAACTCAAGCAAATCGAAACCTATGCTCAAAAGGCCATCTACGGTAAAATGGCGCCAGGAATGCAAATTTTAGTAGCTAGAAAAGGAAAAGTTATATATCAAAAATCATTCGGAAAACAAACCTATGAAGGTGATGTAAAAGTAAATAATAATGATGTATACGATGTTGCATCAGTAACAAAAATGGTGGCCACTTTGCCCAACATAATGCAAGTTTATGACCAAAAGAAAGTTACACTTGAAACTACTCTAGGCGAAATGTTACCTATATTTAAAGGATCAAACAAACAACAAATAACATTTAAAGAATTATTGTCGCACTATGGTCGAATGCAAGCTTGGATTCCGTTTTACAAAGCTACTTTAGATTCATCAAAGATGCCAATGGAGAAATACTATCGAAAAGTGTATAGTGAAGGGTTTACCAAAAGAGTTTCAGACAGTTTGTATGTAAGAGATGATTATCATGATACGATTATGAAACAAATCATCAACAGTCCATTAATAGAAAAAAAAGAATACCGTTATAGTGACTTTACCTTCATTATTTTGAAACAATATCTCGAAAAAGTAATGAACAAACATCTAGACGAATTGGCAGCCGATAATTTCTATAAAACACTGGGAATGAATAATACGTTATTCAATCCGTTAACTAAATTTGAGAAAAAAAGAATTATCCCAACAGAAATTGATTCTTACTTTCGCCATGATACCATTCAAGGTTATGTTCACGATATGGAAGCCGCGATGGAAGGTGGAGTTGGTGGGCATGCCGGAATATTTTCTAATGCGATGGATATTGCCAAAATGATGCAAATGTATTTGCAAAAAGGAAATTATGGTGGAGTTCAATACTTTTCAGAAACTACGTTCAAGGATTTTAATACGTGTTGGTTTTGTGCTGAAGGCAATCGTCGTGGACTAGGATTTGATAAACCGCAACTCAGTGGTGCTGGACCAACCTGCGGTTGCGTATCGATGTCTAGTTTTGGACATACGGGTTTTACAGGAACCATAGCTTGGGCCGACCCAGCCACTGAGATTATTTATGTTTTTCTTTCCAACAGGACGTATCCCGATTCAAATTTACCCAACAAACTATCTAAAGAAAATATTAGAGAGGATATTCAAAAGGTAATTCAGGATGCAATTATTGAAAAATAGTGTTTTAGATAGCCAAAAAGTATTTTTTTTAGTTTTCACCGCTTATTTTTTTATATTCGTATCTTACAGCTGTGAAATTGTTTTGCGCATATATATGAGTTAGTGCGCATATTTATGAGTTATGGGCAAGCTTAAGCGGCAACAATAAAGACAATGAGCAAGGAAATTACTTCAAGAATAATTGGACAACTTAAACAAGAAGAAAGGTTTCCTGACTGGTGGAAAAGTGCAGGAATTGAAATTCCATTTTTTGACAACGAAAAGTTGACAATAACATTTATGGACTTTGAACCTGAATATGACAAGTATTTTGTTGAAGAAGCCGACCAAGCGTTAACAAATTTCCTTAAACATACATCTACCGATAGAAACTTAATTTCTGACCTTGCTCATAAGAACTGTAAGGACTTTTTAGATGCAGTTGGTTTTGACGAAGCAGACGAGCCTTTAAGACAAATAAATAAACAAGACGAAATTTGGAAATTTATTCACCCGACAGAAATTTATGTGACAAGGCGACACAGAAGAGATAATGATATTTATATACAAATTGCTTGTGAGTGTGATTGGGAACAAGAACACGGACTTCAACTTGTGTTTAGACAAGGAAAAAAACTGACAAGAATAAGTGACCAAGATGGGCATTTAACCGAAGCTGATGCTTACGACAAACCTGACGAGGAAGACGAATTATTATCACATTACAACAATGGAACGACAAGAAAGCCAGCCCATAACAGCACCTTGCCAAAAGCGGGGCGTTCGTGGTGGCAGAAACTTTTCGGCTCCGAATACACATTAGTGGTAGCTTGACAGATGGTGCTTCGAAAGCCCCGCCTTCGCCAAGCTGCAAACCGTCAGCAATCCGCCCCGAAATTCTAAGAAAATTTGTTTCTTAAAAAGGAAACTTATATCTTTACCCAAAATAATTTAAAAGCTTCAAATGGAATATAAATTCAAAGTTGAATTTCTTGAGCCAGTAATTGATTTTTTGGAAAGTTTAGATCAAAAGTCAAGAGAAAAAATACTTTACAATATTTGGAAATCAAGAAGTGTAAATGATAATGAATTATTCAAAAAACTTGATGGAGAAATTTGGGAATTTAGAACTTTATACAATAAGCAATATATGATTACTTGCTTTTTGGGATAAATCCAATAAACAAGATACAATCGTAGTTTCGTCAAATGGTTTTATAAAGAAAACAGACAAAACTCCAAAAACAGAAATAGAAAAAGCTGAAGCTTTAAGAATAAAATATTTTAACGAAAAAAAATAATATTATGAAAACATATAGTTTAGATGAAGTAACTGATAAATTCGTTGGAAAAAAAGGAACTCAAAATAGAGATGCTTTTGAAAATGAATTAAAGCTAGAGCTTATTGGTCAAACAATCAAGCAAATCCGTAAAGAAAGAAACTTGACGCAAGAACAGTTAGGTAAATTAGTTGGTGTAAAAAAAGCACAAATTTCGAAAATTGAAAATAGCTTAACTGATGCAAGATTTGACACAATAATGAAAGTTTTCAAAGCACTCAATGCGAAGGTTAATTTCAATGTTGAGATACTAAATCAGAAAGTTGCAATTCTGTAAATAAATTGCCGAACGCACAACAGCAGTAACCGTTACACAACCTCTCCAAAAGACTATCCCGAAGTTACGGGATGTTGCATGGTTTAAAATAAGAAAAATATGTTTTTCTTACAAGTAATTTTTATATTTGTTTGTGGATTGTGGAATTTTTTTCACAGTCTGACGTTAGCAGACATGGCCAAAAATCTGCAAATCAAGAAAATTTACTTTAAAATTTGGAATCAATGTAACTTTTAAGTTACCTTTGAAAAATGAAAGTGCGTGAAGTTATAGCATATGAAAATCACTTTGAAGAATTTCTTCTTGAACAACCTCATAAAGTTCAAGATAAAATATTCAAAATAATTGAGGCTATTGAAACTTTGGAAAGAGTTCCTGCTAATTATTTGAAATCAATTGAAGGAACAAATGGGCTTTATGAAGCTAGAATTCAACTTGGCTCAAACATTTGGCGTGTATTCTGCTTCTTTGACAATGGGAAACTCGTCATTCTACTTAACGGCTTTCAAAAGAAAACGCAGAAGACACCAAAAAATGAAATGGAAAAAGCGTTGAAATTAATGACTAAATATTACACAGAAAAAAAATCTAAATAACTATGGAAACTAAAAGCTGGAAAGAAATTAAAAATAATGTTTACGGTGAAAAAGGAACCGAAAGACGTGACGAACTTGAAAGAGAATTCCAAGGCTTTAAAATTGGTTTGCTTTTAAAAAAGGCGCGTGAAGAAAAACATCTAACTCAAACAGAACTTGGAGATTTAGTTGACAAGAAAAGAGAATATATTTCCAGAATAGAAAATAATGGAAGTAATTTGACTCTCAAAACTTTGTATGATATTGTGGAAAAAGGGTTGGGCGGAAAAGTGAAAATTCAAATCGAGTTATAGCTACGTCTGCTAACCGTTCTCGCAATTGAGAATTTTATAGTATACTCAAGTTCACGTTTCGCAAGAATTTTTATCTTTAACGGAAAATAAACGTTTACGAAGTTCGCAACAGTCGTGTAGACACGGTAACTTTAGTGGCTATTCTGTCCGAAATCGTACAAAAAGAACTATGAAAAAATCCTATTATGTATTTTTATTGTTTTCAATTTTTGGATGTTCTCAAACTTCGAAAGAAAAATTATTTGTTGGATATGAACCAATCATGTGGATTAAAGACAAAAACGGAAAGGAGACAAATGAGGATTTTGAAAATCCAAATCAAAAATGGTTTCACAAAAATCTATTGAAAATTAAAAAAGATAGTGTTTATCTCGATAGAGTTCCAATTTCTAAAATTGGAAAGAAAACTTTATATTCGTCATCTGATGGCGGATTTTATTATTATATTGGAATTGTAAAAACCGAAAATGGTCAAAAAATAATCGAACTTACTGAAATAAGTTGTGATTATTGTCCTGAATTAGTTCCAGAAAATCCAAAAGAAGTAATTAAGAAAAGAAAACTTTTTGGAAAGATTACTGAAAATGGAATTGAAATAAATAATGTAAAATTCTCTAATTTACAATATTCTGACACAAAACTAGCAAGTGAATATCTCAATAGAAAATAAGTACAGCCAATAACAGCCGTTCGAGAGATAGCGAAAAATCTTCAAAATTCACATTTTTCTTTCGCAAGAATTTTTATCTTAATGAAAAATAAATGGTAAAAAAAATATAATATTTAGTAAAGCTAAGCAAAAACATTCGCTAAGTAGCGGTAGGGCAAAGAAACTCCCTTATTTATTAGATATATTCGTTTTCTTTTGAAAACTATTTTTAGACTATTTTTTCCAACAGGAATTCAAGAAGCGATTATTGCGAAATAATCTTTAACATTGATTTAAAGTTTTTCGTTTCTATTTTTCTTAAATTCGTAGCAACAAAAAAATATCATGAAAATAGCCATTGTATGCTATCCGACTTTCGGAGGTAGTGGAGTAGTAGCAACCGAGTTAGGGCTTGAACTGGCTCATCGAGGTCATGAGATACATTTTATTACCTACCGGCAACCGGTGCGTTTGGCGCTATTGAACTCCAATGTGCATTATCATGAAGTGAATGTACCCGAATATCCTTTGTTTCACTATCAACCCTATGAACTGGCATTATCAAGCAAGTTGGTTGATATGGTCAAACTCTATAAAATAGAATTGTTGCATGTGCATTATGCCATACCACATGCCTATGCGGGATATATGGCAAAACAAATGCTCAAAGACGAAGGCATCAATCTACCCATGGTAACCACACTTCACGGAACAGACATCACTTTAGTTGGAAATCATCCGTTTTATAAAACTGCTGTCAATTTTAGCATTAATAAATCTGATATTGTAACTTCGGTTTCTCAAAGTTTAAAAGACGATACTATTAAACTGTTCAATATCAAAAAAGAAATACATGTTATCCCTAACTTTATCGAATTGGATAAAATACGTAATGAAAGTTTAATTTCCTGTCAACGTTCGGTAATGGCTAATAAGAATGAACGCATAGTAACCCATATCAGTAACTTTAGAAAAGTAAAACGCATTCCAGATATTATTAGAATATTTGATAAAATTCAACAAAAAATTCCATCCAAATTGATGATGGTTGGTAACGGTCCAGAAAAAGCTAATGCAGAACAACTTTGTGAACAATTAGGCATACAAGACAAAGTTATTTTCTTCGGAAATAGCCACGAAATAGATCAAATATTATCCTATTCTGATTTGTTTTTGCTCCCATCAGAAACAGAAAGTTTTGGTTTAGCAGCTCTCGAAGCCATGGCTTGGAGTGTCCCTGTAATATCGAGTAATTCAGGTGGTTTGCCCGAAGTTAATTTTAATGGAGTATCGGGATATTTGAGCAATGTAGGTGATATAGAAGACATGGCTGCTAATGCTATAAAAATACTTTCTGACGAGGCTACTTTGGCTCAGTTTAAGGGAAAAGCATTAGGAGTTGCACAACAATTCGATATCAAAAACATTCTCCCTTTATATGAGAATTTATACCAACGAGCAATACAAAATTCCAAATGAGAAAATTCCTTTCTTTAGTATTAATTACCATGTTTCTTGCTTGTACATCAACCAAGAATGTTGCAAACCAAACTCTATTTGAAGTATTGATTGTAAATAATGATGGAGGCGCCAATATAAAATTTTACGAAGTATTGACGGAGTCCAAAGAAATAAAAATGCTATTAGGAGACGAAAATTTAGCTAAATTGATTAAACCAAAAGATATCAACGAAAGCAGTTTCTTGATTTTAAATACCGGACCAACGAAAGAACCTTACAATAGGATGAAGATTGAAAAAGTAATAGAAACTGCAACTCAAATAGAAGTATTTCTTAAAGATTCTCAAAAGAACATAGAAGAAACCGCAATAGACGACACCACAAAATATCCCTATACGGTAGTAAAAGTCAACTCGAAGAAACCAATTGTTATTAAATAAAAAATCCCGATCTTTTATGACGGGATTTTAGTTATGTCGTTATTTATTAAAATCGGTAACGAATACCAAGAGCGATGTCCGGTCCGAAACGATCGTAATTATCAAAATCACTTCTGTTATCACCAAAGTATAATTCAGGTCTGAAGTCTAAAGACAATTGTATTGGAGCTTCTTTAAAATTATATTCGATTCCAATATCACCAGCAGCTAAAAGGAATGTTCCTCCATCTGGATCAGAATTGCCTGGTCCATTATAACTCCAGCTTCCTAAACCAGCTCCAATACCTGCATACCAATTGAAACCCCCATCAATGTTCCATACCCATTGGTATAAACCAACTATTTTTAAGGCATCGACATCATTACTGTTTCTCCAACCTAAATCCAATTCTAAACGATTGTTTTTAGACAAACCTCTTTGATAAGAAACTTCTCCTCCAAAACCATCGTTGTCTCCTAAACGAAGTCCTAATGCATTCTTCGAAATGTCCTGAGCCTGAGCGCTAAACGCTAATCCAATTAGCATAAAAGCAGATAAAATGATTTTTTTCATTTTTTGATTATTAAATTATTTTTGGCAAAGTTGACAAAAATAATGCCATTATACTTATATAATAGTACAAATTTATTATATAATTTCTGACCAAAATAATCAGTTATTACTTATTTTTCTTTTGTAAAAATTATCGATGCGATAAGTTGCTGACTGATATAATCTTCCATCTCAAATAAATCTTCTTCTTCACGCTCCGTATGGTCTTCATATCGATACAATTTCCATCGTCTGTTGTTGTATTCTAATGCGGTGAGGTTTTCAACCCAATCTCCTGAATTCAAATATAAAGTCGAACCATTTTTGTTTTCTTTCTTTATAATTTTGGGTTCATGAATATGCCCACAAATGACATAGTCATAGTCTTTTTCAATGGCCAAGTCGGTGGCCGTAGTTTCAAAATCTGATATAAATTTTACTGCCGATTTAACGCTGGCTTTTATTTTCTTGGAAAAGGAGTAAGGTTCTTTTCCGAGTTTTTTTAAACACCAATTCATAAATCGATTAGTCAGTATTAAATAGTCATATCCATAACCACCCAATTTGGCTATCCATTTTGAATGTTGTACCGATGCATCAAATACATCTCCATGAAAAATCCAAGCCTTCTTATAATCTAAATCCAGAACAAGCTTATCTAAAATAGTAATATTACCAATACTCGAATCACTAAATTTGCGTAGCATTTCGTCATGATTTCCAGTAATATAATATACTTTAGTGCCTTTAGATGCTAGGTCAATAATTTTCTTTATGACTTTTAAATGTGATTTTGGGAAATACGATTTTCTAAATTGCCAAATGTCGATGATGTCTCCGTTTAACACTAAAATCTTCGGTTTTATTGTGGATAAATAGTAGCTTAGTTCTTTAGCATGTGATCCAAAAGTACCTAAGTGAACATCAGAAATGACTACTACATCTAAGTTTCTTTTTTTCAAAATAAATCAATTATAGCGTTTTACAAATTAATAAACTATAGTTTAAATCAATTAAAAGAAAATGTTATTAAATTTCAATAATTAATAGTCTCAATGTTAACTTTTTGATATTTGGCTTTACTACTTTCAACTTAAACTCTATATTTGTTAACCTGAGTCTCGGCCTGAAGTTGAGACGAATTATACAAAGTAAAAAAAAACATATGGCTGGTAATAGCTACGGAACTCTTTTTAAACTCACTACTTTCGGTGAATCTCACGGAGAAGCATTAGGCGGAATCATAGATGGGTGTCCGGCTGGAATCTCACTTGATTTTATGGCTATTCAAACCGAAATGCAACGCCGAAAACCAGGGCAATCTTCTATAGTTACCCAACGAAAAGAAGAAGATGAAGTACAATTTTTATCCGGATTATTTGAAGGCAAAACAACCGGAACACCAATAGGTTTTATCATTCCAAACACCAACCAAAAGTCTGATGATTACTCCCATAGTAAAGATAATTATCGACCGAGTCATGCTGATTATGTATATGAGAAAAAATACGGAATTCGGGACTATCGCGGCGGTGGTAGAAGTTCAGCTCGAGAGACTGCTTGTAGAGTAGTTGCTGGAGCCATTGCTAAACAAATGTTGCCAAACATTAAAATCAATGCTTTTGTTTCATCTGTTGGTGAACTATTTATCGACAAACCATACCAAGAATTAGATTTTTCGTTAACAGAAACCAACGCCATTCGTTGCCCAGATGTAGACACTGCTGAAAAAATGGAAAACTACATCAAAGAAATTCGAAAAGAAGGCGATACTGTTGGTGGTACGATTACCTGTGTTTTGCAAAATGTTCCCATCGGATTAGGCGAACCTGTTTTTGATAAATTGCATGCCGAATTAGGAAAAGCCATGCTTTCTATTAATGCAGTAAAGGGCTTTGAATTTGGAAGCGGATTTTGTGGCGCCAAGATGAAAGGTAGCGAACACAACGATTTATACAACGAAGATGGAACAACCAAAACCAACCTTTCTGGCGGTATTCAAGGCGGAATCTCCAATGGAATGGATATTTATTTCCGAGTAGCTTTCAAACCGGTGGCTACTTTAATTCAAAAGCAAGAAGTATTAACCAATGAAAGTAAATTGTTAGAACAACAAGGCAAAGGAAGACACGATCCTTGCGTGGTGCCACGTGCGGTTCCCATTGTAGAAGCTATGGCTGCATTAGTATTGGCCGATTTTTATTTATTAAGTAAAACCTATAATCCAAATTTTTAGAAGCTATTACAGCTGTGCGTTACATGGTTGTTTGTATAATTCTTTTTTTCAATAATCTAAAACCTGCTTCCTTAGGTCGCAGTTTTTAGTCAAGAAAAAATAGAATTTTTCGTAACAATGCTTTCCACTTCTACCTGCCTGTCGGCAGACAGGTCGGAGCTAAAACAAATTCAACTTATTATGAACACAAACGAAAATCATCAAACCAAAAAAAAATCTTTCTTCAGTAACCTTACGGTGCAAATACTTATTGCAATGTTTCTTGGAGCACTTTTGGGAATTTTTATTCACAACAATTACTCCGAAACTGGTGCAAAAGAGTTTAGTGGCTATATTAAAATGTTGGCTACTATTTTCATTCGCTTAGTGCAAATGATTATTTCTCCTTTGGTTTTTACAACATTAGTAGTTGGAATTGCAAAATTAGGCGATATCAAATCCGTTGGAAGAATAGGAGGAAAGGCGATGGGTTGGTTTTTTACAGCTTCGTTTATTTCATTATTAATTGGAATGTTCTGGGTAAATACATTGCAACCCGGATTTGGTTTAGAACTAGGAAAGTTAGACGTATCAACCGCTTCCGAAGTGGTCGAAAAAACAGAAGGATTTTCGGCTCAGAATTTTGTAGAACACATCATTCCAAAAAGTATCGTAGAAGCTATGGCAACTAATGAAATTTTACAAATTGTAATTTTTTCTATCTTTTTTGGATTAGCCGCTGCATCTATAGGTGATTATGCTAAACCTGTAGTGAATGCTTTAGATAAAACGTCGCATATTGTATTAAAAATGGTAAACTATGTGATGAAGTTTGCGCCAATTGGAGTATTTGGAGCTATAGCCGGCGTATTTGCTATTCGAGATTTAAATGAATTATTACTGACCTATGCCAAGTTCTTTGGTTCTTTTTTAGTTGGCATTTCGACACTTTGGTTTGTACTATTATTAGTAGGTTATATTTTCTTAAAAAGCAGAATGACTACCTTATTAAAACATATTGTTAGTCCGCTAATTATCGCATTTGGTACTACGAGTTCAGAAGCGGTTTTTCCAAAATTAACAGAAGAATTAGAACGGTTTGGTGTTAAGGATAAAATCGTTTCGTTCATGTTGCCCTTGGGCTATTCGTTTAACCTTGACGGAAGTATGATGTACATGACTTTTGCCAGTATCTTTATTGCACAAGCCTACGGAGTGCAACTTGATTTTGGTACACAAATGACTATGCTTTTGGTGTTGATGCTTACCAGCAAAGGTATTGCAGGTGTTCCAAGGGCCAGTTTGGTTGTTGTTGCCGCCACTTGCGGGATGTTTAAAATCCCAATTGAAGGTATCGCTTTAATTCTGCCTATTGACCATTTTTGCGATATGTTTAGAAGCGCTACTAATGTTTTAGGCAATGCGCTTGCTACATCTGTAGTTGGAAAATGGGAGAAAGAGGATTAATTTATTTATTCTAAAAATTTAGCTTTCAATTCGGGTGTTGGAATCATACAGCTATCGTTTTTACCAAACCATTTGAAACGATTCTTTGCTATATAATCATAAACGATGTCTCGTAATGGTGTTGGCAAAATCTTAAACAGGAGCCCATAATTAAAAATTCCTTGTAGTGATTTTGTGATTTCAATTACAGCAGTCGATTTATAATAATATGCTATTCCAGGTAGATACAAAACAACACTATCAATATTTTTATCTGCTATTCCAATATGTTTCTGAATTTTTTGTCCCAATTCCGATTGCAGTGACACAAATCGAAACACATCTTTTTCATCATGTTTAATTACGTATTGAACAGACGCATTGCAAAGATTGCAAACCCCATCAAAGAGAATTATTTTTTTGTCTTTTGGTAAATCTGAAATTTCCATATTTATGCTGAATTTATTTCAGTATTATTTTGCTTGAACATATTCCAATTGTTCTACGTTTACTTTTGAAGTAAAAACACCATAATTCACCACAGCTTTATTCTTTTCAATCTTATCTATAGTGCCGATTGCTTTTCCGTCAATCATTCGGACCCGATCTCCAATTTTTAAAGCCACTTTTGGTTTATCGGCTTCGGCTTTTTGTGCTTTTACTTTTTTCTCTTTTTTTACTTCTCTTATTTCTTCAACCTTTACTTGAACTTCTTCAATAACTTTCTTTTTGATGATTTCTTTTGCAACGCGTTCTTTTACTGTCGCTTTTGTACGTTTAGAGTTTTCTATTTCAACTATTTTTAAGAATTCACCAATAAGCACTTTTTTATCTTTGTTATTAAAGTACTTTTCTGAAATACCATCAATCTTTTGTCCCATATATATTAAGCGCTGATTAGCATCAAACAATTCCTGATAACGCTCTAACTTTTCCTGAATTTTCACATTAATTGATTCCATTTTTTTTCCTTCTTCACGCGCTTTGGTTTCTTCTTCCTTCAGGTTTAGCGACGTTTTTTCTAGTTTAGAGCGCTCTTTCTGGAGTGTGGCAATGGTTTTGTCAAAACGCACTTTTCCACCTTCTATTTTCTTTTTGGCGCGATTAATTAATCCGAACGGAATTCCGTTTTTCTGAGCCACTTCAAAAGTAAATGAACTTCCTGCTTGTCCTAAAATCAACTTATACATGGGTTCTAATGACTTTTCGTCAAAAAGCATATTGGCATTACTAGCAAAGGGTAATTCGTTGGCTAATATTTTTAAATTAGAATAATGTGTTGTGATTATTCCGAAAGCTTCTCTATGGTAAAACTCTTCTAGAAAAATTTCAGCCAAAGCACCACCTAATTCTGGATCTGAACCTGTACCAAATTCATCAATTAGAAACAACGTTTTAGCATTACATTTTTTTAAAAAGTAATTCATGTTCTTTAACCGATAACTGTAGGTACTTAAATGATTTTCAATAGATTGATTGTCTCCAATATCGGTTAGAATTCTGTCAAATAAAAACGTTTTGCTGCGTTCATGCACTGGAATTAAAATCCCACATTGAAGCATCAATTGCAGTAAGCCAACCGTTTTTAAAGAGATTGTTTTTCCACCTGCATTGGGTCCAGAAATGACAATAATGCGGTTTTCATTTTTTAATTCAATGGTTTGCGGAAACGTTTTTTCTTTTTTTTCTAGATTATTTAAATACAAAATAGGATGGAAGGCATCTCTAAAATACATTTCTTTTTCGGTTGTAATTGATGGTAAAACCGCATTGATTTTGCGAGCATATTTCGCTTTGGCTGCCACCACATCAATATCACTAAGAAACTCTTGATACTGTTTTAATAATTCTAGAAAGGGTCGAATATCATTAGACAATTTCTTTAGAATTCGTGTTATTTCCTCTCGTTCTTCATATTCTAAATTACTCAATTCTCTTGAATAACGTAGGGTTGCTTCGGGTTCGATATAAGCGATGCTTCCTGTCTTTGAACTGCCTAAAATAGAACCTTTTACTTTTCGTCTGTACATTGCTAAAACCGCTAAAACCCTACGATTTTCAACAAAACTTTCTTTAATTTCATCTAAATAACCTAGTGAATTGTATTGACTCATGGCTTGTCCAAAGCTTTGATTGACTTTGCCACGAACCACACTCATATCCCTGCGAATGTTAATTAAATCGGGTGAAGCATTGTCTTTGATTTCACCATATTTATCTACAATTTCATCTATTTTTTGAATGATGTATTTGGTATATTCTACTTGAGTTGCTCTTTCGTTTAGCTTTGGATAATAATTAATAAATTTTTTAAAGAATAATAGCAGCACATTTACGGTTTCGGAAAGTGTGGCAATTTTTCTGAAACTTCCAACTTCTAAGAAACTATCTTCTATAGCAAGAAATTTTAAATCATTAGTCAGCGTATCGAAACCGTGATTGGGAATAGCATTGTTATTGGTAAAAGAGGACAGATATTCAGACGTTTGTAGCAAGGCATTCATTAAATTTTCCTTATGGCTAAATGGAACAATTTGTAATGCTTTTTGTTTTCCGATTTCAGTATTACATGTATCTGAAATGGTTTGCAAAACGGTGTTAAATTCTAAATCTTGTAATGTTTTAGTGGTAATCGATATCATTAAATCAGTATCTATGGTTCAAAGTTACAAAGGTTGCCTTCCATATTGCAATAGAAAATGGTATTTTTGATAAAATTTTATGAGATGTTTACCCAAATTCATTCTTCTTGGAAAAAGGTGCTTTCAAATGAGTTTGTAAAACCTTATTTTGAAAAGTTGCACTCTTTTGTTTTGAATGAATACGCAACAAATAGATGTTACCCACATGAAAACGAAATCTTTGCAGCCTTTAATCATTGCCCGTTTGATAATGTAAAAGTGGTGATCATCGGACAAGATCCGTATCATGGTTTGGGGCAAGCCAACGGATTGTGTTTTTCTGTAAATGACGGCATTGCTTTTCCACCTTCATTAATTAATATTTTTAAAGAAATTCAGAGCGATTTAGAGTTGCCCATCCCATTATCGGGTAATTTGGAACGTTGGGCTGATCAAGGCGTTTTATTGCTCAATGCTACGTTAACTGTTAGAGAAAGTCAAGCGGGTAGCCATCAAAATAAAGGTTGGGAAACGTTTACAGATTCCGTTATTCAGATAATATCAGAGGAAAATGAGGGTATAGTATTTCTTCTTTGGGGTGGATTTGCAAAAAAGAAAGGAGCAAAAATTAATAGAAACAAGCATTATATTTTAGAAACTGGACATCCATCACCATTAAGTGCTAATCGCGGTTTGTGGTTTGGAAACAAACATTTTAGTAAAACGAATGAGTACTTAAAAAGTTTCGGAAAAAAAGAAATTAACTGGTAAATTTAGTTTACAGTAAAATTATAATAGCCACTTGGGTTAAGACCTGTTATCGTTGAATTAATGTTTAAAATCAATCGTGTAGCTGGACTCAAAGAACGCAATTCAACAGAGTTTACAGAATCACTATTATAACCAAAACTCATACGATACGTTCCTGTTGATAATAATGGAAACCCAACACGGTATTCATAGAGACCTGACACCGTGTTATATTGACAGGTAGCATATACATAAGAACCATTTTGAGCATTTCCTTTTACTATGTCTAACTGACTGTCATTTACAGTTACTACTTCCCATTCTGTAGCATTTATTTGTTTCTCTATAACATAGGAAAATACAAATTCATTTGCTCCTGTTGTTTGATAGATATCTATCAGTGCACCATCATTCAAAATTCTTGGAAACTGAGATGAAACATATAACTTTTGACCAACTGAATACGTTGTAGTTGGAGATTCAATTGTTACTAAATTAGGAACTTCTATAAATACATTATTGTAGAAACCATCATCATTGGTATCGCAATTAGTTACTAAAAATGCAACTAGAATTAAAATTGTATAGTGTACTTTTTTCATCTTTATTTTTATTAAAATCGATATCCTAAATTTAAACCAACTCTTGAAATTACATCTGGACTCTTGTCACGATTGGTAAGGTTTGATCCAAATCCGACAATGAATTCTACGGCAATACTATTTTTAAAATACATTTTGTATCCTAAGCTTCCACCCAAGCCAAAATCAGTATATTTTGATTTTTTGGTAGTATAATAATCGGGTTGCGCCATGCCAGATACCCTAACAATCTCTTTAAAATCGCCTCCGTTATAGGAACCAAAAATCTCTGCAAAATAATAACGCGATTTACTTTTCGATAGTGCGTATCTCAAATAAGGATTAAATTCAAATTTAGGAACATTGTTTCGGTAACCATTATCAAAATCTTCATTAAGCTTGTTGCTATTCGAAAAGTTCACATTAAAACCCGTTGAAAAATCTTTTCCAAAAAAGCGTTCATAACTCAAACTTGCTTTGGTATAAACTAGAGCCGACAAAATATCTACACGGAACTCATTCTTCTTATTTTGAAGAACAGTATTGGTATTTTCCTGAGCGTATAGGGCTATTGGTAGCATGAGGAATAGACAATATAACTTTTTCATTACAGCTTGTTTTATTGGAAACGAATATAGAAATAAATTAGTAATTTGTAATTAGTAATAAGCAATAAGTTTTTAGTAGTTTTTCAACTTTAATCTAAAGTGAGTGCACCTAAAATCTCTTCATTCATAAAAGGACCACCCGGATATTTTGCAGTATAATCTAAGTTGAGCCAAATATTACCTCGCTCATCTATATGATAGTTGATGGGTTTGTTTTTACTTTCATTTGGGAATAACACCTTTTTTATTAAAAAATTAATATGATCAAGATTTTTTTTGGTTCCAATTAATAACTCCGGATAGATGTGCCCTTTGGTATGAATTAATCGGGTAGTGCCACCAATAGATTTTATACAGGCTGCCATAAAAATGGAATGATCGTCGCAATCACCAGAAAGATAGCGAAGCGATTCGGTTGCTTTGGCAATATAATCGTGTCCTTTTGGGTCACTCACATAATTCCATCGGCTATTAATTTCTTTAAAAATAGCAAACGATTGTATAATAGTCCAATTTTCATAATAACCTTTTACATTCTTAAAATGGTTGTTAATTGACATTAAAGCAAAATTTCTAATTTTCGGATTTTGATATTCAACGGCATCTAAAATTTTTGATTTATTTGGAAAAGGCAACAACTTGGTGATTATAATATCTTGAGGGTAGGCCTCGTCATTCATAGTGTATATCATCGAACGATAATCTTCAAAAATACTTTGAAAACCATATTTACCAGATAATGTTCCGAAACCTAAGATTATAAAATAGATAATAACCGAAATCAATGTTACTCTTCTTAAAGCTCTTAAAAGTAACAGAAAGGCAATAAGTATGACAATAAATAATACAATTCTATCTACATAATGCGCCCAATCGAGTGTGATAAAGTTTTGATGTGCAATAATGAAAACAGGAATAGTAAGTAGAATACTTAAGACAAAAATGATAATCATGTCCCATGGACTTTTTATCCTAAATTTCTCTTTAAGTTCTTGATAAGTAAGATTTCCTAATTTTATCATAGTGCCTTTGATAAAAGCTAAATAGCTTTTACTATTTCAGCAAAAGTACCTTTTTTATCTATTATTTTTAGGTCAAATAATTGATTTTGGATATTGTTTAACACTTTTTCATCCATAGGTTTTTGTGACCATTTGGTACGCGACAACCATTCTTGTATATCTTCTAATTTTTGATTGTATTTGGATGCCAAAGTGCGGTCGATACTGGGAATGTCTTTGAATTCGATAGTGGTATTATTTATCGTTTCTAAAATAAGTGCTACAGTTTGTTTACTCGATTCCAGAAACTCATTTCGAACTGCAATTACGAAACACGGCCAAGGTGTTGGGCAATCGGCAATGCGTCTAAATATTCCTTTATCAACCAAAGGTTTGGTCATGAAACGTTCCCACATAAAATAATCGGCAGCACCATTTGTTAAGGCTTCTACAGCACCATCAATGGTATTTACGATTTCAAATTGCAGATTGTCAATAGTCCATTTTTGATTTTGAGCATTAACATAGGCCATCAAATGAGAACCCGAACCATAACGTGAAATCGCCACTTTGGTGTTTTCTAAATCAGGCAATGAATGGTGTTTAGAGTTCGCTGCAACGTGAATTCCCCAAATCAGTGGACTTTCAACATAAACCTGCACAATGGAACAATCATTTCCTGCAACGATATCTTTTACGATTCCTTCAGTTAAAATAACTGCCATGTCGGTTTCACTATCCCGAAGCATTTGACACATTTTACCTGTTCCTTCCGGAATGTCGGTCCATTGCAAATCAATGCCAATCTCCTCAAACTCTCCGTTTTCGATGCACATTTGCCAGGGTAAGTTGAAATGCTCTGGAACTCCAAGTATTCGTATTGTTTTCATGTTTTTAGTTTTTGGATGATAGACTGAGTGATTAGAGATGATAGACTTTTTCTGATTTTTAATTTTGTCTAATATCTCTTTGTCTATTCTCTATTTTCTTTTTGGATTCTCCAGTTGCCACCATTTCCATATCACGCCCTCTTTATCTAAATAATCTTCCATAAAATTCATACCCACTTTTTGTAGAATATGATTGGATGCACCATTTTGAGAATGGGTATAGGCATTCATTTTTTCGATATTCATTTGGTTAAAACCATAGTCTAGCCAAGCAATAGATGCCTCGGTTGCGTAGCCTTTGCCCCAGAATTTTTGATTTAATCGATAGCCATAATCATAGAAATTGGAATTTCCGTTTTCGGTATGATCATCGACAAATTTAATCCCGGTCCAACCAATGAATTCGCCTGTTTCTTTTAGGATTGTTGCAAAACGTCCAATTTTATTTCTTTCATACTGCATTTGAACATATTCAATCGTTTTAATGATTTCGTCAACAGTTTGTGTTGGATTTTGCCATAGGTATTTATGCACTTCTGGATTGTTATCCATAGCAAACATGTCGACGGCATCAGAGAGTTCTAATGGACGGAGTAGAAGTCGGTCGGTTTCTAAAATGAAGTTCATTGTAGATCTATTTGTTTTATATGATGGTAAAAATGATTGAAATAATCTTCAATTACCCATTTTAAATTTGTAATTGTTTGGTTTGGAAGTATGATTTCATATTTCAAACTTTCCTCAGTTTGATTGTGAACCAAATAGACGATATGCTTGTTCAATTCAATTAATAAATGCAATAAATCAAGAATGTCTTTATTCTGATAATCATTGGCTTTAACCAATTCATCTTGATGATATGTCCTAATGGCAAATGGTTTTTCGGTATACTGAATTTCAGTAAACCTTTGCAAATTATTAATGGCGGAATCGATCAAATGACCTAAAATTTCTTTTTTAGACCATTTAGTTTCACTTGGTTTCAGTTCAAAATCTCTAAAAGAATTTGTTGAGGCTAAAACGTCGAGCTTGTTTAAAACCAACATAAATTCATCAATCCGTTGTTCCATTTTCAAAGTAGTTACTCAGCTAATTTCCCTAAAGTATATTGAATTAGGGCATCAACCGCTTTATACGGATCGTCACTAAAAGTTCCGTTGGCACGATTCGCGATAATGGCGTTTAAGGACAAACAGTTGTGACCTAACAATTTTCCTAAACCATAAATAGCCGAAGTCTCCATTTCGAGATTGGCCATTCGAACATCATTAAATTTAAAACTATCCATCTTGCTATTCAATTCAGGGTCTTGAATTTCTAGACGCAACACTCTTCCTTGTGGACCATAGAATCCGCCAGCAGTTCCGGTAATTCCTTTATAAATTTTGTCGCTATCGAATTTGTTTTTTAGGGTTTCTGAACACGCAATGATGTATGGAGTTCCTTTTTTCAAATCCCAATTGGTGTGTTTGATAAAGGCCGCTTCCATGGCTGCCTCGGAAATATCATCAATTAAGTAGGAGCGAAGCATATTGTCTAATCCAAGGCCGTATTCGCCCATTACAAAGCTATCTACCGGAATGTCTTCTTGCAAGGAACCCGAAGTTCCGATTCGGACAATGTTTAGTGAAGTTAACCTTTCTTTTGGCTCGCGAGTTTCTAAATCGATATTGACTAAAGCATCCAATTCGTTCATGGTAATATCAATATTGTCGGGACCAATTCCGGTAGACATTACAGTGATTTTTTTGCCTTTATAGGTTCCGGTTTGGGTTTTAAATTCACGTTTTTGGGCAGAGAATTCGATGCTATCAAAAAATTGCGTTATTTTTTCAACCCGATTCTGATCACCTACAAAAATAATGTCGTGAGCAATATGTTCGGGTTTTAGATTTAAGTGATAGACACTACCATCTGGGTTTAGTATTAATTCGGATGATTTAATCATTTGGTTATTTGTGTATTTGTTAATTTGATTTTTTACTGCTAACTGTCACTGCCAACTGAACAAGAGATTTATCCTCCAACACGTTTTGTTTTAAACCCTTTGTCTTTTAGAAGGTTCATTATTTTATCTCGGTAATCGCCTTGAATGATAATGGAACTATCTTTGAAAGTGCCGCCCACGCTAAGTTTGGTTTTTAGTTCTTTTGCTAGTAGTTTAAAATCGTCATCACTGCCTTCGTAGCCTTCTATGATGGTTATGGCTTTGCCTTTTCGTTTTTCGTATTTGCAAATCATGGGTGCTGATTGAATAAAAAGAACGTGCTCTTGTTCTTCAGCAACTTTAGGTTCGTTAGAAGGTTGATGATCGGGAAACAATTTTTTTAATTGGTCTTGTAAATCCATAAGAGAGTAAAATTACAAAAAACAAATTCCAAATTCCAAAATTATGCAAGGATAAAATTTGGAATATCTTTATCTTAAAATGTGGAGCGGATAATTTATCAATAAAAAGCTTTTCAGTGCTACTAGCCATAAATTCGTAGAAGCCTATCACAACTAGTTTTGATTGCTTCACTTATTTTGCTATGCCTATATTTTGTAACTGCAAGTTTTTATTATATTTGCTTTATAAGAAATTTAACGTTTATGAAAAATTTTATTGCCCTCACATTTTTTTGTGCATTGTTGGTTGCTTGTAATAGTAATGATGATTCCAATGGTGGTGTTATTCAAAATACATTTAAAGTAAAAACATCCTCTGTTACTAATGTAGGTCATCAGTCTGCCAAAGTTTTTGGAACTTTTGGATCTTCGTTCTTAACTTCGGTTTCTGCTTATGGTATATGTTATAGTACTTCGGCAAATCCATCAATTAGTGGTCCACATACTATTGAATCAAATTATGACATAGAAAAAGGAACTTTTTCAAGTGACTTACCACTTTCTCAAAATACAACCTATTATGTTAAAGCTTATGCAACAACTTCTGATGGAACTTTTTATGGCGATGAATTAACATTTACTTCATTGAATCAGTTGTATACAAATGGTGGTGGTGTTATAGATACTGATGGAAATTCGTATTCAAGTATTGTTATCAATGGAAAACAATGGATGAAAGAAAATCTCAATGTTAGTAAGTATAGAAACGGTGATGTTATTCCGCAGGTAACCGATATCGCACAATGGGATGCATTGACTACAGGTGCTTGGTGTTATTATGCTGACGATACTGCAAACGGAACCACGTATGGTAAATTATATAATTGGTATGCCGTTAATGACCCAAGAGGGTTAGCTCCTATAGGTTGGCATATTCCTACCGATTCAGAATGGTCTTCATTAATAACTTTTTTAGGAGGTTACAATGTTGCCGGTCCAAAATTAAAAAATCCTGTACCGTTATGGTCTAATCTAACGCAAGGAGCAACAAACCAATCAGGTTTTAGTGCGCTACCTTCGGGATATAGTTATTTAACGTTAACCTATACTCCAGCGGATCAACCTTTTAAAAGATTAGGAGAAGTTGCCTATTGGTGGAGTGCTACAGCATCAAGTAGCAGTACTGCTTATAGTTATAATATTGATCTTGGCAATTCAGCTACTCGAAGCTCTATTCGAAACAAAACAGGCATATCGGTTCGTTGCATTAAGAATTAATCAGTTGGTATTTTAGAATTTGGAGTTTAAATCTATTTGATTACGCCTAATTCTACTAATCTTTTGTTCAAGAACGCTCCGGCAGTGTTCTCTTTATTTTGTTATTGTCGGATAATGAATTGGGCGAAGAATACGAATGCTATCTTTAACGAATTGTTCACTATAAAATTTATTCATTGTCAGTTGTACATCAGTAACAATTTTAGGGATTTGAGTTTGGGCTACATGGGATAGAAATTGAAAGTATTTAAGAATCTAAACTACATCGATATAATAGTGAAATAAAACATAAACTTGACAACCTATTTTTATATTTTTGCGGGACATAAAAATGTACAGATGAATTTCGATAGAAAAGAATTATCCAATATTCAGTTATTGGATTTATATAAAAAATTACTAAAACCGAGACTTATCGAAGAAAAGATGCTCATCCTTTTGCGTCAAGGAAAAGTATCTAAATGGTTTTCAGGCATTGGTCAGGAAGCGATTTCTGTGGGAATAACAGCTGCTTTAGATAAGGACGAATATATCTTGCCGATGCATCGAAATCTTGGGGTTTTTACAGGGAGAGACATTCCGTTGCACCGGCTATTTTCGCAATGGCAGGGAAAGAAAACCGGTTTTACCAAAGGTAGAGACCGAAGTTTTCACTTTGGCACCCAAGAGTTTAATATCATCGGAATGATCTCACATTTAGGACCACAAATGGGAGTTGCTGATGGAATTGCATTAGCCAATAAACTTAAGAAGAACGGAAAAGTAACCGCAGTTTTTACGGGTGAAGGCGCTACTTCGGAAGGTGATTTTCACGAAGCCTTAAATATTGCTGCAGTATGGGATTTGCCTGTTTTATTTGTAATTGAAAACAATGGTTATGGTTTATCGACTCCAACCAACGAACAATACCGTTGTGAAAATCTGGCTGATAAAGGCGTTGGTTACGGAATGGAAAGCCACATCATTGACGGAAATAATATTTTAGAGGTATTTACAAAAATTGTGGAACTTAAAGCATCCATGATTGAAATCCCTAGACCTGTTTTATTAGAGTTTAAAACCTTTAGAATGCGAGGGCATGAAGAGGCGAGTGGGACCAAATATGTTCCGCAAGAATTGATGGATTTATGGGCAATTAAAGACCCGATTTCAAATTATAAAGAATGGCTACTTCAAGTGAGTGTACTTTCGGAAGAAGAAGATGCTAAGATAACCAAAGCCATTAAGAAAGAAATAGACGAACATTGGGCCATTACCCAAGCAGAACCTGAAGTAGTTGCTAGTTTAGAAGAAGAATTAGGTGATGTTTATAAACCGTATGATTTTGAGGAAGTTACTCCGTCAGATAGAGTAGAGAATATTAGAGTGGTTGATGCTATATCGCATGCGTTACGTCAATCGATGGAGCGACATGACAACCTTGTTATTATGGGTCAAGACATAGCCGAATATGGCGGAGCCTTTAAGATTACCGATGGTTTTGTAGCACAGTTTGGAAAAGAGCGTGTTCGCAATACGCCAATTTGTGAAAGCGCTGTGGTTTCTGCTGGAATGGGATTATCTATCAATGGCTGTAAAGCGGTTGTAGAAATGCAGTTTGCCGATTTTGTTTCTACTGGATTTAATCCGATTGTGAATTTATTAGCCAAACAGTATTATCGTTGGAACGAAAAAGCCGACGTTGTGGTGCGAATGCCTTGCGGTGGTGGCACACAAGCCGGTCCTTTTCACTCACAAACCAATGAAGCGTGGTTTACCAAAACTCCGGGATTGAAAGTGGTGTATCCCGCGTTTCCCTATGATGTCAAAGGATTGCTGAATACGGCAATTAACGACCCAAATCCAGTGATGTTTTTTGAACACAAACAATTGTATCGTTCGGTATATCAAGACGTGCCTTCCGATTATTATACCATTCCGTTTGGAAAAGCGGCATTGTTAAAAGAAGGAACGCAAGTAACCATTATTTCATTTGGCGCTGGTGTGCATTGGGCATTGGAAACATTAAGCAAACACTCCAATATTAGTGCGGATTTATTAGATTTACGAACGCTACAACCGTTAGATACCGAAGCTATTTTTGCATCCGTAAAGAAAACGAATAAAGTAATTATTCTTCAAGAAGATACGCTATTTGGTGGTGTTGCTAGCGATATTTCAGCAATGATTATGGAGCAGTGTTTTGAACATTTAGATGCACCAGTTAGAAGAGTAGGAAGTTTAGAAAGTGCTATTCCGTTTGTAAAAGCTTTAGAAGATCAGTATTTGCCGAAAGAGCGGTTTGATAAAATACTATTGGAATTATTGGAATATTAAATAAAAAAGGAGTTCAATTTGAACTCCTTTTTTATTACAACCCCCACGCTGGTGCGCGAATCCTTTCGCGTACCTTCTAAATAAAAATTAAAAAACCCAGCTCCACAAAGAGTTCCTTAGAAATGCTGCGCAAATGTCTCCTGACTTTGCGGAATTTTTTTAATATATTTAAATAAACCTGCTTTGAGTAATCCCATTACCAATATGTATAACGAACAAATGGATTATGACAAAAACGGCAACATTCAAAGTTTAAAACGCAATGGTGATTTTGATTCTAATTATCTTGGCGTTATAGTAATTGATGATTTAGCGTATACCTATGATAGTAACCTAAAAAATCAGTTGATGAGTGTTACGGATGGTACCAATAACCCAAAAGGGTTTAAAGATTTAAATGTAGGGAATGCTGATTATGAGTATGATGCTAATGGAAATATGATTCGAGACGACAACAAAAATATTAGCACTATTTTTTACAATCATTTAAACTTACCCACCCAAATAAATTTTACAACAGGAGATAAAATTGATTATCTTTATGATGCTACTGGGCAAAAGAAAAGCAAGAAAGTGACACAAGGAGGAATTGAGACTGTAACGGATTATTTAGACGGGTATCAGTATACTAATGAAAAGCTTAGTTTCTTTCCTCATGCTGAGGGTTTTGTAAATGTGAGCATTTGTAGTGAATGTTCTGAAGGGAATCAACAAAAATTTAATTATGTTTATAATTACACCGACCATTTAGGCAATATTCGTGTTAGTTATAGTTTGGATAAAATTGACAACGGTCTTAAAATATTGGAAGAAAACCATTACTATCCTTTTGGTCTGAAGCATACCAAATACAACTCAGGTAACAAAGAATACGTTGAACCCATTATAGGCGAAGCTGTAGATCCTAGTGAGTTTGGTAAAAGAATTGTACAAGTATCGTCATTAAGTAGAATTGATTATAAGTATAAGTACAATGGCAAGGAGTACCAAGACGAGCTGGGGCTTAACTGGTATGACTTCGGGGCGAGGGGACAAATGCCAGATATAGGAAGAATGAATAACATGGATGCTTTGGCAGAGAATTATTACCCTGTATCTCCATATTCATACGCTTTGAATAATCCAAATTATTTTATTGACCCTGACGGCAATTACATCGAGATATATTACGGAGAAGGCAGTAAAGAGCATCAGAGATATGAATATCAAAAAGATAGAGATTATTCTAAAATAGATTCGCCTTTTTTAGCAGATGCATTAAAAGCTTTAGATGCAGTTTATCAAGCATCAAATATAGAAGTTGATGGTGAAACTGTTAATATTATGGATGGAATAATGAATAGTGAGAAAGAGCTGTCTGTTGCTAAATCATGTGAGGATTGTGGCTCTAATTTTGGTTCTGGTAGGGCGTTCAAGGATAGAAATAATAATTCCGCAAGTGCATACAATAACATAGGGACTATTTATTTTGACAATAAGAATGGAGTTTTATTTGATGATGTAAAAGACTCAAAAAGTGATGTTCTGCAACAACAATTAGCAACGGGTAAATTTGCAAAAACAGCCAAGATAAACTCTCCTACATCATTATTTGGGCATGAAATGGGTCACGCTTTTGGCTTTTTTACCGACCCATCTTCTTATTTTAAACGTAAAGAAGATAAATCAAGTCAAAGTAAATCCCCATATTTTAAAAATCAAGAAGAGGCAAAAGCTACCACTTTATCGACGCAGATAAACATTCAATTAAAAGAAAATCCTCGTTTAAACCATAGAGGTGTTAGTGTTCCCACGCAGAACGTATTGTCAAATAAAAGATTATGATATTATGAAAAATAAAATTTTAAATAGCCTTATAATAACATGTTATTGTCTATCCTTCTACTCGTGCGATACAGGAAAAAATATTTCATTATCCAAGGATAAGAATAACGAAGTACTTGTAATAAAGTTTATGGGGTCAATAAGAACTCAACCCTATTCTGTAGATGAGAAAATATTTTGGAGCTATCAAGATGAACATGCAAAATTATCAATCAGTAGTAGTGGGTTTATTAATGATATTAAAACTATAAACGACACTACATCAACATATTTTGAAGATTATAACTATGCTTTTTTGGTAAAAAAAGGAAGTAAAATAGATACTCTTTACAGTGATAACACATTAAAGACATGGATATTAAAAAAAGGTAAAAAGAAAATTTACTTTTACGATAAGGATGGTAAGACCGCTGAAAATTTAAGACACACTTACTCCTTTTTTAAGGACTGTTGGTAAAATAGTTATTTAAAAAACCACCCTAACTGGGTGGTTTTATTTAATATATTAAATTATGGAAAAAACAATTTTAACCCGATAGCGCGGAATTGCATTCCGTGCCCACAACAATTTAAAAAACTACAAATGTCATGTTTGTAGTTTTTTTATTATATTTGAGTAAAGCATTTAGAATGTCAACAAAGTATAAAGCAACCTCAACAGAAGACGCCTATTTCATAAAAATAACAACAGTTGGTTGGGTTGACCTATTTACACGATTAAATCAAAAATACATTATTATAAACGCATTACAGCATCTGCCTGTCGGCAGACAGGTTGTCAAAAAAATAAAGGACCCCGATAGCGCGGATTTGCAATCCGTGCCCACAACAATGTAAAAACTACAAAAGTCATTTTGTAGTTTTTTTGTTAAAGAAAGAAAAACGCAATCTCTAGCCCCGTTGGAAGCAAGCTACCGTGTAGCGCGGACAGCGGGAGGTTACATAATGAGAAAGATAAGAGTGCCGCTCCTAAAAAAATATAACGGAAATATCTCTGACCCGAGCCCAAAGGGCGAACGGAGCGAAGCTAAACCTTTTGGCGTACTAGCACTGATGATGTTAAAAGAAAATACGGTTATCAGTATGACAATTTGAACCGATTAATTAATTCATTTTATCAGAAACCTGATTTAGGTAATGCTGTGACTCATATGTATAACGAACAAATGGATTATGACAAAAACGGCAACATTCAAAGTTTAAAACGCAATGGTGATTTTGATTCTAATTATCTTGGCGTTATAGTGATTGATGATTTAGCGTATACCTATGATAGTAACCTAAAAAATCAGTTGATGAGTGTTACGGATGGTACCAATAACCCAAAAGGGTTTAAAGATTTAAATGCAGGGAATGCTGATTATGAGTATGATGCTAATGGTAATATGATTCGAGACGATAACAAAAACATTAGTACTATTTTTTACAATCATTTAAACTTACCAACCCAAATAAATTTTGGAACAGGAGATAAAATAGAATATCTTTATGATGCATTAGGGCAAAAGAAAAGCAAGAAAGTGACACAAGGAGGAATTGAGACTGTAACGGATTATTTAGACGGGTATCAGTATACTAATGAAAAGCTTAACTTTTTTCCACATGCTGAGGGTTTTGTAAATGTGAGCATTTGTATTGAATGTTCTGAAGGGAATCAACAAAAATTTAATTATGTTTATAATTACACCGACCATTTAGGCAATATTCGTGTTAGTTATAGTTTGGATAAAATTGACAACGGTCTTAAAATATTGGAAGAAAACCATTACTATCCTTTTGGTCTGAAGCATACCAAATACAACTCAGGTAACAAAGAATACGTTGAACCCATTATAGGCGAAGCTGTAGATCCTAGTGAGTTTGGTAAAAGAATTGTACAAGTATCGTCATTAAGTAGAATTGATTATAAGTATAAGTACAACGGTAAAGAGTACCAAGACGAGTTGGGGCTTAACATGTACGACTATGGAGCGAGGAATTATGATCCAGCATTAGGTAGATGGATGAATGTTGACCCGCTCGCGGAAACTTCTAGACGTTTCTCTCCATATACATATTGTTTAAACAATCCTGTTTATTTTATCGACCCTGATGGGATGCAGGCAAATAATGATTGGGTTAATACAGGAGATGGACAATGGAATTGGAGAAGTGATATAACATCAAGAGAACAGGCAATAAATGCTGGTTATAGCGACTATTCAGACGGGGTAACAAATAATGTTCATACAAGTATAAATGGCAGTACTGTTACTATGAAACCAAATGGAAAATGGGTTGATAGTAGTAATGGTATAGAAAAAACAGCTCCAGACCACGCTAATCCTACCGCAATAGCAGAAGCAAAAGTTTCAGGAGAAATAGCGACATCATCTCCCTCACCAGAATATGAGTTTTCAGGAGAAATACTAATGGATATGCTTGGAAATATGGGAGACGCTATGGCTGATGGCAGTAATTATGTAAAAGGAGGAGGTATTGCAATAGCGATTGTAGGAGCATTAACAGGTAATCCTGCTGCTGTTGCATTTGGAGTAGAAGCATATAAAATTGGCGATACTATGGATGACATTGGTACTGGTATGTCAGCAGCACGAGACTTTACTTCTGGAAATGCTGCAAAAGGACTTATAAAAGCAGGTTCAATTGGTGCAGGTAAAGTCTCAGATGGAATTATAGATAAAACAATACCTGTCTCTGACGCAGCACAAAATGCAACCTTTAAAGCAGCAAATGGTTGGTATATTGACAATGTAAAAGATGATGGCTTAAAAGCAACCGACAGAAGATAATCATATATGGATAATTTTTATAATTTTTTGTTAGTTGTAATCTCTATAGGTATTGGTATATATTTTATATATAGTACTTATAAGAAGCCTGCACCCTTTTACAGCACAAATATAAAAGGATATGTGGCTGGTGCGCTTTTTATTATGATGGCGTTACTCAGTCTTTTTGGAAAATTCAGTATTTTGGAAGTATTAAAAGGACTATTTATAAAATAGTTATTCTATTGCTTCTTTCAAAACCTTCAAATCATCCAAGTCTAAATATTTATAAATATAAATATCTTGGTCGGATGATTTTTCTATTTTATTGTAAATGTATTGCGATTTATTTTCAAACTCTTTTTCATTATTAAAATCTTTTAATTTTATAATGGCAATGCTTATAGTGAGTTCACCATTTTTAGGAACAATAGCAACTCTGGGAGGGTCATTATTAGCTCCTACTTTTACTATTTTTTCAGTCTTAATAAAATTATCAATAGCTACATTTAATGATTTTATAGTAAGTTTTTTTTTAAAAATTTGTTCATCGATGACTATAGAACCATCTTGATTAATTGTAGCAAATCTTTTTTGCTCCACACCCTTTATACTTTTAGACCATCTAAAAATTGTAACCTTATATATTGGGTCTTCATTAATAGCTTGAATAGATTTAAAGGAAGTTAATATGATTATACAAGTGAAAAGAAATAGGGATTTAGTTTTCATGGTTAAATTTTATATATTTTCCCAAAGTTAGCAATATAATGGGAATGTTTCAAAGTTAGTGATGAACAAAAATCAATTATTTAACCAATTGTAAATCAATAAATAATTAAAATTTAAAGTAAAAAGGGGAGCTGTATAGTTAGTCTTTTTTTTTGATACTGTCTGCTTTGAGTAATCCCCCGCTCCCGCGCGAATCCTTTCGCGTGGTTCTAAATATAACATAAACTATTTTTTCTATTTTTGAAAAAAATCAAATATGAGTAGAAATTATAAATTCCATAATCAAGAAGGCTTGTACTTTGTAAGCTTTGCGGTTGTGGGCTGGTTGGACCTGCCTGCCGGCAGGCAGGCGTTTTTACTAGAAATGAATATAAAGATTTAGTTGTAGAGAGTTTAGAATTTTGTCAGCTTAAAAAAGGAATGGAAATTCATGCTTGGTGTATAATGACCAATCATGTTCATTTAATTTACAGAAGTATAGAAAATCAAAAACCTGAACTTTTATTAGGAGATTTTAAAAGATTTACAAGCCGAAGTATTATAAAAGCTATACAAGAAAATCAAAGAGAAAGCAGAAAAGAATTTTTGTTAGATTATTTTAAAAAAGAAGCTGCCAAAAGTTCAAACACAACTAATTTTCAATTTTGGAGACACGATAACAAACCAATTGAACTATGGAGTAATAAAGTAATTCAACAAAAAATTGATTATATTCATAATAATCCAGTTGAAGAAGGAATAGTTTTTAGACCAGAAGATTACAAATATAGTAGTGCTTCGGATTATGCAGGAGAAAAGGGATTAATAGATAAAGTCATTGTATTTCAGTATTTTAAATTATAAACCACACGAAAGGATTCGTGCGGTAGCGGGGGGATTATTATTTTAGTTCAGCTAGAAATTATGCGGGTTTAGAGAATGATTTGGAAGTAGTTTTGTTAGATTTGTTTTGAAGTTGATTGTAGGCACGAACTTGTCTTGAAGTTAATTATGGGCACGGATTATAAATCCGCGCTATCTGGGATATTAAACAATAAAAAGGAGTTCAAAATGAACTCCTTTTTATTAAAACACTATTTTCTTTATTTCAATTTCACCCGATTCTAATTCAATATGAAGGAAGAGTGCTTGATTGTTAGCGGAAATAGTACTAATATTCAAAGTTAAATTTTCAACCTTTACATTGGTGTAGAGCGATCTGCCTAAAACATCATATAGCTTAACTTTTTTTATCATTTGATTACTAGAATTTAGGTGAATTTGATTGTTGTTTACATAAGCAATTACTGAATTCTCGTTTGCTGGATTATCTCCAACAGCTAAGGCTTGAGGTTCAAAAATAATTTTAAATCGATTGCTATATTCTCCCGATTCAGAAGTGAAGTCATACGAGCTATTACTCAAATTATGAACTATTTGAAGTGAAGTGTCTTGTAAGTAAACGTTTTGATTGGTTTCAAAAATACCGTCAGTATGATCTATTGCAATGGTGTATTGCCCTGCTGTATCGGTTTTGAATTTCATAGGGAATACATCTGTTGTGTTAAATGTTAATCCTCTAAACTGAATCGAAAATTCTTGATTGTCTAACATGGAATTAAATGCAACGGGACTATCATTAAGGTATTTTGCATCAAAAATTGCATCGTATTCATTAGTAGCATTTGTGATATAACCTATAAGTGATTGGCTAAACAATCCGGATGTGTTGGTCAGGTTCAACCAAATACGGTTTCTTTCAATTTCACTAGTACGGAAGAATTGGTTGGTATTATTTCCTGATCGATGTGAATTTTGAAAGATAACTTTTGGTGTAGTTACGTTTTTTGCTTCAACAAAAAAACCTTGCCCTACTTGAATAAATCCATTTGGAGTTGGGCTAGAAGGTGAAGTTGTCGTAGATCCACCAAGAGTATACGTAGCATAAGCGGTTCCGAATGCAGCGTTTGTTTTTCTCCAAAAATAGAGCGTTCCAGTAATGTTAGATAGATTATCGGTAATAAAATCATTAGCATTAATTGTTGATGGATATGGATTTCCAATCATGTTAAAGCTTTGGCCACTTCCAATATAACTTAGGTTAACTTCGGTTGTGCCATTATTTAAGTTCCCATTAAATTGACCATTCCAAATCGTTGGAGTTGTAGGATGATTATCGGGCATGCGAATTAAATAGCCAGTTCCTATAGTAAATGTTTGATTTAATGGATCTGAAATTATATTAAATAAGTTAGTTGTGGAGTTATAATTATAAAAACGATTGTTTACGGTATTCGGTGAAAATTGTTTTAAGGTTTGACTTCCTGTTACAGGAGATGACCATATAGTATAATCTAATCTTCGCAATGGATTACTATCCCTAAATACGGTTGCATTAGCAGTATTTACTACGTTTTGTTTTTGAACTACATTAGCATTATTTTGGATGCTGAAGCTAGCCGTTGGCGCTACATTGACAATACCATCTATGATAAAATCATTCCCAGAAGAAATAACAACCTGAGAAGTACCAATAATATTTAATGAACAAGCCGCTAAATCTTCCGTCGAAGTATAATTTCCATTGATGGTCACGGCAACATTATCCGCTGGTTTTTCATTACTCCAACTGGTTCCATTCCATGTAGTACTTATTTGTCCGCAAGTGATCGGTACATTTGGTAAAGAACAAATTCGGATACTCCATGAAACAAGAGAACCACCGTCTCCAGGATCAACATCATTAATTCGTAATGTCCAAACTCCTTCAGAATTTTGACCATTTAACGCTGATAAAAGTTGTGTTGGTCTTATGGTACCATTAATAGTTGGATTTATGCCACATACTAATGCAGTTCCTGAATCGTCAAAAGTGGCATTCAGATTGTCGGAGCTTCCGCATTGTCGATTTACTAATTGAATTTCACTACCTGTTGGACTGATTAAAGTTACTATTATATCGGCTGTATAGGTATGCGTAATTTGTGCCGTAACATTAATGTCAGCAATAGTAACATTACTTGCATTAGGTATTGTAATCGTCGAATTTACAGTTGGTGTTCCTGAACCTGAAATTGCCAAAGGGACATTTGTTGACGCAACGTTATTACAAGATTGTTGCCCTGTTGTAAATCTGTAAGGTTCGCTAAAAGTACCAAAACAAGAAGTATTTCTGGATAAAACTCTCCAAAAATAATTGGTTAACTCCGATAATCCAGTTGCCAAATAACTATTTGTGGCTACAGTTGAACTTTGAAAAATTGGTGAGAAATTTTGATTTGTCGAAATTTGAACATCGTATAATGTTGCAGAAGGATCTGTAGCCCAGGTTAAATTTAAATTGGTGGTTTGCGCAAAAGAAAGGTTAACTGGTGAAGTCAAAGCAACATTTGCAAAAGTTGCGTTTAGTAAGTTAAGATAAAGATTTACAGTTCTGGTAGTAGCTCCCGAAGTTCCTGTAACTTCAAGTAAATAAAGACCTGAAGTGGCATTACTTGTGTTGTCAATGTTGAGCGTAACTGAACCACTCGTGCTCAGTGTATTTGGAGTAAAAGTGGCATTTGTTCCCAAAGGATTTCCACTAACAGAAAAAACGGTATTTGAAGAAAAACCTGCTAAGGTTGTGTAGCTTAATGTATATGAAACCCCAGTTCCTTGACAAGCTTCTTTATTTTGACTTCCAGCTAGGCCAGAAAATGCCAATGCAAAGCTTGATGGTGGACTTGTGATACTGAAGTTTGTATTTGAAACATCATAAAAGATATGATTGCTTCCCATAATCATGATCCTATTCGTAGTTCCGGGTGCATTCGGAATTGTTACCAATTCAGCCCCGTCATTTGGAACATTACTAGCTAAAAGAATTGGAAAGCTTGTTCCACCATTGGTCGAAAGAAATATATCTACATTTAAACAATTGATATTATTAGCCGTTGTTCCAGCAACATCCCATGTGATGGTTTGATTAGAACCTGCCACGTAAGATACATTTGTATTGGGACTTGTAACTAAAAAAGGACCAACGCTCGAAACTGTAATTACGTTGTCATCTCTTCCGGTTTGACCGCCATTTGGCGTTCTATTATCTCTAACGGTAAGTGCAAAATTCATGGTTCTTGCCACTGTTGGTACCACTTCCCATGTTGGAGCTAAACTTCCGGCTATCACATTAGCTAAAGGTGGCATGTATCTATCGGGTGAGGTAGAAGGAATAATTGATCTAAAATTTGGACCGTTTACCGCAGTAGCTAATGGTGGTTGTGTGGAAACTTCAATATTAGTTTGTTCCCAGCAATAGGTTAATGAGTCATTATTAGCGTCAGTTGCATTTCCTTTTAAAATAAAAGCTGTTCCACTTGGGATGGTGTAATCGATACCAGCATTTACAATGGGTGCAAAGTTTCCGTTAGGTGTTGTCACAGCACATGTTCCGCCAGTTCCAGAAATAAAACCAACCATTTGTGCTATGCTTACCGCATGAAAATGAGCATCAGAAAAGTTTTGTACGTTAGGAGTACAAATCCCAGCATAAGCCATTATGGTGCTACCACTACCAGGTTCTACAGCAGTAGAATCAGTACGATTACAACTATTGTTTTGTGTATGTGTTGCACCCCATTGATGTCCTAATTCATGAGCTACATAATCGATATCAAAAGCATCACCAACAGGTGCACCTCTTCCTGTAATTCCTCTTGCTTTAGAACCAGTACAAGGTGAATTTAGTTGTGCTAATCCACCACCACCTGTACTAAAGGTGTGTCCAATATCATAATTTGCAGCACCAATATTCGCATCAATTTCTACTTGACTCTGATCGATTAACGTGCCAGAATTTATATTGTCGAAATTATCTGCATCAATAAAAATAACCAAGTCATTATTGGCAACTAAATTCATTCGTAAGGACATATCTTTTTCGAAAACTCCATTTACCCGTGTCATCGTAACAACCATAGCTGATAAAACTGCCGCTTTTTTTTGAGCAAGAGTTCCAGCATTTAAACCAGCGGCATTCACATGAAAAGCAGAATATTCAATAGTACAAGCAATCGCTAATCGATAGGTTCTAAAATTTTGATCGCTTGCTCGTAACGTTTCATTTAATGCTTTTTCATTAATTTTATGATTGTTTTCAACTTCTTCAACTCCACATTTGAACGTTGTTGTATCGGTTATATTTTTCTTGTAATAGACACTATAATTTTGTAAGTCTTTGGTATACGGATCAATTAAATAAGTACCCGATTCATTATTGAAGCACATAAAATGCAACCCAAAAAGAGTCACACTAAAACGAATGGTTTCAGAGGGATTAGTTACATTACTTCCGGAGTAGCTTTTCAGGTCAGGGTACTTATCTGCTAATTCTTTTTCCATTACCGGAGCTTCGTAGATTCTGTATTGAACCAATTCTCCTTCAGGATTAGGAAACGCAATGATTAGATTCGATTGACTATTTTGCGAATCTTTGGGAGCATTGGCTAATAACTGTTTTAATTTAACTAAATCCAGTTTAAAAAGTTTGTTTTCTGTTGGAACTGATTCTCGCTCCATTTTGCTTAACGAACTAACTCTTAATTCTGAAGTGGGATTCCATAAGTTATTTTGTGCGTACGTATTTCCGAAAAGAAATATTAATAATACAAAGAGTAGTTTGTTTTTCATAATAGGTAGGTTGTTTTTTCAAAGATAAAAAAATATTATTTTTTTCCTAATATTCAGTATTTAAAACCATTAAGTAATAGCGATTGTATGAGATTTTATTTGCAAAACGGATTTGAGTTTTTATTTTTGTATATGTCTTTCTAATCGTTCCTGAATTACCTGTAACGGCGTAGCAATCGCATTCACATACTGAAAATTTCCATCGCGTTGGTTGTTTATAGAAAGTTGTATCGGACACGCTTCACTCTGAACGGCATTTACTTTGAATGCGTTTGTCTTTTCATCATACACCACATAAGGCGCACCGGATGAACCAAATCGGAAATATCCTTTGATTAGGTACCGCAATCCTTCAAGGATATAGTTGCCTCCAATTCGCTCCTGAAAAATGGAAAAATGCTCCGTAAAACCTTCTATTTGAGCTTTGTTTAAAAGCTTTCCAATTTCACTGGTAGGCGAACTTTGCAAGCAATAATAGTTTTCTTGATTGTCGTCTAAAAGAGTATAATCTATATGCAAACTTGGCATTGCATCAATAACTTCCTTAGGCGTGTTTATGATTTTGTATAACGCTATATCTTCATTATAAAAAGCTTCTACCAATTCGACTTCTACCAAAAAAGTATGTCGTTGTATGGCAGGTTCGGCAAAATATGTAGTTGGATTGAAATGAGTAGTCAATTCCGAATCATTATAAAACAACTCATTTTTGAACTGAACGACTACATGCGGGTTGCAGATTTTGCGATTCATCAGAGTTATCCAACGGGTATCAAAATTGATTTGCTTGAGCTGGTTACTAATACTTTGATAATCATTCGGATTGGTAATGTTGGCGTATCTTCTTTGATTACTCAATTCTAATGGATAACAACTTTCAAATAGCTGTGCTTGTTCAGCATTCAAGTACGGAAAAATATCGGTAAGATACATCCCGTTATCAATAGATTTAAAAATAGTGGCTTCTACTTTTAAATTATGCGCCACCGAAAGAATAAATCCGTTACCAATATGAAAGGCACAGATGTTGTTTTCAAAATGACGTCTGTGTGGTTCTTCTTTGTTCTGAATTGACATGATTCGGAATAAAGGTGACGTTTGCTCGTTGGTGAGTTCGAGTTGTTTTTGAAGTTTAGGGTTAACTTTCATGATGCTATTAATGTGTGTTGAATGTCAATACAATTCCAAATGTAAGTAAAGAAAGAGATATAAATGATGATTTTAGCCATTACGAGTTATTTTTTCGACAACACCTACGATTGCAATTCCGATACAATAACAGGCAATATCCATCCAGGCAAAAGAGGTTCCGATTGTGATTCGAGCAACGCTATTGTCTTGAAGTCCAAGTATTTCTATAATTCTAAAATATTGAAGCGTTTCTACTCCAAAAGCAAAAAGCAACACAAAACTTGCAGTAGGAACGACCATAGTATTGAAGAACGATTTAATAAAACAATAAATTAGAATAACTACTAAAACATCACCAATATAAGGTCTAACAATGTTATCACGAACATATAGCGCAATTATAATTTCGGTAATTAAAATGAGTAGGGTTAACCCAAAATAGGTTTTATTAAATTTTAGCATTGTTGGTTTTATTACTTGTCAATAGTATGAAAAAAAACAATTGCAACAACTCATAAAAAAGTATTAAATCCGAAATTAAATGCTATTGAAATCTATTTATTTACGCTATTTTTGTACCACTTTTTAAAAAATAGTATTCCAACCTATGGAAAAGAAAATTTACTCCATTTTATTCTCTACTCGTTTAATGGCACTTTTGTTTTTGGGTTTTGCGGTTGCTATGGCCACCGGAACATTCATCGAAAGTAAATACAATACCGATACCGCACGAATATGGGTGTACAACGCTTGGTGGTTTGAAGCAATTATGTTATTTTTTGTGATTAATTTCATTGGAAACATCAAACGATACCAGCTTTTAAAAAGAGAAAAATGGCCAACATTGTTATTGCATTTGTCATGGATATTTATCATCTCTGGTGCTTTTGTAACCCGATACATTAGTTATGAAGGCATGATGCCAATTCGAGAAGGAGCTTCTTCAAATCAGTTTTATTCGGATAAAAGTCATTTGTCTGTTTTTGTTGATGGAATGCACGATGGAAAAATGATGCGTAGGGTTTTTGAAAAACCATTAATACTTTCCCCAGTTGCGAATAATTATTTTTCTATTGATGATACCTTTGATGCTATTCCATTTGAGATTGAATACAAAGACTTCGCTTTGGATGCTAAAGAAACTATTAAAGCGGATGAAAAAGGCGATGTTTATTTAAAATTAGTTGAATCTAGTGGAGGCACTAGACATGAACACATGCTTAAAGAAGGCGAAATTCAAAATATTCATAACCTATTGTTTTCGGTTAATAAACCAACTAAAGGAGCAATTAATATTGATACTCGATCCAATACGATTACTTCACCTTTTGATGGTCAGTTTATGAGAATGGCGGATAAATTTCAAGGTAAAGTAGCCAAAGATTCTGCACAGAGTTTGATGTATCGTTCTTTATATAACCTTGGAGAAGCACAGTTTGTAATTCCGAATCAACCCAAAAAAGGATTTAAAACCTACAAATCGAGTGGTGATTTTAAAGCCAAAAAAGGAGACGATGCCATAACCTTGATAATTAAAACCGACGGAAAAGAAAAAGAAATCACCTTAGTTGGTTCCAAAGGGAAACAAGGCGAACCACAGGTTGTAAAACTTGGAAAATTAGAATTTACGTTGAGTTACGGAAGTAAAGTATATAACTTACCGTTTAGCATTAAGTTAAATGACTTTATCGCTCAAAAATATCCTGGAACAGAAAAAAGCTATTCTTCTTATGAAAGCAAGGTTACTGTTACTGATTCTTCAGACAAATTTGATGCGCGCATATATATGAATCACATTTTGGATTATAAAGGATATCGTTTTTTTCAAGCCTCATTTGATCCTGATGAAAAAGGAACGGTTCTTTCGGTGAATCATGATTTTTGGGGAACAACAATAACCTACATAGGGTACTTTATATTGTTTTTTACGATGCTCGTAATTCTTTTTGTAAAAGGATCTCGTTTTACTGATTTGAAACGAAAACTAGAAGTCGTTAAAGACAAAAAAGCAAAACTAACGACATTAATAATTCTCTTTCTTTCCTTTAACGGATTGGCTCAAAATCATGGACATAATAACGGTTTGCCTACTCAAAAACAAATCGATTCTATTATTAACAAATACAAAGTATCTGAAAAACATGCCGCTCAATTTGGTCGATTGGTTATTCAAGATGAAGGCGGAAGAATGAAGCCTATCAATACTTTTTCATCTGAATTGTTGCGAAAAGTAAGTCATAAAAATACCTATAACGGAATGAATTCGGATCAAGCTTTTGTTTCGATGACCCAATTTCCGACGGTTTGGTTTGAAACACCACTAATTTATATCAAAAGCGGTAACGACAGTATTCGAAAAATACTTGGAATTCCATCCGATGCAAAATATGCTACTTTCAGATCTTGTTTTGATGAAAAAGGGAATTATAAATTGTCGCCCTATTTAGATGAGGCATACAAAGCGGCTAATCCTAATAATTTTGAAAAAGATTTTGTTGAAACTGACAAGAAAGTGAATCTCTTGAATTCGGCTTTAAGCGGAAAAATATTGCGCATTTTCCCATTGCCAAAAGACAGTAACAATAAATGGTTGTCCTTTTTAGAAATCAATCACAGAACAGGAACCGCAATTGATACCATTAAGCTTGCATTACCTGCTTATTTAGATGCGGTGATGAAAGCGACTCAGGATAAAAATTATACTATGGCAAATACCTATTTGGTAGGTATGGAAAACTATCAAAAGAAATTTGGAAAAGCCGTTCGTCCATCGGATAAAAAAATTGATTACGAGATTTTGTATAACAAATATGATGTTTTTCAGAAGCTTCCGTATTGGTACATTGCTATTGCCGCTTTAATGATGTTGTTTACCATTATTCAAATTTTTAAAGAGAAAAAATGGCTTTCCGTCACTGTAAATGTTTTGCATGTTGTGGTTGGATTATTATTCGCGACACATACTTTAGGATTAATCGCTCGTTGGTATATTTCGGGACATGCTCCTTGGAGTAATGCTTATGAAGCAATAGTTTATGTAGCTTGGGCCACTATGTTTTTTGGATTAGCTTTTGACCGAAAATCTAAACTGACAGTGGCTTCGTCAGCATTTGTTACTGCGATGATTTTATCTGCCGCGTATGCCAATTGGATTGACCCCGAAATTGCAAACCTGCAACCTGTGTTAAATTCGTATTGGTTAATGATTCACGTAGCGGTGATTGTGGCTAGTTATGGTCCGTTTGCGTTAGGAATGATATTGGGTTTTGTTTCCTTGTTATTGATATTTTTTACCACTAAAGAAAACAAAGCCAAAATGGAATTAAATATTAAAGAAATAACCATCATCAACGAAATGGCGTTGACTATTGGTTTAGTAATGCTTACCATTGGAAACTTCCTTGGCGGACAATGGGCAAATGAAAGTTGGGGAAGGTATTGGGGTTGGGATCCAAAAGAGACTTGGGCGTTGATTAGTATTATGGTATACGCTTTTGTAATTCATGCTCGTTTTGTTCCGGCATTACGTAATACTTGGATATTTAACTTAATGGCTATGTATGCTTTTGTATCAATTTTGTTTACCTATTATGGTGTGAATTTCCACTTGGTAGGTTTGCATTCGTATGCTAGTGGTGAAGCAAAATCATTGAGTTGGATATGGATGACTTTGGGAGGAATGAGTTTAATTGGAGCATTGGCTTATCCTAAGTATCGAAAATATTATAAAAAATAAATGTTGTTTTTTATTATGTAGATTCTTAAAACAAATCTATTTTTGTTTTAAAATTTTGGGAAATGTATAACAATATCTCTTTAATTAATGTTTAATTTTGACAAAAATATTTTATTAAATCGAAGATTCACGAATACCAAAAAACAATAATAAATCATGAGTAAAAAGATATCACTTTTTATCGCAACTTTAATCTTATTCAGCTGCCAAAATCAGGCACAAGTCAAAACTACTAATATAGAAATGGAACAACAAATTGAATCCCCAGCACAAGCCGAAAAAAGAATACAAACTATTTATGATTTCAAAGTAACCGATTTATACGGTAAAGAATTTGACTTTTCTACACTTAAAGGAAAGAAAATATTAATTGTTAACACTGCTTCAGAATGTGGATTAACACCACAGTACAAAGATTTGGAAGCTATTTATGAAAAATATAAAGATCTTAATTTTGTTATTGTTGGTTTTCCGGCAAACAATTTTGGTTCTCAAGAACCAGGAAGTAATGAAGAGATTGCTAAATTTTGTGAAAAGAATTATGGTGTAACCTTTCCAATGATGAATAAAATATCGGTTAAAGGAAAAGACATTCACGAAATCTATCAGTATCTTACTGAAAAAAGTAGAAATGGTTTGCAAGACAGCCAAGTAGAATGGAACTTTCAAAAATACTTGATTAATGAAGAAGGTAAATTGGTAAAAGTGCTATCTCCTAGAGTATTACCAACTGATGCAGAAATTGTTGGCTGGATTAATGGAAAATAAAATGAAGCGCTAATACCAGATTAACATGTCTAAAAAAGTTAAAGCCTTCGTATTTAATTTTCTCAGCTTTGCGTTATTTTTTCTTCCATCATACTACTTGATTCAACAGTATGGTGGATTAACATTGACGGGCTATTTGATACCCATCACTGCTTTTGTAATCGCTACGTTGTTGGCTCCAAAGTTTCAAGCAGTTCAAACGCGCGATGGTGAAAAATTGTTTATGAAATGGCTTTTGATGAAGGAAGTAAAGGAATTGAAATAAAACATCCTTTTCAAAAAGACCAATATCTTCTTATTCCTTAATTATTTTTCTTGTGACTGTTCCTTTAGGAGTTGCTACACGAACTAAATAAATACCGGCTGACAGATCGTTAAACCGCATTGTAGTATTTGCATTTTGTACCGATGTTCTTTGCAGTAATTGTCCTTGCCAATTGAATACTTCTACTTCTGTATTAGGTTGCGAAAGATAGTCTACTAAGTCGATGTGCAATTCTACATTGCATGGATTAGGATAAACACTAATGTCTTTTTCCAAAGTGTTTTCTGCTGCTGCCAGACTCATGGTACAGAGATTATTAACCATCACAGGGGTGAGTCTTTGTATTGTAGTTCCATCACCAAGTCCACCAAAAAAATTGGCGCCTACCGATCGTACGGTAGCATCGCTTTTGAGAAAAAGGGAATGATACATACCCGCAGAAATAGCAACTACTCCGTTAATGCCTGTTAGGACCGTTGCTACATTCTTATTAACTGTAGTCCCATCACCAAGCTGTCCATAGTTGTTGTCTCCGGTTGCCCAAACAGTACCATTGTTTTTGAGAAAAAGGGAATGTATGAATCCGGCAGATATTGCTGTGATTCCGCTTAGGCCAGGTATCATAAACGGGCTAAAGAACATTGTATTGCTGTTGTTACTGCCAAGTTCCCCATTATAATTCCCGCCAAGCCCCCAAACCGTGCCATTGCTTTTAAGGAAGAGCGATTGTTTGCCTCCTGCCGCTATCGCATTAATACCACTAAGTCCGGTTATCTGTACCGGAATACTTGAACCAAACAAGGGTTGATTACCTATCTGTCCATAATCATTATATCCGGCAGCCCACACCGTGCCGTCATTTTTAAGAAAAAGTGAATGACCCAAACCGGTACTTACAGCGGTAACGTCTGTAAGTCCACTAATCTGAAAGGGAGTGCTTCTGCTGGTTGTGGTTCCGTCTCCCAACTGCCCTCCATAATTATCGCCAACGGCCCAAACAGTACCATCATTTTTAAGAAAAAGGGCATGGGAACTATACGCTGTTATGGCAGTAATTCCGGTGAGTCCTACTACTTGAATTGGGGTTGTTTTGCTAGTCGTGGTTCCATCACCAAGCTGGCCGTTGCTGTTGCTGCCAACCGCCCAAACCGTACCGTCATTTTTAAGGAATACCGAATGGGAATTACCAGTTTCCACCGCTATGATTCCGTTAACCACATTTACTGTAACTGCTGCGCTATGGTCAACCGTAGTTCCGATGCCAAGATTCCCGCTTGAATTGGTGCCTGTTCCTTTGACGGTTCCGTCTGCACAACGAAAAAGGGAAAAATTGAATCCTGCAGAAATCGATTGGGCATTGCCAATTATACTTATTCCTGTAAGGCAGGAAAGTAGTGTTATGAAACTAAGGCTCAGTAATTTATTTTTCATTTATTTTTTCTTCTTGTCTTTAGATTTTTCTTTTGTCTTTACAGTTGCCTTATACAACGGTATAAAATACGAAACCGTATAATTGAACCCTACACCAAAATCCCCATTATACGTTCTGTTAAATCCGGGAATGTAAAGATTATCAAAGTTGTTAGGACGTTTTTGTGACACTAATCGGTTTAGTCTGAAACTGAAACCTACGAAAATATTTTTGAAAACTTCCGCTTTCATTCCGGCAACAACCTCAACCCATTGCGCTGTTAGACCATCATTTTTTGTTCCGTCAATAACGATTGGTTGTTCTCCAAAATAGGGATTCGGATTGTAAATTTGATAGCTGTTTAACGTTTGGCTAAAACTACTCACACCATAACGCAGTCCGATGGAAATGATATTTTCCATATTGAGCCAATTTTCATAGGAATTGTAATCAAAACCAACTTTTATATACGTTCCTTCGGTTGTAAAATTGAGTTGATCATCATCTACAGTTTTATTTTCGTTACCGATTTCTGCAGCTAAATAATGTCTTCGCGTCAAACGAAAATCACCAACTAATTCTAAACCGCGGTAGTCAGTTTCATAAAATGAACGTGTTAATTTGAATAAATCAACACCCAAACGCAAGCCATAACGTTCCTTTTTTAACGGGATACTGTCCTTTTTTGTTTCGGATACTTCTTGCGCATTGCCAATTAATGAAAGCAATACCAAGCATATGCTACAATAAAATCTTGATATGGGTTTCATTTTCGGTGGTAATGTTTGTGGTTAAAATGGAATACTCTAGAATCCAAAAATTATCGGGTAGGGCTGCATCAGTTTTAATGACACCATCGGGTGCTGCATTTAGAGTAAAAATAGTTTTATACCCACATGCTCTCGATACAAAAATATTTTGTGGGGTATAATTAAACTGAAGAAAATCTTCGTTAGCGTTTGTTGTACTGGTGCTGTTTAAAACTAAGCTATATTTTGTTATGCTATCATTTATTTTTAAAGGTAATTGTAATTTGTTACCATTAAAAAGATACCTATTTGGATTATCAATAGGAAGCGATTCATTAAAGACAATAAAATCTGGTGCGCCTACTCCTTTTACTTTCAGATTTAAGACATTTTTTAAATTGGATGGATTCGAAATATCATAAAACTCGATTATTAATCGAGGAGTGGTTTCTTCAGCACAAATATCGTCCTTTTCGCAACTGGAGAAGCATATTGTAATTAGTAATAGAGCAAGTATTCTTTTCATAGTGTTCAGTGTTCAGTTTTTAGTGTTCAGGATTTAGTAATAAGTGTTCAGTTTATAATTCTTTCTGAGCACTAATTTCTGCAAACTGATCACTTCTTTTCTCCAAAAGTACAACATTTTCTACATGATGCGTTTGCGGAAACATATCCACAGGGCGCACGCGGATTACTTTATATTTTTCGTCCATCAATGCTAAATCTCTGGCTTGTGTTGCCGAATTACAGCTAACATATACTATCTTATCGGCGCCAATTTTTAGCAATTGTTCTACCACATCCTTATGCATTCCATCTCTTGGTGGGTCCGTGATAATCACATCGGGTTTGCCGTGTTGCGTAATGAAATCGTCATTGAATACGTTTTTCATATCGCCTACATAAAATTCACAATTGGTGATGTTATTGCGTTTGGCATTTTCTTTAGCATCAACAATAGCTTCGGGAACAGCTTCTACACCAATCACTTTTTTGGCTAGTTTAGCTACGAATTGCGCAATCGTTCCAGTACCTGTATATAAATCATAAACGACTTCATTTCCGGTTAGACCTGCAAATTCTCTGGTAATTTTGTAGAGTTCATAAGCTTGATCAGAATTGGTTTGATAAAACGATTTGGCATTAATGCTAAAATGCAATCCTTCCATTTCTTCCAAGATATACTCTCTGCCTTTATACAATTTAATATCTTGATCATACAATGTGTCATTGGCTTTGCTATTGATTACGTATTGTAGAGAAGTAATTTGTGGAAACGTTGCGTGAATATAATCCAACAACAACTCACGCTGTTTTTTATCTTCTTTAAAGAATTGTATAAGCACCATGATTTCTCCGGTAGATGCCGTTCTAATCATGAGCGTACGCAATAAGCCCTCGTGGTTTCGGGCATTGAAAAACGTCATATTATTATGAACCGCAAATTCGCGAATGGCATTGCGGATTTCATTCGATGGATCTTCCTGCAGATGGCATTTCTCAATGTCTAAAATCTTATCCCACATTCTCGGAATATGGAAACCCAAAGCAGGTTTTTTGCTCAATGATTGGTCTTCCGATTTGATTTCGGTTTCGTTTAACCAACGGGTATCCGAAAAACCAAATTCCATTTTGTTTCTATAAAAAAACTGCTTAGCGGAACCCAATATCGGTTCAAATGCTGGCAATTCAATTTTACCAATACGTTTTAAGTTATTATAGACTTCTTGATTTTTGAAAAACAACTGTTGGTCGTATTTCATATTTTGCCATTTGCAACCGCCACAAGCGCCAAAATGTTGGCACACCGGCTCAATTCGGTTTTTTGAATAGGAGTGGAATTTTATGGCTCTGCCTTCAAAATAGGACTTTCTCTTTTTTAAAGTTTGCACATCTACCACATCGCCCGGAACGACATTGGGGATGAATATGACTTGGCCTTCGGGTGCTTTGGCTACCGATACGCCTTTGGCACCAGCATCAAGAATGGTTATATTTTCAAAAATGACTTTGTTGGTTTGTTTTCTTCCCATGGGGCAAAAATAAACTATTGCTTAAAACTTGGTAATGATTTAAGAAAAAAATATAAATTAGAGGAAAAATTTAAAAGTGTATACTCATTTAGCATTATTAAGAGGCATCAACGTCTCCGGTCATAAAATGATAAACATGGTCGCTCTGAAAAAAGCACTGGAAGCCATCGGTTTTGCGAATGTGGTAACTTATATCCAATCGGGGAATGTTTTTGTCGATACCGAAGAAGAAAGTCCGGCTAAGGTTGGTTTTTTGATTAAGCAGGAAATTTTTAAACAGTTTGGACATGATGTGCCCGTGATTGTTATCGGAAAAGCAGATTTGCAAGCGTGTTTGGATCGAAACTTATTTTTAAATGAAACTGAAATCGATTTAAAGAAACTATATGTTTCGTTTATTTCTTCAGAGTTGCCCGAAAATATGATAACCCAACTCAACTTAAATTTTATCAAACCCGACGAAATCCAATTGGATGGCAAACGGATTTATTTAAAATACGACACTTCACCAGCCAAAACCAAACTCGATAACAAATGGATTGAAAAAAGCATGAATGTAGTTTCTACCACACGCAATTGGAATACGGTGAATAAGTTGTTGGAAATGTTTAAAGCCGTTTAACATTGCTTAAATTTGTTGGAAAGGAATAAAACAACTTACACCAATACCATGAGTGCAACAACCACTTTCAAAAGCAGTATTTCAGGATTAGAATTTCCAAAACGGGAAGAAATATTGGGTAAATCAATTCGTTCTTCAATTGTAGCTTTGATTAAAGATGAGCATCCTGATTTTGACAAGGAGAGTTGCATTGCCATGAGCGAACTCAATATTTATAGAGAAAAATACATTTCACATTTTTTGAAATCGGAAGCTGGAGAATTGACTGATTTGCACAAAAAAATTATCAAGTCATTGTCCGAAGATAAATCGTTTGTATCAAAAGTGGAAGATGAAATTGACAATAGAACTTTTGGCCAAAAAATTGCCGATGGAGTGGCTGATTTTGGCGGAAGTTGGAAGTTTATTATTTTGTTTTTTTTATTTATTCTCGTTTGGATTGCATCGAATGTATTTTTGCTTTTAAACAAAGGATTTGACCCCTATCCATTTATATTGTTGAATTTAATTTTGTCTTGTCTTGCCGCTTTGCAAGCGCCAGTTATTATGATGAGCCAAAATCGTCAGGAAGAAAAAGATAGAGAGCGTGCCAAGAAAGACTATATGATTAACTTGAAATCGGAGCTCGAAATCAGAATGTTAGACGAAAAATTAGATCATCTTATCATGCATCAACAGCAGGAATTAATTGAAATACAAAAAGTACAAATTGAAATGATGAATGACATATTGGAGAAAATAAAGAAATAGTTTAATGGTCTAAAGTTGTTTAAAGGTCTAACAATCTTAAATTTTTAAACTTTAAACTCTTAAACTTTTTATACTTTTACCGAGATTATGGATGATTTCTCTCCAAAAAGAAGGAATCTTGCCTGTCGACAGTCAGGTTGATAGTAAAAAATTTAAATTACAATAAAATGTCAGTTTTAGAAAAATTAACTTCTCCAGATGCTATCGCTTTAGAAGATAAATATGGTGCACACAATTATCATCCATTACCTGTTGTGTTGAATAGAGGAGAAGGAGTATATGTTTGGGATGTAGTAGGAAAAAAGTATTATGATTTTCTTTCGGCATATTCTGCAGTCAACCAAGGTCATTGTCACCCAAAGATAATTGGCGCTATGATAGAACAAGCGCAAACGTTAACCCTTACCTCGAGAGCTTTTTACAATGATAAATTAGGCGTTTACGAAGAATACATCACTAAGTATTTTGGTTTTGATAAAGTATTACCAATGAACACAGGAGCCGAAGCGGTAGAAACGGCTTTAAAACTGTGCAGAAAATGGGCTTATGAAAAGAAAGGAATTCATGAAAATGAAGCTCAAATTATTGTGTGCGATGGAAACTTCCATGGTAGAACAACCACCATTATTTCGTTTTCTAACGACGAAAACGCACGCAAAAACTTTGGTCCCTATACTGCAGGATTTACCAAAATTCCATACGACGACATTGATGCACTTGAAAAAGCGATTGCCTCATCAAAAAACATTGCCGGTTTCTTAGTAGAACCTATTCAAGGGGAAGCGGGTGTTTATGTTCCAGCAGCTGATTATTTGGCGAAAGCCAAAGCATTGTGTAAAGCTAATAATGTGTTATTTATTGCCGATGAAGTGCAAACCGGAATTGCTCGAACAGGTTCTTTATTAGCAGTTTGCGGAAATTGTACCTGTGAAAACAGTTGTGAAAAGCAAGCTACTTATGTTGCTCCAGATATTTTAATCTTAGGAAAAGCCATTTCTGGTGGTGCCTATCCTGTATCGGCAGTTTTAGCTAATGATGCTATCATGAATGTTATAAAACCAGGACAACATGGTTCCACTTTTGGTGGAAACCCTATTGCTGCTGCAGTAGCAATGGCTGCATTAGATGTTGTGAACGAGGAACATTTAATTCAAAATGCTCGTCGTTTAGGGAAAATATTCAGACAGAAAATAGGCGATTATGTTAAGACATCAAATATTGCCTCTTTGGTTCGTGGAAAAGGATTGCTGAACGCGGTTGTAATTAACGATACTGAAGAAAGTGATACCGCGTGGAATATTTGTATGAAATTAGCAGAAAATGGATTGTTAGCCAAGCCAACACATGGCAATATTATTCGTTTTGCGCCTCCATTAGTTATGGATGAGGAGCAATTGTTAGATTGTATATCCATTATTATCAGAACCTTAAAACAATTTGAAAAATAGAACATTAATTCACTAACCAACAAAACTTTATTTATTATGGAAAACCAAAACAACGGAATGCAATTAGAAGAAGTAGCCAAAGATTATTTAAGAGAAAGTGCTAAATGGTCCATGTTCTTAGCTATTTTAGGATTTATTGGCATTGGCTTTTTAGCTTTATTAGCCATTATAATGACTTCAGTTATGTCGATGGCACCTGAAATTCCTGGACCTTATGGAGCAATTAAAGGATTTATATCAATTATTTATTTAGTATTTGCTATCATTTATCTATTTCCTATTTATTATTTATACAAATATGCCGATAGCACAAAGAAAGCACTCAATTCTGGCAATACAGAATTGTTAACCAAAGCTTTTAGTAATTTGAAGTCTCATCATAAATTTTTGGGAATTGCTGCTATAATTATCATAGCTTTATATATTATTGGAGCAATAGTTATGGTCATTGGATATAGCGCAATGCATTAATGCAAAACCCAATTTATAGAATGAAAAGCATCTTCAATAGAAGGTGTTTTTTTTATTCGGTTTGCCAATAAAGTTTATTATTTTTGAAGTAAATTATATACCATGAAAAAATTAATTTTACCTTTTATTTTTGTGGCAATCATTGTTGGTTTGTTTGAGCAATCCAAAGCCAAGCCCAATATTTATATATTATCTGCTGCGGTAGCGGTCTTTATGTATGGTATGATGCAATTGACTTCCAAAGTTCCAAGTAAAAAAGAAGAAGACGAAAAGGACATAGACGATGATGAATAAAGGAGATAAAGTTTCGGTTTTAGATGATGCTATTGATGGTGTTGTAATTGAAGTAAATGGGGTAGATGTTACTATTGAGACAACAGATGGTTTTAATCTTACTTTTAAAAGAAACGAGCTAATAAAGATTGAAAAAGGTGACACCATGAATTTTAGCTTCAATAAAAATCAGCTGATTGGAGAAAAAGAAGTAACTAAACCGAATTACGTCAATAAAGAAAAGAAGAATAAAAGAGAACTTCCGGTTCCTGAGTTTGATTTGCACATCGAAAAATTGGTCAAGAACTACAAAGCGATGAATAATTACGACATTTTAACAAAACAATTGGATACCGCTAAATATCACATTGATTTTGCCATTCGAAACCGTATTCCAAAGATTGTGTTTATCCATGGTGTTGGCGAAGGTGTTTTGAAATCAGATCTTGATTTTTTATTAGGGCGTTATGATAATATAATTTTTCAAGATGCTAATTATCAAAAGTATGGGCAAGGTGCAACTGAAGTTTACTTTAAGCAGAATCCTAAGTAGTCTTTTTACTTTATTGTCATTCCCCCGAAGGCGTAATCCATTTTACTTTAGTTCTTTCCCTTTATAATAATTAATCAACAAATCCACAAACTTACTATAACTTTCAATTCCATCTTCTTGTTGGTTAGTTTTTAGAAACTGGTCATAGAAAGCGTGAAATCCTTTATCAATAATAGTGTCATATTGTTTCCAAAACAAATCACTTTCTTTATAATTGGCAATAATTCCGGGATTAATTTTCTTTTTTAGTGTTTCAAATTGCTTTTCGTTTTTCATTGCAATATTTGACATGCAATACCGTAAGGCGTTGGATAATGCCGAATATTGAAAATACAAATCTTCATTTTTAATACCAGCCAAAAATCCAATAAAATTACATTCGCTTTCACTGGCATAGCCAATTTGATGCGCCATTTCGTGACAAACCACATTGGGAAAACCATACATAGGCAACTTATCATTCACTTGAGATTCATTGGTAAACGGATTCAGATAGCCACCAAATCCCATATAAGCTAATGGTAAACTGAAAAGTGATTTTTTTCTACTTGGAATTTCGTATTGGAAAAAAGGATATATTTTGGATAAGTTATCATAACCGTTTTGTGTCATGCTGAAAATACTATCTTGTGAATAAGGATTGGTTACTTTCTCATTTTTATTTTTTGTAATGACTAGTTGCACTTCGTTAGTTTTTGAAATTAATTTTTCTGTAAAAGTTACTAAATCAGCTTCGGAGTATTCTGTTTTAATATTCATTTTTTCAAAAAGTGGCACCCGATAATAATTGAAAGCCCAAAGCAAATGAAATAGGAAGTAAAACACCGAAAGAAAATTTAATACCGACCATAATTTACGTTTCCAATGCAGTTTTCGGTTTTTATAAAACCAGTAAATACAATAAATAATTGTCATTCCGTAAATAATGTCACCAATAGAGAAAGGGATTTCCCCCGATAAAGTTCTCGAAAAATGAGAAATATACACATACAATCCATTGCTATAAAAGCGTTCTACAGTTTCAGGGAAGAATGCTAAAAATCTCAGAAAGATAATCTGAAATAATAGAAAATGAGGAAGAATGTATTTTCGTTTCAAAGTATTATTTTGCTATAAAAATACTTATAATCAAAACCAATAATTCTTTTTTTGTAAATTTGTTGTATAAAAAGATACACTTATGGAATATATTGCAGAAAGAATAACAATTGATGATAAAATGTGCAACGGGAAACCTACTATTCGAGGCACAAGACTTACTGTAAATACAATATTAGAATTTTTGAGTTCAGGTGAAACTCGAGAAGAACTTTTATATCAATATCCAACTCTAGAAAACGAAGATATTGATGCTTGTTTAAAGTTTGCAGCGGATTTAATGAAACGAAATTTTACCATTAGAAGTGTTGCATAAATGACAAAATTTCTAATAGACATAAACCTTCCTTATTATTTTGCACTTTGGAATTCAAACGATTTTATTCATCAAAAAGACTTAGATAGTAGCTGGTCTGATGAAGAAATATGGTAATATGCAAAAATAAATAATCTTACCATTATTACAAAAGATGTTGATTTTTCAAATATAATAATGTTGCATAATCCACCCCCAAAAGTTATTCATATTCGTTTTGGAAATTTGAAAATTAAACCATTTTATAAAGTTATTACTAATCTTTGGGATAATGTTCTTGATGTTAATTCTAATTACAAACTTGTAAATGTTTTTGCAGATAGGATTGAAGGAATAGAGTAATAAATAACATTATTATAATTAATTTGTGAAATTTCAGTTTAATAATAGTCCAAAATCACTTCAAAAATAATTTTTACAAAATGAGCCAAGAAATTAGAAACCTGGAACCAAAAGCACTTTGGAATAAATTTGCCGATTTAAATGCCGTTCCTCGTCCATCCAAAAAAGAGGAACGCGTGATTGAATTTATGAAAGACTTTGGAAACAGTTTAGGACTGGAAACTTTTGAAGACGAAATCCGAAACGTAATTATTCGTAAACCCGCTACTGCAGGAATGGAAAATCGTAAAACCATTGTTTTACAGGGACATTTGGACATGGTGCATCAAAAAAATAACGATACCGATTTCGATTTTCTTACGCAAGGCATTGACATGTATGTTGATGGCGATTGGGTTCGTGCTCGTGGAACTACACTTGGTGCCGATAATGGATTGGGAGTTGCTGCTATTATGGCAATTTTAGAAAGCAAAAACATTCCCCATCCAGCTATTGACGCTTTGTTTACCATTGATGAAGAAACGGGTATGACTGGTGCTTTGAACTTAAAAGGAGGCATTCTAAAAGGTGAAATTCTATTGAATTTAGATACTGAAGAAGATGATGAAATTGATATCGGTTGTGCGGGTGGAATTGATGTAACGGCGAATAGAAAATACAATGAAGAACCAACTCCTGAAGATTCTGTGGGGTACACGATTACTGTTAAAGGTTTAAACGGCGGTCATTCTGGAATGGATATTCATAAAGGTTTGGGAAATGCGAATAAAATCATGAACCGTTTGTTGTTTGACGGATTTGAGAATTTCGGGTTGCAAATCGCTGAAATCAGTGGCGGAAGTTTGCGCAATGCTATTCCTAGAGAAAGTGTTGCAAAAGTAATAGTTGCCAAAATGTATGACGAAGCTTTTGTGTTTGATATGCAAGAAATCGTTGGTGATATTAAAACCGAATTCAAAACGATGGAACCCAACCTTACAATAGAAATCGTAAAAAGTGATTTACCAAGTAAAGTTATGGATTTGGGTGTTCAAGAAGGTTTGTTACGTGCTATTTATGCAGCTCATAATGGTGTTTATAGAATGAGTGCTGATATGGAGGATTTGGTAGAAACTTCTAACAATATTGCTCGTGTGATTGCAAAGGATGGCGAAATCTCCATTCAGAACTTAACACGTTCTTCAGTAGAAACTTCCAAAATGGATTTGGCTAATAGCTTGCGTTCTGCTTATGAATTGTTTGGTTGCGAAGTAACTTTTGGTGGTAGTTATCCGGGATGGACACCCAATGTGAACTCCGAAATATTGGATGTTTTAGTTTCGATTTATGAAAAACAAAACAACGAAAAACCTAAAGTCGTTGCCTGTCACGCTGGCTTAGAGTGTGGTATACTTGGAACTAATTATCCGGGAATGGATATGATTTCTTTCGGACCAACCATTCACGGTGCGCATAGCCCAGATGAAAGAGCTTCAATCAAATCATCACAGAAATTCTGGAAGTTTTATTTGGAGATATTGGCGAGTATTCCCGTGAAGTAGTTTTCAGTCGCAGTTAACAGTTGTCACACTGAGCGCAGTCGAAGTGCTTTTATGCAAACCTCGTTTAGTGATAAGCGAGGTTTATTATTTTTTCTTCATAGGATAACTTTCAGTACTCTGTTTTCCTTGCTGTATTCCAGAAATAGTGGCCACTAATGAATTTTCATTCACTTTTTTGTACACTATTTTTTGAGGATAATCATGTTTTGGGTTTTCAAAACTAAACGTGTTTTCATTCTCGGAACTCAATTTAAAATCAACCGGTTCATCATTGTTTTGACCTTTAACGGTTGGTCTATAGATTAGCTCATTATTGAGTTGTGTTAAGTGAATTGTCTCTGAATGAACGGTATCTTTTTTATTGATAATGAAATAAGTTGTTCCCAAAAAAGTACTATCATTTTCTTTAATCCATGTCTCGGTTAAAAGTCCTTCGTCCATTTTATTTTCCCAATTCCCAATAAGCCAATTCATTTTTTCTAGTTGTTCAAAGTTTTTTTCCGATTTCTTTTGGCAGGAAATGACCATTAATAAACTAGTACTGCAAATCAAAACAATCAGCGATATAAACTCTATAGATTTTTTCATCTTCTATTTTTTTAAAACGTTACAATACTATAAAAAATCTGCCAACTGAACACAGTAAACTGAACACTTTTTTTGTACTTTTGCACTCGAAAACTAAAATACTATGTTAGAAAGATTGCAATATGTAAAACAACGTTTCGACGAGATATCCGATTTGATTATTCAGCCCGATGTTATTTCTGATCAAAAGCGTTATGTACAGTTAAATCAAGAATACAAAGGGCTTAAAGCGCTAATGGAAAAGCGTGAAGAATTAATGAACGTTACTGCAAACATCGAAGAAGCTAACGAAATTATAGCCGATGGTTCGGATGCTGAAATGGTAGAAATGGCCAAAATGCAATTGGATGAAGCCAAAGAACGTTTACCTGAATTAGAAGAAGAAATCAAATTCATGTTAATACCAAAAGATCCAGAGGACGCCAAAAACGTCATGGTCGAAATACGTGCTGGTACGGGTGGCGATGAAGCCTCTATTTTTGCTGGAGATTTATACAGAATGTACACAAAATACTGTGAAGCTAGAGGTTGGAGAACTTCTACAGTTGATATGAATGAAGGAACTTCAGGTGGATTTAAAGAGGTTATTTTTGAAGTTACCGGCGAAGATGTTTATGGAACATTGAAATTTGAAGCCGGTGTTCACCGTGTACAACGTGTTCCACAAACCGAAACCCAAGGTAGAGTGCATACCTCCGCAGCAACGGTGATGGTATTGCCTGAAGCGGAAGAATTTGATGTCCAAATTGACATGAATGATGTTCGGGTTGATTTCTTTTGTTCTTCTGGACCAGGTGGACAATCAGTGAATACCACAAAATCAGCTGTGCGTTTAACTCACATTCCAACGGGTTTGGTGGCACAATGTCAAGATCAAAAATCGCAGCATAAAAACAAAGATAAAGCATTAACCGTTTTACGCTCGAGATTATACGAACAAGAATTAGCCAAAAAAGAAGCAGAAGATGCTGTGAAACGTACTTCTCAAGTTAGTTCAGGTGACCGTTCTGCAAAAATCAGAACGTATAATTATGCACAAGGTCGAGTTACCGATCACCGAATAGGATTAGATGTTTTTGATATGGATGGCGTGATGAACGGAAAAATTCAAAAATTTGTTGACGAATTACAGTTGGTTAACAATATGGAAAAACTAAAAGAAAGCGAAGTATTTTAATTGAAAATTTGATGTTTTTTTGGAGCAAATGGCTTGGGATTTATCATTTATGGCAATTCCCGCTTTCCGCTACAACCTGCCTGCCGGCAGGCAGGTCTTTTTTTTCTTTTTGTCATCCTGAGCTTGTCGAAGGGACAAAAAGAAAAAGGATTTTCGCTATAATCGGGGCTAAAGGATAAATCATTTGAATATTTGACAACTTTTGGATTTTCTCTTGTCATTGCAGTTCAAAAACTTTAAAGTAACTTTGTCAAACAACTGCATTCTATGACAACACCACAACTTGTTCAGCAAATCAAAGCCAAAAAATCCTTTCTTTGCATTGGTCTTGATGTTGATTTAACTAAAATTCCAACCCATTTATTAGAACTTGAAGATCCTGTTTTTGAATTCAATAAATGCATAATTGATGCCACCCATGATTTATGTGTTGCTTATAAACCCAATACGGCTTTTTATGAAGCGTATGGCTTGAAAGGTTGGCAATCTTTAGAAAAAACGATTAAATACATTAACGAAAAGCATCCTGATATTTTCACCATTGCCGATGCCAAACGGGGTGATATTGGCAATACATCTTCTATGTACGCCAAAGCTTTTTTGAGAGATTTAAATTTTGATAGTGTCACTGTTGCACCTTATATGGGGAAAGATTCTGTAGAACCATTTTTAGCATTTGAAAACAAACATACTATTATGTTAGCCCTAACTTCAAATGAAGGCGCTTTTGATTTTCAGACTTTGAATGTTGGTGGACAGGAATTATACAAACAGGTTTTGGAAACTTCGAGAACTTGGAAAAATTCCAATAATCTGATGTACGTTATAGGTGCCACAAAATCAGAATATTTTACAGAAATCCGCAAAATTGTCCCTGATAGTTTTTTACTTGTTCCTGGTGTCGGCGCTCAAGGCGGAAGTTTGCAGGAAGTTTGCAAATACGGAATGAATAAAAATGTGGGCTTACTAATCAATTCATCAAGGGGAATTATTTATGCTTCTGACAAAACTAATTTTGCAGAAAAGGCTAGGGAAGAAGCATTAAAAATGCAGCAAGAAATGGAAATTATCTTGAAATCATAAAATAGGATTGAAAACGTTAATAGACCAACTGGGAACTTCCCACACTTTTGAAACAACACCAAAAAGAATAATTTCACTTGTTCCTTCACAAACAGAATTATTGTTTGATTTGGGTTTAGAAGAAAGTATTGTCGGGATTACAAAGTTTTGCGTGCATCCTTTTCATTTTAAATCCACTAAAAAGAGTATCGGCGGTACCAAAAAAGTGCATCTAGAAAAAATAAGATTGTTGCAGCCTGATATTATTATTGCCAATAAAGAAGAAAACACCAAAGAAATTGTTGAGAAACTTTCTAAAATTTGTCCAGTTTGGGTAACTGATATTATAAGTCTAGAAGATAATCTGAAAATGATTGAAGATTTTGGGCAACTTTTTAATAAAAGAACAGAAGCACAGAAGTGGATAGATAAAATTAACTTTGCGTATCATGATTTTCAGCAATTCATCAAAGATAAACCATTCCAAAAAGTAGCATATTTCATTTGGGCTAATCCTTATATGGCAGCAGGAAACAATACTTTTATTAATGAAATGTTGAAACTAAATCATTTTGATAATATCTATGCCAATAGGGAGGAGCGATATCCTGAAGTAATTATACAAAAAATGAGAATACAAGGTGACCCCGATTTGATTTTGTTGTCTTCAGAACCATTTCCGTTTGCCGATGAACATGCTTTTGAGTTGGGAAGATTTTCCCATCATGCTAAAACTGTTTTTGTAGATGGAGAACTATTTTCTTGGTATGGCAGTCGTCCGATTAAGGCATTTAATTACTTCAAAAAATTGCATAAATCTATTGCATAAAAAAAACTGTCAAATCTTCCCAGACTTGACAGCTTTTTATAACTAACCTAAACCAATTTATAATAAAAAACCAAATTTATTACAGTACAAATATAAGGTCTCTTTTTAGCTTACACTGTTAAGGTTATGTTATACTTATGTTATTGATTTCTAAAATTTTAACTTTTTATTTTAGAATGAGACTTGTCTCAATATTGTTTTTCCAAAAGGAATAAGGGTTACCGTTTCTGTTTTATTGGTTACAATGTTTTTTAAATCAGCTTTAATATTGTTGTTATTAAAAGTTGCCCTATGATTTTCAATAAATTTAAATCGCGTTTTATCTGATGGCTCATAATTTAAATCTTCAAATCCTCTAACATATTCTTTTCCTTTAATTTGGAGTGAAGAAATAGCTTTTGCATAAAATTGACTACCATACGAAAAGAAATGTTCTCTTTTACGATCAGTCAATACGATTACTTCTGTTTTAAATTCTAATTTAATATTTTCTATCTTATTGAATGTTCTTTCCATAATGATATAATCGTCTTCAACTCGATATTTTTCATTGGTTATTATAGATGTTGTCCAACTTGGTTTTCTTATTTTAAGTTGAAATGCTGTAGGTTGATCTAATTGCATCTGAAATTGAAAAGCATTCTCATTAGGGTAATTGGTTTTATTTTCAATCTTTATTTTTGACCCTTTAATTTCGGTTTCTAATACGTTAGGCATCAATAAAGTGGCTATTAGTGTGTTTTCATTTTCCTTCATCCAAGACGATTGTATAAAATAGGGCGAAATTCTTCCTGCATTTGGGTTGCAACAAACCGCCACATCTTGATGCGCGGGAGAATATTTATAACGTGTTTGCTTTCTATCGGGTTCCACTTCACCATTTTTGGTGCCTAACATTTCATAAGAATTATCAGTTTTCAAATAGGCAATACAAGAATGGTTCGGATTTCTAGATCCTTGTGCGGCATTATAAAAAATAGTTTCAATGTCGTCTCCAATGCTAGCATTTCCTGTTTTTTGAAGAAATACGGTATAACTATCTAACAATTCGTGAATAGAGCAATATTCATAACCCGTATGTGTGGCATCTGCAGTTCGTTCAGCAATCCATTCATCGCCAATAGGTCCGCCAGTGGGAGTAGTCGTATTTTTTATTCTTTCGAGGTAAATGGTTAACGCTTTTTGCAAATCCTTATTTTGATAAGCTGCCACGATTAATGGTCGTAAATGTTCGTAGGTATGAACGCCATGCGATTTGAATTTATAGTTTGGATTTAAAATATTAGACAATTGCACATCACATTCTGATTGATATGTTTTAGAAAAATCTTGATATAAAAACAAAGCATATGCGGTATATTTTTTATCTTCGGTAAGTTGATACATTTTATCTAAAACATCGGTGAAGGTCAAACCATGAGAAACACCACCATTAAATTTTTCACCAGATGAAAAAGGACTTGAATTATTAATAGGATAATTGACCATCACATTGTCAACCGCTCGAACTAATGATTTCCAAACTTTTTCATCTTTAGTTGCTTCATAGTATGCCAATAAACCGCGATGTAATGTAGCTTTTGACCACAATTCACCATTCTCTGAATTAAAATTATAACGCAGTTCTTTGTCGTAAATTCCTAAATAACCGTCCTCGTCTTGGGTTGCTAAAATCCGTTGAACATATTGATGTACTTTCTCAATTCCAGCTTTGTCATCAACTAAAAACACATTCCGAATATAACCATCCCACCAATTAGATTGCGTTTCGGAGTTCCACCATTTGTATTGATCACTTCCTTCGGCATCGCCTTCTTTCAAGTTTCCTAAATCTTTTACCTGACTGTTTTTATGCAATCTTCCCGAACCATAAATAGGATCATTAATTAAATCGGGAACCAATTTATCTAAATTTCCTAAATAACCTTCAACGTCCTTTTGCATTTGAGTTTTAAGCCAACCAGTTGGTTTGATGCTGCCAAAAGGTAATGATTGAAATTTTTCTTGTGCGTTTGCCATAAATACTGAAAATAGTAAAAATATTAATATCGATTTCTTCATAATTAATTGTTTATCATTTCAAATTTTAACGTTCCACCAGCCCTAATTTCTCTATAAGTGATGAATGGTTTTGCAATTTTTCTTTCATTCAAAAATCTATTTTCGTTGAATATAGTTTCATTCGAAAAATTGTAAGCATCTATTCTAAATTCTTTTCCATTATCTAAATGAATGACAGCTTTTTTAACTTGTGGACTTCCAAATACAAACTCGCCATTACTAGAATTAACAGGATAAAACCCTAACGTTGACAAAATATACCATGCACTCATTTGACCGCAATCGTCATTCCCAATCATACCATCGGGGGTATTGTTATGAAATTCATTGATGACTTTGTGAATGTATTTATGACCTGTTTTAGGTTCGTTGGAATAGGCATACAAATACAAAATATGATGACTAGGTTCATTGCCATGTGCATATTGCCCAATCATGGCTTCTTGCCCCAGAAACTTGTTCGGATTAGGTGTTTCAATAGTGAAGAAAGTATTTAACTGTTTGGTGAAATTGTCTTTTCCACCTAATAAATTTATCATTCCCTGAACATCATATTGCGCTGGTGTCCAAAAATACTGCCAGGCATTGGCTTCGGTATAATCGCCTGGATTGTTCATTGGTGATGTTGCGGTTAATGGATCAAAAGTCGTTCTGAAATTTCCTTTGGTGTCTTTTCCTCTGAATAATTTTGTTTCGGGGTCAAAGAGATTTTTATAATAATGGGCTCTTTTATCGAATGCTATTGCATTGGTTTTATCGTTTAGTTTTTTTGCCATTTGACTTATACAATAATCATCAAAACCACTTTCTAATGTTCGTGAAACCGCTTCGTTATCTAATTTATCAAAAGGATAATAACCATACTGATTATACAAATCCCAATTAGAATTAATATGACTTTTGGTAGATGTTTCTACCATGGCTTTCAAAGCATCCTTAGCATCAAAACCTTTAAATCCATTGTTGTAAGCAGATAGTAGCATTGGGATAGCATGGTTGCCAATCATGCAATAATTATCTTGTCCCCAAGCTGTCCAAATGGGCAAAAATCCAGCTGCTTTGTGATGTATCAGCATGGAATTGACAATTCCGTTTACTTTCTCTGGAGCTATGATTTGTAACAGCGGAAAAGCACCTCGATAAATATCCCAAATAGATAGAGTAGAGTAGTATTCCTTGTTTGGAGCTCTATTAATTTTATCATCAGCACCGCGATATTTTCCATCCACATCAGTAATATTGGAAGGTTGTAAAAACAAATGATACAGTGAAGTATAGAAGATTTCTTTTTGCTTTTGCGATGCTTCAATGTCTATTCGATTGAGATAGCTGTTCCAAGCGTTGACATTTTCATTTTTTACTTTTTCAAAATTCCAATGCGGAATTTCGGATTGTAAATTATTTATGGCGCCATCAACCGAAACTGTTGATAAGGCAATTTTGACTTTTAGAATTTTGCTTTCGTTTAAGGTAAAAGACAGATTGAACTTTGGCGCTTTGTCTTTTTTGCCCATTGGGAGTTTTTCTTCTTCGAAAAAAGGAGTATCAAACTCTATGGTAAAAAAGTATTTTCGGGTTACCCAATTTTTGGTTTTGCAATAACCCGAAATAGTATGATTGTTTTCAGTTTTCACATCGCTTTCAAGCACTAAGCTATCCGTTAAAAATCGCAAACCATGTTGTAAATCAACTAGTACATTAGCATTTTTGCTTGGATAGGTATATTGATGAAAAGCTACTCTATCCGAGCATGTGAGTTCCACTTTTACATCGTCTTTTTTGGTAACGGTGTAATAACCCAAACTGGCTTTCTCGGTTTCTTTATAATAAGAATTTTGCAGTTTTTTTTTTGTTTTCGAATAAGGCATTAGCAAAATATCGCCCATTTCACCAATGCCTGTTCCGCTAAAACGAGTTTGTGAAAATCCCAATAACAAAGTGTCTTTGTATTGATAGCCGCTGTTGTGGTTCCATCCTTCATCTCGATTGTCTGGACCAGGTTGTACCATTCCAAAAGGTTTTGATGGTCCAGGAAAAGTATGTCCCGTTCCGTCTGTGCCTATAAAGACGTTTACATATTTTGCATTATTTTGTGCGTAACTAAAATGTAAAAGAAGAATTAAAACGAAAATAAGGAAGTTCTTAATTTTGGTTTGCATAATTCTGAATTAGATATAAACTCAAAATTAGGATATTTTTAAATAATAAAAATACATTTAAGTATAAATTACTTTTTATCCTGAGCCGCAAATACTTTTTTTAACAAACTTGAACTCCTAGAATTCAAATTAGTTCTAATCTCTTTTTCCTCAACCGCAATCATTTTAAAAACACCTTCTAACGCTTTGTTGGTGGTATAATCGGTTAAATCAGGATTGACTTTGCTTACTAATGGAATGCTATTGTATTTTTTGATGATACTTGCCCAAACTTTATCGGCGCCTACTTTAGCAAAAGAACTTTGAATAACAGGATTAAATTTGGTGTACAATGCAGTACTAGTTGAAGTTTGAAGATAGTTTGTTGCTGCGCTTTCATTTCCCATGAGTATGTTTTTAGCATCGTTAAAACTGATATTCTTCACAGCATCCATAAAAATTGGTGTTGCCTCTTTTACGGCATCTTCGGCAGCGCGGTTCAGCATCAAAATCCCTTCATCAGCAAGTGAGCCAAGTCCCATTTTTCGCAATGTTTTATCCACTTTTTGCAATTCTTCGGGCAAAAGTATTTTAACTAATTCGTTTTTGTAGAAACCATCTTCGGCAGTCAATTTGGTAACTTGTTTGGTAATACCGTTATTTAAAGCTTCTTTCAATCCTTTGGAAATATCGGTAGAATTTAAAACAGAACTACTACTGGGAAGTTTTGTTGGAATAACTTTTTTGACTTGATCTGGTAGTTTTATTTGAGCAAAACCTAGGAAAGGAATTAACAGAAGCAGTGTTATTATTGTTTTCATATTTTATTTTTTTATACTAAATATCAAAAATTAAGCCAGTTGTTTTTTGCAAAACTACTATTATGTTATTATTAACCAGAGTCTTTTTTTTGATGTGTTTTATTTTTATGTTTTCTACGAAATCGTTGTAACAATTTTTATTTATTGCGTAAATTGCGCACTCAAAATTTTCATATTCGCAAAATGGAACCACAAATACCTTACATACCTAAAAATAAAGTTAGAATTGTTACTGCTGCTTCTCTTTTTGATGGACACGATGCCGCTATTAATATCATGCGTCGCATTATTCAAGCTACCGGAGTTGAAGTCATTCACTTGGGGCACGACCGTAGCGTGGAAGAAGTAGTGAATACTGCCATACAAGAAGATGCCAATGCCATTGCTATGACTTCCTATCAAGGTGGTCACAATGAGTATTTCAAGTATATGCATGACTTATTGAAAGAAAAAGGTGCTGGACACATCAAAATATTTGGTGGTGGCGGTGGTGTTATTTTGCCTTCGGAAATAAAGGAATTACAAGACTATGGTATCACTAGAATTTATTCTCCTGATGATGGTAGAGCGATGGGATTGCAAGGGATGATTAACGATTTAGTAAAACAATCCGATTATCCTGTTGGTGATATTTTGAATGGCGAAATCAATCATTTAGAAGAAAAGAATGCTACTGCTATTGCGCGCGTGATTTCGTCGGCAGAAAACTTTCCTGATATTGCCAAAGAAACCCTCGACGCTATTCACAAGAAAAATGAAACATCTACTATTCCTGTTTTGGGAATTACAGGTACTGGTGGTGCTGGAAAATCTTCTTTGGTGGATGAATTGGTGCGACGATTTCTAATTGATTTCCCTGAAAAAACTATTGGTTTGATTTCGGTTGATCCTTCAAAACGTAAAACGGGCGGTGCTTTACTGGGTGACAGAATTCGTATGAATGCCATCAACAATCCTAGAGTTTATATGCGTTCTTTGGCTACACGTCAATCGAATTTGGCATTGTCGAAATATGTGAATGAAGCCATTCAAGTCTTGAAAGCCGCTCAATATGATATTATTATTTTAGAAACTTCGGGTATTGGTCAAAGTGATACTGAAATTATTGAACATTCGGATGTTTCGTTATATGTCATGACGCCAGAGTTTGGTGCAGCAACCCAATTGGAAAAAATTGATATGTTGGATTTTGCCGATTTAGTAGCGCTAAATAAATTCGACAAACGTGGCGCTTTAGATGCTTTGCGCGATGTGAAAAAACAATACCAACGCAATCACAATCTTTGGGATGTAAATCCTGATGATATGCCCGTTTTTGGTACTATTGCTTCTCAGTTCAATGACCCAGGAATGAATACCCTTTATAAAAAGATAATGGATAAAGTGGTGGAAGTAACTGGTGCCGATTTGAAATCGACTTTTGAAATTACCCGCGAAATGAGTGAGAAGGTTTTCGTTATTCCACCACATAGAACACGGTATTTATCTGAAATTGCCGAGAACAATCGCAAGTATGATGAAACGGTTTTAACACAAGTAGAAGTAGCGCAAAAGTTATACGGTATTTATAAAACTATAGAAAGCGTTAGCAAAAAAGCAATTCAAATTGACCGTGCTGGAATTGATGCTAGTAGTTTGAATACCAGTGACGATAACAAGGACTTCTTAAACCTATTAGTGAAAGAATTCGACCGCGTAAAAATGAACCTCGACCCCTTCAATTGGGAAATTATTCTCACTTGGAATGACAAGGTCAACAAATATAAAAATCCGGTGTATAGCTTTAAGGTGCGTGACAAGGAAATTAAAATCCAAACACATACAGAAAGTTTATCGCACTCTCAAATTCCGAAAGTAGCGTTGCCAAAATACCAAGCTTGGGGTGATATCTTAAAATGGAATTTACAAGAAAATGTACCAGGAGAATTTCCTTTTGCCTCAGGATTGTATCCTTTTAAACGGGAAGGCGAGGATCCAAGCAGGATGTTTGCTGGCGAAGGCGGACCAGAGCGAACCAACAAACGTTTTCACTATGTGAGTGCCGGTTTGCCTGCTAAAAGGTTGTCTACTGCTTTTGATAGTGTTACTTTATACGGCAATGACCCTGATTTGCGTCCCGATATTTATGGAAAAATCGGAAATGCCGGCGTTTCTATCTGTTGTTTAGACGATGCCAAGAAATTGTATTCTGGTTTCGATTTAAGTCATCCACTTACTTCGGTATCGATGACGATTAATGGTCCTGCACCGATGTTATTGGGCTTTTTTATGAATGCTGCCATCGATCAAAACTGCGAAAAATACATCGTTGAAAACAATCTTAAGGTTGAAGTAGAAGAAAGAATCAACGAAATCTATAAAAAGAAAGGACTGCCAAGGCCCAAATACAATGGACAATTACCAGGTGGAAACAATGGTTTAGGGTTACTGCTTTTGGGCGTTACAGGTGATCAAGTATTGCCATTAGATGTCTATCAAGAAATTAAAACCAAAACCTTAACCCAAGTGCGTGGCACCGTTCAAGCCGATATTTTGAAAGAAGACCAAGCCCAAAATACCTGTATTTTTTCTACAGAATTTGCCTTGCGATTAATGGGCGATGTGCAGGAATATTTTATACAAAAGAATGTACGTAATTTCTATTCGGTTTCTATTTCGGGCTATCATATTGCCGAAGCTGGCGCTAATCCAATCACGCAGTTGGCATTTACCTTGTCCAATGGCTTTACTTATGTTGAATATTACTTGAGCCGTGGCATGGACATCAATGATTTTGGGCCAAACTTGTCGTTTTTCTTTTCTAATGGTATCGATCCTGAGTATGCGGTGATTGGTAGAGTAGCACGCAAGATTTGGGCGAAAGCAATGAAAAACAAATATGGAGCCAACGAAAGAGCGCAAATGCTGAAATACCACATCCAAACCTCAGGTCGCTCGTTGCACGCACAAGAAATAGATTTTAATGATATCCGTACGACTTTGCAGGCGTTATATGCCATATATGATAACTGTAATTCACTGCATACCAATGCTTATGACGAAGCGATTACTACGCCAACAGAAGAAAGTGTACGAAGAGCTATGGCTATCCAATTAATTATTAATAAAGAATTGGGCTTAGCCAAAAACGAAAACCCGATACAAGGTTCGTTTATCATAGAAGAATTAACCGATTTGGTGGAAGATGCTGTACTAAAAGAATTTGATAAAATTACAGAGCGTGGTGGTGTGTTAGGCGCTATGGAAACCATGTACCAACGCAATCAAATTCAAGAAGAGAGCATGTATTATGAAATGCTCAAACATACTGGGGAATTCCCAATTATTGGGGTGAATACGTTCTTGAGTTCCAAAGGTTCTCCTACGGTTTTACCGGCAGAAGTGATTCGTGCCACCGAAGAAGAGAAACAATTTCAAATTCAAACCCTGACCAATTTGCACCAAGCCAATGCTGGCAAAGAAGAGGAACAACTCAACACCCTGCAAGAAGCTGCCATTAACAATAAAAACATCTTTGAACATTTGATGGAAGCTACGAAGTATTGCTCGCTGGGACAAATAACGGCTGCGTTGTTTGAAGTAGGAGGGCAATATAGACGGAATATGTAATTTTTGCTACATTTGTCCTAAATTAAGTAATTATACAGATTTTTAGTGTTTTAAAATATTATTTATTATGAAAAAAATCACTTTGTTTTTATTAGCACTATTTTCAAATATTGGTTTTGCCCAAATAAGTTACCTTTCCTCAGATTACGCACTTCAAAACGAATCGTATATTGTTAGTACAGCTACTGCGCCCGGTTTAACACTTGATTTTGTGCAAACAGGCACCAACTTCAATTGGAATTACAGCACGCTAGCACCAGCTACTCAGGAAACCGTTACCTATCAAAACCCAAATAATGCTGGGTATAAAAATATTTGGTGTTTGTTCAATGGCTTTATTTTTAATTGCAATACGCAGTTTAACAACAACTTTAATTTAGCCACTAAATTAACCGATGGTTTGCAAATTCAAGGATTTGGAATTAGTAATGTAATAGACCACTTAAAATTGTCATCGACTCTTTTAGAAGACAAAATGATTGGCGCTTCTATTACAGTAAATGGAACTTCGGTGCCTTTTGTTGCATCCTATCAAACTGCTGATAAGCTCTATCAATTCCCGATAAATTTCAATGATAATTACACCAATAATTTTGCTTTAAGTGTTGATTTAACAAGTTTTGGAGTGCCAATACAATATGCTTCTGCAGGACAACGCACTAATTTAGTTGAAGGTTGGGGTTCTTTAACAACCCCTTTTGGTACTTTTTCAAATGTACTGAAAATGAAAACTACAGTTGTAAACAATATTACCATTACGGCAAATGGTACTCCAACTCAAAATACAGTGACCACAGTTTCCTATAAATGGTTTGATAAAGATTACGGAATTCCAGTGTTGCAAGTAGATGGTAATCTTGTTGCCAATCAATTTGTTCCAAATACTGTTACTTACTTTGATATTCAGCGTTGTATAACTCCCAATGCAGCATTTGGTTTTTTTCCATTGGCAAGCAATTTTAATCCAACCAATAATAATGCTTCGGTTTCTTTTATAAATGCCAGTGCTAATTATGATAGCGTAAGTTGGAATTTTGGTGATGGAAGTGCTGCAAGTACTGCTGTCAATCCAACCCATAATTATAGTTGTCCCGGAGTTAAACAAGTAACACTTACAATTACCAATGCCTTTTGTAACCCAGATCAAACGGATACAATTACAATTCCAGTAACCATAACCGATACTCAAAATGCTTTCACAACTGCAGTTACAGTAGGCAATGCATCATTATTTGCTGATAGAACTTTGGCAGGAACAACCTATCAATGGTTGGATTGTGATAATAACAATCAACCCATTCCTAATGCTACTTCGCAAATATTCACGCCACCATTAGCTAATGGAAATTATGCGGTACAATTAACAACCAATGGCTGTGTAAGTGTTTCGAGTTGTTATTCACTTACTTCATTGGCAGCAGTTGATTTAGAGGAAAATATAAAAGTGCACCTTTTTCCAAATCCAACCAAAGGCAAGTTACTATTATCAAACAATGCGATTGAGATTACTAAAGTTTCTGTATATAATATGTTAGGGATGTTAGTAGGCCATTCTCTAGATCTTACAGCTCATGCTGCGGGTATTTATAGTATTAAATTAGAAACGACAAACGGTATTTATTCTCAAAAAATTATAAAAGAATAATTGAAAAAAGAGAATACTATAGACAGATCAAGACTATTCTTTAGTTTCATTAAATTTTTTTATAATAACTTTAAGCTGTTCCTGACGAGCAACTTTTTTAGCTTTTTCTTTATCTTGTGCCTTGTGCAACTTATCGTTGTGCGCTTTGATATTTTTCGGATTGTTTCTTCCCATGATGGCTCAAAAATACAATTATTTGTTTTAATTAAAGTTTGGCATTAATATTGGTTGCAATTAAACATTATTAACCTGCCTGTCGGAAGACAGGTCATTAAATTTAAAAATCATGAAAAAAATTACTTTAGTTTTAGCTTTTATCGGGATGATAACGCTACAAGGATGCACCGTAAACGAAGACAACACCAATAACATTGACAATGATACCATTAGTGAGGTATTCGAATTGAGAAATGTTAATTTTAGTTTTAATCCAAATGACGGTTATAATATCTACAGAACTTTAAATCCGCAAATTTTTGCTTCCGATGTTGTATTGATCTATAGATTATCAGGTACAATTGATGCTAATACTCCAATTTGGCAATTGATTCCAAGAACTTTATTTTTACCTCAAGGTGAATTAGACTATGACTTCGATTTTAGTAGAGAAGATTTTACAATATATGCAGGCGGCACCTACAACTTAGCGAATACGCCAAATTTTATACAAAATCAAACTTTTAGGATAGTAATTGTTCCTGGATTTTTTTCAAATAAGAATATTAGCAAAGTTGATTTTTCTGATTACAATGCGGTAGTAAATTACTTTAATATAGACGAAAGTAAAATAAAGCAATTGTAATTTGCAATATAAAAAAAACCATTCGCCGAGCGAATGGTTTTTTATTTCTATATAATTCGATTTTTTTTTTAAGCATCTAAATCAACCGTAGTAGCATCTGCAATCTTTTTATACGTTCCGTTTACCAATTTCTCGCGAATGATCTCAAAAGCAGTTAGCGTTTCATCAATATCAGCTAAAGTGTGAGAAGCTGTTGGAATCATACGCAATAAGATAATTCCTTTTGGAATTACAGGATAAATCACTATCGATAAGAAAATACCATAGTTCTCTCTCAAATCATTTACCATTACCATTGCTTCTGGCACACTTCCTTCAAGATAAACTGGTGTTACGCAAGTATTGGTATCACCAATGTTGAAACCTCTAGTTCTTAATCCGTTTTGCAATGCATTTACGTTTTCCCAAAGTTTGTCTTTTAATCCAGGATTATCTCTTAATAATTGTAATCTCTTTAATGCACCAACGGTTTGAATCATTGGTAAGGATTTGGCAAACATTTGTGAACGTAAATTGTATTTTAAATAATCAATAATTTCTTTATCAGCAGCCAAGAAGGCACCAATACTCGCCATAGATTTGGCAAACGTCGAGAAGTAAACATCAATTTGGTCTTGTACTCCTTGCTCTTCACCAGCGCCAGCGCCAGTTTTACCAAGTGTTCCAAAACCGTGAGCGTCATCAACCAAAAGACGGAAATTGTATTTCTTTTTCATTTCCACAATTTCTTTCAACTTTCCCTGTTGGCCTCGCATTCCGAAAACGCCTTCAGTTATGAATAGAATTCCTCCACCCGTTTCAGTTGCCATTTTTGTCGCACGCTGCAAGTTTTTTTCCATGCTTTCTATATCATTATGACGGTAGGTAAAACGTTTTCCCATATGAAGACGGACACCATCAATTATACAAGCGTGCGCATCAACATCATAAACAATAATATCATTTTTAGTAACCAATGCATCAATACAAGACATAATACCTTGGTAGCCAAAGTTCAATAAATAGGCAGATTCTTTTTGAACAAAAGCAGCCAATTCATTTTCTAATAGTTCGTGAGCATCAGTGTGTCCGCTCATCATTCGTGCTCCCATTGGATAGGCTGCACCGTATTGAATCGCAGCATCAGTATCTGCCTGACGCACTTCCGGATGATTGGCTAGACCCAAATAGTCGTTCAAACTCCAGTTTAATATATTTTTTCCGTGAAATTGCATTCTTGGTCCAAGCTCTCCTTCTAATTTTGGGAAAACATAATATCCTTCGGCTTGAGAAGCCCATTTTCCTAGCGGACCTTTATTGTTTTGTATTCTTTCGAATAAATCTTTTACCATAATCACTTTGTGTTTAATCGGTGCAAAAGTAATAATTTATTATTGAAATTTATCCTTAAGTAATCATGTTTTATGAGCTTTTGAAAGATTATATTTGTAAACCAAAAAAAATCAATAATGCAACTCGTTTTCGCTTCCAATAACAAAAACAAAATCAAAGAAATACAATTATTACTTCCTCAATCTATTGAAATTTTAAGCTTGGAAGATATCGGTTGCTTTGAGGAAATTCCAGAAACTGCGGATACTATTGAGGGCAATGCTATTCTCAAAGTCAATTATGTAACCGAAAATTATGGTTACAATTGTTTTGCCGATGACACTGGTTTGGAAGTCGACGCTTTAAACGGTGAACCTGGAGTTTATTCCGCTCGATATGCTGGCGAAAAAAAAGACGCTAATGAAAATATGGATAAATTATTAGATAACCTTAACGATAAATCTAATAAATCCGCCCAATTTAAGACCGTAATTGCTTTAAATATTGATGGAATTCAAAAATTGTTTACAGGTATCATTAAAGGAACTATTATCGACCAAAAAATAGGAACCAATGGTTTTGGTTATGATCCCATCTTTATAGCTGATGGTTATGATAAAACTTGTGCTGAATTGACCTTAGAAGAAAAATCAGTTATCAGCCACAGAGGTTTAGCTGTGAAACAATTGATTGATTTTTTGGGTCGCTAAGTAGCTGAAAAACTGGGTTACTGAGTTGAGGTGACGTTTAGAATAGCCCCGATAGGAGCTAGCTACCCTGCCTGTCTGCTGGCAGGCATGTAGCGCGGATAGCGGGAGCAATAGTGTAAAAAAAGATAAAAGTTCTGCTCCAAATTAAAAAAACTTATCCACTCAGCTACTCAGTCACTTCTTTGACTAAAAGTTAACTTATTAAATATCAGGATATAACAAATTAGTTTATGTGGTATTTAAAATCTACCTTTGCACCAAATTTTAAAATACAATATGAATAAATTTGAACAATTAGGTCTGAATGAATCGTTACTGCTGGCGATCAAAGATCTAGGATTTGAGAATCCGTCAGAAGTGCAATTAAAAGCGATTCCAGTACTATTGGAACAAAACACAGACTTAGTAGCTTTAGCACAAACAGGTACAGGGAAAACGGCAGCTTTTGGTTTCCCGCTTATACAAAAAATCGATGCTGAAGACAGAAGTACACAAGCGTTAATTTTATCCCCAACGCGCGAGCTTTGCTTACAAATCACCAACGAGATTAAACAATACTCTAAATATGTAAAAGGTTTACATACTGTGGCAGTTTATGGTGGTGCCAGCATTACAGAACAAGCGCGAGAGATTAAACGTGGAGCACAAATTATTGTGGCAACTCCAGGTAGAATGCAAGACATGATTAATCGTGGTCTTGTAAACATCAAAAACATCAACTTCTGTATACTTGACGAAGCTGATGAGATGTTGAACATGGGGTTTTATGAAGATATCGTTTCGATATTATCAGACACTCCAGACGAGAAAAATACTTGGTTATTCTCAGCAACCATGCCTGCAGAAGTAGCGAGAATTGCAAAGAAATTTATGCACGATCCAGCAGAAGTTACTGTTGGAAGTAAAAATTCAGGTACAGCTACCGTTTCTCACGAGTTTTACTGTGTGAACGCTCGTGACCGATACGAGGCATTGAAAAGATTAGCAGATGCTAATCCAGATATCTTCTCTGTAGTTTTTTGTAGAACTAAAAGAGATACGCAAGCGGTTGCTGAAAAGTTAATTGAAGATGGGTATAATGCTGCAGCTTTACACGGAGATTTATCACAAGCACAACGTGATGGTGTGATGAAATCGTTTAGAGGTCGTCAAATTCAAATGTTGGTTGCTACTGATGTTGCTGCGCGTGGAATTGACGTTGATAATATCACACACGTTGTAAATTATCAATTACCTGACGAAATAGAAACCTATACGCACCGTTCAGGAAGAACTGGTCGTGCCGGTAAATTGGGAACTTCCATCGTAATTATCACCAAAAGTGAAATACGTAAAATTTCATCAATAGAAAGAATCATTCAACAAAAGTTTCAGGAAAAAACCATTCCATCTGGAATTGAAATCTGTGAAATTCAATTGTTGCACTTAGCTAACAAAATCAAAGACACCGAAGTAGACCACGAGATAGATAATTATCTTCCTGCGATCAATGAGGTTCTTGACGGATTATCTAAAGAGGAACTAATTAAAAAAATGGTGTCTGTTGAGTTTAATAGATTTATTGCATATTACAAAAAGAAACGTGATTTATCTGGTGAAAAAGGTGGAGAACGAAGTGAAAGAAGTACTGAGCCAAGAGAGATTAGAGCTGGAGATCCTGTTCGTTATTTTGTAAACATTGGCTCACGAGATGATTTTGATTGGATGCAACTGAAAGACTTCTTGAAAGATACTTTAGATTTGGGTCGTGATGATGTGTTTAAAGTTGATGTAAAAGAGGGTTTCTCTTTCTTTAATACAGATGGCGAACATACTGATAAAGTGATGTCTGTTCTTAATGGCTTTGACATGAACGGTAGACGTATCAATGTTGAAATTTCTAAAAATGATGGTGGAAGCCGCGAAAGACGCGATCATAACGGAAGAAGTGGTGGCGGATTTAGAGGCGATAGAAACTCTGGTGGAGAACGAAGAAGTTCAAGCGGCGGAAGTTTCGGTCCAAGAAAAGAAGGTGGTTTTAGAAGTGATAGAAATAGTACTCCTAGAACAGAACGTTCGGACAGACCAAGACGAGAAGGTGGTTTTAATCGAGATAGCGCTCCAAAAAGAGAACCAGGTTCTTTTCAGAGAGAAGACAGAGCACCAAGGCGTTCTGAAGGAACTTCTGAAAGACCTGCTGGACGTTCTTTTGATGATGCAAAAGCAAGAAGACCAAGAAAAAGTTAAAAACGCTTATAGATAAAGGCTTTAAATTCCAAATTTCAATAAGATACTATTGGGATTTGGAATTTGTTTTTTTGGAATTTATGAATGACTGTTAATTTTGTTCTAATTCTCTCTAGAATTTTTATATTTTCTTAAAAGAGTTTCTTACTTTTAAACCATCAAATATAATCATGAGATATTTATTTCTTCCCCTTTTATTTTTACTTTCCTTTAGTGCTCAAGCACAAGATAATTCAATAGCTCAAAAAGTAACTGGAACTATTATTAATGATAACACCATGTTGCCAATAGCAAATGTTAATGTAATTAATATTAATAAAGTAAAGGGAGTTGTTACTGATATAAAAGGTTTTTTTGAATTAGATGTAAGTGTTAGTGATACTCTTCATATTTCATTACTTGGTTATCAGTCGTTGCGTGTTAGAGTAACTAATGACTGGTTAAAAAATGGCACTGCTAAACTTCTTTTAACAGAAAAAGCGATTGCTTTAGAAGAAGTGATTGTAAAAAAATACGATTTAACGGGCTACTTAGAAGTTGATTCCAAACTGATTCCAGACAAAGATAATTATCGATATAGTATTTCAGGATTACCACAAGGGTATGAAACTGGAAGTTCTTCACCTGGTGCCTTTAGTAGAGTGTTAGGTTCTATATTCAATCCGGCTGACATGCTTTATAATTTCTTTGGAAATAAATCCAATGAGCTTAAGAAACTAAAAAAGATGAAAAAAGATGATACCGTACGGCATCTTTTAGAATCAAAGTTTGACAGAGAAACACTTGGCGTTCTTTTGGGTGTTGACAAAAAAGAAATTGCTGAAATCCTTACGCGTTGTAGTTATTCCGAGGAGTTTATCAAAACTGCTAATGACTTGCAAATTATGGATGCCATTAGTGAATGCTATGAGCAGTACAAAGTGTTATCCAAAAAACATGAAAAGTATATTCATGAGTAACTATTTATGTTTCTTTTTTAGAATAATACCGTTCCTCAATCCGCTTAATATCCTTAATCGTATTCTTTGCCCAAAGCAAGCGTTTTTCCAATATTTCGTCTTCGGAAAGTTTCCAATTCACATTCGATTGCCGAAGCCGAGTGGTAATATCTTGAATAATTATCGATGCCGAAACAGAAATATTCAAACTCTCCGTAAATCCAACCATCGGAATTTTTAAAAAACCATCGGCTTGATCCATCACTTCCTGTGAAAGTCCTTCTTTTTCGGTACCAAAAAATAAAGCGCTTTTCCTGGTCACATCAAATTCTTGTAACAAACAAGAATCATTATGCGGAGTAGTAGCAATGATTTGATACCCTTTACTTTTTAGTGTTTGAATACAGTTTGATATGTTCTCAAATTTGTTAATATCAACCCATTTTTGAGCGCCCATCGCAATTTCTTTATCGATATTTTTGCCAAAACGCTGTTCAACAATATTAATTTCTTGTATGCCAAAAACCTCACAACTACGCATCACAGCACTCGTATTATGAAACTGAAACACATCTTCTACTGCAATGGTAAAATGATTCGTGCGATTGTCTAATACTTTTTGAAACCGTTCCTTTCTGTTGTTTGTTAAAAATTCTTCGAGATAGTTGAGATAATCGAAGTCAATCATAATTATTTTTAGTTTATCTATTCGCTTCAGATATCCAATGAAACTGTCTCTCTGCTAACTGGAAAGTCTTATCACTTTTAATTAGTTCATAGAATAAAGTGTCCTTTTTGAACACACCTTCTAACTGAAGTGTATTTTTATTAATAAATTTATATTTCATCTTAAATAAACTAACACTATCTGACATCCCTTCTTTAAAATGAATTATTTTTTTGGAATTATCAGTTTCATAAATAAAGTAAGCTCTCCCGTACCTATTCAAAAAGGTAGTATCGGCTGTTTTGATGCTTCCCATTTTTCCTTTATCAAATATAAAATCTCTCCATACTAATGTATCATTAGCGTCAAAAGTAACGACTTTATTATTCTTTTTAAATTCTTTAATATTGTATACACCTTTTGGAATTACATTCGTATCAGGCACATTTACTTGCCCGTACCAATCGATGCAATCGTATAGATTAAAACCAATGGTAAGAATTATAAAGACAACCTTTAGAACAATTCGAACTATTCTTTGCCATCTTTTAGTCAATGGATAATTATATTTAGTTGTTGGAACTGTTGGTTTATTAAATACAAAAAAATTAAGGTATTTTCTGCTGTCAATTGTTAATAAAAATAAGTAACAAATGACAATCTCCATAGAATATAACTTAACTGGAATATCATAACACATATTCATTACAAACACATTTATAAATACCCCAAGTCCAACAATTAACCCTAGTGGAATTGTTCTTCTGTACAGAAGTAACAGGCCAACAGTGACTTCCATAAAACCCGAAAAGAATTGGTAGGGTTGAGAATAGCCAATAAACATCCAACTAAATCGCATCGGTAGAAAATCGCCTAGAGGTGTCGCTAATTGACTTAAAGTTGGAAAAGGCATTTGCAACGCAAACAATTTGATAAAACCATATGTAAATGCTACCGAAGCTATGTAATACCGAATCAACGTTATTAGCCAATAGAATATGGTAGGTGTCTCCTTATTTTTTCTGCCCAAAAAGTTCCATAATAACGCAAAAACAAAGGATAAAATTATAATGGTATAAAACTCAGCCCAAGCATAGGAAGTATCTCCGCTTCCATAACCTTCGGTGTTGAGTGGATGCTTGACATGCAAAAACCAATCGTTAAAATTAAAAACTATCCATTGAAATCCTTTTGTGTAGAAATCAGTTACGTAACTTAATCCAGGAATAAAACTTAATAACATCCAAGGAGCGATTGTTAAGAAAAAATAAAGGAAGAAAAATTTAAAAAATGTATTTTTGATGTACTTCATAACTAAATGTTTTAGTAAAAATAGTAAAATGCAATAATTTAGCAGAAAATTTTTTAGATGAAAAAGAAATTAGTGGTTTTGACTGGTGCCGGAATTTCTGCCGAAAGCGGTATCAAAACCTTTCGCGATGCCGATGGTCTTTGGGAAGGACACAACGTTATGGATGTCGCTTCTCCCGATGGTTGGCAACGTAACAAGGAATTGGTTTTGGATTTTTATAATCAACGACGACGACAATTGCATGAAGTAAAGCCCAATAAAGGTCACTTCGTTTTAGCCGAATTGGAAAATGATTTTGAGGTAAATATTATTACACAAAATGTTGATAATCTTCATGAACAGGCGGGAAGTACCAAAGTTTTGCATTTGCATGGCGAATTGCTAAAAGTGCGCAGTACTAAAAACGAAGAATATATATTGGATTGGAAAGAGGATTTGATTCTTGGAGATGTAGATGATTCGGGTAACCAACTGCGCCCGCATATTGTTTGGTTTGGCGAAATGGTTCCAGCTTTTGAAGAAGCAATAAACATCATTGAACTAGCGGATTATGTAGTTGTTATTGGAACATCACTTCAAGTGTATCCAGCAGCTAGTTTGATGCATTATGCGAATCCAGAGGCAAAGGTTTTTTATATTGACCCAAGACCAGCAAGCATAACTAATTTACAAAATCCGTTGGAAGTGATTGCCATGAATGCTACCGAAGGAGTTCCTTTTTTAAGAGAAAAATTGATTGTTAAATTTAAAAGCTAAACGTATCGTTAGCCCCGATGGAAGCGGCACCGAAGTATAGCGTACAGCGGGAGTGAATATTCTTAGAAAGACAAAAGTTCTGCTCCTAAAAAAACTGAACACTAATTACTGAACACTGAACACTATTCCTTATTTTTGCACAACAAACAACACAACACATGGCATTAACTCCACTAAACGCCGTTTCACCCATTGACGGAAGATACCGAAGCAAAACAAAATCACTTTCCGAATATTTTTCTGAAGAAGCTTTAATAAAATACCGTGTTTTGGTTGAAGTGGAATACTTCATTGCTTTATGCGAAGCCAATCTACCCCAGTTAAAAGGAGTGAATGCATCAGTTTTTGACAGCTTACGCAATCTTTATAAAAATTTTACTACCGAAGATGCCCTTTGGATAAAAGAAACTGAGAAGACAACCAATCATGATGTAAAAGCAGTAGAGTATTTCATCAAAGAAAAATTTGAAGCTGTAGGATTGTCAAAATATAAAGAGTTTATTCATTTTGGATTGACCTCACAAGACATCAATAATACTGCTATTCCGTTATCAACGAAAAATGCCTTTCAAGAAGTGTATTTGAAATCATTGATTTCATTAGTTGCAAAGCTTAAAGAGCTAGCAATGGAGTGGAAAGATATTCCAATGTTAGCTAGAACACACGGTCAACCAGCTTCTCCAACACGTTTAGGAAAAGAGATTTTGGTTTTTGTGGAGCGTTTGGAAGAACAGATGCGTTTGTTATTTAATATTCCGTTTGCAGCTAAATTTGGAGGAGCAACCGGAAATTTCAATGCCCATCATGTGGCGTATCCCAATGTAGATTGGAAACAATTCGGAACTACTTTCGTTGAAAATACGCTTGGCTTACAACATTCCTTTCCAACCACTCAAATAGAACATTACGATCATTTTGCTGCTTTTTTTGATGCTTTAAAAAGAATCAATAACATCATTATTGATTTAGATAGAGATATTTGGACGTATGTTTCGATGGAGTACTTCAAACAAAAAATAAAAGCAGGTGAAATTGGTTCTTCGGCCATGCCGCATAAAGTAAATCCAATTGATTTTGAAAACTCAGAAGGAAATTTAGGTATTGCCAATGCTATTTTTGAACATCTTTCTGCCAAATTACCCATTTCAAGATTGCAACGTGATTTAACTGATAGCACTGTGCTTAGAAACATTGGCGTTCCAATAGCACATACTTTAATAGCTTTTGACGCTACTTTGAAAGGGTTGAATAAGTTGTTGTTGAATGAATCTAAATTTGCTGAAGATTTAGAAAAAAACTGGGCTGTAGTTGCCGAAGCGATTCAAACCATTTTGCGACGAGAAGGATATCCAAATCCGTATGAAGCTTTGAAAGGATTGACACGAACCAATTCGGTTATTAATAAAGAATCCATTCATGATTTTATAGAAACCCTAAATATTTCTAATGCTATTAAAGAAGAGTTGTTAAGAATTACACCAAGTAATTTTACAGGGATTTAATTATAAAAATTCTCCATGTTGCGTAATATCTAATCCTAATGCTTCTTTTTCTTCACTTACACGTAATCTTGAGATTTTGTTGGTAATATAAAAAAGAGCATAAGATGCGGTGAAAGCAAAAATAGAAACACAAATTAAAGCAATTAGTTGGTTTGTAAATAGTTTAGTTTCCCCAAATAGTAAACCTTGATCTACAACTGTAGGATTTATTGCTTTTGAGGCAAAAACACCTGTCAAAATCATTCCAGTCATTCCGCCAACTCCGTGACAAGCAAAAACGTCTAATGCATCATCTATCTTACCTTTAGGAAATTTACTAACTGCAAAATTACTGACAATACTAGATAGTATTCCAATAGTGATTGCATGTGGAATACTAACATAACCGGCAGCTGGAGTAATGGCGACCAATCCAACAACAGCGCCAATACAAGCGCCCATAGCTGAAAGTTTATGACCTAATATTTTATCAAAAAACACCCATGCCATAGAGGCAGCTGCCGCGGCAACAGTTGTTGTGCCTAGCGCTTGCACAGCCAATCCATTAGCACCCATTGCAGAACCAGCATTGAACCCGAACCATCCAAACCATAATAATCCGGTACCTAATAACACATACGTAATTCGAGCTGGATTTACTTTTTGACTTTTTCTTTTTCCTAAAAACATCGCTCCAGCCAAAGCAGCCCAACCCGCACTCATGTGAACCACTGTACCTCCAGCAAAGTCAAGAACGCCCATTTTAAAGAAAATCCCATCCGGATGCCATGTGCAATGGGCAAGAGGAGTATAAACAAATAAAATGAATAGAACCATAAATAGGAGGTAAGACCAAAATCGAATTCTCTCGGCAAATGCGCCAGTAATAAGTGCTGGAGTGATTATAGCAAACTTAACTTGAAAGAGTGCAAATAGGAGTAAGGGTATTGTTGGCGCTAATGGCCAAGTTGAATTTGTTCCAACATTGTTAAAAAATAAATTAGGAATAGGATTTCCTATAAATCCACCTATAGATGGACCAAAACACAGTCCATAAGCTACCACAATCCATAACACGCTAACAATTACCATAGCCATAAAACTTTGTAACATGGTACTGATTACGTTTTTCTTTCCAACCATTCCACCATAAAAAAAACCTAAACCCGGTGTCATAAGTAAAACCAAAGCAGTGGCAACAATCATCCATGCAATATCTCCAGTATCAAATTTTATGAATTCGGTTGAAGATCTTGTATTCTGAAAAATAACATTTGAAAATAAAGTAAGAAGTAAAATCGTGATGAGTATCACACTTAAGACAATTTTTCTAACGGACATTTTTTTGATATTAAAATTTTGACAAAAATATTATTTTTATGCCGCATACCCATTAAATATTATTGACATTTATTAATTTTTATCAAATATTCAATTTTGACCCTATTTTATTCAGGGGTATTTAATAATAAATCATCTTTTGGTCTTATTCTATAAACAAAAAAGGCACACGATTTAACATATGCCCTTTGCCTGATTTCTGATACCTTATTTTATCTTGAATAATTTGGTGCTTCTTTTGTAATCGTCACATTATGTGGATGACTTTCTCCAATTCCGCTTTGTGTAATACGAACAAAACGACCAGTTTCTTGTAATGTAGGAATGTCTTTAGCGCCACAATAACCCATTCCGGCACGAAGTCCACCAACAAATTGCTGCATGCTTTCGTTTAATTCACCTTTGTATGGAACTCTGCCCACAATCCCTTCGGGAACTAATTTTTTAATATCATCTTCCACATCTTGAAAATAACGATCTTTTGAACCGTCTTCCATAGCTTCTATAGAACCCATTCCACGATAGGATTTGAATTTTCTTCCTTCAAAAATAATAGTTTCACCCGGGGATTCTTTTGTTCCAGCAAGCAGTGAGCCCAACATCACGCAATCTGCTCCTGCAGCAATCGCTTTGGGAATATCTCCTGTATACCGAATTCCACCATCAGCAATTACTGGAACTCCAGTTCCACGCAACGCAGCAGCTACTTCTAAAACGGCTGAAAATTGTGGAAAACCAACGCCGGCTACAACTCTAGTCGTACAAATTGAACCTGGACCAATTCCGACTTTTACGCCATCAGCACCATTTTCTACTAAATATAAAGCGGCTTCTGCAGTAGCAATATTACCAACGATTACATCCAAGTTTGGAAATTTAGCTTTTACAATTTTCAAAACATCAACCACTCCTTTTGTGTGTCCATGAGCGGTATCGATAATTACGGCATCAACTCCAGCATTTACAAGTGCTGTTGCTCTTTCTAGGGCATCGGCGGTTACACCAAGGGCAGCAGCAACGCGCAAACGACCAAATTTATCTTTATTGGCAACTGGCTTTTGCGCTAATTTGGTAATATCTCTAAACGTAATTAATCCAATTAATTTATAATTAGCATCAACTACAGGTAATTTTTCAATTTTATTTTGTTGCAAAATTCCTTCGGCTTCCTGCAAAGTGGTTCCTTCGGCAGCGGTAACTAAATTTTCCGAAGTCATAACTTCTAGTATAGAACGCGAATTAATTTTCTCGAAACGCAAATCTCTATTGGTTACAATTCCTTTTAACGTTCCGTTTTCATCCACTATGGGAATTCCACCTATTCCATGTTCTTTCATCAGCATTTTAGCATCGCCAACGGTCGAGTTCAAAGGCAATGTTACCGGATCGATTATCATTCCAGCTTCGGCACGTTTTACTTTTCTAACTTTTGCAGCTTGTTGCTCAATAGTCATGTTTTTATGCAAAACACCAATTCCGCCTTCTTGTGCCATGGCAATTGCCATCGAACTTTCGGTAACCGTATCCATCGCTGCAGAAACAACAGGAACATTCAACGAAATATTTCTTGATATTTTCGATTGGATATTTACTTCGCGCGGTAAAACTTCGGAGTAGTTTGGGATTAGCAGAACATCGTCATAGGTTAAACCTTCGCCAACGATTTTTGAAGTATGTGCTTTCATTGCAATTTGTAGTTTATGCTGAACTTGGTTCAGTATTGTAGTTAAATTGCGAGCAAATATAATTAAAAGTTGGAAGTTAGAAGTTGGAAGTTGGAAGTTTTTTACAAATGTCAATTAGAACTCTTTAAAAACATTGCAAATCCAATAAAAATTACTAACTTAGTAAAACTTCTTAACTTCTTTATATGACTAATGTTAAGACAACTTTTAAAGGACTTACAAATAATGAAGTTATTACCTCGCGGATAGAGAATGGCTCAAATTCTTTGGAATATCATAAGAAAAATCACTTTTTAATTTCACTTTTTGCAATGGCAAAAGAACCTATGTTTTTACTTTTGGTCATTGCCGCTAGTATCTATTACATTACAGGTGATTATGGAGATGGAATTTTTATGACTCTTGCTATTTTTCTTGTCGCGGGTATTTCTCTTTTTCAAGAAGCCAGGAGTAGAAATGCCATTGAAACTTTAAAAAAATTATCCCAACCCAAAAGTAAAGTCATTCGCAATAGCGAAATAATTGAAATACCAAGTGAAGAAATTGTGATTGGCGATTTTATTCAAGTAGAAGAAGGAACTTTTATTCCTGCTGATGCTGTGATAATTCAATCCAATGATTTTTCGGTAAATGAATCTATTTTGACTGGCGAATCCTTATCTGTTTTTAAAAGTGAATCTATACAAGAGAAACAAGTGTTTCAGGGAACTATCGTTGCCACCGGATTAGCAATTTGTCAAGTCACAGCGATTGGCAATAAAACTAATATGGGTAAAATTGGCAAAAGTTTAGAAGAAATAGTGGAAGAAAAAACACCTTTACAGATTCAAATAACCAATTTTGTAAAGATAATGTCAATCATTGGATTGGTGATTTTTGGATTTGTTTGGGCTGTGAATTTTTATCATTCGAAAAGTGTTTTAGATAGTTTATTAAAAGCATTAACTATTGCCATGAGCGTAATTCCAGAGGAAATTCCAGTAGCTTTTACCACATTTATGGCGCTTGGTGCATGGCGTTTAATGAAAATGGGAATTATTACCAAGCAAACCAAAACAGTGGAAACGCTCGGTAGTGCAACAGTAATTTGCACCGACAAAACGGGAACTATTACTGAGAATAAAATGAGTTTGGCACAACTATATCTATTTACTTCAAATACAATTATTAATACTGATCATAAATTAAATCCAGAAGCCGAAGATGTTTTGAGTTATGCTATGTGGTCAAGCGAACCTATTCCGTTTGACGCTATGGAAATCGCAATTCATGAAGCGTATACCCAATTGGAAAGTGTTGATGAAAGACCTAATTATAAGTTGGTTCACGAATATCCATTAGGAGGAAAACCTCCTATGATGACACACATTTTTGAAAATTCTAAAGGCGAAAAAATTATTGCTGCCAAAGGTGCACCAGAAGCATTAATTGAAGTTAGTAACTTATCTGAAAAAGATAAAAAGCAGATTATAGTTGCAATGGAAACCATGGCAGCAGAAGGTTATCGAGTTTTAGGTATTGGAGTAACTGATTTTTCTGGAAAAGATTTTCCAAAAACACAGCAGGAGTTTAAGTTTCATTTTAAAGGATTAGTTGCCTTTTATGATCCACCGAAAGCTAATATTCAAGAGGTTTTTGAGAAATTTTATAAAGCCGGAATCCAAGTAAAAATTGTCACAGGTGATAATGCCGCTACAACTGCTACTATTGCGAAACAAATAGGTTTCAAAGACGCTGATAAAGTCTTGAATGGTGACGAATTAATGGCAATGGACGAAGCTATTTTAAAAGCTAAAGTCATGGAAACCACCATTTTTACCAGAATGTTTCCCGAAGCCAAACTTAAAATTATCCAAGCACTGAAAGACAACAACCAAATTGTAGCGATGACTGGCGATGGTGTAAATGATGGTCCAGCATTAAAATCGGCTCATATTGGAATTGCTATGGGCAAAAAAGGGACTGAAATTGCCAAACAAGCCGCTAATTTAATTTTAATCGACGATGATTTTAGTAAAATGCTTGACGCCATTGCGATGGGAAGAAAGATTTATATCAATCTCAAGAAAGCCATTCAATATATTATTTCTATTCACATTCCCATTATTCTCATTGTTTTTATTCCATTGGCTTTAGGATGGATTTATCCAAACATTTTTACTCCTGTTCATATCATTTTTTTAGAAATAATTATGGGTCCAACATGTTCTATTATTTATGAAAATGAACCAATGGAACGAAACTTAATGTTGCAAAAACCAAGACCGTTAACATCCACTTTTTTTAATTTAAAAGAAATAACGATGAGTATAATTCAAGGTTTGGTAATTACCTTAGGATTGCTTTTTATATATCAATATTGTGTTCAAAACGGAAGTACTGAAGCAGTAACCCGAACAACTATTTTCTTAACTTTAATTGCCTCAAATATCTTTTTAACATTGACCAATCGTTCTTTGTACTATTCTGTTTTCACAACTATTCGATACAAAAACAATCTTGTTCCAATGATAATTGGTGTAACCATTTTAATGACAAGTTTGTTATTGTTTGTTCCAATGTTTACCCGTTTTTTTCTTTTTGAAAAGGTATCGTTAGTTCAACTTGATTTGAGTATTCTGGTTGGATTTACTTCAGTTCTGTGGATTGAGATTTATAAGATTTTTAAAAGAAAAAATTAATGATATTCCTTGAAAATTTTTGAAGCTTCATTATAAGCACTTTCAAAACTCATTGGACTGATGTTGGTGTTTTCTTTTTGGGCTGTAAAATAGGAGACGAGTTTTTCTGTTGGCATATTACCCGTTAAATCATCTTTTGCCATTGGGCAACCGCCAAAACCTTGAATAGCTCCGTCATACCGACGACAACCCGCTTTATACGCCGCATCAATCTTTTCATGCCATTTATCTGGAGTGGTATGCAAATGGGCACCAAATTCAATTTGAGGATATTTTGGAATTAAATTGGAAAATAAATAATCAATTACATCCGGTGTTGAACTACCAATAGTATCGGATAGCGAAAGAATTTTTACACCCATAGTTGCTAATCGTTCGGTCCATTCGCCAACAATTTCGATGTTCCACGGATCGCCATACGGATTTCCAAATCCCATAGAAAGATAAGCAACCACTTCTTTATTTGTAGCATCGGCAATATCTAAAATTTCTTGGAGTGTTACCAAACTTTCTGCAATTGTTTTGTGCGTATTTCGCATTTGAAAATTCTCAGAAATAGAAAAGGGAAAACCTAAATATTGAATTTCCTTGTGAACGGAAGCCAATTGTGCGCCTTGCGTGTTGGCGATAATGGCCAACAATTTACTTTGTGTTTGCGATAAATCCAATTGTGACAAAACTTCTGCTGTGTCTTGCATTTGCGGAATGGCTTTTGGCGACACAAAACTCCCAAAATCAATCGTGTCAAAACCAACTCTTAAAAGCGATTGAATGTATTGAACTTTGGTTTTGGTAGGAATAAAAGTTTTGATGCCTTGCATGGCATCTCGTGGACATTCTATGATTTTGACGTTTTTCATAAACAGTTTCAAAGATAGTAAAACTTATTTTCTATCGAAACTATCATGGATCATAATTTATTACACTTTTTGGTAATAATTAAAAATATTACGCTTTTTGGTAATAATTAAAAATATTACGCTTTTTGGTAATAATTATTGTTTTATAACTATTTTTTATTATTTTTGGTCTATGATTGTGATACTTACAGGCGATATAATCAATTCTAGAAAGCTTCCTTCCAAAAAATGGATTGGTGATTTGAAAGCTATGTTTCAACTGTTTGGAAAGACACCAAACGATTGGGAAATCTACCGTGGCGATGAGTTTCAGTTGGAAATTAAAAATCCAGAGCATGCACTGCTAATCGCTTTTCAGATAAAATCTTTTTTTAAGTCGGTTAATTTGGATGTTCGTATGAGTTTAGGTTTTGGTGATAAAATCTATAAAGCAAGGAAAATTACAGAAAGCAACGGTAGTGCTTTTGTTCGCTCGGGAGAATTATTTGAAACTTTAAAAAAGCAAAAATTGAATTTAGCCCTTTCTACGGGCGATATTGCTTTAGATGAAGAATTAAATTTGCTCTTGCGATTAAGCATGGCGTTTATGGACAATTGGCTACAACAATCGGCGGAATTTATATTAGTTGCTATTCAAAACCCCACACTTTCGCAAGAAGAAATTGGAGGAAAATTAGGAATAAATCAAGCGGCAGTGAGCAGAAGGCAGAAGCGTTCGCAATATGAATTGATGATGCAAGTAGATCATTATTTTAGAAAAAAAATAAAAATGCTACGGGTATGATAGTATTGATCAAATTACTCTTAGCACACTTGATTGGCGATTTTTTATTGCAACCAACTTCTTGGGTTTTAGATAAAGAGAAAAAGAAACATAAAAGCAACTATTTGTATATTCACACCTTAGTGCATTTTTTATTAGCTTGGATTTTAGTGGGCGATTGGTCTTTTGGTTGGTTTGCTTTTGTACTTGCTTTACTTCACGGGTTTGTAGATTTCATAAAATTACAGTTTCAAAAATCCAAAACTAGAGTAAAATGGTTTTTAGTGGATCAAATGATGCACTTGATTGTAATTGCTTTTGTATCATTTATTTGGAATGAAAATATTTCAAGTTGGAACGCGTTTATTGGTGCTGTTTCAGGGTTATTTGCTTCCACGGCTACATTTTCAAAATACAGTTGGTTATTTGTAACGGCGCTATTGTTTTTGACCAAACCAGCTTCTATTCTCATAAAAAATATTATTTCCCTTTGGTCGCCTGAAAATAAGTCTGATAAAGACAACTCACTTCAAAATGCTGGAAATGTTATTGGCATTTTGGAGCGATTATTTGTTTTTTATTTTGTAGTAAATGGTAATTATGACGCCATCGGATTTCTGTTGGCCGCGAAATCAATTTTTAGATTTGGAGATTTAAAAGAAGCCAAAGACAGAAAACTAACCGAATATGTTCTTATCGGTACATTATTGAGTTTTGGTTTGGCATTTGTTACCGCTCTTTTAGTGAACTTTATCTTGAGTTTTAGCTAAAATTAGTTGGTTGATATCCTTTACCAATTTTGGTCCTTCGTAAATAAATCCAGTATACAATTGTACCAAACTCGCACCAGCTTCCAATTTTTCTAGTGCATCTTCAGCCGAATGAATGCCGCCAACACCAATGATTGGAAACGCTTTATTACTTTTTTCAGAAAGAAACCGAATCACTTCTGTAGCCCTTTTAGTCAATGGTTTTCCCGACAATCCGCCAGTTTCTGTTTTATTTTCGGATTGTAAACCATCTCTTGAAATTGTGGTATTGGTGGCAATAACACCTGCTATCTTAGTTTCGTTTATAATCGTTATAATATCCAATAATTGTTCATCAGTCAAGTCAGGAGCAATTTTTAACAATATTGGTTTTGGAATTTGTTTTTTGGAATTTGAATTTTGCAAATCTCTTAAGAGTTCAGTTAATGGTTTTTTTTCTTGAAGTTCTCTAAGATTTGGTGTATTTGGTGAACTAACATTTACCACAAAATAGTCGACATAATCGAATAAGGCATCAAAGCAAGTTAAGTAATCATCGATAGCATTTTCATTAGAAGTAATTTTGTTTTTTCCAATATTGCCACCAATTAGAATTCCATTATTTTTCTTCAGTCTATTTACAGCTGCATCAACACCATCATTATTGAAACCCATTCTGTTGATAATAGCACTGTCTTCTTTTAATCGAAACAAACGTTTTTTTGGATTTCCTTCTTGGGCTTTAGGCGTTAAAGTTCCTATTTCGATAAATCCGAAACCAAAGTTGGAAAGTTCTTTGTAGCACTTTGCATCTTTGTCAAAACCAGCAGCCAATCCTACCGGATTTTTAAATTTCAGTCCAAAAACTTCTCGTTCCAATCGAGTATCTTTTACCTCATAAATCGATTTTAATATAGAGGGAACAAAAGGAATTTTAGCTATAAATTTGATAAAACTAAAAGAAAAGTAATGCACTTCTTCTGGGTCAAACCAAAATAAAATAGGACGAATGAGTAATTTGTACATATGTTGTTATGTTGTACTGCAAAAATAGAAATTCAAATTCAATTTTCATTTTTTAATCCGTAAATTAAATACTAATTTAGCCAATCAATAGCTGCATAATGATTTCAGAAAAACAGTTTCAAAGAGAACTCGATTTAATTATTCAAAATGGGATTCGCGAAGATGTAGGTCCAGGTGATTATAGCTCATTAGCTTGTATTCCCGATTCTGCCAAAGGGAAAGCCAAACTTTTAGTAAAAGATACTGGTATTATTGCCGGAGTTGCTTTTGCTCGTATGATTTTTGAAAATGTCGATCCAACTTTGGAAGTCGAAACTTTCATCAATGATGGTTCCCAAGTTAAATATGGTGATGTCGTTTTTCATGTTTCTGGCAATTCACAATCTATTTTAAAAGCAGAACGATTAGTGCTGAATTCGATGCAACGAATGTCTGCCATTGCCACAAAAACGAATCAATTTGTAAAACTTTTAGAAGGAACAAAAACCAAAATATTGGACACGCGCAAAACCACACCCGGATTTAGAGCTTGTGAGAAATGGGCTGTCAAAATTGGTGGTGGCGAAAACCATCGTTTTGCTCTGTATGATATGATTATGCTCAAAGACAATCACAATGATTTTGCTGGAGGAATTTCACATGCTATTGCAAAAACCAAAGCATTTTTGAATCAAAATAATCTCGATTTAAAGATAATAGTCGAAGCAAGAAACCTCGACGAAATTAAAGAAATACTTAATAATGACGGCGTTTACAGAATTTTGATTGACAATTTCAATTTTGACGATACTCGAAAAGCGGTTGCTTTAATTGGAGACAAATGCTTAACCGAAAGTTCAGGTAATATTAGTGAAAACACCATACGCCAATATGCAGAATGCGGAGTAAATTATATTTCTTCGGGAGCTTTAACACATTCTGTATACAATATGGATTTAAGTTTAAAAGCAATTTAAATGGCAATAACCACAACTGAAAATAAATTCATCAAACTTCCAATAATTAAACAGCTTGTTTTCTTATTGCAAAAGATAAAATTACCTTGGTTGCATGGTTTGTCTTTGTTTGACTTGATAGAATTGTATATTAATGGAATTATTGAAGGTGCTATTTCATATCGTGCAGCGGCTATTGCATGGAGTTTCTTTATGGCTTTATTTCCATTCATGCTTTTTATACTAAATCTTATTCCGTATATACCTATTCAAGGTTTTCAAGAAGATTTTTTAGGATTTGTACAGCAGAATGTTCCGCCCACAACCTATGATGCAATTTACGTTATAATAAATGATATTTTACACAACAGTCATAGCGGCTTACTTTCGATTGGAATCCTAATAGCAATAATTTTAATGGCCAACGGAATCTTTGCTATTCTGGGAGGTTTTGAAGCTTCGCATCACATGAAAATGTCGTTAAAACGAAAATTTTTAAGACAATATTTTGTTGCGTTGACTTTGTCAATACTATTGTCATTTTTATTGTTAATAACTGTGGCAGCGATTTTAGTCTTTGAAGTTATTATTCAAAAATCAAAAATTCAAGATGTACTTTCACATAATATTCCGTTGATAGAAATGGGAAGGTATGTTTTTGTCGTTCTGATGATATTATTTTCAACTTCATTTTTGTTTAAATTTGGAATCAAATATGAAAAAAGTAGGTCATTCATATCTATAGGTTCCGTTTTTACTACTATTTTGATAATTATTTCTTCCTATTTCTTCGGAATTTGGGTTGTAAAATTTTCAAAATACAATGAACTTTACGGCTCTATCGGAACCTTGTTAGTGGTGATGTTTTATATTTGGATTAATTGTATGATATTGCTTTTAGGATTTGATTTAAATGCTTCCATTCAACACATAAAAAGAGAAAAACAAAAAGAACTTGACACACTATGAAACTAAAAACACTTTATATTTTTATATTCTTTATTAGCCAAATTAGTTTTTCACAAACTATTTTTGGAAAATGGAAAACCATTGATGACGAAACTGGAAAAGAAAAAAGTATAGTCGAGATTTTTGAAAAACAAGGAAAAATTTACGGCAAAATTATTGAAATTTTAGAATCGGAAAATAGGCATCGCAAATGTGAAAAATGTGAGGGAGAAGATAAAAACAAACCAATTTTAGGTTTAATCATAATCAAAGGGTTGAAAAAAAGCGGTGAAGTTTATGCCGGAGGAAAAATTACAGACCCAAAGAACGGAAGTTCTTATAATTGTAAAATTTCTATGGATGGAAAAGATAAAATAATAGTTCGAGGCTTTGTTGGAATTTCACTTTTTGGAAGATCACAAACATGGATTCGACATAAATAGCGAACTAAAAAATGAATTACTTCATTGAAGTTATTGTACCACTTTCGGTACCTAAAACCTTTACGTATAAAGTTTCAGAATCAGAATTTAATTTTATAAAAAAAGGAATGCGTATTGCGGTTCCGTTTGGAAAAAGTAAAATCTATACCGCACTTGTAATCGATTTACATCAAAATGCACCAACACTTTACGAGGCCAAAGAAATACATCAAATTCTTGACGAAAAACCAATTGTAAACCAATTTCAAATCAATCATTGGTTTTGGATTGCGTCCTATTATATGTGTAACATTGGCGATGTGTATCGTAGTGCTTTGCCATCGGCATTAATTTTAGAAAGTGAAACTATTATTTCGCAACGAAAAGAAATTTTTGTTGATGAAAGCTCTCTTACTGATGACGAGTATTTAATATATGAAGCATTGCAACACCAAAGTTCATTAAAGGTTCAAAACATTATTGATATTCTCAATAAGAAAACGGTTTTACCAGTCATTCAAAGACTGATTCATAAAAATATCATTTCACTCGAAGAAGAAATTCAAGAGGAATATAAACCCAAACTCATTCGCTATATTCGATTGCACGAAAATTATTTAGATGAAAATAATTTAATTGAGCTGCTAAATAATTTAAAATCTGAAAAAAGAAAAAATCTCGTGCTTCAGTATTTCCAATTACAAGCACAAGATCCGAGTAATAGCGAACTGGCGAAGCAAAAGAAACCAATTTCGGTGAAGCAATTAATGGAAGCGGCACAAACATCTGCCACTATCTTAAAAGCTTTGGTTGATAAACAAGTATTTGAAGAATATTATATTCAAGAAGACAGAGTAAATTTTGATAAAAACAAAATCGACAATGAACTATTACTGAGTGATTCACAACAAATTGCGTTTACTGAAATTAAAAAATCATTTACTGAAAAAGAGGTTTGTTTGCTTCATGGTGTAACTTCGAGTGGTAAGACAGAAATCTATACTAAACTTATTGAGAATTACATAGCCGATGGAAAGCAAGTGTTGTATTTATTGCCCGAAATTGCTTTGACCACTCAATTGGTTTCTCGTTTGACCCAATATTTTGGCAATAAAGTGGCTGTTTTTCATTCTAAATACAGTAATAACGAAAGAGTGGAAGTTTGGAATCAAGTATTAAATATTTCCGAAAAAGCTCAAGTGGTAATAGGAGCAAGGTCGGCTTTGTTTTTGCCTTTCTCCAATTTGGGATTAATTATCGTTGACGAAGAGCACGAACCAACTTTTAAGCAACAAGATCCAGCACCTCGATATCATGCTCGTGATGCTGCGATAGTTTTGGCAAATGCACATAAAGCATCCCAAGCCAATGGACAACTGGGCGGAGCCAAAGTTTTATTAGGTTCTGCAACGCCAAGTATAGAAACGTATTATAATGCGACTAGCGGAAAATTTGGATTAGTCACTTTAAGAGAACGGTTTGGTAAAGTCCCAATGCCTGAAATTCAGTTGGTTGATTTAAAAGACAGCTATTTCAGAAAAAAGATGAAGGGACATTTTAGTTTAACTTTGATTGAAAATATCACTGATGCTTTTGCCAATGGTGAACAAGTCATTTTATTTCAAAACCGTCGTGGATTTTCACCGGTTTTAGAATGTATGACTTGTGGTCACGTACCCCAATGTCCACAATGTGATGTGAGTTTGACTTTTCATAAATACAAAAACCAATTGCGTTGTCATTATTGTGGGTATAATATGGGTAAACCAACGAATTGTCACATTTGTTCGAGCGTTGACTTAGAAACCAAGGGTTTTGGAACGGAACAAATAGAATTAGAGTTAGCCGAATTATTTCCGCAGAAGAATATTAAACGAATGGATCAAGACACCACTCGAGGTAAATACAGTTTTGAGAAAATCATAGACGGATTTAAGAATAGAGAAATTGATGTTTTAGTGGGAACGCAAATGCTTGCTAAAGGATTGGATTTTGATAATGTATCTTTAGTTGGGATTATGAATGCGGATAATATGCTCTATCATCCCGATTTTAGGGCTTTTGAAAGAAGTTTTCAGATGATGACTCAAGTGGCAGGCCGTTCAGGAAGGGCAGAGAAGCGCGGTAAGGTTATTATTCAGACTTATAATCCGTTGCATAATATTATTCAGCAAGTCACGAATAATGATTATGAAGGCATGTATAAGGAACAACTTTATGAAAGAAATATTTATTTCTATCCGCCATTTTATCGTTTGATACGACTCACCTTAAAACATCGTGATTTTGAGATGTTGAAAGAAGGTTCGATGTGGCTATATCAGGTTTTGCAACAAAATTTGACGATTCCTGTTCTTGGTCCGGAAGAACCAGCTATTGGCAGAATTCGAAATGAATACATTCGAACCATAATGATTAAGATTCCAGTAGACATTTCGATTCAAGCCACAAAAAAAACTACCCAGAAAATACTGAATAGTTTTGATTCGGTTTCAAAATACAGAACTATAAAAGTTACTGTAAACGTCGATTTTTATTGAATAAATTTAAGCCAAAGCCAACGCTTTAATTAAATCTTCTTTTTTGTTCCTGCTTAGCGGTATTTTGGTAACACCAATTTCAGCAAACTTGCTATTAAATCGTTCCACTTTATCTATATTAATAATATAAGATTTGTGAACTCTGATAAATTTTTCTTTCGATAAATCATTTTCGAACGATTTCATCGTAGACAATACAAGATTACTATCTTCGTCTGTAACTACTTTTACATAATCTCCATAAGCTTCAATCCACTTAATTTTATTGGTATAAATTTTAAGTTTTTTAAGATTACTCTTAATAAAGATATGTTCTCCTTCTTCTTCTTGATTTTCTTTTTTAAGCATATGGAAATCCATTGCCCTTCGAACAGAGGAATTAAAACGATCAAGCGCTATCGGTTTCTGTAGGTAGTCCGTAGCATCATAATCAAATGCTTTCATAGCATACTCAGCCTTTGACGTGATAAAAATAATTTGCGGTTTAACTTTTAAACCGTCAAGAAAATCAAATCCACTGATTACAGGCATCTCAATATCTAGGAAGATAAGATCAACTGTATGGACCGACATGCAATTTTTTGCTTCAATTGCATTAGAAAAATCACCAACTAAATGTAGGTTTTGGTGATTATTTACTAACTTTGCGATGATCATCCTTTGAATAGAACTGTCATCGACAACAACACAATTTAGTTTCATAATTTTTTATATTATAGATTTGGTTTTGTAAAAATAAATACTTTTTTTTAATTCACCAAGCATTTCGTCGATTATCTTTGCTTTTAAACGATATTTTTTACTTTTAGACGATTTAACGCAGCTTGTGGTTATTATTCAAAATAACTTTTGTATCTTCGCGCCCAATTTAAAATTTAATCATAATTATTATGAATCATTACGAAACTGTTTTCATCTTAAATCCCGTTTTATCTGAAGTTCAGGTAAAGGAAACAGTAAGCAAATTCGAAGATTTTCTTACGACAAAAGGAGCAAAGATGGTATCCAAAGAGGATTGGGGCTTGAAAAAACTAGCTTACGAAATCCAAAACAAGAAAAGTGGTTTTTACCATTTATTCGAATTCCAAGTATCAGGAGAAGCTTTAATCGCTTTTGAAACTGAGTTTAGACGTGACGAGAGAGTTATGCGTTTCTTAACTGTAAGTTTAGATAAACACGCTGTCTCTTGGGCAGAAAGAAGAAGAACTAAATTAAAAGAAGCAAAAGCAAACTAATCATGGCAAATTTACAACAATCAGCTTCAGGAAAGAAAGACGGAGATATCAGATATCTTACTCCTTTAAATATTGAAACCAACAAAACTAAAAAGTATTGTCGTTTCAAAAAATCAGGAATCAAATACATCGATTATAAAGATGCCGATTTTTTATTGAAATTCGTTAACGAGCAAGGTAAAATTTTACCACGTCGTTTAACTGGAACTTCATTAAAATACCAAAGAAAAGTGTCAGTTGCTGTCAAAAGAGCGCGTCACTTAGCTTTAATGCCATACGTGGCCGATTTATTAAAATAATATAAACTCAGTTTGTTGTCTCGTTGCAATGCAACGAGACTAACTTCTATAACAAGGACAACAACATGGAATTAATCTTAAAACAAGACGTTCAAAATTTAGGCTTTAAAGACGATGTAGTAAACGTAAAAAACGGATACGGTCGTAATTTTTTAATTCCACAAGGTTTTGCTTCATTGGCAACTCCTTCTGCGAAGAAAGTTTTAGCTGAAAATTTAAAACAAAGAGCACACAAAGAAGCTAAAGTAGTAAACGATGCAAAAGCATTGGGTGAAGCTATAAAAGCCATCGAAATTAAAATTACAGCAAAAGCTGGTGGAGAAAAATTATTTGGATCTATCTCTAACATCGACATTGCTGCAGCGCTAGAAGCTGCTGGTCAAACGGTTGATAGAAAATTCATTACTAGTGGATTGGTTAAACGTACAGGTAAATACACTGCAAGCGTAAGACTACATAGAGATGTAGTAATTGAATTACCTTATGAAATTGTAGCTGAAGTTTAATATTTCGCTATACCTATATTAAATCCCGTCTCGTTCCAAAAACGAAATCGGGATTTTTTTTAATCTGAATTTATTTTAGATTCTTTTTTATTAATAATTGTATCTTATAAAATAGATACTGAAACGAGTTCAGTATAAATGAAATACAAAAGATTAACCAAAGAACAATTTGAGGCATTGCATAAAGAGTTTTCAAATTTTCTAGCCACTCAATCAATCGATAAAACCGAATGGGATTCCATTAAAGCAAATAGACCAGAAGTTGCCGAACAAGAACTCGATGTTTTCTCTGATTTAATTTGGGAAGGTGTTTTAACCAATGCTCATTATTTAGAACATTTTTCAAAAAACCATATTTTCCTTTTTCATTGTCAGGAAAAATTAATTCAGTCTATAGTTTTAAAAGCCCTGGAACCACAAGTTGATTTTATGCAAAAAGAAGGATTACAATGGTTGAGTGATAATATGTTTACCGATACTGTTGAAATTCATACAGGAAAAAAAGAGTATCAAACCAAACGAAATAAGGCAATTTTTGATTTGATTACAGAGGGAGCGATTTTGAGTGACGGTCAATTATACCTGCAAATTAATGGAATAATTCAATCGTAAAGTATATTCCTTATTTTTCAAAAATATTGGCTATTTTAGTGCTCACAATTTGCAACTAGTATAGCCAATTTCTTTATGGATGTTAAAAAAACTATTCAAGATTTACGAGAGGAACTCAATCAACATAATCACAATTATTATGTCTTGGATAGTCCAACGATATCTGATTTTGAATTTGACCAAAAACTAACAAAATTACAAGATTTAGAAAATCAGCACCCAGAATTATTTGATGAAAATTCGCCAACGCAAAGAGTAGGCGGAACGATTACTAAAAATTTCCATACGGTTGTTCATGATTACCGAATGTATTCTCTAGATAATTCCTATTCTAAAGAAGATTTAATCGATTGGGAAACCCGAATTCAAAAAGTGCTTGGCAATGTTCCGTTGCAATATACTTGTGAGTTAAAATATGACGGTGCTTCTATCTCTATTACTTATGAAAACGGAAAATTAATTCGTGCTGTGACACGTGGTGATGGATTTCAGGGCGATGATGTAACGAATAATATTAAAACCATAAAATCTATTCCATTACAACTTAAAGGAACTTATCCTTCAAGGTTTGATATTCGAGGCGAAATAATTCTTCCATTTGAAGGTTTTGAAAAGATGAACCAGGAATTAATAGAAATTGGTGAAACACCCTATTCCAATCCAAGAAACACCGCATCTGGAAGTTTAAAATTACAAGATAGTAGTGAAGTTGCCAAACGACCGCTAGAATGTTTGCTCTATTTTATTGTGGGTAATAATTTGAATGTTGCTAGTCAATATGAAGGATTAGAAGCTGCTAGAAACTGGGGTTTTAAAGTGCCGAAACAAGCAAAGCTAGCGCATACTATTGAAGAAGTTTTTGACTATATCAATTATTGGGATACACATCGGCATGATTTGCCTTATGAAACCGATGGTGTAGTCATCAAGGTAAATAGTTTTCAGCATCAAGATGAATTGGGTTATACGGCCAAATCTCCACGTTGGGCTATGGCCTATAAATTTAAAGCGGAACAAGTTTCAACAAAATTAATTTCTATTTCCTATCAAGTGGGACGAACTGGTTCGATAACTCCAGTCGCTAATTTACAACCCGTTCAGTTGGCCGGAACCATTGTAAAAAGGGCTTCTTTGCACAATGCAGATCAAATAGAAAAATTGGATATTCGCATTGGCGATACTGTTTTCGTCGAAAAAGGCGGCGAGATTATTCCAAAAATTATAGCTGTTGATTTTGCCAAAAGAACCCTAGAATCAAAAAAAACGGAATACATCACACGGTGCCCAGAATGTCATTCTGAATTAATTAGAACCGAAGGCGAAGCCAATCACTATTGTCCAAATTTCTATGGATGTCCACCACAAATAATAGGCAGAATTCAACATTTTATTTCTCGTAAAGCCATGGATATTGAAGGACTTGGTGGCGAAACTGTGGCGTTACTTTTCAATAACGGTTTGTTAAAAGATTATGCCGACTTATATGAATTAACGGTTGAACAAATTTTGCCATTGGAAAGAATGGCCCAAAAATCGGCTGAAAATTTAATTAATGGAGTTCAAAAATCAAAGGAGGTTCCGTTTGAAAGGGTTTTGTATGCTATTGGTATTCGCTATGTTGGAGAAACGGTCGCTAAAAAACTTGCAAAACATTACAAAACCATCGATGCTATTCAAAATGCATCGCTATTGGATTTAATTTTGGTAGACGAAATTGGCGAGAAGATTGCCCAAAGTGTTATTGAGTTTTTTGAAAATCAAGAAAATATCAAAATTATAGAACGTTTGAAACAATTTGGAGTTCAATTGGAATTGGTCGAAAAATTCAATCCAAATGCTACGGACAAACTTACTGGAAAAATCTTTGTCGTTTCGGGTGTATTTGAGCAATTCTCAAGAGATGATTTGAAAAAAGCTATAGAAGATAATGGAGGTAAGGTAGGAAGTTCCATTTCTGCCAAGACAGATTATGTTGTAGCGGGAGAAAACATGGGACCAGCCAAATTAGATAAGGCCAATCAATTGAAAATTCCCATTATCACTGAATTTGATTTTTTAAATATGTTATCCAAATGAATTACTACGTTTTATTAAACCACTATCGCTTTCCCTGATGCAATCTTAGAAATATCATCATCAAAATAAAAATCAATACGACCAAGATTAATGCCATAACACCCAACTTGGTTTACCAAAACATCCTGACCATCAATATTCTTCAGAACGGTAGGTTTATCTAAGAAAGTGTGCGTATGACCACCAATTATCAAATCTATATTCTTTGTTAAACCAGCTAATTTAAAATCACAAATCTTATCGGGTTCCCCTTTATATTTATACCCAATATGCGAAAGACAAATGACCAAGTCGCATTTGTGTTCGTGTTTTAAAATCCTAGACATGTCTTGTGCAACTTCCAATGGGCTATTGTATATAGTTTCTTTATAGCTTTTCTTGTCAACTAAACCATCTAATTTAATACCAATACCAAAAACACCAACTTTTATTCCTGCTTTATGAAATATCCTAAAGGGTTTAACATGTCCGTCCATTATGGTGTTTTTGAAATCATAATTAGCAGAAACAAACTCAAATTCTGCATTGGGCAATTGCTTGTATAAACCTTCAATTCCGTTGTCAAAATCATGATTTCCTATAGTGGCCAAATCATATTTCATCATGCTCATTAATTTAAATTCCAATTCACCACCATAATAATTGAAATAGGGTGTTCCTTGAAAAATATCACCAGCATCTAATAATAATACATTAGGATTTTCATTTCTAATACTTTCAATCAAAGCCGCTCTTCGGGCAACTCCACCCATATTTGGGTTTTTAGGATGATTAGCAGGAAATGGATCAATATAGCTATGAACATCATTGGTATGAAGCACCGTCAAATGGGTTGTGTCTGCCGATTTAAAACTACTCAACGATAAGCCTCCAAGTCCTAAAAATGCAGAACTTAATGCAGTGTTTTGTATAAAATTTCTTCGTTTCATTGATACTGAATTAATTACATCTAAATTCATTTCAGAAGTTCAGCATCTTTATAATGCTGAAAAAGTAGTGAACTATTCTTTGGAAATTCTGACGTCTTTATTTGCTGTGATGATTTTGTTTTCCATGAAATAATCAATAATGATATTTCGAAGTTTATAATCTATATTATATTGGGCAACCCCTTTTTTGAAGAAAAGCATATTGTCTCCGCCATTTGACAAATAATCAGAAGTCACTACATAATAAATTGTATTGTCATCTAATGGCTTTCCTTGCACCAAAATGTTTTTAGGCTGGTTGTTATTGTCAATCGTAAAAGTCATTCCTTGCAACGGATGTGGTTTTTTTTCAGAAATGATATAGCTAATCATTTCTATAATTTGATCTGCCTTCAACGCAATGACAATGGCATTATTTTCAAAAGGCATTACTTCGTAAGCTGTTCGAGCTGTCACATCGCCTTTTGGAATAATACTGCGAATTCCACCATTATTCAGTAAACAAATATCAATCGATTTTTTCTCGCGCATCTGAAATACGTTGTCCGATTTTTCGAAAGTAATATCAGCTAAAAAGTTACCCATAGGCGTTTGCCATTCTCCAGATTTGTCGATCGTTTCAGGTGCATTTGCTAAAATTTTATTCAAATCAGCATCAATTTTACTACGATACGGTTTTATAAAGTTTTCAATATCAGCTACTTCAGAATTCTTGTCTGTAATTCCAATTTGTTTTCCTTCAATTCTGGTGATTACATATTTCTTTTGGGCACATGAAATGACAGCAATAAATGTTAATAATAAAACAAAAAGCTTTACAACACCGTTATAGTTTTTTAGATTTACCATCGTTTTCGGCACTAATTTTAGTAAATTTGTAATTCAAGTAAAAGTAGGATGTTTTTAAATCACTTCAAGGATTTTGCGACAAAAAAAATAGTTAAAAATAGTTTATCTAATGTTAAACACACAGCAACAGATGCTATTATAAAAAAAGTTGGAATTATTTTTGACGAAAGCTATTTTTATGAAAGAGAAGCAATGGTTGAAGCTTTAATTGAAAATGGTATTGCTCAAGACGATATAAAAATCCTAGTTTTTAAGGATAAAATTAAAAAAAATGAGGTTTTTGATTATCCGGTTTTTAGCAATAAAGATTTGAGCTGGACAGGAACTATTGATAAAAAAGTCGTCAAAGAATTTGTAAATGAACCTTTTGATTTATTGATAAATTATTATGACACTGAAAAAGTGTCTTTGCTTTTGGTTTCCCATTTGTCTAAAGCAAGTTTTAAAGTAGGTTTTGCTTCAATTGATAAAAGATTAAATCATTTTATGATTAGTACCAATGCTGAAAACTATAAGATTTTTATGGACGAATTGTTCAAATATTTAAAAATTCTAAATAAAATATAACATGCAATCATTAATAGGAACTGGAGTTGCGCTTATTACCCCATTCAAAAAAGATTTCTCTGTAGATATTGATGCGCTAAAAGCCATTGTAAATTTTCAAATTGATAACGGTATTGATTATTTAGTAGTTCTTGGAACCACTGCCGAAAGCGCAACTTTATCAAAAACCGAAAAAGAGCTTGTCATAAAAACTATCATTGACGCCAATAAAGGCAGATTACCATTAGTACTTGGTGTTGGCAGTAATAATACTGCAGAAGTTGTAGAAGAATTAAAATCAAGAGATTTTTCAAACTTCGAAGCGATTTTATCCGTTTCTCCTTATTACAATAAACCAACACAAGAAGGAATTTATCAACATTTTAAAGCGATCTCAGAGGCGTCTCCAATTCCGGTTATTTTGTATAATGTTCCAGGAAGAACGTCAAGCAATATGCTTCCATCCACAATTATTCAATTAGCAAACGATTTTAATAATATTGTTGCCGTAAAAGAAGCAGCAGGCGATATTGTGCAAGCTATGAAATTGATTCAAGACAAACCAAAAGATTTTCTGGTAATTTCTGGTGATGATATGATTACATTACCAATGATTTTGGCTGGTGGTTCAGGCGTTATTTCAGTAATTGCAGAAGGTTTTCCAAAACAATTTTCAGAAATGGTGCACCTTGGTCTTAACAAAAGGGTGGACGAAGCTTATAAATTACATTATCTCTTGGCAGATTGTATTGACTTGATATTTGAGCAAGGTAATCCAGCTGGAATTAAAGAAGTCTTTAAATCATTAGGGTTGTCACAGAATACAGTGCGATTACCCTTAGTAAATGTGAATGAAGATTTGGCCATTCGCTTGTCTAATTTTACCAATAAAATTTCTAAAATGTAGTTTTATTGAAGCAAAAAAAAATATTTTGTAATCAACAATTTATACCTAAATTTGCAGTTGATTTTTAAAATACAAAAAGTGTTTAAAATCAGTTGAATTAAATATATAAATGAAGAAATTTTTAGCATCATTCGCCTTATTACTTTTTTTATCATCGTGTAGCGAATATCAAAATGCACTTAAATCGGAAGATGTAGCTGTAAAGTTTGGTTCTGCTACAAAAATGTATGAAGCAAATAAATATAGTAAGGCAATACGATTATTTGAACAAATTGCGCCCGGATTCAAAGGAAAGCCATCAGCTGAAAAAATGTTTTATATGTATTCACAATCCTTATATAAAACAAAACAGTATTATTTAGCAGGTTACCAATTTGAGAGTTTTGTTGCTAGTTATCCAAAAAGCGAAAAGATTGAGGAAGCTTCATTTTTAGGAGCAAAGTCTTTCACTTTTTTGTCTCCTTTTTATAGCTTAGACCAAACAGATACATACAAAGCAATTGATAAACTTCAAAATTATATTGATACATACTCAGAAGGGCAAAATTTAGCAGAAGCCAATAGTTTAATCAAAGGGCTTAGAGAAAAATTAGAAAAAAAGTCATTTGAAAACGCAAAGATATATTACAATATTGCAGATTACAAAGCTGCAATGGTAGCTTTTGATAACTTCTTAATCAATTTTCCTGGAACTCCGTATAAAGAAAAGGCGTTGTATTACAAATTAGATTCATCCTATCTTTTGGCAATAAATAGCGTTCCTTCAAAAATGGAAGAAAGACTTGAGAATGCCAAAAATGCTTATACAAGTTTGATTAAATTTAAAGCAGATAGCGAATACAAATCAAAAGCTGACGAAATGTTAGCCCGTATTGAAAACGATTTAAAACAATATTCTAAATAAAAAAGTCATGGATTTAAAAAAGACGAATGCACCAGTAAACACAGTTACTTATAACAAAACTGTAATTGAAGAGCGTACTGGCAATGTTTACGAGGCAATAACAATAATGGCTAAAAGAGCCAATCAAATTAATTCTGAAATTAAAAAAGAATTGACTGAAAAATTAGAAGAGTTTGCTACTTATAACGATAGTCTTGAAGAAATCTTTGAAAATAAAGAGCAAATCGAAGTATCTAAATACTACGAGAAATTACCAAAACCACATGCATTAGCTGTCCAAGAATGGCTTGATGATAAGATTTATTACAGAGATACTACAAAAGACTAATTACGATGTCTGTTTTAAGCGGTAAAAAAATACTACTCGGAATTTCTGGAGGAATTGCTGCTTACAAAACTGCATCGTTAGTTCGATTATTTATAAAAGCAGGTGCACATGTCCAGGTGATAATGACACCTGCTTCTAAGGATTTTGTAACTCCGTTAACATTATCTACACTTTCTAAAAATCCGGTACATGCTACTTTTTTTAATGAAGAAGATGAGGACGCACAATGGACTAATCATGTTGAACTCGGACTTTGGGCAGATGTAATGCTTATTGCTCCCGCAACGGCCAATACGTTGTCTAAAATGGTAAATGGCAATTGTGACAACCTTTTAATCGCTACTTATTTATCGGCTAAATGTCCCGTATATTTTGCTCCAGCTATGGATTTAGACATGTATAAGCATCCTTCTACAGTTTCAAGTTTTACAACTTTAAAACAGTTTGGAAACATAATCATTCCAGCAGAAACCGGTGAGCTTGCCAGCGGATTGTCTGGCGAAGGAAGAATGGCAGAACCAGAAAACATCATTGCTTTTTTAGAAAAAGATTTAGAAAGCAAATTACCTTTAAAAGGAAAAATAATACTTATCACAGCTGGACCAACTTATGAAGCAATTGATCCTGTTCGATTTATTGGAAATCATTCCTCTGGTAAAATGGGATTTGATATAGCTATAAGCGCTGCAAATCTAGGGTCAAAAGTAATTTTGATTTCGGGACCAACTCATTTGTCTGTTCAAGATTCAAATATTAATTTAATTCGAGTTACTTCGGCAAAGGAAATGTATGATGCTTGTCATCACTATTTTCCCTCCGTCGATGTAGCCATTTGTGCCGCCGCTGTAGCAGATTATAAACCTAAATTAGTTTCAAATCAAAAGATTAAAAAATCAGACGCCGAGTTTATTATAGAACTTGAAAAGACAAAGGATATTTTGGCTTCGCTTGGGCAAAGTAAAAAAAAGCAATTTCTAATTGGTTTTGCATTAGAAACAGAGAATGAAATCGAGAATGCTAAGCTGAAAATTCAGAAAAAAAACTTAGATTTGATTGTTTTAAATTCACTTCAAGATGAAGGAGCTGGTTTTGGAAAGTCTACTAACAAAATTACATTCATTGACAAAAATTTTTTAGTAGAGCCAATGGATTTAAAATCAAAAGAATTGGTTGCAATAGATATTATGAATAAAGTAATTACTCATTATGAAAAATAGAATTAGTTTTCTTTTATTGCTTTTTGTTGGAACTATTCAGGCACAACAACTAAATTGTAAGGTGGATATTAATTCTGATAAAATCGCTACGACGAATAATCAGATTTTTAAAAACTTAGAAACGTCAATAACTGATTTTGTAAATAAAACGGATTGGACAGGAGATGAATTCAAAGCAAATGAAAAAATTGAATGCTCAATGGTTATTATCATAAATACCTATGATTCTAATCAGTTTACGGCAACTTTACAAGTTCAATCTACTAGACCCGTTTTTAATTCTACCTATGCTTCACCAGTATTTAATTATAACGATAACGATTTTAGTTTTCGCTATGTTGAATTTGAAAATTTACTATTCAACCCTACAAACTTTGATTCTAATTTGGTTTCTGTTTTAGCGTATTACAGCTATATGATTCTTGGATTTGATGCTGACACGTATACATTACTGGGTGGAAATAAACACTACGAAGTTGCCCAACAAATTATGACCGTAGCGCAACAAAGTGGCTACAAAGGTTGGAGCCAAGCAGACAGCAACCAAAATAGATACTTTTTAGTAAGCGATCTTTTATCTGGGACGTTTGATGCCTACAGAGAAGCACTATATCAGTACCATAGAGAAGGATTAGATACAATGAGTACTGATGTTAAAGGCTCAAAGGAAACTATTATTGGGGCAATAAATACACTTTCAAAAATTTACAAAGTGCGTCCAAATGCATTTATTACAAGAGTTTTTTTTGATGCAAAAGCGGATGAAATAGTCTCTATATTATCGGGCGGACCAAAAGTTGAATTAACAGAAACTATAGAAACATTAGGCAGAATCTCTCCACTCAATGTTAGTAAATGGTCAACAATTAAGTTATAATTAATACATTTACTTCGTAAACACTCCTTCATTTTCAAAACATGATTACTTCATTATCTATTGAAAATTTTGCATTAATTGAAAAATTAAACATCAATTTTTCAAATGGTTTTTCAACTATTACTGGTGAAACTGGAGCGGGAAAATCGATACTACTCGGTGCTTTGGGTTTGGTTTTAGGAAAACGAGCCGATTTAACGTCCTTAAAAAACAAAGAGGAAAAGTGTATTGTTGAGGCTGTTTTTTCAGTAGAGAAATACAATCTCAGTACTTTTTTTGAATCAAATGATTTAGATTATGAAGACGAAACAATTATCCGAAGAGAAATTCTGCCTTCTGGAAAATCGAGAGCATTTATAAATGATAGTCCAGTTAATTTGCAACAACTTCAGGATTTAAGTTTTTACTTAATCGATGTGCATTCTCAACATCAAACACTGGAATTATCTGAAGAAGAGTTTCAGTTTAAAATTTTGGATTCGATCGCTAACAATCATGAATTAGTACTAGAATTTCAATCTCTTTTAAAATCCTATCGTGCTTCAAAATCGTCTTTAGAAACAAAAAGAGTCACTCTTTCAACCATTTTAAAAGAGAAAGACTATAATGAGTTTTTATATCAAGAATTAGAATCTGCTCATTTAAAACAAGGCGAATTAGAAGCACTTGAAAAGCAGTATCAAACGTTAAATAATGTTGAATTTATAAAAGAAAATTTAGTTCAACTTATTTCAATTGCGAATGAGGACGAATTTGGAATATTAAAAAACTTAAAAGAGTTTAAAACTTTACTCCAAAAAAACAGTAACTTTTCTGCTGAATACCAATCACTATTTGAAAGAACCAATTCTATTTTAATTGAGTTTGATGACATTGTAAAAGAAATAAATAGAGAATCTGAATTGGTTTTCAATGACCCCGAAAAATTAGAATCCATCAATCAAAAACTGCAATTAATTTACAATCTTCTAAAGAAGCACAACGTATTGACAATAGAAGAATTAATAGCAATCCAATCTGAATTAGAAGGTAAAGTGGTTTCCGTTTCGCTTTTAGAGGATGAAATAAAAACACTAGAAAATACGGTTAATGATTATGAAATAAAGTTGGATTCAATAGCATTAATAATTACTAAAAGTAGGAGTGAAGCTATTCCAAAATTAACCGAAAAACTTATCGCTGTTTTAAGTCAATTAGGAATGCCCAATGTTCGTTTTAAAATAGAAATTCAATCAACAATAACGTATCAGAACAACGGAAAGGATACTATTCGGTTTTTATTTTCTGCGAATAAAGGAACCGACTTTGGTTTATTGAAAAAAGTAGCTTCTGGTGGAGAAATGTCAAGAATAATGCTGGCCGTAAAATCTATTTTATCGCAATATTCAAAATTACCAACCATTATTTTTGATGAAATTGATACGGGCGTTTCGGGTGAAATAGCCAATAAAATGGGAGAAATAATGAAAGAAATGAGTACGACAATGCAAGTATTTGCCATTACACATTTGCCTCAAATTGCTGCCAAAGGAAGTAATCATTACAAAGTTTTTAAAACTGTTTTGGGTAATAATACGGTTTCTGAATTGAAATTATTAACGACCGAAGAACGAATAAATGAAATTGCCGAAATGCTTTCAGGAAAGGATATTTCCGATTCGGCACTCAATCATGCCAAAGCATTACTCAAGTAAACAATTTAATTTATATTTTTGTTTTAACATAACTAAGAATTTATACAACCTAATTTATATAGAAAATGATTATAGAACCAAGAATGCGTGGATTTATTTGTTTAACAGCCCATCCAGATGGTTGTGCTCAAAATGTTAAAAATCAAATAGCGTTTGTAAAATCAAAAGGTAAAATTGATGGTGCCAAAAAAGTCTTAGTTATCGGTGCTTCAACTGGTTTTGGATTAGCTTCAAGAATTACAAGCGCATTCGGTTCAGGAGCAGGAACGATTGGGGTTTTCTTCGAAAAACCACCATCAGAAGGAAAAACTGCTACACCAGGTTGGTACAATTCGGCTGCTTTTGAAGCAGAAGCAAACAAAGCTGGTTTGTATGCCAAAAGTATTAATGGCGATGCGTTTTCTAACGAAATTAAACAACAAACTATCGATTTGATTAAAGCCGATTTAGGACAAGTTGATATGGTCATATACAGTTTGGCTTCACCTGTTCGGATGCATCCCACAACGGGAGTTTTACATCGTTCGGTACTAAAACCAATTGGACAAACTTTTTCAAATAAAACGGTTGATTTTCATACTGGGGTTGTTTCTCAGGTTACCATTGAACCTGCAAACCAAGAGGATATCGACAATACTGTGGTAGTAATGGGTGGCGAAGATTGGGCCATGTGGATAGATGCACTACAAAGTGCTGAAGTTTTGGCCAATGATGCAACCACAATAGCGTATTCTTATATTGGTCCAGAAGTTACGGAAGCCGTTTACAGAAAAGGAACTATAGGACGTGCTAAAGACGACTTAGAAGCAACCGCTTTTAAAATCACAGATAGTCTAAAATCTTTAAATGGAAAAGCGTATGTTTCTGTTAATAAAGCATTAGTTACCCAAGCGAGTTCGGCTATTCCGGTAATTCCATTGTATATTTCTTTACTGTATAAAATAATGAAAGCAGAAGGAATTCATGAAGGTTGTATCGAACAAATCCAACGACTTTTTGAACAAAGGCTTTACACAGGAAAAGAAATTCCTACTGATGACAAAGGAAGAATTAGGATTGACGATTGGGAAATGCGAGGCGATGTTCAAGAAAGAATCAAAATTTTATGGGAAAAAGCTACTTCAGATAATCTTTCAGAAATTGGAGATTTGGCAGGGTATAAAAAAGATTTTTTAAATCTTTTTGGCTTTGGTTTGGAAGGAGTTGATTATAAAGCTGAAGCGAACGAGTTAGTGCAAATTTCGAGTATATAGACAAATGTTACTATTTATGTAAAAATCCCGCTAATTATATTTGTGAGTTTTTTTATTTATACTTACTTTTATATCAATTAACTTTTTTAACTTAAAAACATGAAAAAAATTACTTTAGTATTCCTATTTTTATTAGGAACGATTACTGCCACTTATGGGCAGTTCTCTGAAAGTTTTGATGCTGGTACCACTACACCTCCTGGTTGGTCAGTAATCAATGGTGGTGGAGCAAATACCTTTATTTTTGCAGTTGGAGCTCCAGGTTCAGCATTTTCCGCACCCAATGCTGCTCAGATTAATTATAATGTTACGGCGCATGATGATTATCTAGTAACACCGCAAATTACTGTTACAGCTGGCTTGAATGACAGATTAACGTATTACGTTAAGAATCAAGATCCTAATCCTCTTTATATTGAGGCGTATGAAGTAAAATTATCAACTACAACAGCTACTGCTGCAGATTTTACAGTGGTAGTAACACCAGAAGCTGATGCACCAAACGCATGGACTCAATTCACTATAGATTTGACACCTTATGTAGGGCAATCTATATATATTGGTTTTCATGCTGTTTCTACTGATAAATTTAGATTATTATTTGATAATATTGTCAATGATACTCCACCAACTGTTGCTCCAAATTGTGTGACATTAACGGCACCAATTAATGCTGCAACAGCAGTAAGTCCTTCTCCATCGGTAACCTTATCATGGACAGCTGCTACAACAGGTACTGCAGCAGCTTCTTACGATGTTTATTTAGATACAAATACTAATCCTACAACTTTGTTAGGAAATCAAGTTGGTTTAACTAGAGCGGTTACAGGATTATTGTCATTAACGACCTATTATTGGAAAGTAGTTGCTAAAAATGCTGCGGGTGAAGCAACAGGTTGTTCTGTATTTAGTTTTACTACTTCTGTAGATCCTTTTGCTCCGTATTGTGGTCCTTTGGCATTTGCAACAGCCGTAGAGCCTATAACTTTAGTTAATTTTGCAGGTATTAACAACACGACTTCTGCAACAGTAGCTGGTGCAACTGCTCATGAGGTTTTTACCTCAATTACGGGTAATGTAACTGCAGGTTCTTCCTATACGATTACCTTAAAAGGAAATTCAGACGGTAATTTTACAAACCGTTTTATAGTTTTTGCAGATTGGAATCAAGATGGTGATTTTGGTGATAGTGATGAATCGTATCCAATAACACAAACTATTACAAACTCTACAGGCCTTGATGCGCAACAAGCAACACAATCATTATTAGTTCCTCCAACGGCTACAGTAGGAAATACTCGTATGCGTGTTAAAAAAATATTTGGAACAGCAGATTTCGCTAATCCATGTCTTGGGGCTGCATATGGTCAAGTGGAAGACTATACCTTAGCTGTTGCTGCTGTACCAGCTGATTTACCTGATTATGCTAATTTACAATTCCCATACACTGCAAGTATTGCAGAAGGTGGAAGTGTAACAGTTTATGGAAGAGTATATGAAGGTGGTTTAACTGATACTACTTCAGGTCAGGCACCAGGTATTAATGCTTGGGTGGGTTATAGTACAACTAATGCTAATCCAAATACTTTTACTACTTGGATTCCAGCTACGTTTTCTGGAGAAGTTGATAATGGTTTCGGAAACCCAACTGCAAATGATGAATATCAAGCGAATATTGGTGCTAGTTTAACACAGGGAACTTATTACTATGCGACAAGATTTCAACTTAATGGTGGTGCTTATGTTTATGGTGGAACTAACTTTGGTTTCTGGAACGGTACAGATAAAATTAATGGTGTGCTTACAGTAACAGCAGCAACAGCTCCAGCAAATGATTTGTGTTCTGGTGCTATTGCCTTAACACCAGGTGGTGTTTTTGCAGATCAAGATGTAAACGGAACTATGTTAGCAGCTACTCTTACAGCTGGTATAACGCCTAGTTGTCAAGCAACAAATATTGCAGACGTTTGGTACACTGTTCAAGTTCCAGCTTCGGGTAGTATAACTATAGAAACACAATCAGCAGCAGCTAATTCTTTAACGGATACAGTTATAGCAGCATTTACAGATTGTGATGGATTAACAGCTTTAGGTTGTAACGATGATGGTGGTCCAGTAGGTCCAAATGATTTTATGTCTATATTATCATTGACAGGTCAAACGCCAGGGTCTATAATTTATGTTGCTGTATGGAAATATGGAACTGTAGCTCCATCTCTAAGTTCTAAAGATTTTATTATATCTGCTTATGATGCTTCTTTAGGAAATAATTCATTCGATAATGCTAATTTTTCATATTATCCAAATCCGGTAAAAAACACTTTGAATTTGTCGTATAATAAAGAAATTTCAAATGTGGATGTATTTAATTTATTAGGACAAAAAGTAAGTTCTAACAAAGTGAATGCCAATGATGCTCAAATAGATATGTCTAACGTATCAAAAGGAGCTTATATGGTTAAAGTAACTTCGGATACTGAAGTTAAAACTATAAAAGTTATAAAAGAATAATTTTTTTATTCGCTATCTAAAACCATCCGCCAAAGCGGATGGTTTTTTTTTGTATAATACTTATCTTTGTTTTCTGAGACTTTAAAGACGAATTGTACGAAGTAAAAAAATTAAATGATGTATTTTTCAATTATTATTCCTGTTTATAATAGACCCGATGAAATCGAAGAACTTTTGGTGAGTCTTTTGGTTTCAGATTATAAAGCAGCATATGAAATTGTTATTGTAGAAGATGGCTCAACACTAGATTGTAAGAACGAAGTTGAAAAGTTTAAAGGCAAACTAAACATATCTTATTATTTTAAAGAAAATAGTGGTCCAGGAGATTCTAGAAACTTTGGTATGAATAAAGCAAAAGGAGATTACTTTATTATATTTGATTCCGATTGTATTATTCCAAATAATTATTTGTCAGAAGTTGCAAAAGAATTAACATCCAATTATGTCGATTGTTATGGAGGTTCAGATGCTGCTTTAGAGTCGTTTTCAGATGTTCAGAAAGCTATCAATTTTGCCATGACCTCATTTTTAACAACGGGTGGTATTCGAGGCGGTTCAGAAAAATTGAATAAATTTCAACCGAGAAGTTTCAATATGGGAATTTCCAAAAAAGCATTTGAACACTCAAATGGCTTTGGAAATATTCATCCAGGAGAAGACCCAGATTTGTCATTCAGATTATGGAAATTAGGTTATGAAACAAGGCTTTTTCCCAAAGCATTTGTTTATCACAAACGAAGAATTGATTGGGATAAATTTTATATTCAGGTAAATAAATTTGGAAAAGCTAGGCCAATTTTGAATTTATGGTATCCCGAATATAGTAAATTGACTTTTTTCTTTCCAACGCTTTTTGTGTTAGGGATTTATTTTTCAATTGTCTTTTTAGCATTTGGATTTAGTTTACCGATATTATGCTATTTATTTTATTTTCTTTTGATTTTTATAACAGCTACTGTTCAAAACCAAAGTTTTAAAATAGGATATCTTTCTTTAATAGCAGTTTCTAAACAATTCTTTGGATACGGAAGTGGGTTTTTAGATTCCTACATTAAAATCATTCTTTTTAAACAAAAACCCGAAGTTGCATTTCCAGAATTATTTTTTACAGTAAAATCATGACTAAAATAATCGGATTGACAGGCGGAATTGGAAGCGGAAAAACAATGGTTGCAAAATATATAAAATCATTGGGAATACCCGTTTATATTGCAGATGATGAAGCAAAAAAAATAATGACTACTGATGCCGTGATTCAGGCAATTATTAAAGAGTTTGGAACTGAAGTGATAGACAACAATAAACTAAATCGTGAAAAATTAGCCCAACTTGTTTTTAATAATTCTGAAAAACTAGAAAAATTAAACAAGATAGTTCACCCACAGGTAAAAAAGCATTTTGAATCTTGGCTTGAAATGAATAAAAATGCCCCTTTTGTGCTTAAAGAAACAGCAATCTTATTCGAAAGCGGAAGCAACAAATATTGTGATGCGATACTAACTGTTACTTCTCCATTAGAGACAAGACTTCAACGAGTAATTGAACGCGATAAAACAGATAGAGCATCCGTTCTAAAAAGAATGGAAAGTCAATGGACTGATGAACAAAGAGTTGCAAAAAGTGATTTTATAATTCAAAATATATCAATTGATGATACCAAAAAACAAGTTGATGAAATATTCAAATTATTGAAAAATCAATAATTTATGCGTTTGATGTTAATGTTTGGTTAATGTATTTATTGTATAAATGTTAAAATGTTAAATTTGTCTAATGAATAAGTTGTTTTTCCGCTTACTAGTAATTTTAATGAGTTTATCCCTAATCGGTATTATTCTTGTTCAAGTATATTGGTTTGATAAATCATTTGAAAATAATGAAGAACAATTTAAGTTTCATGTGAAGCAGGTTCTTGGAAATATTGCTGATAAATTGCAAAAAAAAGAGCAATATAGTTACTACGAGATGTATAATCATCTAAAAGATAGTACGGGAAAAGCACCAAAAAAAGATGATTTTTTAGAATTTACAGTGTACCAACGAGATTCGAGAACCAATGAGACTATTATATATTCAAACAATATAATATCTGAAGATTACGGAATTTCATCATCGTTCTTTGATAAAAAGTTAGATAGCGTTAAACAGAAAAATTTCACTTCTAAACGTAAAACTGAAGTTTATAACGGCTCTGTAGACAATTCAAGCCTTAAGCAAAATATTAGTCCAGATGTTAAAATTGAAAAATCAGGAAGGTCAGACTTGTTAGATAATGCGCAATTTGAAATGTTTTATAAAGATTATGCGGCACTAAAACCAATTCAAGAAAGGGTTTCAAATGAAACGATGCAAAAGTTATTATCTGATGAACTTAATGAATATGGAGTTAAAACACCATTTGAGTTTAATATATACAGTAATGGTTTAGCAACAAAAATAAAATCGGAACGATTTAAGTATGAAAAAAAATCCACTTATTCTATTCCAATTTTTATTGATAATGATGGAAATAACAAGTATCAATTATTACTAACATTTCCTGAAAAGAAACGATTTTTATTTTCAGAGTTAATTGGGATTTGCATATTGTCAATTGTTTTTACACTGATCATTATTATTGCCTATTCAAGCGCCTTAAATCAATTGATAAGACAACGTCAAATTTCTGAAATCAAAACAGATTTTATAAACAATATGACTCATGAGTTTAAAACACCGATTGCAACGATAAATTTAGCATTGGATGCGATTAAAAATCCAAAAGTGATTGATGATAAAGAAAAAGTGCTTCGGTATTTGCAAATGATTAAAGATGAAAATAAACGCATGCACGCTCAGGTTGAAAATGTATTACGTATTTCTAAGCTCGAAAAGAAAGAGTTAGACATAACTAAAGAATCGAACAATATTCATGAAATAATTGAAGATGCCATTGAACATGTTAATTTAATTGTTGAAGATCGAAATGGAAAAATAGCAACGCATTTTAACGCAACGCGAAGTTCCGTTTTATTGAATGACGTTCATTTTACCAATGTAATTGTTAATATTTTGGACAATGCGATCAAGTATTCTCCCGAAGAACCAAAAATTGATATTGAGACTGAAAATGTAAAAGATTTTATAATAATAAAGATTAAAGATCAAGGTTCGGGAATGTCAAAAGTTGCACAAAAAAGAATATTTGAAAAGTTCTATCGCGAGCATACAGGAGATTTACATAATGTTAAAGGTCATGGTTTAGGATTAGCCTATGTTAAACGAATAATCGAAGATCACAATAGTGAAATTTTTGTCGAAAGCGAAAAAGGAAAAGGAAGCACATTTATAATTAAAGTCCCATTGATAAATTAAAAAAAAAATACTATGGAAAATAATAAAAAAATATTACTAGTTGAAGATGATCAGAACTTCGGTATCGTGTTAAGAGAATTCTTGACACTAAATGATTTTGATGTAACATTAGCCAAAAATGGCATGGAAGGTTTCGAAAAGTTTAAAAAAGACAATTTTGATTTGTGTATTTTAGATGTCATGATGCCCTATAAAGATGGCTATACTTTGGCAAAAGAAATCAGAGAAAAAAATAAAGACGTGCCTTTGATTTTCTTAACTGCGAAATCAATGAAAGAAGACGTGCTAAAAGGTTATAAAGTTGGTGCCGATGATTATTTAAATAAACCCTTTGATTCGGATGTTTTATTGATGAAAGTAAAAGCAATCATTCAAAGAAAAGCCTCAGAGAATAAAAATGAGCCCGCTAAATTTGAATTCCAAATAGGAAGATTCCTTTTAAATTCTAAACTTCGTTATTTAAAATTAGACGATAACGAACCCATCAAATTGTCTCCAAAAGAGTCTGAATTGCTAAAAATGATGGCTATATACGAAAACGATTTGATGCCAAGAGAACTAGCACTAACCAAGATTTGGAGAGAAGATAATTATTTTACTTCCAGAAGTATGGATGTATATATAGCTAAACTACGTAAATATCTAAAAGAAGATCCAGAAGTTGAAATTCTTAACATTCACGGAGAAGGATTTCGATTGGTAATCAAAAAATAAACAAAATGGCTTCAAGAAATTGGAGCCTTTTTTTTAATTTAAATTTAAGGAGCTAATCCCGGCTGTCCATTATATCTTTTGTCTCGTTTTAAGAACGAGACAAAAGGATGCCATTACCATCCGGGCTAGGGCTTTAGCTTTTATTTCCAGTTTAATTGTAAAGCAAAACACGTTTTATTAGTTGCGTTTACTGTAAAAGTTGTCGGATTTTCATTAGTACTTCTTTCAATGTAAATCGATTCATTTAAAGAAACTTCCTTTAAGTAATTCATTTCAAAACTCGCTACGCCCTTATTTAAAAGTAATTTAGGTTCAACAAAATCCAAACACCATTCTAAATATTTCACACTGTTGGCATGATTCACAATGTCTAAATCGGAAAGTAAAATTGCTTTTTCGGCAACAAATGTTCTATCAATAGTGGTGTCTATTTTGGAGAATTGAATAGAAGTAGCTTTGTTATCTGGATACTTTTCAAAATGCTGATGTTCTAACGCTAAAGGTTCCGGTCGACGTGTTTGTGTATTGAAAACTGCCCAATAGGTTTCACATCCTACAATTTTTTCAGTACCAATATACAGTTCCAAACAACGAATAGAGCGGGAGTTTTCTAACGAATTTATCCAGGTTTTTACCGTTACACTTTCGCGCCATTTAGGTAAACGTTTAATTTCAACACGCATTCTGCTCAATACCCACGCTTGGTGATGAACCTGCATATCCGTGAAACTAATGCCACCCATTTCGGCATGAACTGCCGCAGTTAATTGAAGAATATTACATAATTCAGTATATTTCAAATAGCCATTTGGATAGCATTGTAAAAAATTAATTTCCCAATCTAAAGTTAGAATAGAGGTGAAGTCTTTTGAAATTGGCATGTTATTTCATTTTAGTTTCCAAATCGAATTCCCAAAGTTAACTGTAACTGATTCGCTTTCGAAAAAAAGGATTTATATTCTGCTGTTGTTTCTACATCAAATGTGTTGGTAACATAATGTATAGCTCCAAAAACATAAATTGCCTTTCCAATTCTATAATCTAGTATACTTCCAATTCTAATTTCATTTCCACCTTGATTTCCAAATCTAGAATTTCGACTTCCTAAATCTAATGTAGCCGAACCGTAACCAAATGTAGGCGTGAGCAATAGTTTTTTGTTTATTTTATATTCATAACCAATCAAAACATAAGCACTTGTATATTTTGAAGTACTCAAATTAGCTATTAATTCGTTATTTGTGATGTCATAAGTTACAAAATCGATACCCAAACCAGCTTTGAAATTGTTATATTCTAAAAGATTCAATTGCATCGAAAAAGCGGGTCGTGGTTTATGTGCTTTTGCTAGGGCGTTATTCCCAAAATGAACCGGAAGAAATGTCTGTAATCTAAGGTTAACCTCAATTTCTAATTCAGGTTTGCTTTTACTTTCTTGACAAAATGTTGTGTTCCAAATAAAAAGTATAAATATTAAATAGCTATATTTCATTTCTAGTAATTTATTGTATAATTTACAGCATCATTTACTATTGAAAGATTTACACTACTTGTTGTTTCTGAGTTGTTAATTGAATTATAAACAGTAACTCGTAGTTGGAAAGATTGATTCTTTTTTATCAATATCTGGTTTGGTAATTCACTAAAACTTTCTGGATCAAAATTATAAAACTCAGTATTTAAGTGATAAATTCCAACTATGCTTACTTTCCTAACCGAGTTATTAATGTTAGTTTGGTTATAACTTAGATTTAGTGGAACAACCTCTTCATTTTTTAATAATCTTGCATTTTGAAATTCAAATAGATAATTAATAAAATCTGTTTTTTTTATATTAAAAATTTCTTTTGGCATATACCCCGTTTCCTCGTTATAGATTTTTAGGTTTATGCGTGTATTTGATTGTGGTGACGGAAAAATTAATGTAATTTCTCCGTTTTGATTTGTATTTCCTTTTGAAATTAAATCGTCTTGATTAACACCAACTGAAACTTCGACATAACTGTTGGGTAAAGGCTCATTGTTAGCATTGCGAATCGTTGTTTTAAATACCAAACGTTTTTCTCCATCATATTGAATATCGCTACAAGAGAAGAAAGAAATTAGAATGCAAAATAAAAAGATTTTTTTCATAGTAGTTTTTTTCTAGACTATATATTTTAGTTAAGGTTGCGTAACGTATCATTTTAATAACTCCGAATTAATAAAAGCTTTGATTTTAGAAACATCTGTTAAATAATCGAACCAAATCACATTTTCTGTACGTTTAAACCACGTTAATTGGCGCTTGGCAAATCTTCGGGTATTTTTTTTAATTTCTTGTATAGCAAAATCTAAGGTTATCGTTCCATCAAAATAATTAAATAACTCACGATAACCCACAGTTTGTAGGGCATTTAAATCTTTATTTGAAAATAAATTTTCCGCTTCTTTGACCAAACCTTCTTTTATCATACCGTCAACTCGCTGATTAATTCGATCATACATGATTTCACGTTCAGCTTCTAATCCAATAATAATAGGAGTGAAGTTGCGTTGGTTTTTCTTTTGATTTAAAAATGAAGAATACGGTTTTCCGGTTCCGATGCAAACTTCTACAAAGCGTTTCATTCGTTGCGGGTTCTGTAATGTTTGTGGGTTTTTGTTGGAAAGTTTTTGGTAATAATCAATATCTAATTCCATTAACTTATTTTGTAAATAATCTATTCCAAATAACTCAAAATCAGCATTTATTTTTTTCCTAATGTTCTCATCAATATCAGGAAATTCATCAAATCCTTTCAATACAGCATCCACATACAAACCCGAACCGCCCACCATAATTTGGATATTATTTTTTGAAAATAACTCGTTTAATTTGGCGATGGCTTCTTTCTCAAAATCGCCAACGGTGTAATTTTCAAGGATGGATTTGTTTTGAATAAAATGATGTGTGGCACTTGCCAATTCTTCCTGAGATGGAACAGCTGTTCCGATTTTCATTTCTTTATAAAACTGTCGACTATCGCAAGAAATGATTTCACAACCAAAATGTTTTGCTAAAGCAATGCTCAAGGATGTTTTCCCGATTGCTGTTGGGCCAATAATGGTTATGAGATATTTTTTTTTCAATTACTGCATTTTTTTAGCCCAGATTGTAGCGGCATCCTTTTATAAATTTGTAATGAGCGGTTTGCTGATTACAAATTTATAAAAGATATAGCGGAAAGCTGGATTGGCTTCAAATAAAAAATTAAAACTTCACAATTCGAATTACTTTGTGTCGTCTCAAATACCCTTGAATGATAGTCCTAGTATCACGATTATTCTGCATTGGAATAATGATGTTTTTGAGGATTTCGATGTTGTTAATTTGATAGTTTAAATCATAAAAACAGTAGCCTTTATAGATTCCGTTTTCAATCAAAACAGCACTGCGTTCATCAACAGTTCGGCCTCTATCTATTAGAACCATATTGTCGCTTTCAAATTTCATTTCTTCCATAAACTCGGCAACGCGATCGTTATAAATTTCGGGAGCTTCCTTACCGACACAGGCACCATTGCATTCTTTTATTTTATATTGAAAACAACCATTTTTTGTTTCGTATAAGTTGTTTAATTTTTGACAGAGATTATATTTCTCTGTGATTTTGAACAATGAATTTTTTCCTTCTTGAACCGAAGTAAAGGAGGTAATTTCTTTTTTTCGACCATCTGCTTTTTGCAATTTTAAGGTAAGATAACCATTCGCATCTTTTTCAGAATACAATGCCCATTGAAAAATGGTTTTACGTTGTGCTCTATTATAAATGGGTTTGTTGATTTTGATTTCCTCACTTTCTTTAAGTAAAGCTATGAGTTCGCTTCCGGTTTCTTCATAGGTCACGGCAAAAACTTCCCGTTGAATTTTTTTGCTTTTTCCAGAAGTTCCAGTAAAATGTTGATTGATGCGTTTCTTAATATTTCGGCTTTTCCCAATGTAGATTAAATCGCCTTTTTCGTTATGAATATAATAAATTCCGGTTTTATAGGGCAAACTCTCAACAATGTCTAATAATTTTGGAGATAATCCTTTTTTGATTTCCGCTTTTATTAAACTGATTACTAGCTCCTTTTTGACATCTTTATCCAATAGCATTTTGAACAACTTTACCGTTGCCAAGGCGTCACCGCTGGCACGATGTCTATCGGTTACAGGAATTCCGAGTGCGCGGACCAATTTTCCTAAACTATACGATAGTTGTCCTGGAATTAATTTCTGCGATAATTCAACCGTGCAAAGTGTTGGCTTAATATAATCATACCCCAGTCGACTGAATTCGGTTCTTAGAATTCGATAATCAAAAGAAGCGTTATGCGCAACTACAATGCAATCTTCGGTAATTTCGATTATTCGTTTCGCTACTTCATAAAACTTTGGAGCAGATCGCAACATGGCGTTATTGATTCCCGTCAGTTTTACCACAAAAGGCTGTATCGGTTTTTCCGGATTAACCAAACTTATAAATTGGTCCACAATTTCGTGGCCGTCAAACTTGTAGATGGCAATTTCTGTGATGCCTTCTTCGTTGAATTGTCCTCCAGTGGTTTCTATGTCGAGTATGGCGTACATTTTTAATGTCAATATCAATATCAAAAAGCAATTGCAATGTCAATTTCAAAAATCAATTGCAATGTCAATGTCAAAAATCAATTGCAATGTCAATATCAAAAATCAATTGCAATGTCAATGTCAAAAAGCAATTGCAATGTCAATGTCAAAAAGCAATTGCAATGTCAATGTCAAAAATCAATTGCAATGTCAATATCAAAAATCAATTGCAATGTCAATGTCAAAAATCAATTGCAATGTCAATATCAAAAATCAATTGCAATATCAATATCAAAAATCAATTGCAATGTCAATATCAAAAATCAATTGCAATATCAATATCAAAAAGCAATTGCAATGTCAATGTCAAAAATCAAATTAAATTATAAAAATTTCAAATGTTGATTTTGTCATTGCCATTGATATTGAAATTGAATTATTTTTTGTTAATTATCATTTTTGAGGCAATTGCTATTAGTTCTTCTATTTCTTTTAGAAGTAAATTTCTACTATTTTCGTCACCTTCTTTTATATAATTCAATATTTTTAATGAATTTCGGGATTCTTTTAATTCTTTTACAGTTAAACCAACTTTAAAAACAAAATCTTTATCACTGATTGTTCCTTGAGCTTCGCCAAAATTTAAAGAAGCACCTCCAGAAGATCTGATTAACTGTTTTTATAATATTCATTTTCAAATGATTTATTCAAATTTCTGGTAAAAAAAATACACTCTCCAGCAAAGCGAACTAATCTATCCTCAAAATTGAAAATTTTTTCACTAAAAATATGATTTTCCTCCATTATTTGATATTGAATTTTGCAATTGAAATTGTCATTAATTTCTATTTCCAAATATACTACTTCCAATCCGAACCATAGTACTGCCGCATTCAATTGCTAATTGATAATCGCCACTCATTCCCGTTGAAAGAGTATTCAGTTGGCAGTTAGTAGTGTTCAGGGATTTGTATTTATCGAAAATAGTTTTTAGAGATTGAAATTCTTTTTTTATTTGTTCTTGATTATCAGTAAAAGTTGCCATTCCCATTAAACCAACTACTTTAATATTAGTCATTCCATTTTTGTCATTCTGAACGAAGTGAAGAATCACTTCCAATTCTTTTTCATCCAAACCAAATTTAGTTTCTTCTTCCGCAATATGCATTTGGAGTAAACAATTTATCACTCGATTATGTTTTACCGCTTGTTTGTTAATTTCTTGTAACAATTTTAAACTGTCAACACCATGTATCAAACTAACATATTCAGCCATATATTTCACTTTGTTGCTTTGAACATGCCCAATCATGTGCCACTCAATATCCTTCGGCATTTGCTGCCATTTTTCCGTCATTTCCTGGATTTTATTTTCGCCAAAAACACGTTGACCGGCTTCATAAGCCTGCATCAAATCGGAAATCGGTTTGGTTTTAGAAACTGCAACTAGTGTTACTTTTTCTGAAAGTTGCGATTTTATTTGAAGTAAATGGTCTTTGATTGACATTATAGTTTAACTAGTTATAATTCATATATAATTAATCCACTTCTGAACTTTGGTTCGATATAGGTACTTTTAGGCGGCATAATTAAATTATGATTAGCCAGCGCTTTAATTTCTGAGATGTCCGATGGGAACAACATAAAACCCACTTCAAATTCACCTTCGTCTACCAATTCTTTAATTGTTGCCACCGATTGTTTTCCAGGAATGTATTCAATGCGTTCGTCGTTTCGTAAATCTTCAATACCTAAAAGAGGTTGCAAGACTTTATCGTATAAAATTTGAGCGTCTAAATTCGTCAATATTGAATTTTGATTTTTGAAATTGTCATTGATTTTGTAAAAAAGTGCATAAAAATGACCATCAATATACATTCCAAATTCAAACTTACTTTGTGGTTTCCATAATTCTTGCTCTTTGTCTTTTATGATGAAATGTTCCGAAAGTTTTTCGAGAAAATCGTCTTTAGAGTAGCCATTCAAATCGCGGATAATTCGGTTAAATTCATAAATTTTAACCTGACTTTCAGCAATTAAGAAACTCATAAAATAGTTCAAATTCTCATTCCCTAGATGCTTGTCTTCATCATAAAGCATTTCCGCAGAAGCCGAACGGTGATGTCCATCTGCAATATATAATTCTGGTATTTTTTCAAATTGAGTAGTAAGCCATTGAATTTCTTCATCACTATCAATTTTCCAAAGCTGATGTTTTTCTTTATTAGTAGTTGAATAATTATAAATTGGTTGACTTTTTTTCTTTTCCGAAATCCAATTATTCAAAGTTTCGTTATCAGGATACGTAATCAGAACAGGTTCGGTATTAAAGCCCGTTTGATGCAAATAATCCTTGAAATATTCCACACGATATTGTAGTGTGTCTTCATGTTTCTTGATAATATTATTTTTATAATCTTCTATTGAAGTTCCAGCAACAATTCCTGTGAACGATTGTGTTTTGGTTTTTATTTCATATACAAAGAATACTGCTGTATCTTCTTCTAAAAAAATGCCATCTTCTTTAAAGTCCTGATATTTGTGCGCTACACCTTTAAAACGTTTATCCAAAGTGATTTTTTGTGAATGCATATAGGCAGGATGAATAACGTGTAAAAAAGAATAGGGATTGAAACTCAACCAAGCCGCAAGCTCAGCTGAACTGTAATCATCATAGTTTCTACAAGTCACCAACCCAATTTTATCTGGAGTGGGACGAACCGCTTTAAAAGGGATAATTTTGCTCATGTTACTTAACCACGATGGTCACTAAGTTTTTTACGAAGGTCACGAAGATTTTTTGTGCTTTGTGCCTTCTTCGTGCGCTTTGTGGTTAAAATTTTATTTAAACTGCTTCGAAACTTTCTCTGCTTTTTTACTTTCGGAATAATCATAAAATCCTTCTCCTGATTTTACTCCAAGTTTTCCGGCCATGACCATATTTACTAAAAGTGGGCAAGGAGCATATTTTGGATTTTTAAATCCATCATACATTACATTTAAAATCGAAAGACAAACATCCAACCCAATAAAATCGGCTAATTGTAATGGTCCCATTGGGTGCGCCATTCCGAGTTTCATTACGGTATCAATTTCTTGAACACCAGCAACTCTGTTATATAAAGTTTCAATACTTTCGTTAATCATGGGCATCAAAATTCTGTTGGCTACAAAGCCGGGATAATCATTGACTTCTGTTGGAGTTTTTCCCAATTTCACGGATAAGTCCATAATAATTTTTGTCACTTCATCTGATGTACTGTAACCACGAATAATTTCGACTAATTTCATAATCGGCACCGGATTCATAAAATGCATTCCGATTACTCTCTCTGGGTGAACCACTTGAGCGGCAATTTGAGTTATGGAGATGGAAGAAGTATTGGTTGCCAAAATCACATTATGGTCGCAAATGTCGCTTAATTGTTTGAATATTTGAAGTTTTAAGCCAACATTCTCAGTAGCAGCTTCCACAACCAAATCAGTTCCAACAACACCATCTTTGATGTCGGTATAAGTAATTATATTTTCAATTGTTTTGTGTTTATCTTTCTCAGAAATTGTACCTTTTGAAACCATTCTGTCAAGATTAGCAGCAATAGTTGCCATTCCTTTTTCGAGTGATTTTTCGGAAACATCAATAAGTTTTACAGTAAAACCGCTTTGTGCGAAAGTATGGGCAATTCCGTTACCCATAGTTCCGGCGCCTATTACAGCTATTGTTTTCATCTATATTTATTTAAATATTTTAAAATTTAAGGCTTGAAAGATTTTAAACCATTAAGACATTAAGTTTCATTAAGTCTTAATTTTTCTAAATTTCTTAATGGTTCAATTTTTATTTTTCATTCATTGAATCAATAATCATATACGCCACACGCAATGCTTCGGTTCCATCTTCGAGCGTTACAATGGGAGTTGTGTTATTATTGATGGCATCAGCAAAAGTTTCCAATTCATCTAAAATAGCGTTGTTTTGGCTTACTTCTGGATTAATAAAGTAAATCTGTTTTCGGTCGCCTTCGGCATTTTGAAGAATCATGTCAAAATCACCAGGATTTTCTGGAGCTTCTTTCATTTTCACAACTTCACAGGTTTTGTCTAGATAATCTACAGAGATATAGGCATCTTTTTGAAAGAAACGCGACTTACGCATATTCTTTAACGAAATTCGACTCGATGTAATATTGGCAACGCAGCCATTTTCAAATTCAATTCGCGCATTGGCAATATCTGGCGATTGGCTCAAAACCGAAACGCCACTGGCGTGAACCAATTTAACCTTTGATTTAACCACACTCAAAATAGCATCAATATCATGTATCATCAAATCTAAAACTACAGGAACATCGGTGCCTCGTGGGTTAAATTCAGCCAATCGATGCGTTTCTATAAACATTGGTGTTTCAATTTGATCTTTTACCGCAGTAAATGCCGGATTGAAACGTTCTACGTGACCAACTTGTCCTTTTACGTTGTACTCTTTTGCTAAAGCAATAATTTCTTCAGCTTCGGCAACAGTTGTTGATATAGGTTTTTCAATAAAAACATGTTTGCCACTTTTGATGGAAACTTTGGCACATTTGTAATGCGAAAGGGTAGGAGTAACGATATCGATAACATCAACGGCATGAATTAATTTAGCAATAGTATCAAATTGTTTATAGCCTAATTCCGCAGCAATTTTAGCTCCGTTTTCGTGGTTTTCATCATAAAAACCAACGAGTTCGTATTTATCAGATTGTTGTAATAAACGCAAGTGTATTTTTCCGAGATGCCCAGCACCTAAAACGCCAACTTTAAGCATAAAAATAAATTTTATCAAAAATAGCAAATTCAAACTGCAATTACCAAATAGGGTATACCAATTTTAATTAAATTCCAAATCTTAAAATTCCAAATTCCAATTAAGTATCAAATTTTAAAATTCAAAATAAAGTTTTGAATTTGGTAATCGAGTTTTTTTTGGTTGTATATTATTGTGAATTTGGCATTTGTTTTTTGGGATTTTTACTTCTATTTTTACGCAAATAAATTACTACCCCAATTGAAAGACACAAGTAAGCATCAAGGACTTCGAAATCAATTAGCGAAAATACTAGAAGAAAAAGGAATTACCGATACTAAAGTCTTGGAATCCATAAAGAAAATACCAAGACATTTGTTTTTAGATTCTAGTTTTGAAGATTTTGCCTATCAGGATAAAGCATTTCCAATTGCTGCGGGACAAACCATATCGCAACCCTTTACGGTGGCTTTTCAAACACAATTGTTAGAGGTAAAAAAAGACCATAAGATTCTTGAAATAGGAACTGGTTCGGGTTATCAAACGGCAGTTTTAGTTGCGATGGGAGCAAAGGTTTATTCGATAGAACGACAAAATGAATTGTTTAAAACAACCTCGGCTTTATTACCTAAACTAGGTATACGTCCAAAACATTTATCGTTTGGCGATGGTTATAAAGGATTACCAAACCACGCACCTTTTGATAGTATCATTGTAACCGCTGGAGCACCAGTAATTCCGAAACCATTGATGGCGCAATTAAAAATAGGAGGAAAATTGGTTATTCCTGTTGGAGATAAAGAACAAGTTATGACCATGCTCATCCGTAAAAACGAAACGCAATTTGAAAAGCACGAGTTTGGCGATTTTAAATTTGTACCTTTATTGGAAAATAAAAATTAAAATGATTTTTTAATTCGGTCTATATCTCGTTTAACATCTTGCTCTTTAAGACTTTCACGTTTATCATAAGTCTTTTTTCCACGACAAAGCCCAATATCTAATTTAGCAATTCCTTTTTCATTAGTAAATAATTTCAAAGGAATAATAGTAAGACCCTTTGTTTCAGCATTTTTTTCAAGTTTTCGTAACTCTCGTCTATTCAAAAGTAGTTTACGTTCACTTTTGGCTTTATGATTGAATTGATTACCATACAAATATTCATCAATTTGGGTATTAATGGCAAATAATTCTCCGTTATGAAATTCACAAAAACCTTCGGTGATATTGGCTTTTCCTAAACGAATGGATTTGATTTCGGTACCAGTTAAAACGATTCCAGCAGTATAAGTTTCGATTATTTCATAATCAAATTTGGCGCGTTTGTTCAGTATGTTTATGGTTTTTAACATAGGAGGACAAATGTAATACAAAATCAAGTGTTTTGAAAATTACATCATTAAATAACAAATGGTTATTTCTACTATTTAATCGATAAGGAATTTGTGTTTTTTGTGTAATGGCTGTTACTCAAAGTATTGGCACAAAGTTTCACTAAGAGTTAAAATAGCACCAAAAAAGAGTTAGCTCATTAAGTAGAAAATGGTCATTTTAACCCGTTGGGTGTAATTAGTTTTTGATGATAATTTTTCGTCAGTTCGAGTGATTTTCGATAGAAAATCGTCCTTCGATTTCACTCAGGATGACAGAACAAGGAAAATTTCATTAAAAACGGTTCTCGATACATTTTTTGTGCATCTCGTCCCAAAAAACGAGATGCACAAAAAACACTCGAACTGACGTTTTTAATAATTACACCCAACGGGTTCATTATAGTATTATCAAACCAATTAAAACCAGTAAATTATAGCTAAAAAACACGAACCTGTCTGCCGACAGGCAGGCGAAGCAATCGCTACTACTCCTTCAAAAACTTCCCATTAGCACTACCTTTATCACTTGTTATTCTAACAAAATAACTGCCACTTTGCAAGCTAGAAACATCGATGGTTTCATTAGGGTTAGTATTTACTTGAACCAATTGCCCAAGCGTATTATAAATACTTAATGAACTAATCACAACATGCTGCTTAGTTGTAATAGTCAAACTATTTTTTGCAGGAACAGGCGCCAAACTAAACACACTGCCAAAATCAAAATCTTGGTTGCCCAAAGCTGCAACAGTAGTAGTTGTCGTATTGGTTATAATTGGGAAATTATAATCAAAATAAATACTGGCGGTATTGGTGAAGGTATTTCCCAAAACCAAGGTGGGTTTGGTTTTTATTTTAAACGCCACATAGCCATCATTGTTAGCATCATCAAAAGGCAAATTGATATTCTCAAAAATAAACTCTACCTTATTGGTATTGGTAATTTTCGTTACAAACGGGTGACTACTACTTTGCGGAATCAAACTGCTGATATCAAATTTTGTGGTATCTAACATGTCTTTTATTACCACATTTTGCGCTGCAAATGTCCCTGTATTTTCAAAACGGATAACATAATGCACATAATTCCCCACCATGCTTGGCGTAATGGTTGAGCCTTCTAAACACGTTTTATCGTTGGGATCATAGGATCCAACAACAATTTGTTTAAGAGAACTTGTATTATCTGCTACAATTTCATCGTTTGCTAACGGATTAATAATAGCTGTAAAATCTAATTGGTCACCATTATTCACCGCTGGAGTTTCCATTGGAGAGTTGATGTTAAAAGTCAAGTTGATTTCTCTGGTTTCAAACGGATTTAAATTAGTGTAATTCCAACTCAAACTGTTTGTTCCTGTAGTATTAACAATGGGCGATGCCGTTACCAAATCCATAATAGCATCATTAAAAGTAAAACTCAACGAACCATTTGCCACTTGATTTCCTTTGTTTTTATAAATGATTTTATAAAAAGCATCAAAACCCGGGCGTGCTACTTCTATTGGAATAATTGTTACTTCTAAATCATTTTTTATTCCGTTGGCAGTAATACAAAAATTTTGAGTAAAAGGACTAACTGTTGTTGGAAAAGTAACCGTAACCGTTGCAGGTGAAATCGCAAAATAATTCGGATTTTCTATAATTGGAACTATAGAATGAGTTCCTACTCCAACCGGAATACTATATGAACCTGTATTGTTTGCAATAAAAGTTCCAGTAGTAGTGCCATTAGTAAGATTAAATTTTAAGTTTGGATAATTTATATTACTATCATCACAGCCATTGGAATTGCTATCATAGCGATTATTCCCTTGTATCGTATAAAAAGTTCCGCCTGGCGTAAAACTACAATAGGAGTTAACATTGCAGTTGGTATTCCCATACTCTGTGATTTGGGTTTGAATAGAAGCTAGTTGACCTTCATCGGCGCAGATATATTGTAAGTTAGAATTAAAAAAAAATGTAATATCTTCATTTCGACCATTCTTTACAAATAGAGTGATAAGTTGATTTATACTACAATCCAAAGATTGAAGATTAGTTAAGCCACTTACATCTAAAGTTGGAAGTAGATTTTGATAACAATATAACTGTTGAAGATTAGTTAAACCACTTACATTTAAACTTGGAAGTTGATTATTATGACAGCTTAACCAATTAAGATTAGTTAAACCATTTAAATTTAAACTGGTAAGTTGATTATAACTACAACGTAACTGTTGAAGATTAGTTAACCCACTCACATCTAAACTGGTAAGTTGATTAAACCAACAATCTAAAACTAGAAGATTAGTTAAGCCATTTACATCTAAACTTGGAAGTGGATTATTTGTACAAAATAAACTTTGAAGATTTGTTAAGCCACTTACATTTATACTAGATAGTTGATTATAATCACAACTTAAAGTTTGAAGATTCGTTAAGCCACTTACATTTAAACTTGGAAGTAGATTATAAGAACAATCTAAAATTTGAAGATTCGTTAAGCCACTTACATTTAAACTTGGAAGTTGATTTCCTCTACAAATTAAAGTTTGAAGATTTGATAAACCACTAATATTTAAATTAGGAAGTTGATTATTGCCACAATTTAAATATCTTAGATTAGTTAAACCACTTACATTTAAACTCGTTATTTGATTATACCTACAACTTAAATATAGCAAATTCGTAAAACCTTCTATTCCTGTCAAATTAGTAATATTAGT
>NZ_JBIPLW010000055.1:0-7413 GCF_044369455.1 Flavobacterium sp. | reverse complement strand
AACCACTGTGGGAGCGAAGTCGCGCCGTGAACGACGAGTTCGCCGTTGGCATCAATCTCCGCGCGATCCATGCCGATGCGGCGCTCGAAGCTGTGAACCACGCCAGCACGGATCGTGTAGAAGGCCCAGAGTTGATTCTCCGGCCCGGCCACGATGCTGCCGGAGGCCGTGCCAGTGAGGAGGCCATCGGTGGTGCGCAGAATCGGATTGTGCTTCTGAGGCGTGAAGGGTCCGAGCGGTGATGAGCTGACAGAGCAACCCATCGCGTAAGTGCGGTATTGAGTCCCAGCGGCACCGTAAGTCAGGTAGTATCGGCCGTTACGCTTCAGCATCCACGCGCTCTCCAGCCAGCCTTTGTTCGGGTTTTGGTTCCATTCGCCATGGGCCTCCCAGGGGCGGTCCTTTGGATTGAAGGCAATGAAACGCACTGGCGCAGTGAGAGGCTTCGTCGGGTCGGCGGCATCGAGTTCCACCCCCCAGATGCCAGCCTTTTCCGAAACGCCAAAGTAGAGGAAGAGCCGTCCGTCATCATCCGAGAAGAGCATCTTGCCCATCAGCGGCGGAACCTCGCCGCTGGGCTTGAGCTGCAAGTCGCCGATCTTCTCAAACGGCCCGAGCGGCGAAGCGGAGGCGTAGAGCGTGGGAGTGTTGTTGCCGAGCAGAAACCGGTCTCGATGGCGCACTACGGTGGGGGGATAGCCGATCTCCCGCACATTGAGCGGATGATGCTGCCAGGTCGCGCCTTGGTCCGCGCTGACCCATGCCATGTCGCCGGACGGGTAGAGATACCATTTCCCATCGTGCCAGAGAACCACGGGATCGGCCAGTTCACGGAACTGCTCCTGATGTCCGAGGAGCCAGTTTGCACCGCTGTCAGGCGATCCCTTCGTCGCTGTGCGCGCAGCGCGGCCGATGGGGTAATTGGGAATCGGCAGCGGATTGCAGAAGGTCGCCGGAGATCCGGCTGTCTTTTTCTTAGCGGCATCGGCTTGGTCAGCCTTCTGCTGGATTTCGCCGTCGAGTTCAGAGGATCGCTTCCGAAGCTCGTCAAGCCGGCGCAATTCGTCTGCCGTCGGTGCGATCATCACGGGCACGTTCGCGCCACATTCCACGCGGCAATCCTTCTCGGTCACGTCCTTCGCATCGGCGAGCTTCACGAGACCGGGCACTGGTGCAGGGGCGCGAGCGATGACGCCGCTCAGCGTCAGGCCTTCGACATCATCCCCGGCAATGAAGGCGCGGGCATCGGGCTTCTCCACCTCAAGCCGCACGTTCTCGAGGCGTATGCCTTTGACATGGCGCAGATAGAGCGCCGAGGCGGGGAGTTCGCCGTCGAAAGGCAGAGCCCAGTTCACATAGTTGGAGGACTCCAGTAGTTCGCCTACCTCCAGACGCGACGCCTGCTCCGCCGTACCGCCGCCGGGGAAAATAAGGTCGATATTTGTGAAAGACACGTCCTCAATGCGCGTCCCTGGACGCGAAACAACCGCCGAGCACAGGCGCTCGAAAGGATCGTCTTTTCCACTTTTACTTTGGAATCCGACATCGTCTCCCACACCCGCGACCACCCGGATATCCGCGAACCGCACGTTCCGAATCCTTCCCACCGGAGGGCGAGCCGACTTGCCATGGGTGCTAAAGGGGAACCGGGATGCCAGCACCATGAATGGTTGGCATACTTGTTTCATCTCGATGCTGGAAAAAGAAAGGTCCTCGAAGAGCGCGCCTTCGCATGATTCGATCTTGATGCCGCCCTGGCTCTGCGTGAAGACGCAATCGCGCACAGTTAGCCGCCGAATGGCTGCGATGGATTCCGTGCCAATGCGTATTGCATGCCATCGTGAGGTGATATAGCAGCCACTGATCTCGAAGTCTTCGTTCGGCCAGTCGGGATGGAAAACCTTGGAGGCAATGCCGTCGTCGCCGGCATCGATATCGGAGTCCTTGATGCGGACTCGCTTGCAACCGTCGAAATCAAGGCCGTCGCCATTTGGCGAATGCCGGCTGCGGATCGTGACGTGGTCAATGAGTATGTCCTCGCTGCGCACAAAGAAAGTCGTGAACGCCGCCGGATCGAGCATCTTCACATCGCGAACGGTCACCTTCCGGCAACCGACGAATCGTAAGAGCATCGGCCGGCGCGAGTCGTTGGCGTTCGGAAACACCTTTCGCTCGAGCCCGCCCTGTCCGTCGATCGTTCCGGGGCCCTCGATGCCGATCTGTTCCGAATCCTCAGCGTAGATCAGGCACTGTTTCCACTGGCTGGCGGCAAATGCCCAAACACCACCCCAGTGCAGAGGCGCGGTCTCATCCGTGTAGTCGGCGATTTTCGGACTGCCTCGCAGGATAGCATCCTTCTCGACTCTCAGCGTGACCCTGCTCTTCAAACGGAGCGAGCCAGACATGAAGACCCCACTGGGCACGAGGACCGAGCCTCCTCCGGCCGCATGGCACGAGTCGATGGCTTTCTGGATCGCGGAGGTATTCAGCGTCGTGCCGTCCCCTTTTGCGCCATAGGTCGTGATGTCGAAGATCTTGGGCTCAGCCGCATGCAGCGAGGCCAACGGCGCGAGCAGTAGGGCGGTGATGAGTGTGAGGGTGGGTTTCATCGGATCAGTCTTTCAGCGGGATGCCGCGCAGGATGAGAGGATCGAAACGGTAGGGAGACTCACCAGCGGCCCAGGCGATGCCGCGCAGCAGGATGGTACGGAAGAAGGGGTCGTCGAATGTCCAATCGAAGTGACCAAGGGTGGAGGCCATGACGCGGCCCTTCCCGTGCTCATGGGTCCAGATGACGGGCTCGGCGCTGACCTTATCGCCTACGTTTTCATCGGAAGTGGCGAGTGCAGTCACCTTGCTACGGTCACCTTGCAGATTCCAAAAGCACTCGTCGGCTATGGTGAAGGTGTCCGGCAACCCATGCATGATCGGATGACGTGGCTCCCGCAGCTTCAAGGTGATGACCTTGTGCTTGTATTGGCTGTACTTCCCCTTGGCGAGACCCAGCAGGTCCGCGAGCGCAGCCGAAGCATTCCAGAGCACATAGTGCGACAGCACAAGGCCGCCACCACGGTTCAAGTACGCTTCGATCTGCGACAGGTGACTCGCGTCTTTCCAGCACAGCGGACTTTGATAAAGCATGATGACATCTGCGGTGGCGAACTGCGCCTCCGTAGGCCATTCCAAGGTGCTTAGTGCTTTGACCAGCGGCGAGCCTGCGGCGATCAATGCGCGGTCCGTTTCCACCTGGGGGCGATACATGTTCGTCACCGCCTCATCACCTGGACCTGCACCGCCAAGAAGCACTTTCCAGCGTTTCGGCAGCACATCGTGAGAATGGGACTTGGGTGGATGATCCTTTGCTCCCCCAGCGAAGAGAATGGTAAGCGGTCGCAGGTTCGAATCCAATGCAGGCTTCGGTCCCTTGCCGAGAACGGCCGAGACCTCAGCGCGGCTGCGCAGTTCCGGTGTCTCGACACCATACGTGTTCTCGGTTTGGGCCGTCTGGGCCTGGGCGAATTCCGAGAAGCCAGCGTAGGAGGCGATCGCTCCCGCCGAACATTGAACAAAGACGCGGCGGCTGATGTCGGAGAGGATTCTGTTTGTGTTTTTCATGGCGATTCAGGTTGAGTCATTTCAGCGCGGACCGACTCGATGAGCATGCCGGAGTCGCGGTTGGAGGAGGTGGATTGGAAATGGAGGTAGCTGATGCCGTGGAGAGCGCTGCGAGTAACCGGCAGCTTGGCGAATGGCTGGCCATCGAGAGCGACTTCGATCTCCGCGCCTGCTTCAGCGGACTTCCAGGTGAATCTCAGGGTGTGCCATTGCTGCGGCTTGAGTTTGCCTCCTGAGGCGAGATCGAGATGTGCCATCGCGAGTGATGCTACGGTGGGGTCGGTGGGATTCAGCCACCGGTCGAGCAGGCAGATCCGTGCGCCGCCGAAGTCCTGCTGCAGCCGGATGCGCGTCTCCACAAAGCCTGCCTGCCCACCAGGAAAATTCCACGTCGCGCCGCCGTTGGGATAGATGGCGTCGGTGCGGCCGGAGTTGCGCACGTTGAGCACGCGCCGCTTCGCATCATTGGGATGCGCGATTAGAGTAGATGACTCGTAGCGGTTGAATGAACAATGGCCGCGGAGGCCTTTCTTGTAGCCCTGCACCGACCAGTCATCGAGTCCGCTGGCGAATTCAGACTGCCGTTTCGTCTCCAGCAGCCAGTCGGGATCGAACAGGAGTAGTGAGCGGTGCAGCCAGTGCTGGCCCACCGACAAAACGACGCGTCCGTTTTCAACCTCCACAAACTGCGGCTGATGCACGCTGCGATCGAGACCTCCGGTTTCGCCGTAGTTGCCATCGCTGCGGCGGGCATTGAGGAACAGCTCGCGGAAGCCGCGCCAAGTCTTCCCGTCGTCATCGGAGATTGCCGCGTGAACGGCGTCGCGATTGGTGAATGCGTCCTCGCCGATTCCGTTTTGCGCGCTCTCCTGGATGAAGGGCGCGGTGAACTCATTCTTCGAAAACTCGGGCAGCGAGGTCGTGTTGTTCCAGATGAAGAGCAGACGACCATCCTTGAGTCGACCGATGCGGGGACTGGTGATCGTGCCGTAAAACTGCGAGCGTTCCGGCTGGCTCCAGGTCGCCCCACCATCGGCGGAGAACGATTGGTAGTGGTAGTCGAGCGAGGTACGGATGATCATCCACAAGCGACCATCGCGCAGCTCGACCACGGTTGGCTCCGTGGCTCCATTCTGCCACCGCACGGACAGGTCGCGCTGGTCGGGCTGATGCGGCGGTGCTTCGAGCAAGTTGGATCTCTGCCAAGTCTCGCCATCGTCGTCCGAAAAGAGGGTGCCAGCCTGGTGATGGTGCTCGGGAGTGTTGTAGCGGATGTAGCTCCACGGCACGATGGCGCGCTTGCCACTGCGAATGAACATGACGGTGGGGGTGATGTTAAACTCAGAGCCGGGATTCTTGATCTCCCACAATCGGCGCATCGTCCACTGGCCATCGATGCCGCCTTTGCTCTTGATGAGGTAAACACCATCTTTGTTGTCTTGCAGCCGCAGATACTCGCCCGAGACCGGGCTGCGCGCATCCGCCCCGTAATGCCCCTTTGACACTTTTTGCGTCTCCCAAGTCAGTCCCTGATCGCGACTGAAGACGAAACTCGTCGGCAGAAAGTCTGGGTGAGAACGGAGTTCCGGCGTCGGGTCGATGCCGTAATCGTAGTGACGCAATTCGCCATTCTCCAGACGCACCAGTCCACTGACAGCATCCGACGGCGGTCGCCCGACCCAGAGGGGAGCATGCACATCACCGATTTTGAGTGGTGGTTCGGCAGCATGCAATGCAGCCTGCGGCGCGAGCACCAGGGCGGTGAGGGAGAGGATGTATTTCATGGTGTACTTCATGGTGCATTTCCTTGTTGCTTTGACGGAATGCGGAGGGTTGTCGGCTCACCTGGGGTGAGCGGCAGCTCGCGCCAGCCGTCATCCCTCACTGTGCCGGCGGTGAGCGGACCCGTTTTGCTGGTCGCGTATTTAGGGACGATCACGGTCAGCTTCACATTTACCGGAGGAGCAATGGTGATCTCCTGCACGCCGTCCTTGAGCTGCGATTTGAAAAGGATCGGGCCGCGCACGGTGAAAATGTCGGTCTCCAATCCCTGCAGGTCGCCGAGTCGCGGTTGGAGCTTGAAGATGCCGTCGGATTGTTCGGCAGGCTCAAAGCGGAGCAGGCGGTTTAGATACACGGCGTTTGGGGTGTAGTCCTCGTCGTTGGGGTTCTGCGGGTTGATTGGGATGTAGTCGTGCCGCGGTGTGGTCAGCTTGTGAACGCGAATCTTGAGGCGACTATCAGGCGAAACGAGCTTGCCCGCTAGGACGTCGGCTTCGCGGATGCGCGCGAGCACGATTTCCCGTCCATCTGCACCGTAGCGGCTCAGATCGTAGCTGACCCAAATCGTGCCGTCGTCGCTCTGAACTCCATCCGGGTAAGTCGTGAGCTTCTCAATCCTTCGGTGTGGGCTTTCATCTGGGAGGTAAGAAGGGCTGTCGCGATCATCTAGTCGCAATCCCCCTTTCCACGTGACCCCGTCGTCTTCGGAAAGCACGGCAGTCATGTGCACCCGCTCCCGCAGTTGCCGGAAATTGACCAGTGGACCTTTGGTGGCGAGCGGATCGGGCCTTTCGGGCGGCCGATTGTAAACCAGCAGCAGGTTGCCAGATTTCAGACGGCTCACAAAGAAGCGCGAGTGCACGACGGCGTTGAGCCCAGGCAGTGCCTCCATGTCGCCCCAGGTGCGACCGCCGTCGGCCGAGATTGTTCTGCGGATTCCCGCGAGAGTGCGGATAAACAAGGCGATCCGCCCGTCGCGCAGTTCCACGGTTATTGGCTCTCCGATCTGGATCTCTACGCCGGGCTGGCTGTTCACGCTGCCGGCGAATGCAAAGCTCTTTCCTTCATCCTGCGACCGATAAACCGTTACCCCTTTGAATCCCAAAGTGGGGAACTTATTATGCGGCGTCCAGAGCCATGAGCCATCTGCCAAGACGGTCGGCTTGTTGATAAAGAAGCCCTGCGAAACAAAGAACGGAGGCTGAAAGTGTGGCTTCGCTGCTTCGGGATCGTCAGCGATGTTGGCTACCATTCCACCATTCGCATAGTAATACCACCACAGCCGACCGCGTGGATCGATCCAGAGTCCGGGATCTTGAACATGCTGCCCACGCGGTGACTTGACCGCCGCGACGGGTCCTTGGCACGTCTGGCCTCCGTCGCTGCTGGTGAAGAGGAGCGTAAAGGTCGGCTCGGTGCGGTCACCTTCGAAACCTCCACCGGACATCCATGACAGCCAAATCCGACCCTTCGGGCTGATGGTCATACTCCCGGACCCCTGCCAGATCCGATTTCCATCGGCAAACTCCGGCCCCGGTTCAAGGTTAGGCGCCAGTGGTGTGCTCGAGGGCTTCTTGCTTGCGATAGCCGCGACGGCATCAGAAAAGCTCGGTGCGCCCGTTTGCGGTTTGGCTTCGGTTTGTTGCGAGTCGTTAAGCAGGTTATCGACCAGGGGCTTGGCTAAGTTCGGAGTTTGCGCGTGCAGCCCGACCAGCGGCGCGAGCAACAGGACGGTGAGGAGTGTGAGGGTGTGTTTCATGATGTTTAGGTGCTGTTGGATGCTTTGAGTTACTTCGTTATTCGAGTTGATGATGATCTTCCTTGCGTTCGTCACAGTTTCGGGCGGATGTCCATCGCCAGAGCAGGGCGATATCGTCACCGTCGATCACCATCGAAGGATACATGAAGGACTGGGTCATCTTCTCGGCCTTTGCGAAGCTCCTGCGTGACTTTGACGGTGGGCTTTGGGGGCTCATCGGCACGCAGCGCGGCCAGCGGTGCGTGCAGCAAGGTGGT
>NZ_JBIPLW010000052.1:0-7466 GCF_044369455.1 Flavobacterium sp. | reverse complement strand
GTCCACTTGGGATACTCGGGGCGCGGCAGAACCAGCTTCCAACGTGCGTCGCGCACGGCCTGGAGGTGCGTGTAGCTGTAGAACAGAAAATTGGCCCGCGGCGACTTGCCTGAGGGCGTGCGCAGGAAGGCACCGAGGTCGAGTCCGTCGAGCTTGCGATCGGCAGGCGGGTTCGTGCCGGCGAGCGCGGCAAACGTCGGCAGCAAATCGAGGGTGCTGGTGAGTTCGTCGCTCACCGAGCCGGCGGGGATATTTCCTGGCCAACGCACGACGCACGGCACACGAAAGCCACCGTCCCAGGTGAGCATCTTGAAGCCTCGCAATGGCTCGGCGTTGCCCGAGTGGTCGCGTGGGATAAACGGCTGGCCGCCGGGCTTCATGCCGTCAGTGGTCTCGATCCACGGGCCGTTGTCGGAGGTAAAGACGATGAGCGTGCGTTCGTCGAGGCCGAGCTCCTTGATTGCTTTGAGGATTTCACCGCACGACCAGTCGATCTCCTCCACTGCATCACCAAACGGGCCACCGGCGCTCTTGCCTTTGAAGTTCTCCGAGGCACCGAGTGGGATGTGCGGCATGTTGTGCGCGAGGTAGAGGAAGAAGGGCTTTGCGCGATTGGAACGGATGAACTCCAATGCCTCGCGCGTGTAGTCCTGCGTGATGTGATCCCAGTTCTGCACCTCCTTCACAACGACCTCGGTGTTGCGGTGTATCGCGCCGCGCATAGCGTTTCCCTCGACAGTCGGCGTGAGGCCGTTGTAGAGCGGCGTTCCGTAGAAATAGTCGAAGCCCTGCGCGTTGGGCATCGTCGCATTGTTCCATCCGTCCGGCGTGCGCGCGCCTAGGTGCCACTTGCCGATGCACGCGGTGGCATAGCCGGCGTCCTTGAGCATCTCGGCCATCGTGACCTCACGCGGGTGCAGGACGTTGTGTTGGTTCTTACGATTGCCCGGCTCGGCGACGCGCATGGGAAAACAACCCGTCATCAAGGCCGCCCGGCTCGGTCCGCACACGGGTTGCGCGTAGAAGCTCGTGAGCTTCAACCCCTCCGCCGCCATGCGATCCAGATGAGGCGTCTCGATCGCCTTCGATCCAAAACAGCCGAGGTCGGCGTAACCGAGATCGTCGGAGAGGATCACGATGACATTAGGTCTGGGCTTTGGCGCATCGGCGGCGTCCAACGCGGCCAGTGGCGCGAACAGCAGGGCAGTGAGGAATGTGAGGGTGGTTTTCATGGTTAGATTCAAGGCTTTCTTTACTTGTCGGCGACTTGGAGGGACGTGATGGGAATGATCGCCAGCTCGCATTGTCTGCGCCCTGAGAGTCCGGCCGTGTAAAGGACGAACAGGCGGCCCTCATGCTCAATGGCGCACGGGTAATGCGACGCGGGCGGCCGGTCGAACGTGCTGTGGTTCTGGACGCACCAGGTCTTCGCCAACGCGGACTCGCCAGGACGGCTCACGGCAATAACAAGTGTTTCGCGGCTATTAAAGCCTTTCTCGCCTTCCTTGGGCTGATTGAAGACTAGGTAACGCTGACCTGTGGAAAGATGGCCGGCGTATAGCTTCGAGGTGGAGGCGGTGAACGCGTGATCCTTCACCGCGCTCCAAGTGCGGCCATAGTCGTGGCTGGCAAACACGAAAGGCACGGTGTCCGTTTGGTTGCGCGTGATGGCAAGCAGCTCACGGCCTTCCACCCACACGGTGGTTTCGGGCAATTGCGCTGTGGAGAGTTCCTTCGACAATGGCACAACTTGCCAGCGGCCCGCGAGGTCATCACCCCGGCTGATGGCGACGGCTGGAATGTAAGGCTTAACGCCGAAGCGGCTCGCCACCCTGCCTGCCATGATCCAGTTGCCATCGGCCATTCTCAACGGCTGGCAATTTGGCAGGAAGAGGTCGGCGATGTCGCCGCGCGGCTGCCAGCGATTAGTCGCCTCATCGAGCACAAAAACCGCGCAGTTGGTGATGAGGTCGTGCCCTTTCATCTTGCCGACATACGCGTGGAGCACGCCGCCATGCGAGAGCAGTTGCGCGGGCACGTAGTAGGTCCCGTCCCGGCTCGTGTCCTCAGCGATGACCTCCAGCGCGGACCACGTTTCGCCGCCGTCCTTCGAGCGACGGCAGCGGATGAGCGACTCGCCGACGATCTCCTTCTCTGGACAGTTATACCATGCGGCGAAAAGCTCCCCTTTATGAAACTCGATGGCCGGATCATGGAGGAACTGGTAGCTATCCGAATCACTGCGCTCGACGCGCACATGCTTGATGCCAGCGGGAAAAGGGGGCTCGGCGGCGTGCACTGCGGACAGCGTTGCGAGCAGGAGTGGGGCGAGGAATGTGAGGATGTGATTCATGGTTTTAGTCAGCTCAAGGTTCCGGCATTGCTCCCAAAGGAGTCGGTCTCGGAAGGTGCGGCGCGGAATGTGTGATTGCCGTGAAGCCATTGATTGATGATTGATGATTGAGATGCTCTTGGGTCGGTTCATTGTTTTGCTTTCTCTTCTGCGGTTTGGACGTTCGCGATCAATTCACTTTCCAAATCTTCACGTCTTCGATCCATACCGTGCTCGGCACGAGGAAACTGAACCAGCGCTTCATCGGATGCGCAAAGCCTTCGGATCGATGATGGATGATGACCTTACCATCGAGGCTCAGGCGCATCTCGTCCCCTTCGGTCACGAGCACGAGTTCATGCCAGTCGGTATCCGCATTCCACGGGACGGTGACTCGCTTCGTTTTCAACAAGGCATCGAGATCAGCGGGTAGTTTCTCTTTTCGGTCCAGATACTCCTGTCGCCGCTGACGGATCTCCAGATTCATATCGCCGGTCTTCGAATCCATGAGTGAGATGTTGCTCTGCGAAAGGATGCCGTAGCAGAGATGACCCGCATGGATGCCCTTGGTCTCGCGGTCCACGAAGCCCAGTTGAAGCGATTCGTCTTTGTTCAGGCCGGGAAACTTGAAACGCACGACGGCACCGCCATCGGTGAAGCCGGCATCGTGATGAATGTGCGCGGCGTGTCCGGCTTCTTTCGTGGCGCTGGCGATCTTGAGGATGCCACTGTCGAGATCGGCCTGTTTGATCTGCGGCACGCGATCCGCCGTGGCGCTCTCCCAGCCGTTGCCGATGGCCTTCATACCCTTGCCGGTTTCCTCGCGCTCGAAGGGGTCGTGAAAGATGAGCGTCCCTTTCTCGCGAAGCCACCCGGCGTCATTGTGCGACGGAGGGAATTGCTTGGGATCGGCGGCGTGCAGAGTGGCAAGCGGCGCGAGAAGGAAGGTGGTTAGAAGTGTGAGTGTGGTATTCATGGCAAAGGTCCGCGGGCGAGATCGGAAAGATGCACATGGCACAGCTCGATGTCTTCTTTATTCAGGCTATAGGCGGTCAAGAGCTCATCTCCGACGACGGTGGCAGCGGGGTTGCCGACGTCGTAGTGGCGTTTGGAGTGGCCTTCGTCCACCGTCACCGGTTTCGGTTCCAGCCACAGAACCTCGCCTCGGTTGCCGTCGCGCCGGAGTTCGAGAGCCAGCAGACCGCGGCCCTTTTCAAGGCTCGTGCCCTCGTTGGCGATGGCCCAAAGACGCTCGCCGTTGTCGGTGAAGGCAAAGCCGCTGTTCCATTGCACGCTTTTCGAGGCGGTTGATTTCTCGCCCATCTCGAGCATCGCACCGAGCGAAGGCGAGAGCATGACGGGCGGCTGGCTGAGGTCAGGCAGCCACGTTTTACCGGCATCTGAGGAATGCCTCATCTGGATCCGCATGCCCGGGTGATCCTCGTCTTTGAGATGATTATTCCAAGTCACGAAAAGCCGGCCGTGGAAATGCGCAATGTTTGGCAGCGTGCAAAAGGCTCCGAAGCCAGGATCAAGGCTGCCGCGATTCACGGTGACACGGATCGTGCTCTTCGGCAGCGGCGGAGGGAGCGTGCCCGTGCCGAGATTCGGCGGTGCGTAGCCGAAGTCGGCGGCCCTTGTCGCGGATGTGGAGACGGGTTGTGTTTCCGCGGCGTGCAACGCGGCCAGCGGCGCGAGCAGCAGGGCGGTGAGTAACGTGTAAGTTTGTTTCATAGCAACAATCTTCCAGCTCGATGCAGGTGCAGGATGAGGGGATTAAAAAGGTAGGGAGACTCTCCTGCGACCCATGCGATGAGCGGGATCAGGGACCGAGACTGGCGGTGGCGGGAACGCATGGGCTACTTCTCCAGCGGTTTGAGGTAGATATTGCGGAACTGGATCGGGCAGCCCTCGCTCTGCAGGCAGATCGCGCCGCTGGAGGGTTTGGCGCCGGTGCCCTTGTTCTGCAGCACCCCGTTGACGGTCAGTTGGATCGAGTCGCCATCGCAGAAGATATCGTAGCTGTTCCACTCGCCCGGAGGGTTCTCGTTCGACAACTCCTGTTTCTTGGCTCTTAGGTATGGTTTTTCAACCGGGCCGACCTGCTTGCCATTGACGGTCATGGACGAGAGGTTGATCAAATAGAAGTCACCTGCGTTCTCGTGCATGAGTTGGGCCTCGATGGAGGTCGGCCAGAGGATGTCGGGGCCTGACTTGTGCAGCAGCACGCCGCTGTTGGTCGGCTTGCCGTCCCAGCGCCACTCGAGATGCAGTTGATAGTTCGCGTAGTCTTTGCTGGTGCGGAGGTAACCCTTCGGCTTGCCCTCGCAGTGAATCACGCCATCGCGGACTGACCAGACCTTTACGCCGGTTGAATTGTCCTCTTTGCCCTTCCCAACCTCGGGGCTGAAGGGAATCCAGCCGTCAAGGGATTTTCCGTCGAACAACATCACTTTGGCAGCCGGTTCGATTGCGTGCCCGGCGGTCAGCTCCGTGATGGCGATGTCCTTGTAGCGCACAATGGCGGTTGAATTGCCGTGGATCTGAACGGCGATGATGCCGGTGGTCTCGACGGTCGGGTCGGTCTCGGTGTAGTCCACGGTCTGCACGCCATTGAGCCAGATCTGAATGCGCGAGCCTTCGGCGCGGACGCGGTAGTCGTTCCATTCTCCGACCGGTTTACTCGCCTTTTCCAGCACTTCCTTCGTGGGTCTCTGGATGACTTTGCTGCGGCGGATGTGGTCGTAGAGCGCTCCGTCGTAACCTGCGCCGAGGTCCGCCTGAAATCCGGATACTTCGGTGCCCTTCGGGACACGCTTGGAGCGGAACTGCACACCGCCATTCACAAAGCCTTCCGTGCCCTCCAGCTTCCATTTCAACGTAAGCTCAAAGTCACCGAACTCTTTCGTCGTCGCAAGATAGTCGTTGTAAGGTTGCTTTTTCTCGAGTGATCCCGAAGTGAAAGCGCCCTCTTCGATGCGCCATTGCTTGGTAGTGTCCCCCTCCCAGCCAGTGAAGGTCTTTCCATCGGAGAGCGGTGTCTGAGCCCAGGCTGCGGAGGTGATGAGTAGGAAGGTGAGGAGGAGGAAGAGTGTATTCATCATGGTTGTGCAGTGTTTGGAGGGGTGATTGGGTTAGCGCTTCGGTGAAGATGTTGGAATTGTGCGAGCGTCATGGCCGTCGGGTCGCTCTTTTGTCATCGCTGAACGTCGAGACATTCCGCGAGATGAGCGTTGTCGTAGGCATGGACATTGGTGATGCGCATCTCCTCCATGCCCGTGCTCTTTTCGACAACGCCCTCGATTTGATCCACCAACTGCTCACGCCGGAGTCGCCAGACGATATTGCCATTCGCATCGATCTCCGCGAGCAGGTCACGGCCTTCATCGGAGTTTTTGAGATGATAATCTCCGCAGGCGACGAGCAGGTTCCAACTCTGCAGACGCTGCATCCCCAGAAGGTAACTGCAGGAGAGACCAAGCTCCTGAGTCGTCCAGCACGTCAGTTTTTTTCCATCCGGACCCATGTGCAGCAACTGGCAGCCTGTCGAGGTGGAGACAAACATCGAGCCATCATCGCTCTGCGTTATGGCAAAGGCCTTCTTCACCGTGGGCGATGGGGTGAGTAGCGGGTCGAGCGGTATCGATTGCAAGACCTTGCCTGTTGTGGCTTCGACCTTGAGAACCGTCTTGCGTCCGTATTGGCCGACCCAAAACGCCTTCGCGCCCGGCACCGCGCGGATCATACGGTAACGAAAGTGCAATGGATCATCACTGAGGTCTGGCAACGGCGTCTTGCTCACTACAGCGCCGCCGCGATCCACCACGCGGATCTGGCACACGCCGCTATCCATCAGCGCGAAACGCGCACCGCCATCGAGCACCGCGCAACTGTTCGCCTCCGCCCCCTTTTCACCGCGACGCGCTGCATGTTCCAGCACGAGCTTCTTCGTCGCATCGAAGACTGCCAGACCGCCGCGATGCGCAAACGCGACGCCGCCTTCCGGCAGACGCCATGCGTCATAGATGCCGCCGTAGCCGGGAAGTTTCAGCACGTCCGTGACCATGCCTGCACGGTTGACCTCGATGACTTGATTGTCCGCCGCGAGGAGGAAGCGTTCCTCGGCGCTGACCTTCCCGCAGGTGAAGGCCAGCGCGAAGAGAGCGTGGAGCACGACGAGTCTCATCGGATGACAAAATGACAGATGGTTTGTTTTATGATCGTTTGGCATCATCAAGCGAGAATCTCCTTTACTAAGTTTCCATGGACATCGGTGAGGCGGAAATCGCGACCGGAGTAGCGGTAGGTGAGGCGCTCGTGGTCGATGCCGAGCAAGTGGAGCACTGTGGCGTGGAGGTCGTGGATATCGACGGCTCCTTCGACCGGGAAGTAGCCGAACTCGTCGAGCATGCCGTGGCTCATGCCAGGGCGAAGGCCAGCACCGGCCATCCAAATGGTGTAGCCCCACGGGTGATGGTCGCGGCCCGGTTTACTGTCCGCGCCTTCGGTGTTTGGGGTGCGGCCAAACTCGGTGGCGAAGACGACGAGCGTCTCCTCCAGCAGGCCGCGGCTTTTCAGATCCTTCAGCAGTCCGGCGATAGGACGGTCGATGGAAATGGCGAGCTTGGCATGGGCGTTTTGGATGTCGTTGTGACTGTCCCAGCCATTGCTGACGATCTCGATGAAACGGACGCCGCGCTCGAGCAGCCGCCGGGCCACGAGGCATTGCCTGCCAAACTTATCCGTCTCCTTGTGCTCGGCTCCCACGCCGTAGAGCGCGAGGGTGGCGGCGGTCTCCTTGGTGAGATCGGTGGCCTCGGGAACAGCATCCTGCATGACGTAGGCCTTTTCGTGATTGGCGATGGCGGCCTCGATGATCTGATTTTGTGAGGAGGATTGGAGGAAGACGCGGTCGAGTTGGCCGACCGCCTGCATTTTGTTCTGCTGGAGCGATTTGAGTTTCTCGGCCATAACGAGGTCGTCCAAAGGCCGCGCGGGGTCCTGGAAAAAGGGTGAGCCCTGATGGATGGGGGGCAAGAATCCACTGGTGCGGCACATGCGTTTCCGCGAGCCCATGACGACGAAGCCGGGCAGGTTCTGATTCTCCGAGCCGAGGCCGTAGTGCGTCCATGAG
>NZ_JBIPLW010000095.1:0-7519 GCF_044369455.1 Flavobacterium sp. | reverse complement strand
AATGGCCTCCATGGTGACGCCTGCCACTGGTGGCACTGACACGATGTCAGCAGTGGGACTCTCCATGAGTTCCAAGACCTTCTCAAGTTCACTGCGTTTGAACAGGCGATAGTCAGGAGGATTTCGGTGCATCTGGTGGTTGTCTCCAATATCGGCCCATTCAAACTGCGGTTTCAGTAGCAGATAGAGTACACCCTATTTGTTGAGTAGCAGTGAAACGACATCGCGGTAAAATGGTGAGGTCGCGGCTAGGCTGATCCCCGAAAACCGGAAACCTGACCGGCTGCCGCGTTTTCTTCATTCAGGTCACTATCAGGAAGTGACATCATGGCGAACGACTGGAATAGCGTGCGTGCTATGGCGCTAGATTGTCTCAATTCAACATGGGACATGGTTTGTTGGGCGGCGCGATCCCAGGAAGACGATTACGATAGGGAAAAGGCCGCACGTCATCTCGCTGCGATAGACACTGCTCTAAACACCTTTCGACAGGCAATGGAGATTTTTCAACCCGGCCTTGAGTGTGCCACAAGCGATTTGAAACATTCGCCAGTATTCGATGCATTGGCCTTAGCGTCAGTCGGCGAAGGTCCACGTCCAGATTTCGGGCTCTGTGCAACGGCGCATGAGAAAGCATTCAAACTCCTACGAATGGCGATACTGTGGGTAGAGGACGGGCTGAACGATGAACTGGACAGACGAGGTGCACCGGATAACCATGTCGTGGGAATCAGCGATATGCATAAACGCTCGCCCGAACAACTGCGAGATACTTTGTGTGGGTTAGAGCAAATCAAGTCTCTACAAAGTGTACTTCCCGCGAAACAACTACCCAAGCTACGCGCATGGATAGATCGCGAGTGGGCTGCCGTTGTAGGGAGGCAAACTCGCCTACCGAATTCCGAGTTCGTGCCTCTCACTCTAATGAGCACGAGCATTCCACGTGACGCTTCGACCATCAAACGATGGAAGGACCAACTGCGCAATTCGGAAAAGGAACTTCGGGGTAATAGATGGTTTGTTGACTATGCGGCATTTCGACTTATTGCCGTTGCCCATGGTATTCAATTACCGCTAGACAAGAACGAACTGCAGAAGCGAGTTGCAAGATAGTTGCATGAGTTGCAAGATAGTTGCATTCACCTTCTAAGCCTAGATTCTTCGGTTCCAATCGCCTGAGGCTTGCCTAAAGTCTGTGTAGCCCAGAAAGGAACTACACAGATGGAAGCTATTCGGATCGACGCCAACGCTTTCTACACAGTGCATACGACAGCACTAGAGCTAGGCATAAGCAAAGACGCAATTCAGCGTGCAATTCGCGAGGGCGCACTTGCGACCGTCAAACGAGGGCACCAACGATTTATCGCTGGTCAGTCCATAATTCTGTGGTTGAAGCCAAGTACAAACCAGGCTGACGATTATAGCAGCCAAGCTGTAGCCCTGGTTCGGCATGAACTGAACGCAATCGACGCTAGGGGGGCCGGCTATGCAGGCTGAACAAATCCCCGATTCTGCAATCGCAGCCCTGGCCGAAATGCTGCTGGACCTTACCCAGCACGAACCGTGTGAACCAAGATGTATACGCTGTGGCAACGAACCAAGCCACACAGCCGACGATGGGCACCTGTACTGCGAATTGTGCAGGGCCTGCTATGTCGATGCCTTACCACAGGCCGACGAATAACAACAAGACACTACCGAACCTGCGGATCTGTCTCGGATGTTATCGGCTGTGCAGTCGATGCCTAGATGCGGTTCGCATGTTCTAAGTTTGAAGGGTTTGAGAGATGAAAATTTCGGAAGCATTTTCGGGCAACTATTTAAAGGCAACGGATCTACCGCAGCCCAGGGTACTGTCGATGGCAGCCGTTACCGTGGAAACCATTGGGGAAGAGAAGAGTAGCAAACCTGTTCTTCGATTTCATGGCGAACAGCGGGGGTTGGTTCTCAATAAAGTAAACAGCATGGAGATTGCCGGTTGGTTCGGTGATGATACTGCAGCATGGACAGGGCAGCCTGTTGAGCTGTATTCCACGACTACGTTTTTCAGTGGTCGTCAGGTCCCGTGCATTCGAGTACGCAGGCCAGCGATGCAACATCCAGTCCAGTATCACTTACCAGCACCTACACAGCAGTACGTACCAGCACCTCAGCAGATGCAGGCACCGCAGCCACAACAAGTTGCTGCACCTTTACAGGCCCCAAATATTCCATATGAGGCATAGCGAAATGAAAAGTCGTCTATCACTAGCTGTTTTACGGCAAGGAATATGGACTACCGGTTTCGTCAAATGGGTAGCCGAGAAACATGGTTTAGAGCATGACGCAGCTGCGGATTTGATTACCGCAGCAGCTAAATCGGACTAGGCAAAACTGAACCAAATGGTTCGGGAATTTAAGAATCGCAACCAGTTGCAACAGCTGCGATTCGATTTTGACCAGTAGTAGTCAACCACGTAAAGCCCAGCCTGGTGAACCGCCAAGTACATCAGGCTGGGTGTTTTTCGAAAGCACAAAATGGATTATACGACACAAGCACGAGAATATATAGCCAACGGTTTTGGCATTTTACCACTAGTAACCGACGGTACAAAAAAACCAGCAGGTTCATGGAAAGTCTATCAACAACGGCTCCCATCAGACCATGAGTTAGAACAGTGGTTCGGCTCAGCCCATCCCTGCGGCATAGGTGTGGTATGCGGCCCTATTAGTCAGAACCTTCACGTCATCGACTTTGACAACGAATCCGGGCAGCATTTTCAGCGATGGTGGAACGATGCCGAACAGCAGCTGCCCGGTATTACATCTAAGCTGCTGGCAGTAGCTACACCTAGGCCCGGCAGACAGGTTTGGTTCCGGCAGCAAAGCGTACCAGCAAAACAACAGGTATTGGCATGGACCGAACCACAGCCTAACTGGAACGCAGATGGTACACCTGTTTTGGATGCAGATGGGAACCAGGTATCTGTTCCTGCTATTTTGATTGAAACCCGTGGTACAGGGAACTATGCAGTCGGGGTAGGTTCACCAGCTGCGGTTCATCCCACTGGCCGGACGTACCAGCTGATTCACGGTTCGTTTGATTCTCTACCGATGCTGACCGATGCAGAAGTAGATACACTGCTGGCAATCTGCCGAAAGTACAGCCGATACCAGCCACAGCATGTACAGCGACAAGCAGGGGAAAAGTACCAAGGGGAACCTAGACCTGGTGATGTGTTCAACGAGCTGACCGACATTCGGCAGCTGCTAACCACCCACAACTGGCAGCTGCACCACATCGACGGGGACGATGTGGAACACTGGACCAGACCAGCTAAACCACTAGCAGCAGGTACATCTGCCACATTAGGGGCATTGCAGACCGAGGACGGAAAACCATTGTTCTATGTGTTCAGTGGTTCGGCAGCACCATTTCAGGCAGCCCATACCTATGATGCGTTCGCGACGTACACAATGCTGGAACATGGTGGGGACTTCGCTACAGCAGCGGCTGCGGTTCGCATTCGATACGCCGAACAGGTCCATACTGCCCAGGTAAACTGGAAGCAGGATACATCCCCAGAACCAGAAGCGTATGTTCCGTTCCCTGTGGACCTACTGCCTGATGTGGTCCATGCGTATGTTACCGAGCATGCACAGGCTATCGGGGTAGATGCAGCGTTCGTAGCTGTTCCTATGCTTGCTGTACTAGCATCGCTTATAGGCCAGTCCCGCAGGCTATATGTGAAACGGAACTGGACAGAACCAGCCATACTGTGGTGTGCAACCGTAGCAGATGTAAGTACAGGTAAAACACCTGGCTGGCAGGCAGCAACAGAACCAGCCCAGCGTATTGAACGAATGCTGAACGACAAACGGAAACAGATGGACCTGCAGCACCAGGATGCAGTATCGACATATCAGGCATCGGATAAGTCTGGACCTAAACCAGCGAAGCAGCCATTCAATACACAGATAACCATTGATGACTGCACGATGGAAACCCTGGCCGACATTCACAGCAACAACTGGCACGGTCTGCTGCTATGTATAGATGAACTGGCTGGCTGGCTGCGATCATTCGACCAGTACCGAGCCGGTAAGGGCAGGGATGTAGAGAACTGGCTATCTATCTACGTCGGCAAACACATGCAGGTAAACCGTAAAACCGATGGCTACCGAATGTACCTACCTAGTACAGCGGTATCAGTCTGTGGAACCATCCAGCCCGAAGTAGCAGCCAGTACCCTGTTTAGCGAACGGTTCGTAGCAAACGGGTTCGCAGCCCGTATTCTGTCTGCCGTGCCACCAGCCCAGATAGTGCGATGGTCGGAACTGGAAGTAGCCGAACAGACTGATAATGCCATGTTCGACATAGCCCAGCAGCTATTCATGCTACCAGGGGAACAGTACCAGCCCGATAGATACCGCAGCGTTCCCCTACCGTTTACAGATGATGCTAAAAAACTATTCATCAAGTACCTGGACCAAACAGCAGACCATGCTGAACCACAGGAACCTGCCCTGCGGTCGGCATGGTTGAAACTACGCCCAGCAGCTGCACGGTTCGCACTGGTGTTCTCCGTAGTTCAGCAGCTGCAGCAGTATCCACAGGGGCAGGCAATGCAGCCCGTGGATGTGAACAGCACAACGGCAGGCATCGATCTAGCCTGGTGGTTCGGTAGGGAACTGGAACGGAACTACAGGAACGGTATGCAGTCTTGCAGGACCGATACCCTGGAAAGCCACCTTGCATGGATCCGAAGTAACTGCCCATCTGGTGTTGATGCTAGGCGGCTGCAGCAAGGCAGACGCAGCATTCAAACCGCAAACCAAGCCCGAAACATACTGCAACAGCTGTTAGATGCAGGACAGGGCAGGCTGCTAGGTACTGTTTTCATCCCTAGTTAGCCGTCTACTGTCTACATGTCTACACGGACAGTCAGGAACTGTAGACGCTGTAGACGCTGTAGACACGTAGACACAGGAAATAGAACAATGTTGACCGCAGAAACTGATTGCACATGGTCCTGGTGGGAAGGGCAGCAGTTGGGCAGGTATTTCGCACTGGATACCGAAACTGAGCTGATAACAGGGCACAAGATACCGCAGCTGGCTATGGTATCGGTATCGGATGGAATGCAGACCTACATCGTACATCCAGACCAGTTGGCAGTTCTGCTGGTGCAGCATCTATCAGCAGGCTGCCACATGGTCTGCCATAACATCGCATTCGATTTCTGGGTTATGCATAAGAACCTGGCAGGGAGCCCCGATGCAATCAACTGGCTATGGTCGGCAGTGGACCAGCAGCAGGTACATGATTCGATGCTGCTTGCTGGCCTAATAGGAATAGCCCAGACCGATGATGACCGTCTACCAAGCCTGGCCGATGTTGCCCAGCAGTTGCTAGGTGTTACGCTTGAAAAGGACCTGTACAGGCTGCGGTACGGTGAAACCATCGGTACGGACTGGGAACAGCTGGATCCCGGATTCTTCCAATATGCTGCCACTGATGCTGCAATTACGTACCAGGTGTTCTGTCGGCTAACAGCGATTGCCAAACAGATAACAGATGCAGCCGGTGTTCAACGAAGGTTCGGATTCCTAACCGAGGGAATACAGATTAAGGCTGCGATATGCCTGGACCTTATGCATAGGAACGGGCTACATATCGATACAGAACGAGCTGCACAGCTGGAAACAGACCTGGAACAAAACATCCAGCAGGCAATCTGCCAACTAGAGAAGCACGATTCCAAACTGTTCCACAAATACAAGAAGCAGCCATACCTGTTCAAGGTGAATAAGGATTCGGGATTACCGAAGATGAACCAGAAACAGCTGCTGGTGAACCTGGCAGCTATCGCAGTTGGACACAGCATACAGGTACCAGGTACGCAGACGGGTAGGGTTAGTACATCCGTGAACGACTGCTGGAACGAGTACCGAGGGTTGCACTCGTTCATTGAAAGCTACTGCACATTCAAGGAACTAACCAAGCTGCGTACATTTTTCGATGCATTATCGGAACCAGTAATTCATCCCAGGTACAGGGTACTGGTACGAACTGGCCGAACCAGCTGTAGTGGTCCCAATATCCAGCAGCTGCCACGCAGCAGCCACATTCGAGAAGCAGTGGTACCCAGACCTGGCTACCTGTTCCTGATTATCGACTATTCAGCAATTGAGCTGCGAACCCTGGCAGCAGTCTGCTATGCCAGATACGGATTCAGCAAACTGGGCGATGTGTTAAAAGCTGGCATAGACCCCCACAGCTACACGGCAGCTATGTTCGCAGGTATCGGCCTGGAACAATTCCAGCACCTGCCAAACAAGAAGCAACTACGGCAGCAAGCTAAGGCAATCAATTTCGGGCTGCCCGGTGGGTTAGGGGCTGCATCATTGGTTAGCTATGCCAAGCACAGCTACGGTGTTGATATGACATTGGACCAGGCTACACAATTCAGAACCATGCTGACCGAACTGGTATACCCTGAACTAAAGCTGTACCTATCCGAGGATTCAGCCACAGTGCTAGCTGCCACATTGCAAACAGATGCAGTACTGGTTCGGTCTGTTTGGTCGGAACCTAGGCAGTACGGGATGCTGCGTAAAGTAGTAGAGGGGAAGCCACAAAAGGCAGACGGAACCCCCTATTCCGAATCAACAGTTAGCCGAGTTTGGCAACAGCTGGCAATGCTAAACCAAAATCCTGCCCTAGTTGTTCCCATTGCAGGCCGGGATGCATCCGATACCAGCCCCCTACGGAAATTGATGTGTTCCCCAGTGGCTACACCAACAGGCAGGATTCGTGGGGGTGTTGGGTTCACGGCTGCAAGGAATACACCGTTCCAAGGGCTCGCAGCTGATGGCGCAAAACTAGCAATGTGGGAACTGGTTAAGGCAGGCTATCGCATCGCAGCATTCGTTCATGATGAATTTGTTATAGAGCTGCCAATACAGGCCGACCATACCGCAGCTGCCCAGAAGGTGGAACACATCTGCTGTATCGCTATGCAGCAGCTGTTGGGGGATATTCCAGTATCGTGTGAATATGCACTGGCCGACAGGTGGTATAAGGCAGCAGCAGCTGTAACAGACGATACAGGGAAGCTAGTTCAGTGGCAGCCTGGAAAACCGAATTGACGCTATTGGTGATGTGTGGTACTGTGAATGTGTGTTTGTGTGTATTTGTGGTACAGTTTCATTGGGGGTAACAAAGATGGCTAGACTTCAAAAGGTGATGATTTCGGAACGGGCATTGCTGGCACGGATTAACAGGAAACTAAAGCAGGACAACGAGCAGCTAAGAAAATGCAAAGTAGATTCACGGGGGTATGGGGAACTAGGGGACTATTACGCTATTGACCTTAACAGGAACGCAGTAACTGCTACGCATGTTGACCTAAGCAAATGGGGCAAGGAAATGAAGGTACTGGCAGATTTTGAAGTACTGGAATCCTAATCTAAAGAACGGTGAACATCATGGCTAAATCTATTGCATCAGTCGGCTACATCCGCATGAGCACGGATA
>NZ_JBIPLW010000014.1:0-74097 GCF_044369455.1 Flavobacterium sp. | reverse complement strand
GGAAAATGTATCCTGTAGCATTCAACCCTACATTAGCAGAGATGGTACCATTCAAACTAGTTAACGTAGCACCACATGAACCTGTAGACAACGTAATTGGGGCTACAGCCGGTGGCGTTACGGTCATTGTATTTCCTAGATAACCAAGAATCTCATCATTAATAACCGCTGCTGCACTAATGGTATATGTTGCAGTATACGAACGCATCGGTCCTGGAATCGTTACATAACGCGTTGGTAACGTAACCTCTTGAACCTCGTTTGCTTGACCTGTTTGAATCTTAGTAATGATAAAGCGGTATTTAAGGTTTGTATATGGTGAGAATGAATACATATTCGCTGCAACTGCATTTGAAAACGTAGTTAAGGTAGCCGTAGTAGAAGTCATATTGACAACCACTGGTGCACATCCTTCTGAGACTAAAGTATTACAGTTGTCATCTACATTGTTATAACAAATCTCTGGTCTTCCTGGGTTAATCAGGTTTGCTGCAACGCCATTAAGTATACCAGTATCAGTACAATCGCCACCGCCTGTTACAGTAGTAGTATATCCTGCACCTGGTGAAGTACATGATGGTATTGCTATTCCAGTGTAATACCCGTCATTATCCGCATCTAAATACCATAGTGGTTGAGCAGATACCGTAGCACTTACAGTAGATGTGGCTGTACAACCATTACCATTTGTAATCTGTAAGGTATACGTACCTGTAGCCGCAACAGTAGCATTGGTAATAGTTGGATTTTGAAGCGAAGAGCTAAAGCCATTCGGACCACTCCAAGCATAAGAACCAGCTGATGGTGGACTAAAAGTATAGGTTAATCCTGATGCAGGTTTAACAGCAACAGTAGCCTCATTATAGTAAGCCGTAGCAGTATTAGTACCACCTACAGATGGTGTACTCCAGTTTCCTGAACTCAATACCTCAACATTTCTATAATCTGCAACAGTAGCTCCTCTTAAACCTACTTGTGGTAAATTAGCAGTTGAACCCAAAAATGCATCAGAGAAAGTGCCATATACTATACGCGCTTGGTTTGTAGTTCTATCCAAACGTATTTGGAAATTAAACGATTCTGCATTTGCAGAAGTAGTATATCTACGAGCATTAGTCCATTGTACAATAAACTCTGTAGCAGTTGACAAGTAACGAATTTCTCCTGTAGTAACGATACCTCGTAAATCTCTAGCAAAAGCAGCAATAATACCTACTTCATTTGCAACTAACGAACTCAACGGAGTATAATTAGTAGTAGTTGAAGCCGTACCAAAACTAACATAACCATTTGTATTAATGTTACAAGAATTATAGTCTACGCCATTAAATCTAAAAGTACCTCCTAATGGCACTAAGAGTGATCTACTATCATCCCAAGTACTAGTATATAATGCAATACCTCCTGTAATTGGAGTATACGTTCCTGAAGAAGCAGCAAAAGAGTAAGAAGCAACACCCGTTACCGGAGCGATAGCCGAAGCACCAAATACTAATGCGTTTCCTGCACAAACAGTAGGAACAGGAGCCAATGTAGAAGCCGCTGGTGTAGCGTTAACTCTTACCGTAGCACCTCCCGTTTGGGTTTGTGAACAAGTATTTGCATCAGAAACACTTACTAATGTATAGGCAAATGCACCGGCAGTAGCAGTTGGAACCGCTACTGTTGCACTATTACCCGATGTAGTAGTTACCGTTTGATTAGCACCGCCATTTAGTTTATACGTAAATGTATATGGCGCAGTACCAGTAGCACCTGTGAAGGTCACCGATGGAGCTGTATCATTTTGACAAACACTTGTAGATCCGCTAATTGTAGCTGTTGGCAATGGATTAACTTGTAAGGTAAATGTAGCCGTTACAGTGGTACAACCAATGATATCTACCGTATAAGTACCATTGGTGAAATTAGAAGGCGTACTTGCAGCAGTTGTAGTAGTGCCGGTTAAGGTAGCACTAGTAGCTGAAGGTATATTCACTCCATCTTTCTTCCATTGGTACGTTAAAGGTGTTGCGCTTGTTGCAGTAACTACAAAGCTAACTGTTGCACCAGCACAAAGTGATTGACTTGGTGCAGTTGTAGTAGTAAACGTCGGAGGCGCTGAATCAACATTCACCGTTACCGAAGCGCTCGCAGTACATCCTGACTGAGAAGTTGCTGTCACATTATAAGGAGTGGTGACTGCTGGAGAAGCAGTAACACTTGCACCTGTTCCTGTTACAGTTGGAGACCAAGCATACGTATATGTCACCGGAGTCACCGGAGTGAAACGATAAATTTGACCAGTTACAGGTTTAGTTGTAATATCATTCTTAGATGTTGAAGTACTTAATCCCGGAGTGGCACTAGTGTCTTGCAACGAAATAAAATTACTTGAAGCTGTGCCCATTAATCCAATCGACGCTCCGCCTGTAACTCCTGCGTTATAAGCAGTTGCTTCTTGTCTGTACACATATTCAATAACATTTGTAGTTTCGTACAATTTCACTTGATACGAAATTACTGCTCCAGCTGCTTGCCAATTCCATCTCATATTAAGCCACTCTACAGTTAACACTCTGTTTGGTGCAGTACCGCTCAATTGGTAATTAACACCTGTTGACAGAAGTTGGTCATCCCATAGTGGAGCCAAACCCAGTCTTTCTGTTGTAGTTGTAGTCGCTAAATTATTTGTTGCACTTTGTGTTCCAGAACCACCAAAAATCAACTGCCCATTAGATGAAACTCTGAAATTAGTGAAATTCGTTCCACCATAATTAAAACTAAATCCAGAACCAGGAGTAAGGGTTGCAGACATAGTGTCATCCGCAGTAGCAGCCAATCCTGATGATACAGTAGTTCCTGATAACGGAGTAAAAGTTCCCGCCACAGCATTAAACTGATATGGTGTAGTGTTTACTAGATATGTGGTAGGTCCGGCAAGAGTCGGAACTGCATTTAAAGCAACAGAAGTACTAGGACATACAGTAGAAGCAGCAGATGATGCAGCTAAAGTAAACGTAGTACCTACTCCAACGTTAACTGTCGCAGTATTTTTACAACCATTTCCATCTGTTCCTTCAACTGAATAAGCTGTAGCACCTGAAGGAGTTACAGAAACACCGTTTAACGAACTTGTAAATCCTGATGGAACCGAAGTCCATGAATATGTTGATGCTCCACTAGCCGTTAAAGTAACAGCAGATCCCGGAGTACAATAAGAGGCAGAAGAGGCACTAATAGCTACAGTAGGATTAACCACTGTAATAGTAGCCATAGCCGATTGCACTGGTGTAGTTCCACAAGCAGCTGAACCTAATATAAACGCCTTGAAGTAATAACTACCTGCAGGTGTTGAAGCACTAGTGGTTACTGCTAACGAATACGTATTTCCTAAGGAAGATGCCACAAAAGTTGCTCCGGCAGGAGTATTATTCGCTACGGTATTCGTGAAGCTACCTCCAGGAGTAGTATCATATTTCCAAACAACTGAAGTCACAGCCCCTGAAGTAGTTACACTTAGATTAGTAGCTACCGCTGACGCTGGAGTTATACATCTAAAAGCTTCTGTAGTTGATACATCAGAAGTAATAGTAGCAGGGCTGGTAACTGATAAAGTTGCCACTGCACTTGGTAATACCTCATTAACAATCGCTTTAAATCTTAAAGTACTTACACTTGAAATGCCTGATACGTTTAATACTTTGAATTCACTTCCAGTACCATTAGGATTTAGGGCATCTATTGGATGCTCAAATGTTAATCCCGGAACTGCAGTAGTATTTGGTCCGGTGTATAGGAAGGTATCCTCTACATCAATCAATGAAATCGTATTGTAAGTCACACCATTATCTGTACTTACTTGCCATTCCACCAAATAAGGCTCATCTCCATTAGTAACCACACTAAATTGTGCCGTTGTAGGAGTTGGTAAACAAATGTTTACATTACTTGGACTGGTAGCAATACCTGTTGTGCTTACTGTTAATGTTACATCATTAGTAGCCAAATCTGAACAAGGAGCTGGAGGTGTCAATAGACATCTGTAAATGGCACCATCAACAGCAGTTCCTGAACCGGCATTGTTGACTAATAAAGTCGCTGTATTTACATCGGCATAATTAGCATTATTAGCTAAGTTAGTATAAGTAGTTGGCCCTGTTTTAATTTGCCATTGATACGAATAAGAAATTCCTGAAGTACCAACAACAGTGTAAGTAGTACCGAATCCTACTGCAGCAACTTTGTTTGTTGGCTGAGTCACTATAGTTCCTGGATCGTTAACGTTTACCGTTATCTGTCTTGTAGATTGACAGAATGTTGTAGTGTTAATAATAGTAACCGTATACGTAGTAGTAACTAATGGATTCGCAAGAACGGATTGACTGTCAATTACAGTTATTCCAGTACTTGGTGACCATGAGTATGTATTATTGATTTCTGGTATGGTAATCGTAGCACCCGTACCTTCACAAACTGTAATACTGTTAGCTAAAGTAATAACCGGTAATGGGTTAACGTTTACAGTCGCGTTTCCTGAACTAGTACATACACCGTTCGCAACAGTTGCAGTAAACTGAGTCTGAGCCGTTGGCTGAGCATATACAGTTGGAGCAAAATCAGTTCCCACATTATAGACTTCTGATAAGGCAACGTCTTTATATAATGTTGTTGAAGGTGATGCTGTCCAAGAATATTGAGAAACTCCAGCAGCGCTTACTTTCACGTTATCTATATACCATCCTTGATAGTTAGTAGAACTATCTGTAGTATAACGGAAACGCAATCTGAACTGACTTGTTAAAGCTGCAATTGGAATAGAAAACGTTTCGTTTTTCCAATTGGCATTGGTTGGCAAAGAAGCAGTTCCGGTAAATGCAGTAATCCAATCTGGATAACTCAAAGTACTGAATCTAACATCACTACCACTAAATACTCCCGTAGCAGCAGTTCCTGTATAGTTTGCACTTGTAAAAGTAGTCCAAGTAGTTCCACCGTCTGAAGAGTACTCTACATAACCAAAGTCAAATGAAAACGTTGGGCTTTCCATTGCAGCAATGTGCGAGAATGTTAAGCTAGCTGCAGTAGCACCTGTTAAATTCACATTCGAATTCAAACTATATGTCGCTACAGAAGACACTCCTGTAGTATTAAACAATACAGAACCTGTTCCTTGTGATTGAACAGCTGTATTTAAAGTAGCTGTAGTAGTTGTTGTTCCTGAAACTGTAGCAGCAGTAAACTGTGACGAAGCAGCATCAAAAGTATCCGCAAAATAAGTCGATGTAAAACTACCACCAGAAACATTCGCTCCAACTGTAGACCCTGAACAAACCGTTGCACTCGTTGGAGTAACTGTCACCAAAGAAGGCGTTTCATTAACATTAATCGTAACGTTGGCAGTAGCCGTACAACCTGTAACTTGAGTAGTAGCAGTAACTACATAATTAGTAGTAACTGTTGGTGTTACCGTAATGGCTTGTGTAGTAGCACCCCCTGGAGACCAGCTCCAAGAAGTAGCTGTTCCTCCATTTTCCGTAATAGTTACCGGAGTACCTGAACAAACAGTAGTTTCGGATGCACTTACGCTAGCAAGTGGCGTAACAATTACTAACGCAGCATTATCGCTGGTAATTGGAGCACCACAATCAGAAGAAACGACAACGTTATAATCAGTACCTGCATCGCCAGCTACTAAGCCAGCAATCGTAAGTGTTGCTGAAGTAGCGCCACTAATAGTACCACCGTTAGTAAGGTTTGTAGTTCCTCTACGCCATTGGTATTGTACATTAACACCTGTTGCAACAACAGTAAATGTAGCGGTTGCACCAAGACATTTTGTTTGTGTTGCTTCTGGTTGAGTTCCAATCTCAGCACTTGAATTTTGAACTGTAACACTTACAGTACTAGTTGTCGTACAATTTTCTGGAGAGGTTGCTAAAACAGAATAGGTAGTATTTACTGTAGGATTAACCGTAGCAGTAGCCGTATTTGCTGTAAAACCACTTGGAGTAGAAGACCAAGCGTACGTATACGTTGAAGTAGCATCTGCACTAGAAATAATATTTACATTAAAATCTTCGGTCTCACCAAAACCATAAGTTCCAGTTGGTGAAGAAGAAGATGAACCGTTTTCAATGGTTAAAACACGCATTCTGGTTACACCTGCAGAAGCTGTTAAAGGAATAGTAATAGTGCCTGAAACAAGGTGAGCACCACTAACCCCAGTGCCTTGAGTAAACGCTTGCTCTGAAGCTTCAAACACGCCATTTCTGTTGTAATCTATATATACGTTGGTATAATTTGTAAAGCTACCACCACATGTACCAACTTGTACAGAAAGAGGATAAGCTGTTCCTGCAATAAGTGTAGGTGCTGCAACAGCAGTAAAATCAGAATACTGATTTATTAGAGAAGCACCGCCGCCTGTAGTAAAACAAGTTGATGTATTGTTTAATGTTCCTAATGTTACATTTAAAATTTCTCCATCACTTGCACTAGTCGCGTTAGAAGGTAAATAACCTGTTGGCGAGGTCTGAGGACCTGTTCCTAAGGCAGTAGAAGTAACACTCAAATTAACTGGATTACCAGAACAAACAACTGCATTGTTAACCGCTGCGATAGCGTTGGCACTATTAACCGTTACAACAACTGTAGCAGTAACTGTACATCCTGCAACTCCTAAACCAGCTTGAGAAGCCGTTAAAGTATAAGTTCCTGAAACTGTCGGGTTAAATGTCCAACCAGAAGTTTCATTACCTGAAACACCAGTGGAAGGTGACCAAACGTAAGTGTCATAAAAACCTAAACCACTAGTAAGCGTTACCGCTGATGAGCTAGAACCAACACAAAGTGAGGCAGTACCTGAGCTTAAAGTAAGTGGTGTAGCTGGTGTTGTAGCGGTAGCAGTAACGGCTACTCTTGCGCTAGAACAAGCAGGACCTGTAGTTTCGGCAGCTACATAATAAGTAGTGGTTCCTAAAAGTAAATTAGCAATATTTAAAGGTGATCCTGTACCAACTGCTGTTCCTCCTGTAGGAACAGTATACCAGTTAAGCGTGGCACCCGGAGAAGATGTTGTAGCAAAAAGTTGCACCGCACCTGTACCACAACGGGTAGCAGGAGTTGTAGAATCAACCGTATTAGTAAATCCTACAGAAACAGGACTTGAAGCCACTGCGGTTCCGCCACAAACGGAAACCAAACATTGATAGCTTGAAGCAACCGTTGGTGTAACTGTAGTTGTAGCATTGGTAGCTGCATCAATAGTATTCCAAGTAGCACCCGCATCAGTAGACACTTGCCATTGATACGTTAAACCATCGGTATTACCAGCACTGTTTACATTACCAGTCAAGCTTAAATTAGCAGAACCTCCTACACAAACTGTTGCGACATTGCTAACGGCAACAGTTGCAGGAGCCACATTGTCCAAAATAGTCAATGTTACTCGGTCAGAATCTACAATATTAGTACAACCAGTAGTTGTATTGGTATAACGGAGATCATAAGTAGTAGTAACTGATGGAGTAACCGTTATCGAAAAATTATTTAATGCATTTGGCGTACCTATAGTAGTCAAAACATTACCCGGACCTACTGAACTCCAAGTTATATTGTAATTAGATGGAGGAGAGAATCTATAGGCTACTGGCGTTGTAATAGCTGCAGCTGTATTTAAAGCTAATACTCCAATAGTTCCATTACCATTGTTAATACCAACTAATTTACTATTGGTAGAAGTAGATCCTGTAACATGAACCTCCACAACTCCTGTTGTTTCAAAGAAAACTGCTTGTGAAGTGCTTGTATTAGTAGTAGAATTCCATTGTCTTACCTGATTATATTCAACAACGAATTTACGATTTGGCGCAATACCTTCTGTCCAATATCTAAGTGTTCCACCATTAATGGTTGAAGTAGTTAAATGATTGTCATTAGCCAAAACGGCAACCATATTAAATGGCTCACCTGTACTTGGTAAAGTAGTAAATGAAAAATCTGACAATCCAAAAGGAGTAGTAAAACCACCATTATTATTAAATGCGCCAAACTGTAAAGTACCATTGGTACCAACGTTTATTGTTGAGTAGGAAGTTCCAAAGAAATTGAAATTAAATCCAATCGGAACTGCTCCCCATCCACCGTCATCAAGGGTACCTCCTGTTAATGGAACAACAGCAGCACCAGAAGCAGCTAAGACTGTAGCAGAACCTGGAGCTATTCTAGGAGCATGTGTAATAGATGCGCTTGTGAAATTTCCTGCAGATAAACCAGAATTTATAGTAGCACTAGTACCAGGACAAACTCCTGAAACACTTGTTGTTACCGTAGCATTCGGAAGTGGATAAACACTCACAGAAATAGTGGCTGTAGCAGTACATCCTCCTAAGGTGCTAGTCCCAGTAACTTGGAAATCTGAAGAAGTAACAACAGTTGCAACAGTAGAATTTCCTGAAGTAGTACTTAAAGAGGCGCCTGATATAGAAGTCCATGTATAAGAAATAGAAGAATCTACCGGAGTAGCACTCAGCGTTGAGGTTCCTCCTGTACCACAGAATGTTGGTGTAGAAGCTGTGATTGCAGTAGCTTGCACCGTAACCGGAACCGCAGTTCTCGGACCTTCACAAGAGCCATTACTTTGCGCAACATATAAGGTAGTTGAAGAACACACTGGTAAAGTATAAGTAGCTCCTACCAATACAGGTGATCCCCCTGTAGCAGCAGCATACCAGTTAAAAATACTTTCAGAACCTGAAGCGGTAACGTTAGGAGAACCTCCCAATACTATACTTGCAGTGGCCGGTGAAACAGACGGAGCTAAAGGTGATGAACTAACGGTAACCGTTTGCACTCCTGTAGTAGTAACTCCGGCTTTTACAATAGACACAAATCCATCTGTACCATTACCGGCAACACCAGTAATTGTAGTATCATTCACTACAGTGAATGAAGTTACTGGCGTTCCGCCAATAGATACAGCTGTAGTTCCCAATAAGTTAGTTCCTGTTATAGTAAAGGTACCTGAATTAGCACAAACCAATAACGGATTAACGTCAGTAATCGTTGGGTTTAAAATAGACCAAGCATAATAGTTATCACCCGTTGCGGCAATTGGCCCCGGTGAAACAGTGGCGGTTGCTTTTGTGCCTGTTGCAGGCAAAGCACCAGAGGCACCAAAAGCAGTACTTCTTACTGTCCATGGTCCGTTTAAAGCTGCAGCATCAGCCACAAACAATAAATTTTGTGTAACGGTTAAGGCATCTTGGCTATTGAAACCTAACGTAACAGCTGGAGTTAAACCAGGGTTACCGCTAGAATATCGCACTCTGAAAGCTCTGTTTCCGATAGCGGAACCCGAACCAAGTGTTGCATTAGTTGGCGCAGCTGTATCAGAAACCGTAACTTTTGTTACTGACGAACCTGTTAATAAAGTTCCAGCAGATGCCGACCATGTAAATGTACCCGAAAAAGGATAATTAAAGTTACTAGCACCTCCACGACCTGTTAACGCAAAAGAACCATTTCTGATATACGTATTGGTTGCACCAAAAGTCGAAGTCAAACCACCAAAGCCATTCCATGTGCAGGTAATGGTATTACCACCCATATCTAATATATTGCCTGTACCGTTGCCACTTGCATTTAATGCGAGTGGTGTTGTACCATAAAGAATTAAATCGCTAGAAAGGTTTTGACCAAGTCCATTTCCGGCAAGTGTTAGTGTATTAATTTTACGGTTGCTAGGAATTGCTGCATCATCAGGGTTCACAACGGCTGCAGTTGCAGGTGCGAAAAAGTTTGTTGTAAGGTTATATAACCCAATACGAGCCGCAGGCGTTGTAGCAGCAGTTGTAAAAGTACCTCCACCTAATCCTACTGTTGGAGCAGCTACGTATCCAAAGCCCGCTTTTTTAATTGTAAAATCGGTTATTTGCCCATTGCTGCCAATAAAAGCGTCCGCTTCTGCTAAACAACCGGTTGGAAAAGCCAAAGTAGCAGTCCCTGAAGAAAATGCTAAAGTTGGCAATACCGAATAGGTTGATGTACCAGGCGTGCTCAAATAAACCGATTCAACCACACCATTGTTTACCGTGATCGTAAAACTTGCAGAAGTAATCCCAGTTCCTGAAACTAATGTACCACCCGAAACAGTTATCGTTGGAGCAGCCGCATATTCGCCTACTGTACCAGGATTGGTGACAAGGTTCAATGCTGTTGGCAACGTAAAGCCTACAGCCGGAGCTGCAGTATAATTTACACCTCCGCCTGCAGTAGACACAGCACCAACACCTGATGAAGATTGTTCAAAACCTGAACTACTTGCACCCTGGTCACTGTTTATCGTAAGACCACCGGAAATCGTTGCAGCACCACCACTTTTTTGCATAGTGTGAGAAGCAGCACCAGCTATTTGCTGGAATACTACTGCGGTTGCAGCGGCACCAGAACCAGCACCAGCGGCAACGCCAACGCTAAAAGCAACTGAAGGAGCAGATGAATAACCACTACCTGCATTTGTTATGTTTAAACTACGTACAGTTAGGGTAGTTGCATCATAGTTTACTGTAGCTTTTGCAGCAGTTCCTACATATAAATAACCACCAACTATTCCTGAAGTATGCACAGGCACTCCCGCAGCATTATTTGCTGCAGCAGCATTAGCTACTGTAGCTACATAAAGATTGTCTCCATAAAAATATTGAGTACCAACGGTTGATGCCGCATTTAATGGATATGGGTTCCCTAAAGTACCAACAGTTCCTACCCATAATAAATTATTATTGGTACCGCCTAAACCACTAGTGTGGGTTGGAGCAACGGTCCCAAGACCTGCTGTTGAATTACCAAGGTAAACATTACCTCCAGAAACATAACGGGCTGTGGCCGTACTTGCACCACCACTTGTCCATTGTGTAACAGCAGTCCCAAAAACTACGGGTGCAACAGAATATGCAGATCCCATAGCAGTAACGGCTATACTCGCTACAGAAGTATTGAACGCTTGTCCGTATACCTGTACTGTATTATCTAAGGTTAATTTACCGTTGGTATTTAGTGACCCAGCAGTATGTGCTAAACCAAATACAGCAACTAAATTTTGACTTGTAGTAATTGAATTACTGCCTGTATTAATAAAATTTAATGATCTAATAAATCCTCTAGTACCATCACCTTGAAAAGTACCAGTTCCACTTAAGGTAGAACCGCTTCCATTAAAAGTAAGACCAGTTGAAGCAACAGCTAAATTAGCAAAACCATTATTAGTAAAATTACCGGCAACGGTTAAAGCAACTCCCACAGGTGTTGCGACAGATGAATAGGGTAAAAATCTACCTGTATTACTGATGGTTAAATCGCCATTTACAGTCATAGCATTTGCAGTTGCATTCCATTGAAGGGTTCCGTCCACGGTTATGTTAGCTACACTAACAACCTGATCTACAGTTACTATAGCTCCTGCAGGGATTACTACTGTACTCGCCGCATTTGGCACGGTACCGCCCCATGTAGCAGGGCTACTCCACAATCCACCAAAAACCGAAGCAGTTCTGGTGTTGGGAGGTATTTGTGATAAACTAAACGTTCCCGGACATGGACTATTAGGTGATGGCCAAGTATCAAACAATATAAAATACGTTACACCAGCCGTTAAAGTCACATCCAAACTTTTCGTATTTGCAGAACTAGCTACACCTCCTACGCAGGTAGTACCCGCCGTAGTAGGACAACCATTGAAAACTGATATTTGTGTCCAAGTTTGACCGCTAATACTTAGAGAATACAAACCGGTCGCAGTTGGTGTAAAACTATATAATGACTCGAGGCCTCCATAGTAGTTACTATTAGAACACCCACCTAAAAGAGCCGAGGGAGCCACAGTTAAAGACGTAATATCATTTACTGTACCACATACAATGGCTTGGTTAGAAATAGGCAGCGTCCCTGGTGCTATTACTGTTGCACTAGGGCAAGTCGTAGCGTTTACACTTTGACCAAAAGTCAGAGCTAAAAGCAAAAACACTAAAGCCGCTTTAAACGAATACATCCCGAAGGCATTTCGGGTATTGAAATTGATGGCAGAAGTGGTCGTCACAGAAGTAGTGCCCACATTTTCTTCTTTCAATCCTAATAGTATCAAAACCACAGAGACGATACTATTAATTTTTTGAGTTAGATAAAATTGTTTCATAATATTAAGTAAAATTGAAATTTAAAATTTTGATTTTTTTTGAACAGAAATTGAATTGAAATAAGGTCTAAAATTAGGCATTACCCAATCATCATTACCATGACCGCCGCCACCGCCACCGCCGCCTCTTCCCTGAGCAAAAGCTAAGAAAGCGTAGGGGTTTATAAAAGTATATTTTGAAGTGTTTTTATTAATGAAAATGGCATAAAATAAAGATTGTAAGGCCAAGGGCAAAACAGTAAAAAATAACACTGGTTTTCCGTTAAAAATCAATCTTTGTTTGTCATCCAAACGAAAATCAACTTTCATCAAAACATCCCATAACACCAAAATCTTTAAGGGTAATAAAAAGTAATGTAACGCCATGTAAATACTTTATATAAATTATAGAACTTGAAAATTAGTAATAAATAATTGTTAAATAATTATTAAAAAACGTAAAATCGATAATCTACACAAATACTCGACGAACGGATTTGCTTTGTTTTGATAAACTTTAAATTATACAATTTTGTGAGAATTTTAACGTTTATATCAATTCCTTCATCTCCACTGGCGCCGTGTATCGAGTTCTCGATACATCCGCCGAGGCGGATACTCGAACTGACGACAATCACTTTACAACGATTATCCTATCAACGTCACTTCGAGTAGCTCAGCGTATCGAGTTCTCGATACAGCATTATGTTTAAAAAATTGCATTTTTTAAACATAATGCTACTCGAACTGACGTGCTGTTAATTGACGCTTCGTGTATGCTATCATCGTCACTTCGAGTAGCGCAGCGTATCGAGTTCTCGATACATCCGCCGAGGCGGATACTCGAACTGACGACATATAACACGTCTCTTCGAGTTTTTCAAAATTACAAATTTTGAAAAGTATCGAGAAGCCCTAATCTTAAATATTTTTATTATTTTAGCTACATGCAACAATCCTATGTTTACATTTTGCAATGCTCAGATGGCACTTTTTATACCGGAGTCACAAGCAACCTAACCCAAAGAATATTCCAACACGAAGTGGGTTTCTATCCTGATTGCTATACACATAAAAGAAGACCAATTCAATTGGTTTTTTATTGTGATTTTACCAATATACGTTTAGCAATTGAAAAGGAAAAACAAATTAAAAAATGGTCAAAGGCAAAAAAACTTGCCCTAATAAATGGTGAATATGATATGTTAGTTAATCTAGCAAAAAAGAGATTCAAGAAATAAACAAAGTTCTCGATACATCCGCCGAGGCGGATACTCGAACTGACGACAATCACGTTACAACGATTATCCTATAACCGTCACTTCGAGTAGCGCAGCGTATCGAGTTCTCGATACATCCGCCGGAGGCGGATACTCGAACTGACGTGCTGTTAATTGACGCTTCGTGTATGCTATCATCGTCACTTCGAGTAGCGCAGCGTATCGAGAAGTCGAACTGACGACATATAACAAGTCACTTCGATTATCCTATCAACGTCTCTTCGAGTTTTTCAAAATTACAAATTTTGAAAAGTATCGAGAAGCCGTCACTTCGAATAGCCTTCTAACAAACCAAAATAAAAAAAAGAGAAAATCGAATACTAATTACTCGATTTTCTCTTTCAAAAAAAAAATTAAAAATGTCTTTACATTGCCTTAATACACCACTTTCTTGGTCACCGAGTTTCCGCTTTCACCTTCAATTTTAACCAGCAATACTTGTTGGGTTGTTGGTAAGGTGGTAAATGTAGTTTGTGTATTATTCACTTGCTTTTGAGAAGCAATTACGCTTCCTCTAATATCGTATATTGTTACCGATTGCATCAGTTCTTTACCTGTGTTAATGTATAAACCTTGATCGTTTTTATAAACAATTACAGTGTTCTCATTAAAAACAGGCGTTATTCCTAAAGTTTCAGCAGAATAACGCAAAACAAATCGATCTTCAAAGGTACCTATTTCGGTAGCAAAAGAATACGGTGCTAGGGTTAAATCATGAATGACGTTTAATAGTTTATCTTCTAAATAAACGTGTTGGCTTTCAAACAAACCATCGTATAACGGCATCGAAATGGTATACGTACTCGCAATGGTTGATTTGTATGCCAAGGGAACTAAATCTGACACTTCAAATGGTATTGGTCTACCTTCGATACTCATTTTTAAACCTTGAACCTTGGTATATAATGAAATAACATTTCCAGCTTCTGCAGCTTCTGCATCAAATACTATATCGTTACCCAAAGTAGCATTTTCGACATAAGCCACTAATAATTGTTTGAATGCACCTTGTGTATTCGAAATATCCAACCAATAACGATGTCTTTCTAAACTTTGATTAGACATTCTGAAGAATTGATTATTGTTGCCTGCAACACGCATTGAATTGGTGAAAACCGCATTAGCAGAAACATTAGATCCTTTAACAAAAAACCCTTGACCAGAAGCTACATAACCGGTAGGTTCATCTTGAATTCCAGCACCACCCGGTGTAGAAGGCGCAGCAATAGTTCCACCAGACAAATTAAATATAGCGTAATCATTTTGAGTGTATTGATAGCTCGCGTCTATTGGAGTATTGTGTGTCCAGAAATAAAGTGCACCTAAACCAGTGTTATTACCATTGGTAATGAAATCAGTACCGGATAACGCACTTGGATACGGATTTCCTAAGAAATTCATTTGTGTCGCACCCTCAGCAATAATTATAGGTATCGAAAGGTCTCCATTATTGGGCAAACCAGTAAATGTAGCCTGATAACTAGTAGGAATAGAAGGGAAAACAGGATAAGTCAAAGGAGCTCTTATGGCGTATCCTTTTCCTGGTGTCATTGTAGTGGTACCTGGGCTTACGATATAATTCCACGCTGTTCCATAATCTAAAAATAAATTGGCTGGAGAACCTGGAGATACTGCTAATAAATTTTGAGGATGTACTGGTGATGACCAATAGGTATAATCAAATTTATACATTGGTGCTGACGTTCTCCTAAAAGTAATATTTCCTGTATTTCCTCCAGAGAACACGCCCGCTGAATTACCAACATTATTGGGTTGGTACAAACTCACATCAAAAGTAGCATCATCAAAGGTCAATGATCCACCGTTTACTGCCACTGCATTTTGTACTGTAAAAGTCCCTCTATCAAACAAAACAGTTCCACTGGTTACCACCACACTACATGCTGATAGATTTCCGGAGGTAGCGGATGCATGTATAGATGAAGTAAAGTTTCCTTGAAATTCTGCACTAATCGTATTAGTAGGACCAACCCCTGCATTAGACCAAATAGAGCCATTCCAAACAGCTTTGTTTATGGTGATAGTTGCTGAAGCTGGTGCAGCACATCCTGTACCACCAACGGTTCCTAAAACAGTTACTGTAGCATTTGCTATCCCTTTAAAATATACTGTTGCCGAATTTGTCAAAGCAACATAAGGAACAGTGCAGGCAGCATTGGTAAACAAGGCACCTGTTGTAGTAGTCCAAGTAAAGAAATTAGCCGAACCTGAAGTTGCCGTAAGTATTTGTGGCGCGTTAGCACAAATTGTGGCGCTACTCGGTGTTAGTGTTGTTGATATACCTGATGCAGCAACCGTAGTTGCCGTTGATGAAGTAGCTGATGTAGCAGGACATCCTGAGGCATTATTATAATTAATAGTAACTGTTTTAACACCCGTAGTTAACCATTGAAGTGTTACCGTATTGCTACTTGTGCCTAATCCACCTGAAACAATGGAATAATCCACACCTAAAACTCCTGGCACTGTCCAAACATAATTGCTTTGTCCGGCTTGAGTGGTATACGTTACATCGTTAAAAGTACACGCTGTTGCACCAGGTTGAGCGGTAAAAGTTACCGTTGGTCTCGGGTTTATTACAAAAGTAGCTGCTGTTCTACATGTAGCATTCGAAGAACATGCTGCATAATAGGTAGTTGTCCCTGGGGTATTTGTATTTGCAAGACCGGAACCTGCAACACCAACTGGATTGAAAGTAGCACCAGACCCTATGGGAGAACCTCCAGTTGCAACGGTATACCATTGCATATTTGGATTCCCTTGCAACATAATTTGTCCACCTGCCGCAGGAGTAATAGTCCAAGTATACGCGCCTGTAACCGTACCAGTCCCACCATATGAAGTGGTGTATAATGTATAGGTTATTCCTGCTGTTAAAATTACTGACAATCGAGGTTGCAATCCACCATTAGAATCATCATCACCTATAATGTATGTTCCAGTAGCACAACTACCTGGCGTAAAACTCCCTGATGTAATATATCCCATCGCATCGTATGGACTAGCCATCTGAAAAATATAATTACCCGTAACACTTACCTGAAACTGTGTAGCCTGATAATTTCTTATAGAACCTGCAAGAAACGAACAAGTGGTTGAGTTTCCTCCAGGAGGACTAGGTCTTGGTGCAGTTGGGTCAGTAGCAGCATTTAATGCTCCTGCAATAGTAGTTCCTGAATTTACAAAACCATTACATACTGTAGATGAACTTATTGACCCTGTACCACCGGCACAAATGGTCACTCCGGTTGTAACAGGAGGAGGAGCTAAGACAAAGAAAGAGGTTGCACTAAAACCAGTTGCAGTATTGTTAGATACACTTATTGGTCCTGAATTGGCACCGACGGGTATTGTAGCCGTAATTTGAGTAGTAGAATTTACAACATAAGGTGCAGAAACACCTCCAAACGAGACATTAGTTATACCTATATAATTAGTTCCCGTTAGCACAACTGTTCCACTAGCACCACAGTTATTATTTGCTGGAGTAAAACTGGTAATGGTTGGAGTAACAACGCAACTTACAAACGCTGACCAACCGGGTGCTAGTACCGACGGATCCGAAGTAAACCTAAAGGTTAACGAACCATCTGCTGCTGTCGAAATAATAGTACCTGGTGATGTTGATCCATAAAATGATCCTGCGGGAGCTGAAGGTGCAAATCCTGCTGGTAAACCAGAATTAATTAAAGGCGCTGCAATACTATTACCATTAAATATGGATAGACCATCCCAATTATTCTCTGTTTGGAATGTACTAAAAACTACCTTCACCTTCGTACCTGCAATAGCAGGCAATAACGTAACTGTATAATTTTCATTGTTTTGATAATTTGCTGTTCCGCCTCCACTATCAAAAAAACTATAATCACAATCTGTTTTAGTCGTTCCGTTTGATGATGCGTCTAATATTAATGGTAATGCACCAACTAAGGTTGTAAAGGATGTTGGAACAGACCATGCACTAAAATTACCACCACAGTTAGAACGAACCCAAATATAATAAGTGGTACTTGTTGCCAAACCTGACAAATTAACCGAAGTAAAACCTGCGGCAGTTGATCCTGTTGGAGTAACACTATAGGTTGGGGTAACATTTGATGTACTTAAATAATATTGATACCCATTTACTGGTGGCGAAAAAGGTGCCGCTGGAACTAACCAACTAACAGTAGCAGCCGAAGACGTTACTCCCGAAGACGTTAACGTTCGTCCTGGACCACAAGTTTCTTGAATTAAATTGATATTGTCTATAATAAGAAGGGTGTTAGGCGCATTAGAAACACTAATCAATTCAAAACGTATATAATAGGTAGCAGTAAAAGGAGGGGTAAAGTTACCAATATTGTTATTTAGTCCTGTAACACCTGTATGCGTATTTAGTGGTGTAATAATATTTGAAGTGTTAGGCGCATTATTAGTAAATCCGTAATACACTTTCATATCTAAATTTCCTAAAGCACCACTATAGTCATAAGACAAACGATAGCTAACACCACCTGTTAATCTGACAGCTCTGGTAAAAAAATTTGTACCAACAATATTATTAGTCAAATACCCGTTAACGGTATTTACTTGCCAACCCGCATTATCAGCAGAAGTACATTGCGGAAGAGCACTGGTAGGCAGCCCATTGAAATTCTCGGTATACGGTGGATTAATAGGCGCACACAAAGTAGTAAAGCTCGCTGATGGCCCTACCCAAGCGCTTTGCGTACCTCCACAATTAGAGCGTACCCAATAGTAATAAGTAGTCTCAGGGAGTAGACCTGTTAAAGCTCTAGTAGTAGTTGCGCTTGTTGTTAGAACACTTGGTGTATCCGATGGGTTAGTACTATAGTAAATATCATATCCTGAGGTCGGTACCGGAGACGCAGGTCCCCAACTTACTGTAGCACCTGCTGCCGTAATAAGAGTCGCCGCATTCAATGCACCTGGCAAAGAACAAGTGCTGCCTGCTATACATTTAACGGTAATTTTAAAACCTGCACTAGTAGTAGAACCCACATTGTCAGAAATAAACTGTAGGGTCATCGTATTATTTATCGTTCCAGTATAGGTAACAGTTCCCGGATTACCTGTACCCGTATAATTAGTAAGTACTGGAGTAGCACCATCGAGAACAGATATGTAATCATTAGGATCAGCATTTGTATTAAAACTAACAAATGTAATTTCTATTTTGTCTCCAGCTGACGGCTGAAAATTTGTGGTGTTGTTTTGACCAAGATGGTAATTGTCAAATTCCCCACCCACATCATATAATGTGTAAGTAGATCCAGCAGTCAAACTTGAGGTACAAGTAGAAGTTCCTGGTGAGTTCACCATATCTGGAACAAACGTATCATTTAGAGAAGGAGTTCTTGACCTCCACGAAATATCATCTAAATATATTATTCCATTAAACGCTCCTTTGGTATTCACAATTCTAAATCTAAGATTAGAATTAGAATAGCCAGACTGTGGTGTTCCATCAAATTTAACCCAAAATTGTTGATATGTAGCATTAAGTGCTGTTAAAGGTGTTATCATATTTGCAGAATACGTCGCAATACCATAATTTGTTAAAGCAGTAGTATTCCTTAAACTTTCCCATAACGAAGTAGTAACATTAAATACTTGTAAATCAATGTAAGCTGTTCCAGTTGAGGCTCCATTTCCTCTTCTCATCCAAAATGAAAAAACATCAGGAGTAGTCACACTGGGAGTTTCAACGAATTGACCATTAGTAGTGGAAGTCAGAACAAACTGCCCTGTTCTTCCAACATTTCCAATTGCTGCTGGCGTTAGGGTAGAAGCATTAAATCCACTATTTGTATAACCCGCAGGCACAGTTCCACTATTATAGTGTTGATAGGAATTGCATTGTGAATACGAAACATTTGTTAACCCCAAAGTTAACAATAGTACACTTAGAGTTTTAAAATAAAAACGGGTTAATTTACTCGGGGCAGAAAGTAAAATTCTTTTCATATTATTAGTTTTAATATTTAAACGGCAAAAAAGAGCCATTTTATTAGGTTAAGACGCTAAAAATACGTCATAAAAACAAATCAGTAACAATTATATAACCAAAAAATAATTTTTTTCGATAAAGTAATATTAAATATCGACCAATGCACCGTAGTGCATTACATACTATTTGAAAACATGTTAATTTTTGTAAAAAAAGTAACGTTAAAATAACATAGGTTGCATAAAATTTACCTAAATTATTCAAAAATACTTTTTATTTGCCAAATTAAGGCTCCTAAAATAACAAATTGTCAACACTTTACAAGAATTGTTAATAAATCTTTATGTTCTCGTTAGATATAGTGTCATTAACTCAATTTTTAGGTCTAAAATAGCTACAAAAAATCCCTGTTAAAAAACAAGGATTTAATGATAACATATTATAAATCTAGGAATTTATCTTATGACTTTCTTGGTTACTTTAACACCCTCAACTGTAGTAATTTGCACTAGTAATACCTGATTGGTCATACCACCATCAAAAATAGTTTGTGTGGCATTAATATCTTTTAAATTGTATAATAAACGACCTCTAGTATCAAAGACTTTCACATTATCCATAGTATAATTACCCGAATTAATCACAAATCTATTGTCATTGTTTTTATAGATGACCACGGCATTTTCGTTAAACACAGGATCAACACCTAAACTTGTTTCGGTGTACCCTAAGACAAAGCGGTTGTCAAAAGTACCTACATTGGTTGTAAAGGAATAAGGTCCTGTTTTTAAGTTATGAATGACATTAACCTGCCTATCTTCTAAATAAATATCTTGATTCGTAAACAAGCCATCAAAATCGTACAAGGAAATACTGTAGTCGCTGCTTATTGTAGATTTAATCCCTAACGGAATAGTATCGGTTACCTCAAAAGGCAATGGCCTTCCTTGGATACTCAATTTGGTATTGTCTACTAAAGTATACAAAGATATTGCATTACCTACATCTACCATCTCACCATCAAACAAACGGTCTAAGCCCATAGTTGCACTATCTACATAACCAATTAATGCTTGTTTAAAAGCACCTTGTGTATTGTTAATGTTGATCCTGTATCGGTGCTTTTCAAGTTCTGAAAAAGAAGTAACGTTAGTACTAGAAGTTCTGAAAAACTGATCGTTATCACCTGCAATTCGCATGCTATTTTTAAAAGTAGCAGTTCCGTTAGAAAGACCTTTGATAAAGAATCCTTGACCAGAAGCTATTTTACCATTCGGAACGGAAATATTTAAACCCGTATTTGTTGCTGCTGATGTACCAGTACCGCCCAAATAATTATATAGAGCATAATCACTTCCGCTATATTGATAGGCTGCATTTAGTGGTGTATTGTGGGTCCAGAAATAGAGTGTTCCGCTCAAAGTAGCCGCATTTGCTACATCTAATAAAAAGGCATCTGCTGAAAGTGTACTCGGATATGGATTCCCCAATAAGTTAAACTGACTGGCACCACCCGTAACAGGTAAGGAAATAATTCCGTTATTAGGTACTCCTATAAAAGAAGCGGTATACGGTTGTGGTGGAGCAAGATCAGGAAGTCCTGGAGGAAAGTTACTAGGAGCTCTGAAAATGTAACCCTTGCCCGGAATCATATTGTTCGTTGCTGGGCTAAGAACATACTGCCAATTATTGGTAGTCGAATTATATTCAAAAAACAATGAGGCAGGAGACAAAGGTGAAACCGCCAATAAGTTTTGAGGATTTACTGGAGTAGACCAATACGTATAATCAAACTTAAACATTGGCGTTGTCGCTCTTTTATAGGTAATATTACCCGTATTAGAAAAAGGCACTCCATTATTATCTAAATGATTTATTTGAAGTAAACTTGAGTTATTATCAAATGTAAGTGAACCGCCAGTAACTTTAACATCATTTTGAACAGTAAGCGTGTGATTTGTATTAAAAACTACTGCTCCCGAAAGTACTTCAACAGAGCACGCTTGCAGATTGCTTGTTGAAGTATAATTACCATTGAAAACAGCTTTTAATGTTGATGAAGGAACTCCATTACTCCATGTTGCTCCATTCCATGTTGTAGAAGAAAAACTAATAGTTACACTATTAGAATATACAATAGGACAGGAACCGTTTTGCAATACTACTCTGTAAAACCGATTTCCAGTAAAGGTACCAATAGCTGCAGCTGTGAGCGTTGTTGTTGTATTAACAATAGTGGTAAGCCCACTAGTAAATGTAGCATTAGATGCATACTCCCACCTAACAATTGTCCCTACAGACCCTGTTAACACTAAGTTATTTGGGGAAAACCCACTACATATGGTTTGGCTACTCGACAACAATCCGGGTGTTACACTTGGCAAGACAGTAAGCGTAGCACTATTACTGGTGAAACATCCATTTGCACCCAAAGCTGTACCAGTATAAGTCCTAGTTGCCGTTGGTTTTGCATAAACAATTGCAGTTGGTGTTCCGGCTATATAAGGCACTGTTGCTGCTGCATCAAAAAACAATTCTGTTGTAGGTGACCAACTTACCTCTAAAGCTAAAGTACCCGTTATATTTACATTATCTATTGCCCAACAATAATCGTATGATGCTTCATAAAAAAAGCGAATTCGTACATTTGAATTTCCTATTAATCCACTTAAATTAACTGTTGTATTAACAAAGCCGGAGGGTGTACCTTGAGTAACTGTTTGCACTAATCTTGGAGGTGATTGCCAAGTTATACCCCCATCGATAGATGATTCGACACGTGCCCTATTGCCTGGTATATAGCGCAAATATTGCCAAAAACTTAAAGTTATACTTGTAAATCCAGCTAAATTAATAACCGGTGATACTAAATAGGTTTGTGTTAGGTTAGAACTAGGAAATCCCTGCGCGTAAGAATCACTGAAATAATATTGAGAAGCATCATTACTTCTTATAGGTAAACTCCATCCACCCGGAGGAGTGTATGGACTATTTCGCAATGTCCATGAAGATGCAGCAGGAGTTCCACCAATTGAATTGTTGATTGTTGTCCAATTATTTGTTGCACCATTAAAATTTTCACTTAAAATAACAACTGGAGTTGCTGCTGCTAGAGTTGCGTTTAAAGGTTGAACCAAACCTGGGCAAACAGCCGCTAAAGAAGGAACTATAGTAATTGCCGGTGGCTCAGCATTTACATTTACGGTATAGGTAATTAAGGAAGCACATAGCCCTCCTGATGTTTGAGTTGCCACTAAAGAATACGTAGTAGTCACTAACGGTGCGAAAGTAAAACCTGCTGCCAAAGAACCACTAATTCCTGTATTTGGCGTCCATACAAAATTATTATATGCGGAATATCCTAAAACTGTAACCAATGGAGATGTTTCACCAGAGCATAAAGTTGTTGAAGTCGAACTAAAAGATAACGGAGGTGCTGGGGAAATACTAGCGGTAACCGGAGTCAATAAAGATCTACAAATATTTGAAAATTTCCAATTGTAAGCATAAATGAAATAGGAATTATCAAAATCGTTACCCAAAATAGATGCTGTTGTGGAAGCGTATGGATAAGCTGTGTTATCAACATTAATAATAAAACCAGAAGCAGGCATCACATCAAAAGACAGAAAGTAATTTCCTGGAGTTAAATTCAAACCTAATGGTATTGTTTGTGGCATACCACCTCCAGAAGTATTAGTGGTATAATTGTAAGTGCTAATAACTGCATTTGAAACGGCCCGGATAGTCAATACTCCGTTTTGTCCAGAGACCAGCGGATATATATCAATCGATTGAAAAGTAGTTGCATTATTAACTAAAAAACTCAAACGAACAGAATTCGATTGTATTGCTAATGTTCCTCCTTGAGAAGTCGGAGAAAAAGGCCCAACGGTATCTTGACCACCCGTAGATTTAGATTGAGCATAATAAGTCGTACTAGAAAATAGTGTTGGTGTAACAAAATTAGGTCCGGAACCAACCAAATTGGTACCTGCAGCATCCGAGAACCACTCTATTGTTGATCCCATACTTGCAGTAGCACTTAGTGTAGCAGATCCACCTCCACACAAAGTGCCGTTTACAACAGGTATTAAAGTTGAAACGGAACAGTCTGTATTAAAAGCTGCTAACAAACTCCATTCGCTTTTATCAGTAGGTCCACAATTTCCTCTTACCCAAACATAATATAAAGTAGCTGGTGATAATGCCGTAATAGTAGCAGTTGTGATTCCAGCTCCAACTGACCCTGTAGGTATTGTAAAATTAGTAGGTTGTGTATTTGTAGTACTAACAAAATATTCATAACCATTTGAAGGCACGGGCACACTGGCTGTCCATGATAATGTTGCTGTGGTTGAACTTACTGAAGTCACTGTAATATCTGTTGGCTCAAAACATGTTGGGGAAACAATTACACTAATATCATCTATCAAAATTTTACTTTGATTAGCAAAACTAAAACCTTGAAAACCTATAAAGTAAACATCAGAAATTGCAGGTGTAAAATCGACGATAGCGGTTTGATAAACTGTATTATTAAAGTTACTCAAATTGAATAATGTGATATTCATACTAGGAACATTTTGACTTGTACCCATAATTATCCTAAGATTTTCTGAAAAAAATGAGGGATTTGTCGTGTTGTATCTAAACTTTAACCTGTAGGTAACACTATTTGATAATACTATACCGGGCAAAATAAACCAATCATCTGAATCATCAACCACATTTGTTCTTAAATGAATTGCATTTGGGTTAGACGAAGCGGAGGAATTTTGAACTTGCCATCGATTAGTATCTGAATTTACATCTGTAATCACAAAACAATTCGGAACTGCTGCTACTGGAGTTGTGTCAAAATTTTGAGAATATGGAACTGTGAAAGCGCCACAAGTAGTTGTCACTGTTCCCGTTGTACTATTTAAACCACAACCTAATCCAACTGCGCGAACTCTAAAGTAATAGGTCGTCAAAGGATTAAGTCCGAGTAATGTTAAATTTGAAGCACCACCGGTTGAAAAATTGGTATAAGCTGGCAATGTTGTTGCAAATGTATTTGTTGTTGAAACATCAATACGATAATCAGTAGCGCCTGCAACTCCATTCCAATCTGCAATAAATGAATTACCGTCAACACTTGAAGAAGCAATAGCAGTTGGTGCCGCTATACAAGTTGCGTTAGTAGCACTTGCTATACTCGTCATTCTATAAAATGGTCCTCCTAAACACCCTGCATTATAGGGTATTATCCAATAATAATATCGTGTATTCGGAGTCAAACCCGTTTGCGTAAATGAAGTCGCACTTGATGTACTAATTACAGTATAAATTCCAGAAATTACATCATTGACTGCCCAATACACCCGATTAGGGATATCTATATTTGTAGGTGTTGTATTAACAGTACTCCTTACTATTAAATAATTAGTTGGTGCGGGTACAGCCGCAGTAAAACTATTTCCAGTGAAACTTGTTGCATCTACATTTGTAGCACCAATATTAAAGGATGTTGGACTTGCCGCAGGTGTTACGCATGCTAATGGTGGTGTATAAGTGTATAACAATCCATTATTTGGAAACTCAGTAACACTAGTTCTAACAGTACTTGAATTTGCAGTTCCTAGTACTGTTCTGCCCGACCATGGAACGTTAGTATTAGCTCCACTTTGCAATCGATTATTTACTTCACCTTGTAAGAAGTCGTTGGTAACTCCGCGTATGCCCAGCTGGACATTATAAGGCGTTGGATCAACTGTAGAAGAGGTTCCATAAGCGATCTGAACCGTATTTGTAGTTTCATTTAATCGAATTTGAAAATTAAAATTTCCAGTTGCCACTTTTCTTCTAGCATTCGTCCATTGCACAACGAAAACTCTATTAGGAGATGAACCAATTGTTTGATAAACTATGTTATCTGTTGGAGTTCCTGAAATTAAATCTATTCCAAGAGCACTTATCGTTCCTCCGTTTGCAAATGAGGTTGCTCCGCTTAAAGGTAAATAATTAATAGGTGTGGGTTGAACTCCAAAAGAAATAAAGCCGTTTGGACTTACGAAACATTGTGTTTGAATTACCCCATTATAAACAAAATTAAATCCGATAGGTGCTAAGAATGCTGATCCGCTAACATGGTCATCCCAAGGTGCTGCATAAGCATTAGCAGGCGCTGACAAAGGAGTATAGCTTGTTATAGATTCACTAAAGCCATAGGTACTAACCTGAGCATAACCCAATTGAATAAATGACGAAAAAAAACTTACTACTAAAAAAACTAAAATGTGCTTTTTTAGTACTCCATTTGTTTTTAGGGCACTTGCGTAATTCATCATATAAAGTATTGTTTCTTAGTAGGTAGTGATAAAATACTTAAAATATTGTTTTTAAATTGTTTAAGTCGTTATTCAACAATTTACAAATAAACTAAAATTATGTCAATTTTTAAAAAAAAGATACCTTTTTCTACTGCATTTTTTACTAAAATCGATAAAATACCTTACAATATCGTTGAACGTAAAGTACTATTCTATCAATGTTATACTATAATCCTACAAAAAAGAAAATTAATAAAAATAGTTTGATATAATAGAGTAATTAAATAAAAAACTTATTAATTCGTTTCGCAAAGAATAAAACAGTTTTTTATCTTTGAAAAAAAACAACAGTATGAATCAAAATATTATTTTAAACAATCAAGAAATTGATCATAAAATAAAACGAATCGCTTATCAAATATTTGAAACCTTTGCTGACGAAAAAGAAATAATTTTGGCCGGGATTTCGAACAATGGCTATACTTTAGCCATAAAAATTAGTTCTGTATTGAGTACTATTTCTGATTTAAAAGTAACCTTATGTGAAGTCAAAATTGACAAAAAAAACCCATTCAACCCAATAGTCACCTCTATTACCAAAGAGCATTATAAGAATAAAAATATCATACTAGTTGATGATGTTTTAAATTCTGGAAGCACATTAATTTATGGTGTTAAACATTTTTTAGAAGTTCCAACAAAGAAATTCAAGACAGTTGTTTTAGTGGATAGGAATCACAAAAAGTTTCCTGTTAAAGCAGATTTTAAAGGCATCTCACTTTCAACATCATCAAAAGAACATGTTCACGTGGTTTTTGAAGAAAATAATAATTATGCCTACTTAGTGTAAGACTTCGAAGATTTCATTTGTAATAGTGGCTGTCGATTTTGAATCAATGGTAATTTTATAAGTGGCTTGATTATAAAAATAGCTCCTTTCAAATAGATTTTTAGCAATGAACTCTTTCAAATCAACCTCGGATTGATTAGCAACTAAGGGACGCATATTTTTAGCGTTTTTAAGTCGCTCAAAAATGACATCGATAGAAGCACATAAATATATTGAAACGATATTTTCGCCATTTACTAGTAAATGATTATTTGCATAACAAGGAGTACCACCTCCGGTACTGATAATTACTTTTTCATTATTTTGAATGATCTCTTTAAACACTTCATGTTCTAATTTTCTAAAATAAATCTCACCTTTCAGTTTGAAGATTTCATTTACGGATAAATTTACTTTTTTTTCCACAACTTTATCCAAATCAAGCCATTTCCAATTCATTTTTTGAGCCAGCAACTGTCCAATAGTAGTTTTACCAACAGCCATATAACCTATTAAAACAACTTTATTCATTGCAATAAATCCTTATAAATTAGACCATTAACACCCTTGGTCAAAAAAAGGTAAATTTATAATAAAATTGCTTTGAAATATGAATAATAAGGTCTTATATTTGCACCCGCAATTAAGCCATATGGCGAATCACTGAACTCCTATAAAAAATAGACTCCAGTGAAGTATTCAAGAAAAGAAAAAGACTCGATAGCTCAGTTGGTAGAGCACATCACTTTTAATGATGGGGTCCTGGGTTCGAGCCCCAGTCGGGTCACGTTTTTTTTCTAGAATACATTTAAGACTCGATAGCTCAGTTGGTAGAGCACATCACTTTTAATGATGGGGTCCTGGGTTCGAGCCCCAGTCGGGTCACAAAAAGTCGTTCGCCATGGTGAATGACTTTTTTTATTTTGGGCCACGTGGAGAAATTGGTAGACTTGCCATCTTGAGGGGGTGGTGTTCGAAAGGACGTGTGGGTTCGAATCCCATCGTGGTCACGAATGAATACCAACAACCCAAAAAAATAATCAAGCTTGCTTGAAATTATTTTTTTGCGTTGTTGGTATTCTCAAAGCGGAGCTTTGAGGGAAAAACGAAGTTAATCCCTATTCTCTTTTAACAAAAATAGTGTTCGCTGGTATTCTCAAAGCGGAGCTTTGAGGGAAAAACGAAGGTATTACCTATTCTCTTTTAACAAAAACAGTGTTCGCTGGTATTCTCAAAGCGGAGCTTTGAGGGAAAAACGAAGTTAATCCCTATTCTCTTTTAACAAAAACAGTGTTCGCTGGTATTCTCAAAGCGGCCCTTTGAGGGAAAAACGAAGGTATTCCCTATTCTCTTAACAAAAACAGTGTTCGCTGGTATTCTCAAAGCGGAGCTTTGAGGGAAAAACGAAGTTAATCCCTATTCTCTTTTAACAAAAACAGTGTTCGCTGGTATTCTCAAAGCGGAGCTTTGAGGGAAAAACGAAGGTATTCCCTATTCTCTTAACAAAAACAGTGTTCGCTGGTATTCTCAAAGCGGAGCTTTGAGGGAAAAACGAAGGTATTCCCTATTCTCTTTTAACAAAAACAGTGTTCGCTGGTATTCTCAAAGCGGCCCTTTGAGGGAAAAACGAAGTTAATTTCTTAAAAATATTTCACTAAGCCACTTCTTCAGCAATAGCTTTTATACTCTAAATACAGACTTAACGGTGATTTATAAGGATAAATTATTTTGGATTACTCTTTTTTATAAAGTTTTCCTAATAAAGAAATGGTTGTAACGTTATTTTGTTAATTTTGTTTAACTAATAAATTCAAACAATGAACAATGTTAAAAATGTTTTCAGTATCAAAGATTTAGAAAATATTACGGGAATTAAAGCGCATACAATACGTATTTGGGAAAAAAGATATAATGTACTTTCTCCTATCAGAACTGAAACTAATATAAGAACCTATGATTTATCAAACCTTCAGAAGCTACTAAACATTACCTTACTGCACAATCACGGTTATAAAATATCAAAAATATCAAAACTAACTGACAAAAAAATTCCGGAATTAGTCAACGAAATTATTTCTGATAAAAGTGTAAAACATCATGCCATTAGTTCGTTCAAAATGGCTATGATGAATTTTGACCATGCCTTATTTTTCAGCACGTATAATAAACTACTTTCTGAAAAATCATTTAGAAGTGTGTTTTACGAAGTTTTTATTCCGCTTTTAGAAGAAATTGGTTTGCTCTGGCAAACGGACACTATAACTCCTGCCCATGAGCATTTCATCTCTTATTTAATCAAGCAAAAACTATTGAATAATACTGAAATTGTTCAATCAAAAGCTCCGATTTATGATGATAAGATATTCATTCTTTACCTTCCTATGAATGAAATTCATGATTTGGGATTAATGTATCTTAATTATGAAATTATAAATCACGGTTATAAAAGTATTTATCTTGGCGAGAGTGTTCCTTTAGACAGTTTGAAAGACATGAAAAAATATTTTGATAATATTACCTACATATGCTATTCAACCGTTGAACCTAATAAAGATTTAATTAATGATTATATTAAACAAGTTAATGATGAAGTTTTAGATGAAACATCTAATTTGTGGGTTATTGGTCGAATGATTCAAAATATTGACCCAAAATTAATTTCCGAAAAAATCAGCACATTTAGCTCTATTAAAGAGTTGGTTGATACCATCACTTATTAAAATTTTATCTTATAATTTTTTTTGCTTTAAAGAAAAAATGAAAAAACAAATCAAAATAATTGGATCTGGTTTCTCGTCTCTTGCTGCTGCTTGCTATTTAGCGCAACAAGGAAATGATGTTACTGTTTTTGAAAAAAATGCAACCATCGGAGGAAGAGCTAGACAATTAATTAGAGAAGGTTTTACTTTTGATATTGGCCCTTCTTGGTATTGGATGCCTGATGTTTTTGAACGTTTCTTCAACGATTTTAACAAGAAACCTTCGGACTATTATGAACTCAGTAAATTATCTCCAGCTTACAAAGTTTTTTTTGACATTAACGATTTCGTCACTATTTCAGATAATCTACCGGAGATCATTGAAACATTTGAGTCTATAGAAAAAGGGAGTGGAAAACAATTAGAGTCGTTTATGAAAGAGGCCAAAAGCAATTATGATATTGCTATTAAAGATTTGGTTTATAGACCGGGAGAATCACCTTTAGAATTAATAACACTTCAAACAGCACAAAAGGTTAATCAGTTTTTTTCTAATATAAGTAAAGATGTTAAAAAGAAATTTAAAAATAAAAAACTAATACAAATTTTAGAATTTCCAGTTTTGTTTCTTGGTGCAAAACCATCCGATACACCCTCTTTTTACAGTTTTATGAACTACGCCGATTTTGGACTGGGTACATGGCAACCTAAAAACGGCATGTATAGCGTTATTTTAGGTATGGAAAAATTAGCAAAAGAATTGGGAGTTACTATTCATACGAATTCAGCTGTTGAAAAAATTATAGTTAAAAACAAAAAAGCAACAGGTATTATTATTAATGGAACTACAATAACTGCCGATATTGTGCTAACTGGTGCTGATTATCATCACTCAGAAACATTACTAGACTCCGAATACCGTCAATACTCTGAAAATTATTGGGAGAAGAAAACTTTTGCACCTTCCTCGCTCCTATTCTATGTCGGATTCAATAAAAAACTAAAGAATGTAGTACACCACAATTTATTTTTTGATGTTGATTTTGATATTCATGCCTCTGATATTTATGATAATCCAAAATGGCCAGAAGAACCATTATTTTACGCTAACTTTACATCAATAACAAATGAAAAATTAGCTCCAAAAGATTGTGAAAATGGTTTTTTTTTAATACCGATAGCCCCAGGAATTGAAGATACAGAAGAATTGAGAAATTTATACTTTGAAAAAATTATTTCAAGATTTGAAAAAATCACGCAACAAGATGTAAAAAATAGTATTATATTTAAAGCATCTTTTTGTGTTAAGGACTTTATTAAAGAGTATAATTCCTATAAAGGAAATGCATACGGAATGGCCAATACGTTATTACAAACTGCATTTTTAAGGCCCAAATTAAAGAGTAAGAAGGTAAAAAACCTTTATTTTACCGGACAATTAACTGTTCCTGGTCCAGGTGTGCCTCCAGCATTAATTTCCGGAAAACTTGTTGCTGAACTTATTGAGAAAAATTTATAATTTATATGAAATCAATTTTTGACACCATATCATTCGATTGCAGTAGAAATGTTACCAAATCGTACAGCACATCCTTTTCTGCTGCTGTTAAAATGTTAGCACCTAGCATTCGTCAAGACATTTACAATATTTATGGATTTGTTCGTTTTGCTGATGAAATCGTAGACACTTTTCATGATTATAATAAAGAGGAATTGTTTGATATGTTTGAAAAAGATTTAATAAGTGCTTTGGAAAACAAAATCAGTTTAAACCCAATTTTGAATTCATTTCAGCATACTGTTCATCGCTATTCTATCCCTATGAATATGATCAATGCTTTTATGAATAGTATGAGATTGGATTTGCACAAAAGCGAATACAAAACCATGGACGAATATAACGAATACATATATGGTTCAGCCGATGTGGTTGGACTAATGTGCTTAAAAGTTTTTGTTAATGGCAATGATACCAAGTTTCAGGAATTAGAACTTTCTGCTATGCGTTTAGGATCCGCTTTTCAAAAAGTAAATTTCCTTCGTGACCTAAAAGCGGATTATGAAGATTTGAATAGAACGTATTTCCCCAATACGGATTTGTCTCAATTAGACGAACATTCAAAAAATGAAATTATTACCGAAATTGAGGCCGACTTTGCTGCCGGATTTGAAGGAATTTTAAAACTACCTATAGAAGCTAAGTTTGGTGTTTATACTGCTTTTGTTTATTACAAAAAATTACTGTCTAAGTTAAAAAAGACACCTTCTACTGAAATCAAAAACACCCGAATTCGCGTTCCCGATTATCAAAAATTTGGACTTATGGCAAAATGTTATGTTAACTATCGTTTAAATTTAATATAGTTATTATGTTACTCCAAATTACTGCTTTTATTATTACTTTTTGTGTCATGGAATTCATGGCGTGGTTCACTCATAAATATATTATGCACGGGTTTTTATGGGTTTTGCATGCCGATCATCACAAAAAAGACCACAACTCTTGGTTTGAGCGTAACGATGCTTTCTTTATTTTTTACGCCGTCGTAAGCATTGGTTGTTTTTTGCTTTGGCAAAAAGGCATTTTTGAATTGGGTATTGCCGTTGGTCTTGGAATTTTTGCTTATGGAGTTGCCTATTTTATTGTTCATGATATCTTTATTCACCAGCGTTTTAAACTGTTTAGAAATGCAAATAACATCTATGCGAAAGGTGTTAGAAGAGCTCACAAGATTCATCACAAACATATAGGAAAAGGAGATGGTGAATGTTTCGGAATGTTATTTGTACCATTTAAATACTTCAAAAAATAAAGAAAGCCCCAGCACTGTCTGTGGCTTTCTTACTTGAATAACTAACCTCGTATTTATTTAATCAATTCTTTTATAGGCGCCAACTGTGCCATGTCAATTTTTGATTCTTTCAAAACCGAAAGCATTGTCATGATATTATTTGGATTCATATCTTTCCCTAGAATTCTTATTACAGCAAATCCATTATCTTTACTTTTACCAAATACAACAAATTCATTAATATTATCCTCATCACCCACAAAACTTATAGTTGCACCGTCCTTTCCTGAACCTACTTTCATCAATTGTTGATAAGATTCGTCTTTTAAAATCTGAGTTATTTTTTGACTTTCAACTTCATATTGTGCCTGATTATTTTCGTCCAACTTGAATATTAAAACATTCATCTTATCAAAGGATTCCAATGCTCTTTTTTGCTCAGCTGACAGTTTTGTTTTATCCAAATTTAAAATAGTTGGTGAAATGTCTAACACTACAAAATCTTTGTTCTCTAAATTGGCTACAAAATATTTTTGTATTGTAGGTTCACTGTTGCAACTAAGCAATAATAGTGAAGTCAAAAAAACAGTTAAAAAGACAATGGCTCTCATGCTTTCTTACTTTTTACCTTTTGATGCTTTCTTCAAATCATCGCCACCAGGCAAATTCATCTTATCTGTCAATACCGAAAGTTCCTCCAAATCGAAATCGCCTGTTAATGACATCAATACAGTTTCCTCTTGTCCGATACCTTCAACGAACATTAATAGTTCTTTGATTTGCGAATCAGTAGCACCTGATTTTACAAAAATCTTAACGCTTTTTCCTTTTTCGTTCACACGCATCAACTCTTCTAAAGAAGCAGTTTTAATATACTTATCGAATACAGCTTTCATCTCGTCTGACTTCTTATCGCTTTGGGTGACAAACACTTTTAAATTGTCTAACTTCTTAATCAAATTGACATATTCTTGTTCCTGTTTGTCATTTACTTCCATTTTACTCAAAAGCGAAAACATTTTTTTGTTGACAATAACGGTTGTTATTCCATCTTGGTCTTCAAATTTATCGAAGACACTTTGTGCAAAAAAAGTATTTGCACTTAACACTAATACCATACTTAAAAGTAACTTTCTCATAATTTCTGATTGTTTATTTTTTAAAAATTTTGTTTTTTGTTTGTTCATATTCATTTAAATAATTCATGCTTTCGATGCCAGTGTTAACATGTTCCGAAATCATAGCCAACGCCTTGCACGTTTCTCTATAGGCAACTTCCGGATCATCATAAGTACCTAAATCATTCGATTTTGGTTGGTTATAATGATGGTATGTAACTACACTCACACCAAGTAAAACCACCACAGATGCTGCAACTGATATCCAAACTACGCTTTTGCGTTTCTTTGTTTGTAATGGATTTGTTGCGCTAAACTGCTCTTGTTTTGCCTGAACCGCATAACCAAATATTGATTTGTATTGCTCTAGATGCTGAGCAACATCGGGAGAAGTAAAGTACGCTTTCAACTCATTTTCTTCTGCGATACTGGTTTCGGCTTCGAAGTATTTTTCTAGTAATTGTTCTATTCTATCCAATGCCATAATGATGGGTTTTTATCATTCTTTCTCTAATTGTTTTTCGTGCTCTTGACAATGCTGTTCTAATTGCTTGTTCATTCATTTCTAAAATTGTACTCATTTCTTCAAATTCCATTTCTTCGATGTCTCTCATGTGAACAATTAATTTTTGTTGCTCAGGCAAATCGTTCATAATTTTTTCGACCCATTTCCAAGTATCGGTATCTTCCACTTTTTGTTGCAAACTCGCTTCTCTATCGGTGAAATTATTGTGAACAATTTTCATGTTGCTCGCTCGTTTTGATTTCAGTTGATCCAAACAATAATTTTTTGTCATCGTCATTGCCAATGCTTCAACACTATTGTATTGGTTCAAACTCTCATTCTTGTTCCACAGCTTAACCAATATTTCTTGAGTTGCATCTTCAGCTTCTTCGGTGCTCACAAGTAATCGCTTCGCGACCCGAAAGAGTTTATCCTTAAAAGGATTTACCAGAAGCATAAACTCATTTTGGTTCATTGAAACTAATTTGGTTATTGGTTGTTAGTTCAAGACGAGGCATATTTTTATTTGTTACAAACAAAATAAAATTATTAATCTAAACTTCGTAAATTTACGTTTATTAAAACAAAAAGCTGCTATGAAAAAATCTCTACTCGCATCACAAATACTAGTATTGTTGTTTCTTCAATTTGGTTGTGAAGACATGGATGACAATGCCGTTCCGACTAGTCTTGAAATAAAAGACTTTGTTTGGAAAGGAATGAATCTATATTATCTATGGCAAGCTGATGTTCCTGATTTAGCTGATGATCGATTTGCCAATCAATCGCAATTGAATACTTTTTTAGAGCCATTTGCAAATCCAAACGATTTGTTTAATACACTACGAGTTCCATCTCCTACTGATCGATTTAGTGTCATTTATAGTGACTATTCGGTACTTGAAGGAGTGCTTTCGGGAAATACGCTTAACAACGGAATGGATTATGGTTTAAAATACACCGATGCAAGTCAAACTACAGTTTTTGGTTGGGTTCGCTATATCATCCCAAACTCAGATGCGGCTTCAAAAAACATTCAACGAGGCGCTATTTTTTATGCTATTGATGGTATCCCATTAACAAATGATAATTACAGAACACTTTTAGCGAGTACTACTTATACCGTAAACTTAGCCAATTATAGTGAAACAGGTGGTATTGTCACTATAACTCCAAACGGGCAATCTGTAACTTTGACAAAAACTAATTTGGCCGAAAATCCTATCTTATTGAATACCGTTATCACACAAGGCGCACATAACATAGGCTATCTTATGTATAATGGCTTTTACTCTAGCTATGAAAGTCAGTTAAATGCCGTTTTTGGGTCATTTGTTTCTCAAAATGTGACTGATTTAGTTTTGGATTTACGTTATAATTCAGGAGGTTCTGTGGCTACTGCGACCAAACTAGCCAGTATGATTACAGGGCAATTCTCTGGACAATTATTTGCCAAACAACAATGGAATGCGAAAGCACAAGGGGATTTCTTAGCAAACAATCCGGGTTCTTTAGAGAATAAATTCGTTGCTGGATTAAACCGTTTACAGCTCGATAAAGTATATATTTTAACAACAAAATCTACTGCATCTGCAAGCGAGTTGATTATCAATTGTTTAAAACCTTATATAGAAGTAATTCAAATTGGTGATAAAACAACTGGTAAAAATGTAGGATCCATTACGCTGTATGATTCACCTACTTTTGCTAAGTCCAATGTAAATCCAAATCATAAATATGCCATGCAACCCATAGTGTTAAAAATTGTAGATAAAAATGGTTTTGGAGACTATACTTCGGGAATTTTACCAACAACATTTTTACCTGAAAACTTTGAAAATTTAGGGGTATTAGGAGATGTTAACGAACCCTTACTGAATGCAGCTATTAATCAAATTATTGGGGGCGGAAAAATGCTTCCTCAAGTACCAAGCGTTATTAATCGCGATTTCATAGATGCAAAATCGATTACTCCTTTGGGAAGCGAAATGTATGTGGATCTTAAAAATTAATCTCTAATTAGAGGCAATGTAGAACAACGCAACAATCCTTCTTGTTTGGCGATTTCAGCATACGGAATTTCTTCAACAGTAAATCCGTTATCGCGGAGCCAATGGTTTAAGCGTCTAAAATTACGTTCCGAAACCACTACATTATCGTCTATTGAAAAAACATTGGAATTCATATCATACATTTCATCACGTGTAATGTGAAATAGATTTTCTTTTCCAAAAAGGTTTACCAAAAATACATAATCGGCTTCTTCACGGAAACCACTTTTATAAATGATTCCTTTGCTTTTTCCAACAGGTTGAAAGCAACAATCGAGATGCAAGGCATTGTCACGGGCTTCTAATTTTGACTTCACCAAGTCGAATTCCTTGATAATTTTATTAGGGAATAATTGCTTGATATAATTTACACCAGCCATATTGGTTCGGGCTGTGATGTACTCTTTATAATCTGACCCTTTATACGTTCCGATGAAAATATAATCGTTCCACAGCATGACATCACCACCTTCTATATGAACATCCTCGGGTGGACGCACTACTTTTGCGGGATTGATTTGGTCGATTACGAATTGAATTGCTTCCAATTCGCGTTCTCTTTCGGGAAGAATATTGGCTTTAATAAACACATCATCAATTACGAAACCAATGTCTCGAGTGAAGATTTGATTGTAGTTTTCAATCATTTCTGGACGAAAAACTTGTACCTCATACTTTTGAAATACTTGATTAAAAGCTTCCATCTCTTTGACCATATCGGTTTCAATGGGATATGTCCCAGCTAGGATGTGTTCTAAAGATTTGGGGTCATACGCTTCTTCGGCGGTTGGTGTAGGTCCATTATGTAGGGCTGAACCCAGCACTACGGCTCTTAATCGTGAGGTTTCGTTTTTTACATTTAGTTGTAACATATAATAGCTTTTGGCTTGTGACAAATATAAAAAAGCTTCCCGATTAAGAGAAGCTTTCTTTCATTAAAAATTACTAACTTAACTAACTAATTTTTAATTAACTTTTTGGTGAATAACGTACCATCGTCTGAAGTGACGTTAATGATATAAATTCCGTTCGCATAGCGACTCACATCCATTTGGGTTCTATTCGTGATATCTAGCTTTTTCTCATCAACAATTTTTCCGTCTATTGTAGCAATACTTACCTTAGTGAACTTAGCATCTTTCATTATAATCTCAATGATATTGCTTGATGGATTAGGCACAATGGCAAAATCTTTTGTTAAACGAATTAGGTTAACAGTTTCGTCTGTGATGATTGGTTGACTAACCGTTGCATTTTGAGTTGGCGCTTTATAGGTATAATTTGAGGTACACCCTTCAGGATACGCAGCAAACTGCGAACCCAACAACGCTTCAAAACCTGGATTGAGCTCGACATAATTTTCAGCATGATACACTACTCCATTTGATAAAGTATTGTTCCCAACCGAAACTATATTAGCCGCTTTTATCCAATCGGACCTTTCTCGTTGCTTTTTTTCAGGTATGGCTAAATTACTAAGGTCATCATTTGGTGATGTTAAAGTCAATATTGGAAAGCAACAATTAGTAAAAGTAACATCTGGACCTATACTTGCTGAAGTGTCTGTTATGCTATAAATAAATGTTCCTGCTGGACAATTGACATTAAATGTGGCATTTAGATTAAACTCAAAATCACCTGAAGGCAATGCCCCAAATATACTCGGCAAGACCGAAAAACAAAAGGTATTCGACGTAAGTTGTGATGGAGTACTAATTGTTCCAATGATAGTATTATTCTGCAAAACATCTAATGTAAGTGTATTAAAAGTAGCGTTAACTGGTGCTTGATAGGTGCCACATACTTGAATAGGTAAATTAAAAGACACATCTGGACAATTTATATTGGTTGGATCTAAACTCAAGGCACCGAGTTGAGGAACAGCACAAGTTAAACCACAAATATTATCAATATAAACGGTTCCAAAATGAGCTGAGGGTTGACAATCACTAACAGTAAATTCAATTCTGCAAGGTTGATTTACTATATTAGATACATTTAAACGAGCACAAATCCAACCCGTGTAAAGAACTCTTCTGTTACTGCTAATTACAATAGTATTAAACAAACAATTATCAGGATTGGCGATGATACATATTTCATCCACAATATTATTAAATTGGTCATAAGCTCTTACTCTAAAAAAAGGTTGAATGGGTTGACCATGAGCTGGTTTATTATCCATTATCAATGAAAAATTGAAATCTATTGTAGATTGATTAACACTTGGAAAATAACGTGACATAGTTGTCTGATCAGAAGAGCCCATTCCAAAGGCATTATTCAATTTAATACATTTGTTGCTGCCATTCGAATTTAAAGTTGGTACATTTACTCCAAGTCCAGCCAATACTGGGTCAAATTGTTGGTATCCAGGACTTGTATTATCAATCATCGTAATTGTTGAATTGAAGTTATTAATTCCCGGAGTTACCACATTTGTTGCTGTTATTGCAGTTGGTGTAGCACATGATAAAAAAAAGGCCGAACCAGTAGCTGGCTGCGGATGTGGATCAGACCAAAAAGTATAGCCAGCAGTATTGCTTTCAAAATCACCATTAATACATTGTTGCATTATAGAAACTGGTGCAGGTTTAGCCATGTAATGCTCCTTTTTATCTGGATTTTCATAAAAGAATAATTTTCTAAGCTCGACTATTTTTGCATTTAATATAGCATTTTCTAATTGCGTTTCTGTAAATTCTTCTTCACTTTTAAGATGATTTATAACATCCTCACTAATTTCATGGGATAATTTATAGTTATTAAAATTATCGTTAATAAATTTTTGTATTTCTGTTTCCGTCTCTTTAGCCATTGAAATTCGGCTGTTTTCGGCATCCAAATATTCATTGAGCTGAGCAGAAACATTGGCTGAATTAATCCAAATGCAACCAATCAAAACTATTTTAAATATCTTATACATATCATTTAGTTTTTTCAATTAATGCTTTCATTTGAATTTTTAATTCTTCGATTTCATTATTTTGCTTTTCTAATTTTTTGTTTTGTTCAATAATATATAAAGTCAACTCTTCAATTTTTTCCATTTGTTTGGCTTGCATTTCGGCCAAATCAAGTCCCTTTTTTGATAATTCTTCAGCAGAATCAATTCCAGGTAAATGTTTGTTTTTATTGATGTATTCTTCAACATTTTTTAAAGGCATCAACTCGTAATTTTTTTCAAAAACATAATCTGCCCAATTTGCTGTACTACGCAATGCAACTTTAACTTTTTCAGTCAAAATACCACCTTCAACAAACAACTTATAATTACCGGTTGCATTTGGGTAGGAGACATTTGAACCTATATAAATTTTACCATTTGATTCACTACTTGAACCATTAAACCAGATATTGCTATTATTCATATTAACAATTCTATTATTATTAATGGTTGTGGACTGATCTATAGTGCCATTATCAGCATATATACTCTTGTCGACAGCGCTTATTAAAAAAGGTGTTGCTGCTGTCCCATTCCCCGTAACCGTAGTATTGTTTCCTGCAACTACATGTGTTGTTGGAAGCAAAAATGAACCTCCATTATTAGATAATGAAATGGTATTACCCGATTGAGATAGCGTTTGAGGGACTTGCGCCGGAAGTGTTACACTGTTCCCATTTGAAATAGATAATGTATTACCTATTAAGGCTAAAGACTGTGAATCGGTATCGGTATCGGTAAATGTTGGTAACGTAAATGAACCTCCATTATTAGATAATGAAATGGTATTACCCGATTGTGAGATTGTTTGAGGGACTTGCGCTGGAAGCGTTACACTATTCCCATTTGAAATAGATAATGTGTTACCCGTCAAGGCTAAAGATTGTGCATCGGTATCTGTAAATGTTGGTAATGTAAATGAGCCTCCATTATTAGATAATGAAATGGTATTACCCGATTGTGAGATTGTTTGAGGGACTTGTGCTGGAAGCGTTACACTATTCCCATTTGAAATAGATAATGTGTTACCCGTCAAGGCTAAAGACTGTGAATCGGTATCGGTATCGGTAAATGTTGGTAACGTAAATGAACCTCCATTATTAGATAATGAAATGGTATTACCCGATTGTGAGATTGTTTGAGGGACTTGTGCTGGAAGTGTTACACTGTTCCCATTTGAAATAGATAATGTGTTACCTATTAAGGCTAAAGACTGTGAATCGGTATCGGTATCGGTAAATGTTGGTAACGTAAATGAACCACCATTATTAGATAATGAAATGGTATTACCCGATTGTGAGATTGTTTGAGGAACTTGTGCTGGAAGTGTTACACTGTTCCCATTTGAAATAGATAATGTGTTACCTGTCAAGGCTAAAGATTGTGAATCGGTATCTGTAAATGTTGGTAATGTAAATGAGCCTCCATTATTAGATAATGAAATGGTATTTCCTGATTGTGAGATTGTTTGTGGAACATCAGTATACGTTGGAAGTGTTACACTGTTCCCATTTGAAATAGATAATGTGTTACCTATTAAGGCTAAAGACTGTGAATCGGTATCGGTAAATGTTGGTAACGTAAATGAACCTCCATTATTAGATAATGAAATGGTACTACCCGATTGTGAGATTGTTTGAGGGACTTGTGCTGGAAGTGTTACACTGTTCCCATTTGAAATAGATAATGTGTTACCCGTCAAGGCTAAAGATTGTGCATCGGTATCTGTAAATGTTGGTAATGTAAATGAACCTCCATTATTAGAAAGAGTAATGGTATTTCCTGATTGGGAAAGGGTTTGCGAAACTTGCGCGGGTAAATTAACCGGAGCACTTTGCACTCCGTTTACACTAGTTATTAATTGATTAGTAGTATTTATACTATTCGAAATCGAGTTAACAATAGATGCAGAAGATACAATTCCATTGACATTACTGGTCATTACATTTGCATTAGACGTTAAGCGGTTAGACTCAACTGCATTTGAAACTTTTTGCAAAACAACATCACCTGAAGCGTTTACACTTAAAAACTTGTTACCAGGTTGAACCGTTACTCCATTAAAATTGCTTGTCAAATTGGTAAATCGAAGGCCTGAGTTTCCATCAGTTCCTTGAGTTATTTCAACTTTATTATTTGGAGATACAGTTCCTATTCCGACTCTTCCTTCTACAAGTAAACCACTAGCTGGAGCAATCTCTCCTTGACTTATCCCATCTGGCGTATAGCCTTTACCAATCACTACACCGCCTTTGATATCTAATCTATTAGCTGGAATAATATTATTTCCTAAACCAATTCCAGTATTCCCATTTTTTGTTATAAAAATTCTTTGTACACCCGTTCCATCTGCAATAATAATTGAATTATTCGTATCGTTACCTGCCATAAAGGCTGTAGATGGCCCTCTATTTAAAGCTATTCTATTACCTAAAATAACATTATTATTGCCATTTAGTAAGTTGATTGCCGTTTCTGTCCCCAAAAAAATATTACTATCACCCGTTAACAAATTTCTAGGAGTATAAGATCCTAGTGCAATATTATTACTACCCGAATTGAATAACATTGAGGCATATCCTATTGCTGTGTTATCACTACCAGTTGCATTGTCTTGCAATGTTCTGTGTCCAATAGCAACATTTCTAGAACCAGTAGTATTTTTATAAAGAGTTCTTGTTCCAAAAGCTATATTTAATTCACCTTCTAGATTATAAAAAAGCGCATCGTTTCCAATCCCGCAATTAAATCCTCCTATTGAATTTTGAAGTACTTCAATTCCAAAAGCTACATTACTATTACCAGAATTCTGACGTAGCACATTTAATCCAAAACCTGAATTAAAGTTACCTGTGTTATATATCCCTGAATTTTCCCCGAAAAAAATATTTTCAGTTTGTGCAATTGAAGTAAAAGAAATTCCGATCAGGGATGCAATTGTAAAGAGGTAGGTAGTTTTCATTTTCATGACATTACATTTTACGTTAAAATTCAATTAAAACTCAATTAACTTTTTGATGTATGTTTTGTTATTGTTTGACCTATCAAATATAGTTCGTATGATTTAATAATATCCATTAAATACATATATAATCGATAAAATACGCTTTTTTAAAGTAAGTAAAAGATAATATCTTACATAATGATAAATTACTATACTAAATATTAATTATTGATAATAAAAAACTCCTTACAAATTGCAAGGAGTTCTATATAAAATAGTACAATAATTACCTTTTATCCATAGGTTTAAAATCTCTAAGTGGATAACCCGTATAAACTTGTCTTGGTCTACCTATAGGTTCTTTGTTGATGCGCATTTCTTTCCACTGGGCAATCCAACCTGGCAAACGACCAATAGCAAACATTACGGTAAACATATCGGTTGGAATTCCTAAGGCACGATAGATAATTCCAGAGTAGAAATCTACATTTGGATATAATTTTCTAGAAACGAAATATTCATCAACAAGAGCTGCTTCCTCCAACTGTTTGGCAATGTTCAAAATCGGATCATCAACACCAAGTGTTCTTAAAACTTCATCGGCTGCTTTTTTGATAATTCGGGCTCTTGGATCGAAGTTTTTGTAAACTCGGTGTCCAAATCCCATTAAACGGAATGGATCATCTTTGTCTTTGGCCTTAGCCATATATTTAGCAGCGTCACCACCGTCTTTTTGAATTTCCTCCAACATTTCTAAAACCGCCTGATTAGCGCCACCGTGTAATGGACCCCATAGTGCCGAAACTCCAGCCGAAATTGAAGCAAATAAGCCAGCATGTGACGAACCAACAATTCTAACTGTAGAAGTGGAACAGTTTTGTTCGTGATCGGCATGAAGTATGAATAGCTTATCTAAAGCATCAACTACTGTTTTGTTGGCAGTATAAGGTCCTGTTGGTAATTTAAACATTAACTGCATGAAATTTTCAACATATCCTTGGGTATTATCATAATAATTTAAAGGATAGCCCATCATTTTTCTATAAGTCCAAGTAGCAATGACCAAGAATTTACCCATGGTCTTGCAAACCGCTTCATACATTTCTTTTTCATTTTCAACATTAACCACTTTTGGATTAAAGGCAGTTAATGCACTGGTAAGCGCAGACAAAACACCCATGGGGTGAGCTGTTTTTGGAAAACCATCAATGATGTTTTTCATTTCTTCGTTTACTAACGTATATTTTCTAATATCAGTTTCAAACTGAGCTAACGCTGCTTTAGTGGGTAATTCTCCAAAAATAACTAAAAAAGCCACTTCAAGAAAATCGGCTTTTTCGGCTAAATCTTCAATAGCATATCCTCTGTAACGAAGAATACCTTCTTCACCATCAAGGAAAGTAATATCACTTTTACAAGAACCTGAGTTCTTATATCCTGGATCTAAAGTTATAGCACCTGTTAAAGCACGAAGTTTTTCAATATCAATAGCTGCTTCGTTTTCGCTTCCTACGATTACAGGAAACTCGTATTTTTTGCCATCAAATTCTAATATAGCTGTTTTTGACATGGTTTAGTATGGGAATAAATCTTAATAAAATTATTAATTCGACAAAATTAACGAATTGGGAATGAAATAAAAAAGAATTATAACAACGTTTTCGTTAATTATTTGATAAAATTACTTTCCTACTATTTGTTTTAAATAAAAAACCCACGAAACATTTCGCGAGTTTTTTTCAAATAAATTAAATTAACGCTATTCTCTAACTATTTTTTCTACTTTCATTCCTTTATCTGAAAGTATTTTAAGGAAATAAACTCCTTTTGCTTTAGTGGAAACATCAATCGTTGTTTCGTTTTCGTTGACCAAATTAGTCTGCAACAATCGTCCTTGAACATCGTACAACTGAATAGACTTGATTGAATTATTACTATTAACCGTTACAATTCCATTAGTCGGATTCGGATAGACCGAAATTGACGCGTCATTTTGAAAATCAGGATTATTTAATGATTGGAAAACAGTTTCAGCATCATTTGTTAGGATTGGGAAATTATAATCAAAATAGATATCAGCTTTTTTATTGACCTCATCACCGACTTGTAAGTTATTTTTAGATTTAATTTTCAATAGTATATTACCATGTCCACCCGATTCTAATTGGATATTTTGAAAAATAAACTCTACTATATTTCTATTTATTCTTGCATAAACTGGATTGGATGAATTCATTATTTGAAGTGAATTCATATCAAAATCGGTTTCATTTACTTCTACTTTAACCACCACAAATTCTGCTGCTGCTGTTCCTGTATTTTCGAAACGAATGTTGTAATGCAAATAATTCCCTATTTCTGATGGCGCAACAATATCTCCTTCCAAACAGGTAATATCATTTGGATCGTAAGAGCCTACTACGGTTTGGGGATAAGTATATGTGTTGTCAGATGGAATTTCGTCACCTGCAATTGGATTGACACTAGCCGAAAAATTCAATACATCGCCAATATTCACGGCTGGTGTTTCTGTAGGAGCATTAACATTTAAAACAATTTCTATACTTCTACTTTCAAAAGGTAACAAATTGGTATAATTCCATGACATAGTTCCTACACTTTGAGAATTGGGTACTACCGTTGCAGAAACAAAATCTAAAACGGCATCGAAATAACTGAAAGTAACATTTCCAGAAAGGGTTTGATTGCCTTTGTTTTTATAAACAATTTTATAAGTGGCATCAAAACCTGGTATTGCTCTAAACATTGGAGCAATAACTATTTCAACATCGGGATGAATTCCGTTGGCTGAGATGCAAAAATTTTGAGTAGCTGTATTATTGTTGTTATTGGCAAAAGGAATAGTGGCAGTTGTTGGCGAAAAGGTAAACCATGTTGGGTTTTCGATAGCTGGCGTTATAGCAAAACTTCCTGCTTGTGTATAAAAAGTATAGTTTCCTGAATTGTTTGTAAATGTAGCACCTTGATTTGTTCCGTCATTAATATTAACTCTTATGTTAGGTTGAAAAATATCGTTTGAATCACAACCATTATTATTGGCATCTAAAGTTACTGTTCCTGCAATTGTGTTGTAGTTTCCTCCGGGTGTAAAAGAGCAATAGGAGTTAGCGATAACATTGTTCCATCCGTTGGCTATCAATTGGTTATTTAAAGAAACTAATTGATTTTCGTCTTGACATATAAAACGTAACGGTCCCAAAGAAACAGAAAAAAACAATTGAAGAAAATCTTCATTAAAACCATTTTTTAAATTCAATGTTTGCAAAGGGTTGTCCATTAAGTCTAAAATTCCATTTATTCTTAAACGAGAACAATCTAAATCTACTAATTGATTATTTCTACAATGTAAATCATATATTAAGTTGTTTTCAAATACTATTTCTGTTAACAGATTATGATCGCAATAAACACTATTAAAATTATTATTCATGTTAGCAATATCTAGGGTTGTTAATTGGTTAAATGAACAGTTTAAAATCCCAATATTTGTAAAGCTTTTTATACCTGTCAAGTCGGCTATGTTTGAATTAGAAACATCAAGATAATTTGGATAAGCTGCTTCGCTTTCTTGGATTTCCCCATCAGCATTGGTGTCAACACCAAGTTGAATCAACTTCGCCTTAAAATTCGCATCAGGAATATTTACAATTTGTGCGTCGGCAATTCCTGTGACTAGTATTAAAATGTACAATAGTTTTTTACTCACTATAGAATAATTTTTGTTTCGGTGTTCGTGAATCTTCGATTTCATGGTTGTGTGTTTTTTAATTACTATAAGCCTTTAAACCCGCTTCAAATAAAACGAGTTTAAAGAATTAACTTTTCAATATGTAGCTTTATTCTCTAACAATCTTTTGAACTCCTATTCCTTTTTCTGAAACTATTTTTAAGAAATAAACTCCTTTTGCTTGATTTGATATATCAATACTAGTTTGATTTTCGTTTACCAAATTGGTTTGCAACAATCGACCTTGAACATCGTACGACTGAATAGACTTGATTGAATTATTACAATTAACCGTTACAATTCCGTTAGTCGGATTCGGATAGACCGAAATTGACGCGTCATTTTGAAAATCAGGATTATTTAATGATTGGAAAACAGTTTCAGCATCATTTGTTAGGATTGGGAAATTATAATCAAAATAGATATTGGCTTTCTTATTGACCTCATCACCGACTTGTAAGTTATTTTTAGATTTAATTTTCAATAGTATATTACCATGTCCACCCGATTCTAATTGGATATTTTGAAAAATAAACTCTACTATATTTCTATTTATTCTTGCATAAACTGGGTCTGAAGAATTCATTATTTGAAGTGAATTCATATCAAAATCGGTTTGATTTACTTCTACTTTAACCACGACAAACTCTGCTGCTGCTGTACCGGTATTTTCGAAACGAATGTTGTAATGCAAATAATTCCCTATTTCCGATGGCGCAACAATATCTCCTTCCAAACAGGTAATATCATTGGGGTCGTAAGAACCTACTACAGTTTCAGTATAAGTAAATGTATTATCAGATGGAATTTCATCACCTGCAATTGGATTGACACTAGCCGAAAAATTCAATACATCGCCAATATTTACGGCTGGTGTTTCTGTAGGTGCATTTACATTTAAAGTGATTTCAACACTTCTACTTTCAAAAGGCAATAAATTGGTATAATTCCATGACATAGTTCCTACACTTTGAGAATTGGGTACTACCGTTGCAGAAACAAAATCTAAAACGTCATCGTCATAAGTAAAACTAACATTTCCAGAAAGGGTTTGATTGCCTTTGTTTTTAAAAACAATTTTATAAGTGGCATCAAAACCAGGTCTTGATCTAAATATTGGAGCAATAACTATTTCAACATCTGGATGAATTCCGTTGGCTGAAATACAAAAGTTTTGAGTAGCTGTATTATTGTTGTTATTGGCAAAAGGAATAGTGGCTGTAGTTGGCGAAAAGGTAAACCATGTTGGGTTTTCGATAGCTGGTGTTAAAACAAAACTTCCTGTTTGTGCATAAAAATTATAATTTCCTGTGTTGTTTGTAAATGTAGCGCCTTGATTGGTTCCGTCATTAATATTAACCCTAATGTTTGGTTGATAAATATCATTGTTATCACAACCATTATTATTGCCGTCGAAAGTTACTGTCCCTGTTATGGTGTTGTAGTTTCCTCCTGGTGTAAAAGTGCAGTAAGTGTTTACATAAACTGAAGATGGTAAATTTGCAATAAGAAAAGTTGTTTGAAAATCATCAGCACATACAAAATTAAAATTTGGACAGTTCAGATTTAAAAAACTATCGATATTAAACTCTTCAATGCCATTCTTGACTAAAACAGTAGTTAAGTTGGGATTATCAGAAAATTGCAATTGACTTAATTGATGATTATTATTACAATCGAGAGTTGTTAGTAAATTAGATGAACAATATAAAGCAGCTAGATTATCTAAGCTACTTAAGTCTAAACTTGTCAACTGGTTGTTTCCACAAGATAAATAGTTCATCTGGGTTAAAGCATTAACATTAAGAGAACTCAGTTGATTACTGTTACAACTCAATGTAATTAAGGCAACTGAACCACTAATATCTAAATTAGATAATTGATTAAAATCACAATTCAAATAATTCAAATTTGTTAATCCTGTTGCATTTAATGTAGTTAATTGATTATTAGAACATTGAAACGTTTGCAGATTTATTAATCCGCTTACATTTATACTTACTAATTGATTGGTATCAGTTACTATTGTAGTCAAATTATTCAATCCAGCTAAATCTAGACCTGTTAATTGATTATTAGAACATTGTAACGTTTGCAGATTTATTAAGCCGCTTACATTTATATCAGTCAAAAGGTTGTCAGTACAATAAAGATCTTTCAAATTAATCAAACCACTGAAATTTAAGCTTGGTAATTGATTATAATTACAATTCAACGTTTGCAAGTTTGTCAGTCCAGCTATATTCAAACTAGTCAACGAATTAAAATTACAACTTAAATACTCCAAACCACTTACTGTACTTAGATTTAAATTTGTTAGTTGATTGTACTGACAATATAAAAAATTCAAATTTGTTAGACTGGTTAAATTCAAATTAGATATACTATTAGAACCACAATCCAATATTTTCAAACTTGTAAGACTGGATAAATCTAAATCTGATAATTGATTACTGCTACAATTCAATCCTTTTAAATTATTAAAACTTGAAACACCAGTTAAATCATTTATTCCTGAAAAGTGAACGTCCAACGAATCAATTGATTGAGCTTCTAAAACCTGAATTTCTCCGTCATTATTTACATCAATTTTAATATAACCCCCGTTTCCGTATGCGGTATTATTACTAACATCTGCAGCAATCAACTTCGCCTTAAAATTCGAATCAGGAATATTTACGATTTGTGCATTTGTCATTCCTGTGATTAGTATTAAAATGTAAAATAGCTTTTTCATAATTGTTATTTTTACTTGTGTGTTTTCTTTATCTAAAATAGTTCAGTTTTTGTGTTTGTAATTGAGCAATTGAGTAAACTCTAGTTTTCAATTAGAATTTGTATCGCTTGTTTACGTTTTTAATTACTTCACTGGTGTTTTTACTTACTTCACTGGTGTTTTTGTTAAGTCAACTAATGTTTTTCTCAAGTTAACTGATGCTTTTGTTAAGTTAACTGGTGTTTTTGTTAAGTCAACTGGTGTTTTTGTTAAGTCAACTGATGTTTTTGTTAAGTCAACTGATGTTTTTGTTAAGTCAACTGATGTTTTTGTTAAGTCAACTGATGTTTTTGTTAAGTCAACTGATGTTTTTGTTAAGTCAACTGATGTTTTTGTTTGTTATAATTTCATTCTCTTACTTTATTTTACTAACTGTTTAATTGCTTCCCAATAAGTTCCTGCAACCGTTCTTTTTTTCGCTGCGAAATGGGCAGGTTACTATTATCCGCCATAACTACATAACCACCGTCTTTTTTGATATACGATTTGAGATACGCTAGGTTAATCAAATGCGACTGATGTATGCGTTCAAAACCATGCTCGGTCAACAAATCTTCGTATTCTTTCAAGGTCTTTGAAATTAAAACTGGTTTGTTGTTTTTGATGTAAAACTTGGTGTAATTGTCTTCGCTTTCACAACGGATGATATCGCTAATTTCAAAGAGATGAATTCCATCGGAAGTTGATAGCGCAATGCGTTTGAAGTTATCTACTTTCTTGCGGATGTTTTCTAGCAGCAAATCGATATGAGCCACACTTTCACTTTTTACTAATACATTTTTTATTTTGCTTATGACTTTTTCTAATTCATCTGGATCAACCGGTTTTAATAAAAAATCTAAAGCACTAAATCGAAATGCTTTAATGGCGTATTGCTCGTGAGCGGTGATGAATACAATTTGAGAGTTCAGTTTTCCTCTTTTATTCACTTCTTCTAACAAATCAAAACCCGAACCGTCTCCCAAATGAATATCTAAAAAAACCACTTGAGGTTCCGTCTTCAATAGTAATTCGGTTCCCGTTTTTACGCTATCGGCTTCGCCCAAAATTGCTATTTCTGGTGCATACCGACTCAAAAGCGATTTCATTCCGGCTCTTAAATTGTCGTCGTCGTCTATTAATAGGGCTGTTATCATAATTAGTGTTCAGTATTCAGTTGTTAGTGTTCAGTCGGTCTAATTTAGCAATCAACAACTGATTACTAAACACTGACCACTGACTACTTTATATATTGTATTGGCAAATTCAAAACTACTTTTGTACCCAGAATGTCACCCTTATCATTTTTTAATGCTATAATTTCAACATTGGCTTTGCGCGACGTTGTTGCTTCCATCATTTCCAAACGTTTTCTTGTTATGTCCAACGCCATCGATTTATGCACCGAAACCAGACTTTCTTTAATTTCTTTCGATTTATCAAATCCAATTCCGTTGTCTTCAATGGTGCAAATCAAATTTTCTTTTTCAGTGGAAAAACTTATTGCAATAGTTCCTTTTTCGTTCTTTGGAATTAACCCATGAATGATGGCGTTTTCAACAAATGGCTGCAATAATAAAGGTGGCAATGCCATATCGTCTTCAATGTCTTTCCCTTTTGAAATACTAAAATCAAATTTATTGTTGAAACGCAATTGTTCCAACTCCAAATAATTTTGCAAACTTTCAATCTCTTTGTCAATAGGAATCAATGTTTCTTTGGAATACTCTAATGTCAATCGCATCAATTTAGAAAATTTCGATAAGTATTTGATAGCGGAATCGGTTCCGTTTTGGACAATAAAACTCGATATCGAACCCAAACAATTGAATACAAAATGCGGATTCATTTGCAAGTGCAGCGCTTTTTGTTCGTATTCTGCCAATTCTTTTTGCAGGGTCAATGTCTTCTTTAATTGCAGACGGTTATAAATCAGAAATAGTATTCCAAATGCCAATAGGATAAATAAAATGATAAAAACGATTTGCTGCTGGTGTCTTTTGGAAGTTTCGCTATAAACCAATTCTCGTTTTTCTTGTTCCTCTTTCTGAAGCGCTTCTTTCTTGTCAAACTCAAAATTCATTTCGGCACGAACACTGCTTCTTATATTTTCGGCACTCGTAACACTATCCTTGGCAATGCTATATAATTTAAAGTGTTTTAGTGACTCTGAAACATTGTTCTTTTTTTCATAAATTTCACTCAACCGTTTTTCGGCATTTTGAACTTGCTCTAGTATTCCTAGTTCTTTGGCTAAAGACAGGGATTTATTGATTGCAATCAAGGATTCATCCAATTTGCTTTGTTCTAGATAAATTTCTCCGATGTAGAAATAAGTGTCTGAAATACCAAATTTATCATCAATAGAAGTAAACGCAACAATGGCTTTATCGAATGTCTTCAATGCTTCTGATTGATTATTATTGAGTTTATAATACAACCCTAGATTGTTATATAATTCACCTAAACCACGTGAATTTGGATGTTGTACAAAAAGTTGCTGCGCTTTAGTGTAATACTCCAATGCTTTGGCGTAGTTTTTTTGGTTCAGATAAACATTCCCGATATTGGTTGTAGTAATACCAACGGTTTCATCTTTTATTTTTTCTTGAATTTTCAAACACTTTACAAAATAACTAAGCGCTTTAAAATCTAAGCCCTGCGCTTTATATATAATACCGATGTTATTATACAAACGGGCACATTTTTCAAGATTTTTTGTTTCTTCATAAATCTTCAATGCTTTAATTTGATATTGCAACGATTTGCCATAACTACTTTGTTCCGAAAAAACAATTCCGATACTACCATAAGCGCGAGCTAGTCCATTTTTAATCTCAGTATTATTTTCTGAAGCACTAGTCAGTTCCATTTCAAAAATGGATTGTGCTTTGGAGAAATTTTGCAACGCTAGAGGATAATTTCCAACAATAATATTGGCATTACCCAAGTTAAGTCGTGCAGTTCCTTCGGCTAATTTGAAATTAATTTTGGTTGAAAGTTCTAATGCCCGATTGGCATACTGAAGCATTAATTTGGGATCACTAGACTTATAGGCATCGGCAATAAGATTAAGCGTTTTGGCCTTGTCTATATCATTTTTAGCCATTTGTAAAACAGCAACAAGACTGTCTGCCGTTTTATTTTGCGACCAACAAACCGCTGAAAAAAATAACAGTAAAGATAAAGTCAGGTTTTTTGCTATTTTCATGTGTACCATTTTTAACGAATGCTACAACAAAAATAACATTCCAAAATTAGTTACAAGATAGCAAATGAGTATTTAAACGTTTTGAATTAGAATTTGCTGTTTAAGAAACTCGTTTGGCAATACAAAATGTGCTCACTCCAAAGGGAAAACGGACTACTTTAAGCAATTTATTTTCTAAAATAATTAGATTTAAAAGCATCCTATTTATATAAGTATTTCCTATTGAAATGTCACTTTCTCCAGACTTATTCTTTTGAAAAATGGAAGTCACCTTTCTGAAGAAATATACCGGTAAAAACAAAAAGAAATTCCAATAACTTGATTTTATGATTTCAAGATTTTCAGCTACTAATTTTGCTTTTAGTTCACTGTTAGTATAACGTCTGAAGTGCCTATTCACTTCGTCGTGATAACTCCATAATGACATAAAAGCAGGAACAAAGACATACATTTTACCGTCAATTTTAAGTAAATTATTCCAATTTTTTAATGCTTTTTTATCATCCTCTAAATGTTCTAAACAATCAGATGCAATAATAATATCAAAGGTTTCGGTTAGTGTAATATTTTGGGCATCCATAACATAACAATGCTTAATACCATTGGCTTTACAGTTTTCTATAGCCGTTTCACTGATATCAACTCCAAAAAGGTTTTCAGTTTTAAATCCTATACTTTCAAGGTCTTTTAAGAATATTCCAGAAGAGCAGCCAACATCTAATATTTTGCTTTCTTTTGGAGCATCTTTTATTAAATCGAGCAAATATTTTCTACGCGATTTGAACCACCAATGGTCAATTTCAACGTCATGATATTTCTTTTCAAATTCTTTTTCCATAACTGATTAATCTACTCTTTTATCAATAAAATATCTAGGTCTTTGCTTTACTTCTGAATATATTTTCCCGATATATTCGCCGATAATTCCGAAACAAAACAGTTGCACTCCGCCCAAGAAATACATGGGTAAAACCGTAGAAAGCCAACCTGGAACTACATCTCCGGTATGGATTGCAAACACGGCGTAACCGGTCATTATCAAACATGCAAAAAACACCGCAAATCCTATGATGGTAACTAATTTTAAGGGATAATTACTAAATGAAGTTACCCCATTCCAAGCAAAAGCAGCCATTTTTCGAAAAGGATATTTAGATTCACCTGCAAAACGTTCTAGCCTGTCATAATAAACAACTTCACTTTTAAATCCAATACTGGGAATAATACCACGAAGAAATAGATTGACTTCTCCAAACTCCGCTAATGCTTTTAAAACTCGATTGCTACATAATCTATAATCAGCATGATTATGAACAACATTGACTTTCATTAGTTTCATTAGTTTATAAAAAAGCAGGGCTGTATTTCGTTTAAAAAAAGTATCGGTTACTCTTTCTTTTCGAACGCCATAGATGACATCAGTTCCAGATATGAATTTTAAAATCATTTCTTCTATAACACGAACATCATCTTGTAAATCGGCATCAATAGAAATTAAAGCATCGGCTTCCTCTTTAAATGTGAGTAATCCTGCCAAAAGTGCTTTTTGATGCCCCACATTTCCCGCTAATTTTAAACCTTTTACATGAATTAATTTAGTAGCGAGTTCTTCAATACAACACCATGTAGTGTCTTTGCTTCCGTCATCAACAAATACAGCAAAACTCATTTCTGAAATGATATTACGTTCAACTAAATCTAGAATAATTTCATTCAATTGTGCTGCTGTTTCAGGCAATACTAATGCTTCATTATAACAAGGAGAAACTATTCCAATGATAGGTTTTTGTTTGGTTTCCATTAGTTAGTTTGTGTATTATTAGGAAAAACAAATTTAGCAATATAATTGACTTTATTTTGTATCCATTTTATTCGATACAAACCAGCAGCACTCATAATGTATAATGCGACTCTAGCAGGGAACATATAACGTGGTTCCATATAAGTCAATCCATGAAAAATTAACAAGGCAACAATCACAGCCCAAAACAACCAATACTTTAAGAGATTTTTCTCTTTGAGAAGGAAAATAAAAGCGCCAAAAAGCAATAGTATATTCACACAATTAATAAGCAACATAAATAACCAATAGGCAGTTGTTCCTCGGATTGGCCCAAGATGAAAATCTTTTGGCTGAACACTATTGATAAAATAAACATGTCCGTAAAAACATTTTACAAAAAACTGCCGAGTAAATAATAATGGATTTTCGATGGCATCATTGATTAAAAACTCTTTGTATACTTCGATTGATGAACGATTTGTTTTTTCAATTACAGTTGCTAATACTGTATCGCTTTTAACCCAATTTTGATAATCTTTGCTATCGGCTCTGTTATCATTATCCCAAAAACGAAAATCAGTTGGTTCTTCTCTAAATTGAAATCGACCAAGATGAGCAACATAGTAAAATAAGCCTTCTTGATTACTATTTGATTTTGTTCTAGTGATTGCTTTCGCCATTTGTAAAACTCCAAAACCTAATAATCCGACAAGAGTAAAAGTGAACGCTAACTTTTTACCATATAAACTAAAGAACTCTTTACGTTTAAAAAAGGAAAAACCAATTATCACAAATCCTAACCCAAGAATCAACATTGTATTTGGTCTATTTAAAATTAAAAACCATAATCCTATTATTAAATAAATCCAACCTTTCTTTTTATTCGGATTAAAAAATGCAATTGACCAGCCATAAAGCGCTAAAGTCAATGAAAAAAAAGCAGGCACTTCTGCTAAAATTCCCAATGAATAATAACAATGAATTGGAAAAATAAACAAAAGTCCAATGGCAAGAAGACCAACTTCTTTTGAAAACAAAGAATTGGCTATTTTAAATATCAGTAATAAACTAATCGTAACTATAATAAAGGTAAACACAGTGGCATAGGCCCAAAGTTGATTGTCTGTAGCTTCTGAAGAAGCAATAAAATATGCTGGAGTATAAAAAATAATAGGTCCTGGTGCTTTGGTAATGGTAACTTTATCAAAGCCAATATCGCCTTTTAAATAACGTGCCAAGTTTTTTGATTCAACGTGAAAGGTATCATCCCCAAAAGGTTTTGCTTTAAAAGGTAAATTAAGAACGATTATCATCATTAAGGATGAAATCAAAACAATAAAGATGTTGATTCTTTTTGTTGAAAAGGTATTTGTAATCATATGGGCTGCTGCAAGAAATAGTGTCGAAAAATAATAAAAAATCCCGAGCTTTTGCTCAATTTGAAATTAAAAGAAGTACTGTCATTGGCCGTCAGGTAAATAAACTTTAGTTCATCAAAAAAAAGTATCGAGAAGCTATATGTAAGATAAAGCTTCTCGATACAATTTTGTTTCACAAAATCACTCGAAGTGACGTCTGTATAATTTTTATGATAAAGCTATTTTAACTTGATCAGCAGCTTCTTGAAATTGTACTGCTGATAAAATTGGCATTCCAGAATTATCAATTAATTCTTTGGCAATTTCGGCATTGGTTCCTTGAAGACGCACAATGATTGGCACTTTTATTGCGTCACCCATATTTTTATAGGCATCAACTACACCTTGTGCTACTCTATCGCAACGAACAATTCCACCAAAAATATTAATTAAAATGGCTTTTACATTTGGATCCTTTAAAATAATTCTAAAAGCTAATTCAACACGTTTTGCATCGGCAGTTCCACCAACATCAAGAAAATTTGCCGGTTCAAAACCTGCATATTTAATCAAATCCATAGTTGCCATTGCCAAACCTGCACCGTTAACCATACAACCTACTGTTCCTTCTAAGTCAACATAATTTAATCCCGCTTCTTTGGCTTCAACTTCAATTGGATTCTCTTCACGAATATCGCGCATGTCGGCATACTTCGATTGACGGTATAGCGAATTATCATCAATATTTACTTTGGCATCGACTGCCATAATTTTATTATCCGAAGTTTTTAATACCGGATTAATCTCAAACATTGAGGCATCTGAACCTATATAAGCGTTGTATAATGAATCAACAAATTTTACCATTTCTTTAAATGCATTTCCAGAAAGCCCTAGATTGAAGGCAATTCGACGAGCTTGAAATCCTTGTAAACCTACAGTTGGATCAATCTCTTCTGTAAAAATTAGATGTGGTGTGTGCTCGGCAACTTCTTCAATATCCATTCCGCCTTCGGTAGAATACATAATCATGTTTCTAGCTTTTGCTCTGTTTAACAGAACTGACATGTAAAACTCTGACGTTTCACTTTCTCCAGGATAATAAACATCCTCAGCAATCAAAACTTTATGCACCCTTTTTCCTTCTGGAGGTGTTTGTGGTGTTTTTAGCATCATCCCAATAATTTGCTCTGAAATTTCTTCCACTTGTTGCAGATTCTTAGCCAATTTTACGCCACCACCTTTTCCTCTTCCACCCGCGTGAATTTGAGCTTTAATAACATGCCAACCTGTTCCCGTTTCGGCGGTTAATTGTTTTGCAGCAGCCACAGCTTCTACTGGACTATTAGCAACAATACCACGTTGAACGCGAACGCCATAACTTGCTAAAATTTCTTTTCCTTGATATTCGTGAATGTTCATATTGAAGATTTTATTACTTTTAAAGTGCCACAAAAGTAATTAATTAGAATTAAACCTAAAAGAAATGAATACCATTTTAGTATATTTTTTAATTCGATAATTTTTATTTCTTGAAACGCAACCTTTTTTTTATATGGTATCTATTTTTTAAATCAAAAACTATGAAAAAAACAATTTTTATCACGCTCTTTTTTTTAAGTGTTTCACTATTAAGTTGTAGTAATGAAAACAACATTTCAAGAAATGATTCTGTTTCAGGTCGATGGAAGTTAGTGAAAGTAACGGGCACATTTGGTGGTATCAATGACAACTATACTTATGGATTAGTTACTTGGGATTTTAATCCCATAACACAAACAGTTACTGTTGTAAACAACAATTCGAATGCAAATTTGTGGGATGTGTTGGAAACGGGAGTGTATAATTATCAATTTGTCAACAATCCAAATTCAACATGTGGTGAAAGTATTGAAATTGATGGTACTGTATTTGGATGTTATTCGGTAGTTACTGATAGTCTCGTAATCGATCAATCAATAGCTGATGGATTTGCAATTACATTAAAACGTTAGTAAAGCATTTTTATTTCTTTAACTTCATATTGAATAATACTATCATTTTCGTGCAAAACTTCGAGTTTTCCGTCTTTATGTACTCTTTTTATGATACCCATAAAACGATTACCCATTTTGTCTTCAAAAGCAGATGGGTAATTTAATTTGTATAAATTTTCGTGGTACGCTTTCCAAAGAAACTCCGTATTTTTTGTCATTACTAAAATCCTTTCTTTTATAGATTCTTTCAACAAAACAGCAATTTGTTCAGATTCATATTGATTACCTGTAATCAAAGACAACGACGTTGCTTGAGGAAGAGCAATAAAGTTAGTTTGATTTAAATTTAATCCAACACCAATAACGCTTGTAAAACTTACTTCAGACTTCAGGGAATTTTCAATTAGTATTCCTGCCACTTTTTTTGAATCTGACATAATGTCGTTGGGCCATTTTATTGAAATGTTTGGGATATTAAAAGTATTTAAAACATCTACTACAGCTAGAGCAGCTATAATAGTTAAGGTAAATATTGTATTATCTCTGGATGAAAAATCTTTAATTAACATGCTCATGGTTAAATTTTTACCTTTTTCAGAGACCCATTTTGCACCCATTTGACCTTTTCCATTAGTTTGCTCATTTGCAATTACAACAGTGTAATTATCTAGGTCTGATTCTTTAAATAATCGTTTTAAATAGTCATTAGTTGAATCAATGGCATCGAGTTTGATTACTGTCATAGGATTACAAAAAATATTAACGAATTTTAAACTTTTGTTCAGCAAAATTAATGACAAAAAGTAATACATTTGCAAAACATATATAAATAATAAATGACGAAGAAAGCGGCTAACACAGATGTTCTTTTGGCAAACATCATAAAAGGAATTGAAGAAGTAAAAGGAAATGATATTGACATATTAGATTTGAGAGCAATAGATACTGCAGTTTGCGACTATTTTATTATATGTAACGGGAATTCTAACACACAAGTTAACGCTATCGTTAACTCCATCCAAAAATTAGTTTCTAAAGAATTAAAAGACAAACCTTGGCACGTTGAAGGGACTGATAATGCCGAATGGGTTTTAATGGATTATGTAAATATAGTAGTTCATGTTTTCCAAAAACAAATTCGTGAGTTCTATAATATTGAAGGACTTTGGGGTGATGCTAAAATAACTACCATTCAAAATAAATATTAAAAAATAGCACCTAGAATAAAAAATGGCTAACGAAAAAAAATCAAATAATTTCAAAATAAGTCCGTGGTTAATTTATGTAGCAATAATTATTGGATTTTTTGCGCTTAATTACTTTGGCGGTTCTGGTTTTCAAGATACCACAAAAATATCGTATTCAAAATTCAATGAATATTTAAACAAAGGGCAAATTGAAAAAGTAATCATCTACAATAAAACAGAAGGTGAAGCGTATCTGACCAAAGCAGCTCTAAACGATAAATCTAATGCTAAAGTAGCAAAAGACATGCTGGGGAATCTAAACAAAGGTCCGCATTACTCTTTTGATATTGGGAACGATGAAGTTTTTCAGAACAATATAGAAAAAGCAAAAACAGAAGGAAAAATAAAAGATTTTGATTTTAAGGCAAAAAGCAATTGGTCTGAACTTTTAATTACATTGCTTCCATTTGTCATTATCATTGGCCTTTGGATATTAATTATGCGAAGAATGTCGGGTGGTGCTGGCGGTGCTGGCGGTCAAATTTTTAATATCGGAAAATCTAGAGCTAAACTTTTTGACGAAAAAACGGAAGTTAAAACAACTTTTAAAGATGTTGCCGGATTAGAAGGTGCCAAAGAGGAAATACAAGAAATTGTAGAGTTTCTTAAAACCCCCGAAAAATATACCGTTTTGGGCGGAAAAATTCCAAAAGGTGCTCTTCTTGTTGGCCCTCCAGGAACTGGAAAAACATTATTGGCCAAAGCCGTAGCTGGTGAAGCAAAAGTACCTTTCTTCTCTTTATCTGGTTCTGATTTTGTGGAGATGTTTGTTGGTGTGGGAGCTTCTCGTGTGCGTGATTTATTCAAACAAGCCAAAGACAAAGCACCGTCCATTATTTTCATTGATGAAATTGATGCTGTTGGTAGAGCAAGAGGTAAAAACAATATGTCAGGCGGAAATGATGAACGTGAAAATACATTAAACCAATTACTCACCGAAATGGATGGTTTTGGAACAAATACACACGTTATCGTCATTGCTGCGACTAACAGAGCGGATGTTTTAGATAAAGCATTAATGCGGGCTGGACGTTTTGACAGACAAATATATGTTGACTTGCCGGACATTAGAGAAAGAAAAGAAATTTTTGAGGTTCATTTAACTCCGCTTAAAAAAGTAGAAGGATTAGATACCGATTTTCTAGCCAAACAAACTCCAGGATTTTCAGGTGCCGATATAGCTAATGTATGTAACGAAGCTGCCTTAATTGCTGCCAGAAATAACAAAACCGCAGTTGACAAACAAGACTTTTTAGATGCTGTTGATAGAATTGTAGGTGGTTTAGAAAAGAAAAATAAAATTGTTACTACTGATGAAAAAAGGGCTATTGCAGTTCACGAAGCAGGTCATGCTACAGTTAGTTGGATGTTAGAACACGCAGCGCCATTAATAAAAGTTACGATAGTTCCTAGAGGACAAAGCTTAGGTGCCGCTTGGTATTTACCTGAAGAAAGATTGATTGTTCGTCCTGAACAAATGTTGGATGAAATGTGTGCCACAATGGGAGGAAGAGCTGCTGAAAAAGTTATTTTTAACAAAATTTCAACTGGTGCATTAAGCGATTTAGAAAAAGTTACCAAACAAGCTCGAGCTATGGTGACCATTTATGGTCTAAACGAAAAGTTAGGAAACATTACTTATTACGATTCGACCGGGCAAAGTGAATACAGTTTTTCAAAACCCTATTCAGAAGATACTGCCATGACAATTGATAAAGAGATTTCAACCTTAATTGAAACGGAATATCAAAGAGCCATAAAAATATTACAAGAGAATAAAGATAAATTAGAACAATTGGCAAATATCTTAATTGAAAAAGAAGTCATTTTTAAAGATGATTTAGAAACAATTTTTGGGAAAAGACCATTTGAAATTCAGGCAGAAGAAACGGATATCGTATAAAAAGATACGTTTTTTAACATTTCTTTAAAATCTTAATTCAAAACTAAGTTTTGAATTAAGATTTTTTTATCTTTGAAGGATTTCAATTTAGAACCTAGATTATACCAAAACAAGCATGAGTCTTTTCAGAAAAATTTTTGGCACCGGTAATGATGCCTCTGACGAAGAAAGTCAAAGCGAATTCAATAATGTTCCTTCTAGCTTTTCACTACTTCCTGTAGATGAAAAATTTACTTATAATTTCAAAAAAAATGGTGGTAAGTTTTTATATTGTGAAAACATAAACGAGGTAAAAGATCAATTTCTGAATATTTTAGAAGAAAATGATTGGTTTGAGTGCGAGGCTTTATGCTATGAACCCAAGCTTTTTAGCATCTTAGATGAGAACAAACTGACCTATGACAAACCCGCTAATCCAGTATTTTTATTTGCTAGCTGTGAAAACTTGATTGCTGACGAAGGTTCTGTACTATTTTCTTCTAATCAAATTAAGCAAAACAAACCAAATGATTTGCCAAGCAACATCATTATTTTAGCAACAACAAGTCAAATCCTAGAGGCAAAAAGCGATGGTCTTCGCGTCATAAAAAAGAAATACGATAGAGATTATCCAACGAATATTACGACTATAAAATATTTTGAGAAAGCCAAGGATGAAGACTTTCTTCAATATGGAAGCACTGCAAAAAATCTATATCTGCTGCTTTTAGAAGATTTGTAAAATGAACGAATCGTTAAAGAGATTATTATCAGGTGTCGTTTATGTTGCACTTCTTTTAATTGCTACTTCTTATTCTATTACTAGCTTTTATTTTCTTTTTGGGATTTTTATGTTGATTGCCATTTATGAGTTTTGTCAGTTAGTCAATTTAAATAAAATACTTCCTTTACTTTTTGGTGCATTTACTTATGTTTTAGCCACTCAGTTTAAAACAAGCCAGACCAATAATATTATACTTTTACTGGCAACACTTTTTGTTTCTATCAAATGCTTACACCTACTTTTTATTTCAAAAAAAGAAAAAATTGATAATGTATCAAAGTACATTTATGTTATTGGTTATGTTATTTTCCCATTCCTATTAATCACAAAAATACCGATAGGAAAATACGGCTATAATCCCAAAATCATTATCAGTATTTTTATTCTGATTTGGACTAATGATACTTTTGCTTATATTGTTGGAAAATCGATTGGAAAAAATAAATTATTAGAAAAAATATCACCAAAAAAAACAATTGAAGGATTTCTTGGAGGTGTTTTTTTTACTGTAATTGCAAGTTATTTGATTTCTAAATTTTATACCGAAGGCTCACTTTTTATTTGGATAATAATTGCAATACTAGTTAGTTTTTTAGGCACATTAGGTGATTTAATCGAATCTAAATTTAAAAGAATTGCGGGTGTAAAAGATAGCGGAAGTTTAATGCCTGGTCACGGAGGTATTTTAGATCGCCTAGATAGTATTATATTTGTAGCACCATTTGTTTATTTGTTTTATCAAATTTTATATTATGTTTCATAAAGAAGGCGGAAAAATTATTTTAATTGCAACTACAGTAACCGTGATAATCTTTCTTTTATCACACAAACTAACTTCTATACTTTGGTTAGAAAAAACCATTCAAATCATAACCTTAATTTTTCTGCTTTTAATTTTGCAGTTTTTCAGAAATCCAAATAGAAGAATACAACCAAATGAAAAGGTTGTCTTGGCTCCAGTAGACGGAAAAGTGGTTGTTATAGAAGAAGTTCTTGAAGAAGAATATTTTAAAGACAAACGATTACAGGTTTCGATTTTCATGTCGCCTATAAATGTGCATGTAACCCGTTATGCAGTAAGCGGAAAAATAAAATATAGCAAATACCATCCCGGAAAATATTTGGTTGCTTGGCATCCTAAAGCGAGTACTGAAAACGAACGAACTACTGTGGTGATAGAAACTAAGGAGTTTGGAGAAATTCTTTACCGTCAAATTGCTGGAGCTTTAGCGAGACGAATTGTAAATTACGCTGAAGAAGGTATGCAAGTTCAACAAGGCGATGATGCAGGTTTTATTAAATTCGGCTCAAGAGTAGATTTATTTTTCCCATTGGGAACCCAAATAGAAGTTAAACTTCAACAAAATGCAGTTGGAAACCAAACAGTACTTACGTCAAATGTATAATTTTAAATGGACGAAGCAGCATTAGATATTCGATTTCAAGAAGCTGTAGAAATTGCTACACAAATGTCACAATCTTCGCTCCCGCAAGATGTACAATTACGGTTGTATGCCTATTATAAACAGGCTACTTTTGGCACTATTAACTACAACCAATCATCCGATTTTGATTTGAGAAATGCTTTTAAAACGAATGCTTGGATGCAGATAAGCCATCTCACAATTGAAGAAGCCAAAGAATTATATATAGAAGCTATTCATGCTATTGCAAATGAAAATAAATAGATTATGAAATCGCAGATTCTCTATCCAGTATACCGGCAAGGCGTTTCGGGTTACGAAAACAAATCAAAAACAAACTTTTTAATGTTGAATAAAAAGATTATTTCACTTGTATTATGCTTCTGCTTCGTTCTTGTTTTACCGTCTTGTAAAAGAAAAAAGCTTACTGAAGTAGTAGAAGTTCCGCTGCCATCAGCAAAAGAAAAAATAACTATTGGTCAGCCCGATGATGTTACAGCAGATGAAGGTCAATTCCCTCTGGTAAAATTACCTTTTCAATATAATGAACTAGAACCTAGTATTGCTATATTGACCATGGAAGTACATTATTCTAAACATTATTTAACTTATACAAACAATCTAAATAAATTAGTTGCAGCTGACACAACCTTGAAAGATTTAACCATTGAAGACCTATTAAAAAAAGCAGATGGTAGTAATGCCGATTTGAAAAATAATGCTGGTGGCTATTATAATCATAGTTTTTTTTGGGAAGGAATGGGGCCGAAATCTGGCGGACAACCAAAAGATACATTAGCTTCAGTTATCTCAAAAAACTTTGGCAGTTTTGAAAATTTTAAAACACAATTTTCTGACACTGCAGAAAAGCAGTTTGGTTCAGGATGGGCATGGCTTGTTTTGGATAAAACTGGAAAACTACAAGTTACTAGTACGCCAAATCAAGATAATCCTTTAATGCCAAAACAGACGGTTTCAGGAACACCGCTTCTAAACCTTGATGTTTGGGAACATGCTTATTATTTAGATTACCAATACAAACGTAAAAGATATATTGAAAACTACTTCAAAGTTATCAATTGGAAAAAGGTCTCTGAGCGGTATGAAGAGGCGATAAAAAAGTAATAAAAAAATCCCTATCAGTTTTAGATAGGGATTTTTTTGAGCTTTACCAAATAACAACTCTGTCTTTTTCTGCCAGATACATTTTATTTCCTGGTTTCACATTGAATGTTTTATAGAATTCAGGAATATTCATCAATGGACCATTAACTCTAAACTGCGCTGGTGAATGCACATCAGACATAAGTTGTCTTGCTATTGATTCGTCTTTTGCCTGAACCATCCATGCATATCCATAGGCCAAAAAGTATCTTTGCTCCGGTGTTAATCCACTAATTTTTTCTTTATTTTTAAATTGTGACGTCTTTTTGAATGCTTCAAATCCCATCACTACTCCACCAAGATCAGCAATGTTTTCCCCTTGCGTTGCCTCACCATTGACAAACTTACCTTTAAGCGGTTCAAATTTGTTAAATTGAGCAACAATAGCTTTGGTTTTTTGAGTAAACTTTGCTTTGTCTTCTGTTGTCCACCAATCATTCAAATTGCCTTTGTCATCATATTGACTACCTTGATCGTCAAAACCGTGTGTGATTTCATGACCAAAAGTAGAACCTCCAATAATACCATATAAAATAGCATCATCAGGCATTCTACCTTCAAAACCAGGGACTAAAATATTACATGCAGGAACACATATTTCATTATTGCTTGGATTATAATAGGCATTATACGTTTGCGGAAACATGCCCCACTCTGTTCTATCAACTGGATTTCCATATTTATTAATCATATAATCATAGGACCATTTATTAACTGCCATAACATTGGAGCAATAGGTATTTCTATTAATTGAAACACTACTCATGTCTTTCCATTTATCAGGATAACCCACTTTCATCACAATCTTACTCAATTTGAATAGTGCCTTTTTCTTAGTTTCGTCACTCATCCAATCCAATTTCTTGATGTGTTCAGCATAGACGTCTCGAATATTATTTCCGATTTCTAAGAGCTTTTCTTTGGAACCTTTAGGTAAATAATTTGCAATATAAACTTGTCCAATTAATTCCCCCAAAGACCCATCTGTTTGTTCTACAATTCTTTTCCATCTGGGCTTTTGTTCTTTTACGCCATTCATAACCGTTGAATAGAAATAAAAATTTTGAGTTTCAATATCTTTATTCAAATAAGAAGCATAGGTATTTATCACATCCCATTTTAAATAGGTCTTCCACTCTTCGATGGAATAGGATGCTACCACTTTATTTAAACCTTTGAAAAATTCTGGTTGGCCAACAATAACGGTATCTGCTTTTGTAATGCCTAATTTGGGCAATACATTTCCCCATGCAATAGAAGGTGTTAAAGCTTTGAATTGCTCCAAAGTCATTTTATTATAGTTTTTTATAGGATCACGAAGTGCTTCTAATTTTCTAGAATTTTTTGCTAAATCGGTTTCTAATTTCATTATTGTTGTTGCAATACTATTGGCTTTTGTAGTTTGAACACCAGTAAGCTCCATTATTGCTTGAATGTGCTTCACATATTCGTTTCTGATTTTTACCGTTTCAGCATCCGTATTAAAATAATATTCTTGCTGACCTAAACCCAATCCGCCTTGTCCAAAAAATAAAGCATTTTTAGAACTTATCTTATCATCTTGACCAACATAAAAAGAGAATGCGGGTCCAGCACCAATTGTATGAAGATAACCAATTGTATTCATTAAAGTTGGTATATCTTTAATAGCTTCAATTTGAGAAAAAGAGGCAGCCAATGGTTGTAAGCCTACTTTATCAATAGTTATGGTGTCCATTCCTGACGCATAAAAATCGCCTATTTTTTGTTCGTTACTTCCTTTTTCTGTTCCTGTATTTTTGGCAGATTTTTCACAAATATCTTTTATTTGGGCATTAATTGTATCTCCAATGGTTCTAAAAATACCATTACTACTTTCACTACTCGGAATAGGATGCTTTTTAAACCAATTTCCATTAGCATAATGAAAAAAATCATCTCCAGGAACCAACGTTGTATCCCTATTAGTAATTAATGGATCCTCATATTGAAATTCTTTTTTGTTACAACTTATTAATAATACAGCTGCCAGCGCAGTAAATGAAAGTTTGTTTATTATTTGCATAAATTATTGGTTTATTAATGATTAATCTGAAAAAATATAATGTTAACAAATATATTGCATTTGAATATTTTTATATGCCCTAAAGCAAAAAAAAGTGCTTGATTATCTCAAGCACTTGCTACTAATAATCTGTTTTAAACTATTTTTTCTCTTCTGCTTTTTTAGCAGCACAACATCCACCTTTTTTCTCGGTAGTAGCACAAGATTTTTTTTCAGCTTCTGAACACGATTTTTCAGTTTTTGCTTTTTCTTTCTTTTTACCTTTTGGAGTTTCGCTTGCATTTGCATTTATCGAAAACAAAAAGGCAACAACAGCCATCATCGAAATTAAATTTTTCATTTTATAGTTTTTTGAATTAATAATAATCGTAACAAGGTCAAATGTAATTAATTTTTATTGTTACTTCTATATTTTAACATTCTCTTGTTTGTTAAAATTATATTTTGATAATTTACAATAATTTTAATAATACTGCGTTTTATAATGTAGTAATTTGCGTTAAACTATACACAATTATGGATACAATTAAAATTCTTTGGGTTGATGATGAAATTGATTTATTAAAGCCACACATCCTTTTTCTAGAAAAGAAAAATTATAAAGTAACTACCTTTAATAATGGTCGAGATGCCGTCGATGCTTTTGAAGATGGTAATTTTGACATTGTTTTTCTTGATGAAAATATGCCTGGAATGAGCGGTCTAGAAACACTTGCAGAAATGAAAGAAAAAAAGTCAGCTACACCCATGATTATGATTACTAAAAGTGAAGAAGAATATATCATGGAAGAAGCCATAGGCTCTAAGATAGCTGATTATTTGATAAAACCCGTTAATCCAAATCAAATATTATTGAGTTTAAAGAAAAATTTAGATCATTCCCGTTTAATTTCTGAGAAAACCACCTTGGATTACCAAAAAGAATTTCGAAAAATTGCTATGGAAATGGCTATGGTGAAAACGTATGAAGATTGGGTAGAGTTGTATAAAAAACTATTGTTTTGGGAATTAGAATTGGAAAATATCAACGATCAAAGTATGTTTGAAATTCTAGAAAGTCAGAAGGTGGAAGCCAATGCGCAGTTTAGCAAATTTATTGAGCGTAATTATGAAGATTGGTTTGCTCCAAAAGTTGACACCCGAGGCAAAGCCGAACTGAGCGAAGCTAAACCAATACAATCACACACATTATTCAGAGAATTAGTCGTTCCTGAATTGGTAAAAAAAGACAAGCCCGTACTATTTATAGTCATCGATAATCTTCGTTATGACCAATGGAAAGCAATGGAAAGTGTGGTTTCCAAATACTATAAACTAGAAAAAGAAGTACCTTACTACGCTATCTTACCAACAGCAACACAATATGCCCGAAATGCCATTTTTTCGGGATTATTACCAATAGAAATGGAAAAACAATTTCCACAATATTGGAAAAATGATGTGGAAGAAGGTGGGAAAAACCTATATGAAGCCGAATTTTTAACGGCTCATTTAAAACGATTGGGATTAAACATCAAACAAGAATATTTTAAAATTACTAATTTAACCAACGGTAAAAAACTAGCCGAAAATTTTAAAGGACTTAAAGACAATGACTTGGTTACAGTAGTATATAATTTTGTCGATATGCTTTCTCATGCCAAAACCGAAATGGATGTGGTTAAAGAATTGGCTTCCGATGATAAGGCCTATCGCTCATTAACCTTGAGTTGGTTTAAAAATTCTCCGCTTTTGGAAATCATTCAACAAGGACAAAAATTAGGTTTTAAACTCATAATCACTACCGACCATGGAACCATAAATGTAAAAAATCCATCAAAAGTAATTGGCGATAAAAACACCAGTTTAAATCTACGCTACAAAACCGGTAGAAGTTTGACCTATGAAGACAAAGAAGTTTATGCTGTGAAAGATCCGAAAAAAATTGGTTTACCAGTCATCAATATGAGTAGTTCGTATATTTTTGCAAAGAATGATTATTTTTTGGCCTATGTCAACAATTACAATCACTATGTGAGCTATTACAGAAATACCTATCAACACGGCGGAATTTCAATGGAGGAAATGATTGTACCTTTTTTAGTTTTTAACCCTAAGTAAGCTAATAGTTTGTGGTTTATGGTTTGTCGTTGTTTTACTATAAACCATAAACCATAAACCATAAACAAACCATGGAAATTATATTTTCAATTGACGAAATACAAGAAGTTGCCAATAAAATTATTGAAGAAAACCCAAATAAAGTGATTCTTTTTCATGGAAAAATGGGCGTTGGAAAAACTACATTAATTAAAGCTTTGGCAAAAGAACTTGGTGTAAAAGATGCTACAAGTAGTCCCACATTTTCATTAGTTAACGAATACCAAATTGATAGAAATCAATATGTGTATCATTTTGATGTCTATCGTTTAAAAAGTGAAACCGAAGCAATGGACATGGGCATTGATGAGTATTTATATTCTGGAAATTGGTGCTTTATTGAATGGGCTGAAAAAATTCCAAATCTTTTGCCTGAAAAATATTCCGAAGTGACTATTTTACTTCTTCCTGACGAAAAAAGAAAGGTATTATTTAGTTATTAAAAAACTTTGTTGTCCAATAAAAAAGAGTAAATAAATTTTTAACCCAATGTTTATGTTAGTGGCAAGCATAAACGAACGACCCTGCAAACAAGAGACATATGAATATTTTACAGAAAATAGCAAGACAAATAATTAAGAAGTCGTTCAACTTTTCGGTTTGGACAATCGAACAATTTCACGACAAAAATTACTATGCTGATCAAGTAGAAAATTTAAGAAAATATCCAATTGGAACATTAGGACACGACATTGCTAAATGCCTTGACGACAATAAACTTGGACTTGTTCCTAACTATGAAAGCCACGACCTAAAACACGTTCTGCTCGACTTTAAAATGACACCTGTTGACGAAATTAGAATGCAGGCTTTTATGTTAGGAAACGGAAATTATACAATTCCTTGTTTTGCTATTCTGACATTTGGAGCAATCCTGTTGCCAGACGAGTGGTCGACATTTTATAAAGATTTTAAAAGCGGACAAAAATCCAAACCTATTTCAAGTTGGACAATTGAAAAATATGCTGATTTCCAAACACAAACATTAAGAAAACAAGTAATTGAAACGAGAACTGAAAACCAAAAAACATTAAATATGAAGACTATTACTAAATACGGAGCATTATCTTCAATTATTGCAGGAATATTTGGAATGCTATTTTGCTTGCCATTTCTATTTTCTTCGAACATTGCGGACTTAGTTGGAGCAGGTTTTCCTTTTGTTGGTGGAGCAATATTAACAGTAGGCGGACTATTTACACTTTCAAATTTAACAAGACAAACACCAAAATATGTCTAACGAAATACAAGAAATGCCAGCCACTAAAAGCTTCACGATGAATTTTAACAGGTCGCTCCTCTGGAGCTTATTTTTTGAATAACATCTTTTCTACAAACAGTAAGTCCCGATGGGACTAAAATAGCTCCTTTAGGAGCGAAATGTTTGTAGAAAATTGAATTTTTATTGAAAATATAGCTCCATCGGAGCGTCCTGTTTATTATTGATTAAAACTTATCGGACAACAATAGTTTCATATATCGAATTCTATAAAGAGTGTCTAAAAACAAGCAAATCAATTGAAATGCTTATAAATAGTAGCTTTTCAATTTTTTATCGGTCAACAATGATTAAAAAATCTTTTTTTTAATTCTGCTTAAAGTTTCTGGTTTAATTCCTAAGTAGGAAGCAATATATTGCTGTGGAATTTCGGCAATTACTTTTGGTCGTAGTTCAAATAATTTCAAATACCGTTCTGTTGGACTATCAAAAATAAAGGATTGTTGTCTTTCTGTACCTAGAAAAAATAACATTTCATATAATTTGAAAAATAAAAATAAAATTCTTGGATTTTGAAGTGCAAGATCTTCAATATTCGAAAAATTGGTTTCAAAAACTTCACTTTCATTCAAAAGTTGGACATTCATCATCGTTGGTTTTTGTGTTCTAACCGAAATCATATCACTAAACATTGAGGGACCAAAAACAAAATTTGTAGTATAATCTACTCCATCTTTCAAAAAATACGCTCTAAGAATACCTTCATTAACAAAATACATTTTCCTTACCACTTCGCCCTCAATAAATAAATGATCTTTCTTTTTTACATTCAATGGCACAAAAATACTCGCTAATTCTTGAATTTCTGAACTAGTAAGATTGGTAAATCTATCGGTAAAAATTTTTAAACGCGCTTCCATAAGATACTAGTAAAGGTAAATTATTTATGTAAAAGAAAAACTTACTGAATCTAATAAATTAGTCCAGTAAGCTTTAATCAAGAAAAAATTATTAAAACTGAAATTTATAACCAAAATCAGGAAAAAATCCAATTTGATATACTGTATCTACTCTATTAGTCAAGCGATTGTATCTATCAACAAAGATATTATCATTGTTGGTAACATTTTGTAAATCAACATAAAACTGATGCGATTGTTTTTTTGTTTTACTATTGATTTTCATACCAAATTTTAGGTCAATTCTAAAATAGGGATCATATTGTTTACTAAATGCTTTAGTATCATCGGTAATTTCATAACCCGCAGCATTTGACGCTGCCAAATCTACTGGAGTGTAAAACCTTCCGCCAGCAGTTGTGATTTTTGTATTTATAGAAAATATGTTTCGTTTTTGCTTTCCAATTTTAAACTCTTTTCCTGCCAAAGCATTAATAACATATCGATTGTTAAAAGGGGAATTGCGTTCTATGCCATCACTCCCTTTGTATTTACTTTCAAAAAATGAAGTAGTAAATAACCCGTGATATCCCTTGCTGAAAAACTTTTCCAATGTAAATTCAACACCTTGATTGAAACCCGTTCCCTTGCTTATCAATGAAGGTTTATCAACCGAAAAACCAAAATCAGCACCTTCGGTTAAGGATGAATAACTGGAGGCAAATTTTTCAACAGCGGCTTTTTCGATGCTTTGATAATACAATTCTACTTTTCCCCGCCATTTATCGGCAAGTTTTACATCATAACCAAGAACAAAATGTTGACTGCTCACTAAGTCAAGGTTTTTGTTGGTTTCTACTAAGTTACCACCAACATCTCCTTTTTGAAATAACAGTGGCGCAACTACGTTTTGATGATGCAAACCATAGCCAAAATTGAAACTGTGTTTTGGTAAAAATGCCCAAGTAATAGATGCTCTTGGTTCCACTACAAATTGTTCGTTCAAAGAAAAATATTGAGCGTGTAATCCCGAATTTAAGGTTATGGTTTGGGTTAATCTAAATTGTCCTTGTGCATAAGGTTGAATAATTTGATAGCTACCATTAGTATCATATATTGAAACAAAATCGGGTAAACCATCACCGTCGTTATCGGCTTGTCTGTCTCGATCAGTTAAATTGGCATCCAATGAAAATTGTTCAAAAAGTAATCCTGTTCGAATGGTGATTTTACTGTTTAACTTAGAATTAAATAAGGTGGAAAAAGTAATTCTAGATTCGGTATTATCATTTTCTGTATATCGTATTTTCTCTTCTTGTGGTGTTTCAAAATTTATATATCGGTCTGCATCATACGTGTTTGATGAAGTGGAACCACCAAGTATTGTTTTAAAAAATGAATTTTCATTAATTTTAATAGTATGTTTTATACCAACTGCTCCAAAATTTGAGGTAACAAAAGCATCCTCATCTTTGGCAGCAAAAAGATCGCTTGCATCAGCATCTTTTCCAATAAAATCAATATTGGATGTACCAGCAACACCAAAGAAAGATAGATTTCCCCATTTTCCTGTACCAAGATCAATATTAAAAGACAAATCATTATAGTTGGGTTGAGCCGATGTACCTCCAGCTCCAAAAAATCCTGCAACACCATACCTTCCAGCGACTAAAAATGATCCTTGTTTTTTGCCAAGTGGTCCTTCAGCCATAAACTCTGCACCAGGAAAAGCACCAATACTTGCTGTATATTCATAATCATCTTTATTCCCTTTTCTAAAATTCAAATCAAAAACACCACTAATAGCATTTCCGTATTCGGCTGGAAAAGCAGATGTCATAAAATCGGAATTGGCTAATAAATTTGGGTTTAAAGCCGAAACAGGACTACCTGTTGTGCCAAGTGTAGAAAAATGATTTGGACTAGGAACTGGAATTCCTTCAATTCTCCATAACATTCCGGATGGCGAATTTCCTCTAACCACTATATCATTTCTACTATCATCTGCGGTAGAAACTCCAGCAAAATTTGCTGCTAATCGAGCTACATCGCTTCTACCTCCAGCATATCTATTTACTTCTTCAACCGTAAATTGTCTGGTAGAAACAGCAGCCATTTTGTTTATTGGTTTTACTTTACTAAACTCATTTTTGATGACAATTTCTTCCAACTTATTAAATGATTCGATTAAAACAATGGTCAAATCCAAATCTTTTCCAGTAGTAACCTCGAGTTCTGAAACTATTGCATTTTCATATCCAATAAATGAAACCGTAATCGTTTGCCTTCCAATTGGCACAGCTTTCAAAACAAAACTACCTTTTTCGTCACTAGTTGCCGCTAACTCCTTATTGGCATTTAAAATAATACTAGCTCCAGCAATGGATGATTCTGATTGTTTATCAATAATCTTACCTTTAATTACACCTGTTTGTGCAAAAGTTACTGTACTAAGTATTACAAGTACTATTTGAATTAATTTTTTCATTTTTAATTTTTTAATAATTTATTTCTACAAACGTATAGCATTTCAAAACCATAAAAATTGATTAAAGTCAAGAAAAATGAAATTAAACTACAGTGTTATTTTACCAAAACTTTTTTTATCTTAGACAAATATTATTTATCAGATAAATTATATGTCATTAACTCCTTTCACAAAGCAACAACTTTTACCTCAAGAAGAAAAATTAGAAGTATATCGTCATAAAAGCGAACTCTTTATCGGAATTCCAAAAGAGACTTCTTATCAAGAAAGACGTATTTGTTTAACGCCTGATGCTGTCAATTCGCTTACTTCACATGGTCATAAAGTAATGATTGAATCGGGTGCGGGATTGAGTTCTAGCTATACCGACAAAGAATTTAGTGATGCAGGAGCAACAATTACCAAAGATGTTAAAAAGGTATTGAGTTGTCCAATGATATTAAAGGTAGAACCTTTAACCATGGAGGAAATTGAATTAGTGAACATAAACGCTATTGTGATTTCGGCCATTCAATTGAAAACTAGAAAAAAAGAATATTTTGAAGCCTTATCTAAGAAAAAAATTACTGCACTTGCTTTTGAATATATCAAAGATGAAGATGGTTCGTATCCTGCGGTAAAATCCTTAAGCGAAATCGCAGGGACAGCTTCGGTTTTGATTGCTGCCGAATTGATGATTAACAACGAATTCGGAAAAGGATTATTACTCGGAAATATAACAGGAGTTCCTCCTACTGATGTTGTGATTCTTGGTGCGGGAACTGCCGGAGAATTTGCAGCCAAAACAGCGTTGGGTTTAGGTGCCAATGTAAAAGTTTTTGACAATTCTATCACCAAACTGCGCCGATTGCAAAATAATTTAAATCAAAGAATATTTACGTCAACCATACAGCCGAAATCATTATTAAAAGCTTTGCGAAGATGTGATGTTGCCATTGGGGCTCTACGCGGCAAAGAACGTTGCCCGATTGTAGTTACCGAAACTATGGTAGAACACATGAAGAAAGGTGCCGTAATCGTTGATATCAGTATTGATACTGGTGGTTGTTTTGAAACTTCGGAGGTGACCACGCATGAAAACCCAACCTTTATTAAAAACAATATTATTCACTATTGTGTTCCAAATATTCCTTCGCGTTATTCTAAAACTGCTTCACTTTCAATTAGTAATATTATTACACCTTATTTACTGCAAATTGCCGAAGATGGAGGATTAGAAAGTGCCATCCGTTGTAACAAAGGACTTAAAAACGGTGTGTACCTTTATCATGGAATTTTAACGAACAAAGCCATTGGTGATTGGTTTAACCTTGCTGATAACGATATTAATTTGATTGTTTTTTAAAATAAATCTTCTTAAAAATTTAAAGAATATCAAACATTGATTACTTTTGCTAATCGGGACCTTTAGATCGAAACGTTGCGAATTAAAAAATTAATCTACTATATGATAGCCGAGCATTAAAGTGCCGTTAAATAATAATTTCCTAAGGCTATTACATGACCAATAAAAAACAATAACACACTCATGAAATTTTATCAACGATTTGCCTACTATTTAATAGGTCTGGTTATTGGATCTTTTTTTGTTGCGGCAGTACTCAGTGGAAAAGACACGCGCTGCAATTATTTTCCTAATGCACGGGTTTTAAACGACCTTAGGACAAAACCATTTCAGTATGATATTGAAGCTTCCAGAAGACTTTCTGAGGACTGGGTAGACACGATAGATATAAAAAATACTTTAACCTATGGAGATGTTGATTTTGATAAAAGTAATATCAAAGAAGAAGGCGGAAAATTGTATATCATTTATGGTAAAACCAAAAAAAACAAAGAAATAACTTTAGAAGTAATTAATTATGCCGACAAAGCTGTTTTAAGGAATATTATTCTAAAAGATAAATAAGACATCCGCCAAGATAAGTAGTTTGGCTTTTTTTATGGCGAGTTCTCGTTAAATAAAAAAGACTGAGCTATTCGTTCACATGAGCGAAGCAACTGCCGAAGAAATCTTTTTACTGTTTATAAAATTTTGATTAAAAAATGGCCTTACTTAAAACAGTAAAAAGGATGCCACTACTACCTGCTTTTCGGTAGGTAGGTCCCTCACGCACTACCCAATAAAAAAAACGCCATTTTTGCCTAATGACTACTGCCTTATTCTAAACAAAAAATCCCCATCAAATAAATGATGAGGGCTTTCTAAAAAAAGCCTGCCTGCCGACAGGCAGGGCAGCGGATCAACCTCGTCCTTAGACGAGGGACACGCTGCTCCTATAAAAAAAAGAACCCCAATCTTTTCAGATTGGGGTTCAAAGAATCTGAAACAAGTTCAGATTAAAAAAAGGCAGCGACATACTCTCCCA
>NZ_JBIPLW010000004.1:0-232614 GCF_044369455.1 Flavobacterium sp. | reverse complement strand
TTTAAATTGAGTGATTTCCCTGAGGCACAAGTAGGACAAACCTATTTTGTTGAAGTAGCAATTGAAATCAATGGCGTGTTTGGTGATTATGGAAATTCATGCGAAATTAATGCGGTAGCACCAGAAATTCCTAGAGCAGTTGCGCCGAAGTTTAAAGCTACGGCATATCCAAACCCATTTGCGGATAACTTTATGTTGGATGTGAAAACCGAAAGCCAATCAGTAGTAAACGTAAAAGTATACGACATGGTAGGTAGATTGATTGAGCAAAGAGAGGTGAGAACAAATGATTTAGAAACTACAACAATTGGAGATCGATATCCAAGTGGAGTGTACAACGTTGTTGTAGCACAAGAGGATAATGTTGAAACGGTTAGAGTGGTTAAGAGATAAGTTCTACTTGACAATTTATAATTGATAATGAAACCGCTTAGGAAACTAAGCGGTTTTTTTATTGTTGATTTACAGTATTAATTCTAGGTACTTTTAGTACTTTTGAAAACGAATTTAATAGGAGCTTTAAATTAAAAAATAATATTATTTATGCCATGGTATGCAGTTTATACAGTGTCGAGACAAGAAAAGAAAGTTGCCACTCGCTTGGCAGAAATTGGGATGGAAGTATATTGCCCTATGATTATTCAAGAACGACAATGGTCGGATAGGAAAAAAAAGGTGGAAGTACCTTTGTTACCATCCTATGTCTTCGTTAAACTAGAATCTCATGATAGAGAACTTGTTTTTCAAGTATCTGGAATTGTGCGTTATTTATATTGGCTTGGCAAACCAGCTATAATTAAAGATGCAGAAATAGATATATTACAGAAATGGTTACAAGATAAAGTTATTTCGTTTGAAGTTGTAGGAATTCAAAAAGGAACATTATACGAAATTCCTTCGGGTCCATTTATTGGTCAGAAAGGAATTGTCGAAAAAATAGACAAAAGTCAAATAACACTTATACTAGAAGAATTAGGGGTAAAAATTATATTACATAAATAATTGTTATTTTATTCTATTTTAGCTTTTCACTTTTAATTTACCTAAAAATTTTTATTTTATTTAACATTATAAAAAGGAATGAGTACATTTGTTACTCGGATTTTTTTTAATGTTAGAAAATTTAATTACTTCAAAAACTAGATTACGTCTCCTTGTTAAGTTTTTTATAAACGTAGCAAACGAAGGCTATCTTCGTGGTTTAGCATCCGAAATGCAAGAGTCTACCAATGCCATCCGAAAAGAACTCAACAATCTTACAGATGCGGGTTATTTGACACGTAGCGAAACCAACCATAAAATTACCTATAAGGCAAATCAAAAAAACTCATTTTTTATTTTATTACAACAAATCGTCCGAAAGTATGTTGGTTTAGATACTATTATCGAAATGGTTTTGGAACGAATGGGTCTAGTATCTAGGGTATTTGTTATTGGCGATTATGTTAAAGGTATTGATAGCGGTAGGATAGAGGTGGTTTTAGAAGGGAATAATTTAAATGAAGAATATATTAAACAATTGTCTATAAAAATTGGATTAGAAATTCAAAAAGAGGTTGTTTTTTATCTTACTCACAAACACGATAACAGCGGTTTATTGGTTTTTGAACAAGAATTAGTTGACGATAGAGTACAAATACTCTAAAGTCTATTTAAATAATAATTACAACGCTTTGTTAGTTTATTTATGGGACTGACCAAGCGAAGCCGTGTAAAAAAGTTACGTCTACGAATTATTTACAGTTACCTAATCCGCAACTCATATACCTTTTAAAGATTCAAGAATTGAAAGTTGTTTTTTCTTTAGTAACAGCCAATAGATTTTTCAATACTTCAATTTCCGGAATTTTAAATAGTAGGAGTAACTCCTAATTAACGTATTAGAACTTTAAGCGCAATAGAACTAATTCTACTGAAGAATGATTAATTTTTTAGATCTTCAAAAAATAAACGCCCAATATGCTACCGAATTTAAAAAAGTAGCAGCGGAAGTTATCGACTCAGGTCGATTTCTCATGGGTGAACGCGTTGCAAATTTTGAAAAAAGCCTAGCACAATATAACAAATCAAAACATGTCATTGCCGTAGCTAACGGATTGGACGCACTCCGATTAATTATAAAAGCCTACATAGATTTAGGTGTAATGTCGGAAGGCGACGAAGTTATCGTTCCTGCCAATACCTATATTGCTTCACTTTTGGCTATTACGGATAATAGATTGAAACCAATATTAGTAGAGCCCAATAATGAAAGCTTTAATTTGGATATCAACTTAATCGAAAAACAAATTACTCCAAAAACCAAAGCTATTATGGTCGTACATTTATATGGGCAGGTGTGCTGGAGTGAGTCATTGAGTAAGCTGGCCAAAAAGTATAATCTTAAAATCATCGAAGATAATGCACAGGCGATAGGTGCCGAGTGGAATGGTGTCAAGACAGGTAACTTAGGAGATGCTGCCGGATTTAGTTTTTATCCTGGAAAAATAATGGGTGCTTTAGGCGATGCTGGAGCGGTCACTACCAATGATGCTGTCTTAGCAGATTTGATAAGAGCACTAGGAAATTATGGAAGCAGAAAAAAATATGTGAATGAATTTCTGGGATTGAATAGTAGAATGGACGAGTTGCAAGCTGCTTTTTTGAGTGTGAAGTTACAATATGTAGATGTTGAAATTAAACACCGTCAAGCCATAGCCACTTACTATTTAGAGCATGTTAAAAACGATGCTATAATTTTGCCAAAAATAGTACAAACAAAATTGCACGTGTGGCACTTGTTTGTTATTCGAACCTCCAACCGTGAAGCATTACAAGATCATTTGCTTGCCAATGGCGTTCAAACCTTGATTCATTATCCAATTCCTCCTCATAGGCAAAAATGTTACGAAGTTTATAAAGAATTAGATTTACCATTAACAGAATTAATTCATAAACAGGTTTTAAGTTTGCCAATAAGTCCTGTAATGACCATAGAGGAAGTACAAACGGTATGTGACGTATTGAATAAATTTAGGATTTGATGATAAAAAGGATTTCTTTTTTTGTTATTTTTTATTATTTCCAATTTGGAAATTTGGTAGAGTAAGATTTTTTATTTTACTTTTAAATAATTACCCCCAACGAGTTAAATCGAAATAAATAGTTCCTTTTTTTAAATTATACGTATTGAAAAAATATTTGAAAAATTTTATTAAAAAAAACCTAGAGAGCTTTCTTTACTTTTATAGTTATTTGGGTTACCGAGTTTTTTTCTTTACTATTTTTAGTTTGTGTGTTGGCTTCTTAGACGGATTAGGATTGACTATGTTTTTACCCTTATTGCAAATGGTAGCCTCTTCAGATGCCAATCCGTCATCTAGTTTGGGTAGATTGTCATTTGTTGCGGATGCCATGCAGGCTGTTGGTTTAGGTTTTAATTTGGCGACTGTTTTGATCTTGATGTGTTCTTTTTTCGTTATGAAAGGGATACTCGTTTTTGCCCAGAACAGGTATGGCGTTATTGTTTTACAGTATTTTATAACTACCATCCGAAAGAATAATATACAGCGATTAAATGAAGTTAATTTTAAATATTTTATTAAATCTGATATAGGACAAATTCAAAATACACTCACCAATGAGACAGAACGTATAGCTATGGCTTATTCTTCTTATTTTCGTGCATTTCAAGAGTTTGTAATGGTTATTGTTTATTTGGGATTTGCTTTTTTTGTGGATGCTAAATTTGCTATTTTGGTAGGAATTGGGGGTGTTTTAACCAATTTATTCTTTAAAACAATTAATAATAAAACAAAAACGGCTTCTCATGCTTTGACTGCAAAGAACAATGAGTTGCAAGGGTTGCTCATCCAACATGTAGCCCATTATAAATACCTCAAGGCTACAGGTTGGCTAAAAGATTTCAGTGCCAAGTTAAATGTTAAAATTGATGAACTACAATCAGTAGGGCGACGGATAGGTACCTTATCTGCTTTATTAACTGGAGCAAGAGAGCCACTTATTATTATCGTTGTTTCCGCTGTGATACTTATTCAGGTAAATCTTTTGAATTCTCCACTTGGTCCTATTTTAATCAGTTTGCTATTTTTTTATAGAGCTTTGGCTTCAGTAGTAGCTACACAAACTGCATGGAATTATTTTTTAGAACGTTCAGGTGCTATGACCAATTTAAAATCTTTTGAAAAAGTGTTGGATATGAATAGACAAGAAGGGATAAATTCAAATCCTTTGACATTTTCACATTCCATAGCTTTAAAAGATGTTACTATACAAATAGATGCTATCACCATTTTGTCAAATATTAATTTGACTATCGAAAAAAATACAACCGTTGCCTTTGTAGGGGAAAGTGGTAGTGGGAAAACTACTCTTTTAAATGTGTTTTCAGGTTTGCTAGAGCTAACACAAGGACAAATTATGATGGACAATATATCCATTTCTTCACTTCAAAATAATTTCTACCAGAAAAAAATAGGATACATTACACAAGAGGCTGTCATATTTAATGATACATTATTTAACAATGTTACTTTATGGGCTCCAAAAAACGAAAAAACTTTAACGCAATTTTATAAAGCGATACAAGATGCTTCGTTAGATGATTTTGTAGATTCTCTTGCTGAAAAAGAATCTATTTTGCTTGGAAATAATGGGGTAAATTTGAGTGGAGGTCAACGTCAAAGAGTTTCTATTGCTCGAGAATTGTTTAAGCAACCAGAGTTATTACTCTTAGATGAAGCTACTTCTGCCCTAGATTCAGAAACAGAATTGGCTATAAAAAAGAGTATTGATTACTTAAAAGGAAAATTAACAATATTAACGGTGGCTCATCGCTTGTCCACCATTAAAGAATCGGATACTGTTGTTTTTCTTAAAGCTGGAAAGGTACAAAATGTAGGAACCTTTGAAGAACTTATAACTAAAGAACCAGAATTTAAACGAATGGTTCAATTACAAGAATTATAATTATGGATTTAACGAACAAAGCAATTTTAATTACAGGAGGCACAGGTTCTCTCGGAAAAGCATTAACTCAACATCTACTAACAACAAATCCCGGTATTAAACGTCTTGTTATCTTTTCGAGAGATGAACAAAAGCAGTTTGAAATGGCTCAAGAGTACCCTTCTCATCTCTTTCCTCAAATACGTTTTTTTATTGGAGATGTTAGAGATTTCGATCGACTCAAGAGAGCCTTGAAAGGAATTGATTATGTCATTCACGCCGCCGCAATGAAGCATGTGCCCATAGCAGAATACAATCCTATGGAGTGTATTAAGACCAATATTATGGGAGCAGAAAATGTTATTAATGCCTGTTTGGAAACAAGTGTTGAACGCGTAGTTGCTTTGTCAACCGATAAAGCAGCCGCTCCGATAAACTTATATGGTGCTACTAAACTAGCTTCTGATAAGTTATTTGTAGCAGCAAATAATATTAAAGGTTGGAATCCTATTATTTTTTCAGTAGTTCGTTATGGAAATGTAATGGGTTCTAATGGTTCGGTTATTCCATTTTTTCTTAAAAAAAGAAAAGAAGGTGTTTTACCTATTACAGAACCTGAAATGACTCGGTTTAATATCTCATTACAGGGCGGTGTCGATATGGTTTTGCATGCTTTAGAGCATGCTTGGGGTGGAGAAATCTTTGTTCCAAAAATCCCATCTTATCGCATTTTAGATGTAGCAGAAGCTATAGGTCCGGATTGTGAAAAACCGGTAATAGGGATTCGCCCGGGAGAGAAGATTCACGAGGAAATGATTACTGAGTCTGACTCCTTTTATACTTGGGATTTAGGTAAATATTATACAATAATTCCTTCGCTTTTGAAATGGAACTTAGATGATTTTGTTTCACATTTTAATGCGGTTAAAGTTCCTTACGGATTTAAATATAATTCTGGTGAAAATACCGATTGGGAAACAGTAGAAGGAATGAGGAAACAGATAAGGATACATGTTGACCCCGATTTTACCGTATAATCGACATTTAAAACAGAAAAGCAATAGTAACAAAACGATCAATAAATGTTATTTAACTCACTTGGGTACCTGTTTTTTTTACCAATAGTTTTCATTCTGTATTGGTTTGTAACAGGGAAAAATTTAAAAGCCCAAAATATACTGTTGCTTGTTGCTAGCTATTTTTTTTACGCCTGCTGGGACTGGCGTTTTCTTTTTCTCCTCTTGTTCTCATCCCTTCTAGATTATTTTACAGGACTGAAAATGCAGGATGCACAAAATGAAAAAAGAAAAAAAATTTGGTTCTGGTTAAGCATAATTATAAATATTGGCTTTTTAGCAATTTTTAAATACTATAATTTCTTTGCTGAATCATTTGCTGAACTGCTTTCGAATGTTGGTTTGAAAGTAAATGTGTGGGCGATCAAAGTTATTTTACCTGTTGGAATTTCGTTCTATACTTTCCATGGTCTGAGTTATGTAATTGATATTTATAAAAACAGGATAAAAGCTGAGAAAAATTTTGTTGACTATGCAGTGTTTGTAAGTTTCTTTCCTTTATTAGTGGCAGGGCCGATTGAAAGAGCCACTCACTTGTTACCACAAATTAAAAAGGAACGGCATTTTGATTATGTAAAAGCAGTAGATGGATTAAAGCAAATTTTATGGGGTCTGTTTAAAAAAGTTGTAATTGCAGATAACTGTGCAGAATATGCCAATTTGATATTTAATAATTCAGACTCTTATTCAGGTAGCACACTGGTATTAGGGGCATTGTTTTTTGCATTCCAGATATATGGTGATTTTTCAGGCTATTCAGATATAGCGCTTGGTACTGCAAGATTGTTTGGTATTGACCTACTCCGCAATTTTGCTTTCCCATATTTCTCTAGAGATATTGCCGAATTCTGGCGGCGCTGGCATATTTCACTCTCTACATGGTTCAGGGATTATTTATATTTTCCATTGGGAGGCAGCCGTGGAAATACCTGGATCAAAGTCCGCAATACTTTCATCATTTTCATTGTCAGTGGTTTTTGGCATGGTGCTAACTGGACTTTTATTGCATGGGGTGTTTTAAACGCTTTATATTTTTTACCTGTATTACTTTTAAACCGTAACAGGAATAACTTAGAAACAGTTGCAGCAGGGAAATTATTCCCCTCTATAAAAGAACTGGCAAGTATAGGTGCTACTTTTTCATTAACGGTATTTGCATGGATATTTTTCAGGGCAGAAAGTATGCAACATGCGTTTAGTTATATCGACAGCATGTTTTCCTGGTCCCTATTTAGCAACCCTGACTTCAATGGAAAAAAAATGGCGTTACTTACTTTAGCCCTCTGCCTCTTTTTTATTATAATAGAATGGCTGGGAAGAGAGGGTCAGTATGCATTATCGCATATGGGGCAACACTGGTCAAAGTCTGTACGTTTTGCTTTTTATAGTTTCCTTGTTTTTTTAATGGGCATGTACATGTCAACTAATGAAACACCCTTCATTTATTTCCAATTTTAATAAGCAATGAAGAAATTTATTGTAAATTGTTTTTTATTTTTCCTTTGTACAGTATTTTTTTATGTAATTCTTTTAATGCTATGGGGAAGTTTTTTGCCTGATGAGTTTAAGAAGAATATTAACTACAGAGTTGGTACCTCAGGATACACCTATACAAGGCTACATGAAGTGGAGAAATATAATAATATAAATATTTTGTTTGTTGGCTCATCTCATGCTTACCGTGGTTTTGATACAAGGATATTTAAAGAACGTGGGCTTACTTGTTTTAATTTAGGAACTAGTTCACAATCTCCTATTCAAACGGAATTATTGCTCGATAGGTATTTGGATAAATTAAATCCTTCAACAATTGTATTTGAAGTCTATCCTTATACATTTTCATGTGATGGTGTGGAGTCTTCTGTAGATGTGATTTCTAACAGCTGTGTTGACGGTAATTCTATAAAGATGGCGGCAAATATCAACAGTTTGAAAACATACAATACTTTGTTATATGCTTTTGTGCACAGGTTATTTGTAAATGAAAAACCGGTAAAGGAAAATCTATTTTTTATAGAATCAAAAGGGAATTTAAAATATTATACCACTTACATACCTGGTGGTTTTATGGAAAGTAAAAAAGAATGGATTGGGAATGATACTTTGGGCAAAAGCAATGCTATGAAAATGAACTCTTTAAATGAAAAAGGCATAATGACAGACCTAAAAATAATACAAACAAAAGATGGCAGGTGGGAGCCACGCCAAAGCCAAATAAAAGCGTTTGAAAGGATACTGAAAAAGCTTAAAGAAAAAAATATCCATGTAATATTAGTACAGGCACCAATAAACAGTAAATATTATTCACTGATAAAATGCAACAAAGAAATTGATAGTTATTTCTCTTCAAAAGAAGATTATTATAATTTTAATGTTCTTATGTTTTTTGACAATGAGCTAAATTTTACAGACTATGATCATCTGAACCAAAAGGGTGTAAAGAAAATGAATGAGGCTTTTATAGACAAAGCATTTAAAAAAGAATTAATACCATTACAATGAATAAAATTACTGTAACAGAAAAAAATACAGAAGCAAAAAAAATATTTAACCCCATTCCTTATGGTCGTCAAAATATTACAGAAGAGGACATTCAGGCGGTAATTGAAACGCTGCAGTCAGATTATCTAACACAAGGTCCAAAAATCTATGAATTTGAAGTAGCTTTTGCAACCTACGTTGGGGCAAAATATGCAGTAGCAGTGGCTAACGGAACCGCAGCATTACATCTTAATGCACTTGCACTTGGAGTAAAACCAGGAGATAAAGTCATAACAACACCAATTACATTTGCTGCTAGTGCCAATTGTATCCGCTATTGTGGTGGAGAAGTGGTTTTTGCTGATATTGATCCTAATACTTATTTGTTAGATATTAAAGCTGTTCGTCAATTACTAGAGGCTTCTCCAATTGGTACCTACCAAGGGATTGTTCCAGTAGATTTTGCAGGAAGAGCAGTTGATTTAGAGGCCTTTCGAAAATTAGCCAATGAGTATGGTTTGTGGATTATTCAAGATTCATGTCATTCACCTGGAGGTTATTTTATAGATAGCTCAGGAGTAAAACAGCATTGTGGTAATGGTAATTTTGCTGATTTAGCTATATTTTCTTTTCATCCTGTTAAACACATTGCCTGTGGAGAAGGTGGTATGATTACAACCAATGATAAAGAGTTATACGATAAATTAATGATGTTGCGTACCCATGGAATTACCAAGAATGAGTCTAAGTATACCAACTCTATAAGCTTTGCAGGTGGTATTGATACTTATCCATTATGGTATATGGAAATGCAAGACCTTGGTTATAATTACAGAATTACCGATTTTCAAGCTGCCTTAGGATTAAGTCAATTGCAAAGAGCAGACGAAGGTATCAGCAAAAGAAAAGAGATTGCCAAAAGTTATGAAGAAGCTTTCAATGGTAAGAAATTTATTAAAAGTCAATCCGGAGTAATTGATGGTCATGCCTATCACTTATATATCCTTGAAGTTGAAGATAGATTGGGTCTTTATAATTATTTAAGAACTCAAAATATTTTTGCACAGATACATTATATTCCCTGTCACTTGATGCCATATTATAGACAATTTGGCTGGGCAGCAGGTGATATGCCAAATGCAGAAACCTATTACAAGCATTGTATAAGTTTACCCATGTATCCAACTTTAACTGATGAACAACAAGATTTTGTAATCAAATCAGTTCTCAATTATTATGGAGCTTTATAAAAAAATAGGCATTGGTACTGTTCAATTTGGTTTGAATTATGGTATTTCAAATACATTGGGTCAAACTAATTCTGAAGAGGTGGCCAATATTTTATCCTATTGTAAAACTAATGGAATAACAATTTTAGATACCGCTTATGGCTATGGCGACAGCGAAAAAGTTCTTGGTCAAAATGTCCTTAAGGAGTTTAAAATTATTTCAAAATTTTTATCACCAAAGGATACTATCAGTATTGCTGAACAATTCAAGATTTCCACAGAGAGATTAAAAACAAAGAAACTTTACGGTTATTTAGCTCATCGACCAATGGATGTATATGAAAATCCGAGTCAATGGGAGGAAATCAAAAATATGAAATCCAATGGATTCGTTGAAAAAATAGGTTTTTCATTCAATACTCCTAAGGAAATTGATTTGGTACTAGAAGCAGCAATGATTCCCGATTTGGTTCAGGTGCCTTTTAACTTTTTTGATAACAGATTTGAAGAGAAATTAATTTTTTTAAAAGAAAATTATAATTGTGAAATACATACGCGCTCTGTTTTTTTGCAAGGACTTTTTTTTACTAATCCTGATAAATTGCCCGATTTTTTTAATCCGATAAAAGCACTTCTTAAAGATTTTAAAGAAACTCATGCTAATCTAACAGGTTCTTTATTGAAATATGCTCTTTCAAAACCATTTATCGATTGTGTGATTATTGGTGTAAATAATATAAAACAATTAAAGGAGAACATGAATAGTTTGGAAGAATCTGTAATTCCAAAAAGAAATATAGAACAGATAATACCCAATGAAATACTAATTCCTTCTCATTGGCCTCAATCATGACAAAGTTAAAATTAGGTGTTATAGGAATGAGTGAAGGCAATGGTCATCCATATTCATGGAGTGCTATTTTTAATGGATATGAGAAGAACATTATGCAAGAATGTCCTTTTCCTTCAATCCCTGATTATCTTACCAAAGAAAGTTATCCACAAAATTTTTTAAGTCATTTAGCTGAAGTTACCCATATTTGGACTCAAAGTCACGAAATATCAAATCACATTGCAAAGGCCTCAAAAATTAAAAATGTAGTCGCTCATTATTCAGAAATGATTGGAGCAGTAGATGCAGTTTTGTTAGCCAGAGATGATGCCGAAAATCATTATGAAATTTCATTGCCTTTTTTGAAAGCAGGTATACCTATATTTATTGATAAACCTTTTGCTTTGAGTTTAAAAGAAGCAAACCAAATGATTAATGCTCAACAATTCAATAATCAAATATTTACATGCTCGTCTTTGCGTTATGCTAAAGAATTATTTTTATCAAAAACTGATAAAGAAACTATAGGCAGTATCTATCATGTTGATGCTACGATCATGAAATATTGGGAAACCTATGCAATTCATCTTTTAGAACCGATAGTTGTTAATTTACCCAATCGTGGAATTTTGAAAAGCGTAAATAAAATTGAAGATCCCAAAATGCATCATGTTGCAATATTATGGGAACAGGTTTCAGCTGCAATTAAAGTTACAGGAAACCAAATTGTTCCTTTAGAATTTACCTATTATGGTTCTAAAGGAACTGTGAAAAAAGTATTTTCAGATTCTTTTGCCTGCTTTAAGGCTTCGTTATTTGAATTCATAAAACAAATTAAAAACCAACAGAACAGTATATTACGAAAGGATACGCTTGAATTGGTAGATATAATAGAAAAAGGAAGATAAATGAAACTGTTATTAGTAGGTTTGGGTTCCATCGGGCAAAAGCATTTATCTATTTTAAATGCAATGGAAGGCGTTGAGCTTGCTGCTTTAAGAACCTCAAAAGGGCTTTTAGCCAATACTACACCCATAACTACTTTTTATACTTTAGAAGAAGCTTTAGCCTTTCATCCAGATGGAGTTATCATTTCAAATCCAACAGCTTTGCATGTGGAAACGGCTTTGCCTTTTTTAAAAGCGGGTTGTAAAGTTTTGATTGAAAAACCCATTGACGACCAAGTAGAGAAAGCTGAAAAACTCGAACCTTATCAGCATTTGATTCGCGTTGCCTATTGTATGCGATTTCATCCGATTATGCAATTCTTGCACGTAAAGTTTCAAGAAGAACTTCCTTTTAAAGTGGGTTTTAAACGTTCGTTTTATTTGCCTAAATGGCATCCTTATGCTGATTATACAAAAGAATATACAGCGCAAAAAAAATTAGGAGGCGGTGTCATTCGTACTTTAAGTCACGAGTTAGATTTGGCCATTCATTGGTTTGGAGCACCTACTGATGTTATCGGCGTTACCGACAAAGTTTCATTTCTTTCCATTGATACCGATGATTATGCTTTTTTTAGCTTAAAAACGCAACAACATACTCGGGTTAATTTTGAACTAGATTTTTTTTCACCAATTAATATTAACTTAGGTGAGGCTTTTACACAAAAAGGAATGTACAGTTGGACTTTGAATGAAGTTCGGTTTATGCCTTACGACAGTTCGGATTATGAAACTATTGTGCAATTTGATAATTCTGTCCAAGTTATGTATGAACAACAAATGATAGATTTTTGTTCCTTTGTAAAAGGAGAACATGGCTTGAACTGTACTTTTGATGAATCTGTTTTAATTTTAAAAACAATACAACATATAGATGCCTAAAATTGTAGCAATAATTCCTGCGAGAGGAGGTTCAAAAAGAGTGCCTGGAAAAAACATAATGGATTTTTGTGGTAAACCAATGATTGCTTGGACTATTGAAGCCGCCAAAGAATCCCAACTTTTTGATGCTATTGTTGTGTCAACAGATGATCCTGAAATTGCTTCAGTTGCGGTTGCTCATGGCGCTATTGTTCCCGCATTAAGAGAAGAAGCAGCTGATGATTTTTCACCAGTTAGTGAAGCAACCATTCATACTTTAGACCAATTAGCTACTCAAGGATTAAATTTTGATGTAGTAGTACAATTGTTTGCGGTTTGTCCTTTGCGAAATGCTATAGACATACAAAATGCGTATCAATTTTTTGTTGCACAAAAAACTAAATTTTTAATCTCTTGCTTTAAATATGTATGGATGAATCCTTGGTGGGCTGTTCAATTAGATGAGCAACACAAACCCAAAAGAATTTTTGAAGATACTTTTAAACGCTCACAGGATTTGCCTGAATTGTATTGTCCTACCGGAGCAGTTTGGATTGCAGATATTCCGAGTTTGAAATCGTCTCATACATTTTATGGCGAAGATCATGTATTTTGGGAAATGGAATGGAAAAGAGCTTTGGATATTGATTCATATGAAGATGTTGCATTAGGAAAAGCATTATTTAATTTATGAGTTTTGTAGAACACTATAAGGTCTTAACCCAGCAAAAATTTCAAAGTGATAATTTTTCATTAGTTCCTATCAGGTTTGAAGATAGATTAAAAATCATGCATTGGCGAAATGAGCAGCTTTATCATTTGCGTCAGCAAAAGCCACTAGCTGTTGAAGATCAGGAAAATTATTTTAAAAATGTGGTAAGTAAATTGTTTCATCAAGAACAACCTAATCAAATTTTATTTTCCTTTTTGGAAAATGGCTTTTGTATCGGATATGGAGGTTTAGTTCATATTAATTGGACAGACAGAAATGCTGAAATCTCTTTTATTATGGATACTGCATTAGAAGACAAAAGATTTCACGAAATTTGGAAAGCTTATCTTAATTTACTAGAACAAGTGGCATTTACAGATTTAAATTTACATAAAATATATACCTACGCTTTTGATTTAAGACCTCATTTGTATGACGTTTTAGAAGCATGTAGTTTCATGAATGAGGCAAGATTGAAGGAACATTGTTTTTTTAGAGGAGAATTTTTAGACATAATATATCATTCAAAAATAAATAGAAAGATGCTTTTTAGAGAGGCAAAAGAAAAGGATAGTTTACTGTTTTTTGAATGGGCAAATGATGCTTCGGTTAGAGATAATTCTTATCAGTCTGAGCCAATATCAATTGAAACACATAATATTTGGTTTTTAAATAAATTAAGGGATGATGATTGCTTTATGACTGTTTTTGAAAATCATATTGGAGATCCAATTGGTCAAGTAAGAATTCAGCGTTTCGATAACGAAAAGGCTATGATTGGAATTTCAAGTGATGTAAAACATCGTGGTAAAGGGTATGCTTTTAAAATGATACAGATGGCATCTGAAGTTTTTTTAAAAGAGAATCCTCAATCATGTATCAGTGCTTATATAAAACTTGAAAACCTAGCTTCTCAAAGAGCATTTGAAAAGGCTGGATATAAATTAGATAAAGCTTTGGAATACGATTCAATTCCAAGCCTTCATTATATTAGAAAATTATGAAAATAGGAAATTTCAAAATACATAAAGAGGGAAAAGTTTTCATCATAGCCGAACTTTCTGCCAATCATAATGGGAGTATAGAGGTTGCTCTTGAAACGATAAAAGCGGCTAAAAGAGCTGGAGCCGATTGTATCAAACTACAAACCTATCGTGCCGATACTATTACCATAGATTCAAAAAGAGATGATTTTTTAATCAAAGGAACAATTTGGGAAGGTAAAAATCTTTTTGAGCTTTATCAAGAAGCCTACACGCCTTGGGAATGGCATGAAACTTTGTTTAAGGCAGCCGAAGCAGAAGGATTAATTTGTTTTTCTTCCCCTTTTGACCCAACATCAGTGGAACTATTAGAAAGTTTAAATACGCCTGCTTACAAAATTGCTTCTTTTGAAATCACCGATATTCCCTTGATTGAATTGGTGGCTTCCAAAGGAAAGCCTGTCATTATCTCAACTGGTATTGCCGAAGAGGAAGATATACAGCTCGCATTAGATGCCTGTAAAAGAATGGGAAATTATGATATTGCTTTATTAAAATGCACTTCGAGTTATCCTGCCCCAATTGAAGAAGCTAATTTGATTATGGTTAAGGACATGGCTGAAAAATTCGGAGTTATAACGGGTTTGTCTGATCATACTATGGGTAGCACCGCTCCAATTGTTGCAACTTGTTTTGGAGGTAAAATTATAGAAAAACATTTTATATTAGACCGCTCTATCGGTGGTCCTGACGCTTCTTTTTCGATGAATGAAGCCGAGTTTACCGCTATGGTAAAAGCAGTTAGGGAAGCAGAAAAGGCAGTGGGTGTGGTAGATTATCAACTAACTGAAAAGCAAAAAAGTGGCCGTGATTTTTCAAGATCGTTGTACATTGTGAAGGATGTATTAGCTGGTGAAAAAGTAACCGCTGAAAATATAAGGAGCATCAGGCCGGGCTTCGGTTTGCACCCTAAGCATTATAATGAAGTGCTTGGAAAAACATTTAGAGAAGGACAAGTAAAGGGAACAAGATTTGCCCTAAACCAAATTGTGAAATAAATTTTCTAAAAACATTGGAAGAACTGAAAGATCTCTCACCTCATTTTAATACAGTACATGGAAATGTACCAGGTGCTTTTTCATTAGAACGGGTTAAAATAAGCGATAGCATTTTTGAAATACTAGTACCAGTGATGAATGAAATACATGGAACTAATCATTCTTTGCGTTTTTGGAAGATTGTGATGAATGATTATGTAAATGCCGTTATCAGCATCAAGCATGTGTTGGAACAGCAGGAGTTAAATGGGCAGGTTACATTATTACCAATTAACAGTCATCATGTCCCCACATTAAAAGATAAAGTTATTGCTAGGCTTCCTTCAGTGATAAAGCATTTTAAATCTCCGGGAAAACTAAATACAATACATGCACTACTTTCGGAGAACAATGATGTAAATATAGGGTTGCCATCGATTAAATCGGTAGCAGAAGAAATAGGGTGCCCTTTGCCATTGTACTACTCTATTTATCCTGGAAGCGGTGATAAATCAAAAAGGAAAAAGGTAAATATAATTGCAGTTGCACAAGCAAATATTTATTTCAGAAATATTGTAAAACGCCTTCCAAAAGTGTATGTCGAGTATTTTGAAAAGGACTTTAACAGTATTAAGCTTTATAAAGCTTCTTCAAAGACTTTTCATTTGCACGGAACTCCGCCTTATTATAACTTATTAGTTATTGCCAAATATTTAGAGAATGGAGCCAAACTATTTTGGTATCAGCATGGTGCTTATTATGGAGAATTAATAGGGCATAATTCTTATTTGCTTGAAAATAGCTTGGCAGATGAATTCCGCACTTGGGGCTGGAAAATAAAACCAAATGACGTCCCATGGAAAGCATACCGGTTAGAAAAATTTAAACTTCAGTATGATGCAGGACCCAAAACAAAAGAGTTTGATTTTTTAATGTGCTATCCGGATGTGTATCAAACAAATCTTGCTTTTTATAAAACAGGAACTGAATATTTTTTAAATAATATCAATATTAATAAGTACAAAAAACTCCTAGCAAGACCAAGACCAATGAATAGGCTCTTTAGTCATGCCAACCGTATTTCATTTATTAAGGACAACAGAGTCACAATTGATTCTGGGTTGAGCAGTATGGCTGAAATAATAGCTAAGTGCAGATTGGTTATTCAGTTTTCCATACCGGCAACCAACTTCATGGAGTGTTTGTATATTGATCATCCTACTATGGGGCTATTGGATAACGACCAACCTACTGATATAGTAAAACCGTATTATGATTTTCTAATCCAGCAAGGTGTGATTCACAACAATTTTATTTCATTAGTGGAACACTTAAATAAAATTGACCTAGATCAATGGTGGGCTACTTTAATTAAAGAACCCATGTATTTACAATTTAAAAATGAGTTTTTAAGAAAAGTATAAAACTAAACACTCTTTCACTAAAATTCTAAACTTTTCAAAACTTAAATGATATACATAGTTAACTACGGACTTGGTAATTTAAATTCCATTCGCAACATCATAAAGAAAATTGGCGGCGAGTCAAAAATTATAGATGATGTGAATGAAGTAAAAGATGCAACAAAATTAATTCTTCCCGGTATTGGTTCCTTTGACCACGGTATGAAATTTTTAAATGAAAAAGGATGGGTTGATGCTTTGAATGAAGCAGTACTTGAACGTAAAGTGCCGGTACTCGGTATTTGTCTTGGTATGCAACTCATGTGCAAGGGAAGTGAAGAAGGCGTGCTGCCAGGACTTGGCTGGTTTGATGCAGATGTAAAACGTTTCCGTATTGCGCCAGGGTCACCTTTTAAAATTCCACATATGGGTTGGAATGCCGTACATGTAAAAAAAGGAAATCCTTTGGTTGAGATGAAAGAAGAAGAGCAGCGTTTTTATTTTGTTCATTCATATCATGTCGTTTGCAATAATCCTCAGGATGAATTATTAAGTGCTGTACATGATTATGAATTTACAGCCGCTATCAGTCATGATAATATGTATGCCACACAATTTCATCCAGAAAAAAGCCACCGCTTTGGTATGGATTTATTAAAACATTTTATAGCTATTTAACCTATGCTGAAACACAGGGTAATACCATGTTTACTGCTCCGTAATGGTGGATTGGTAAAGACATTAAAATTCGCAGATGCAAAATATGTTGGCGACCCCATTAATGCCATCCGCATCTTTAATGATAAAGAAGTGGATGAACTAATGGTACTTGACATTACCGCTAGCAAAGACAAAAAAGAACCCAACTATGAGTTGATAGAACAATTCGCTAGCGAATGTTTTATGCCGCTGACTTATGGAGGGGGAATTAAAACAATGGAACAAGCACAAAGGCTGTTCAATTCAGGTATTGAAAAAATTTGTTTGCAAACTTCTGTTTTAGATGACCTATCGTTAGTGAAAAGCCTTTCTGATAAATGGGGAAGCTCCAGCATATTGGTTTCTATTGATGTAAAAAGAAACTGGATGGGACAGCCAAAATTATATTCAGCCGCCACTGGAAAAACACTGGATAAAAAATGGACAGACTACATGCTTGAGGCAGTAAAGGCAGGAGCGGGAGAAATTGTTTTGAATGCAGTAGATAAAGACGGTACTATGAAAGGCATGGATACAGAATTGATAAATGAAGCAGCAAAAATTTTATCGGTGCCTTTGGTTGCTGTTGGTGGTGCAGGTAGTTTGGCTGATATAAAAGCTGCGGTAGATGCAGGAGCCAATGCAGTAAGCGCAGGTGCATTGTTTGTTTTCCAAGGGCCACACAGGGCAGTGTTGATAACTTACCCTAAGTATAATGAGTTAATACAATTATTGAGTTAAAAAAATTATGGAACAAAAAAATATACAGGTATGTAAACGATGTGTGGTAAATGCTAATGTGCCTAGTACAACTTTTGATGCGAATGGTTATTGCAACTATTGCAATACATTTATTGAGCACACCAAGCAAATCATTCACAAAGATCCTTTACAGCAGCAAAAAGACCTAGAATCGCTAGTGGCAAAAGTAAAAAAGAACGGACTGGGAAAACCTTATGATTGTATTGTTGGGGTATCCGGCGGCGTTGACAGCAGTTGGGTATTGCTACAGGTAAAAAAATTAGGACTTCGTCCGTTGGCGGTACACATGGATAATGGATGGAACAGTGAACTAGCACAAAACAATATTGAAAATTTAGTTCGTGGGCTGGGAGTTGATCTATACACTCATGTAATTGACTGGGAAGAATATAGGGCATTGATGCAGGCATTTTTTGATGCTGATGTAATTGATGTGGAATTGTTGTACGACAATGCCATGCTTGGTGTTATATACACACAGGCAAAAAAACAGGGACTTCGTTATATACTTACTGGCGCTAACAAAGCCACCGAAGGCATTCCATTGCCAGACAGCTGGAGTTGGAATAAATTCGACAAAAGGAATATTGTTGCATTAGGTAAAAAGTTTGGCAATATTAAACTGAAAACCTTCCCTGCGATGGGCAGTTCAGAATGGGCCTGGTATTATTATATAAAACTGATACAGTTTTGCCCCTTTCTCGATTATTTGCCTTACAATAAATTTGAAGCGTTGGAAGTGCTGCAAAGGGATTACAATTACAAACCTTATCCCTACAAACATTATGAATCGATTTTTACCCGTTTTTACCAGGGCTATATTTTACCGAAAAAATTTGGTGTAGATAAACGAATCATACATCTTTCCACATTGGTGGCTGCAGGGCAAATGACAAGAGAAGAGGCACTAAAAGGTTTGGAAGGAATTCCTTATCCATCTCAACAGGCATTGGAAGATGATATCGAATACTTTCTAAAAAAAATGAATTGGTCACAAGCTATGTTGGATGACTATTTAAAAAGGCCCGAAAGAAGACATGATGAATTCCCTTCTGAAAAAAAGAAATACGAATTTTTAGCCACACTGTCTGACCGTATACCAGTAGGTTTAAAAACAAAGATTACCAATTTTGTAAAATCAATTCGGTAGATTTTTGTTCAAGATATAGTTTTTCATACCTTAATCATTTGTTATATACTAATCATAGTCTATGGGTCGCATTCCTCTACTCTTTTCAAATGCCTATTTAGTTCAATTTTGTCACTATAGCTTAATGGAGTATTTTGTCGTAAAAAATTTATCTTTAAAAAAACATAAAATAATTTTCTAAAATTAACATTTCAACTTTAATTATGAAAAATTTTGTACTTGTTGGTGCCGCAGGCTATATTGCACCAAGACACATGAAAGCTATTAGAGATACCAAAAATGATCTTATTGCAGCGCTAGATGTTAATGATTCAGTTGGAATAATAGATAGTTATTTCCCAGAAGCTGATTTTTTTACAGAGTTTGAACGATTTGATCGCCACATAGACAAATTGAGAAGAGAACAACACGGACATGCAGTAGATTATGTATCAATTTGTTCACCAAATTACTTGCATGATTCACATATTCGCTTTGCGCTACGATCAAATGCTGATGCTATTTGTGAAAAACCCTTAGTCTTAAATCATTGGAATATAGATGCGTTGCAAGCAATTGAAAAAGATACAGGAAAGAAAGTGCATACCATACTTCAATTGAGATTGCATCCTTCTATAATTGCATTAAAGCAAGAAGTCGATGCTGCTCCCAATGGTGCTAAATATGATGTCGATTTGACTTACATCACCTCAAGAGGGAAATGGTATTTCCATTCATGGAAAGGAGATGAAAAAAAATCGGGTGGTGTTTCTACAAATATTGGCGTACATTTTTTTGATATGCTGCATTTTGTTTTTGGTAAAGTACTAGAAAACAAATTGCATTATCGTGACGAATTTAAAGCCGCAGGATATCTTGAATATGAAAAAGCAAGAGTACGTTGGTTTCTATCGGTTGATGTTGAAGATGTGCCAGAAGATGCCAAAAAAGAGGGGAAAAGAACGTATCGTTCCTTAACGATGAATGGCAGATCAATTGAATTTTCAGACGGATTTACAGATTTGCATACCAGAGTATATGAAAACATTTTAAATGGTAATGGATTCAATTTAGAAGAGAATCGTGCAGCTATTGAAATAGTTGGAGGTATACGAACACAAACACCTTTGGGAATAACAGGAGATTATCATCCTTTCTTAAAAAAATAACAATGAATTATTCAAAACATGAAACTGCCATTATCGATGATGGCGCTCAAATAGGAACTGAAACTAGAGTTTGGCATTGGGTACATATTTGCAGTGGAGCTGTAATTGGTGACAAATGTTCTTTAGGACAAAATGTATTTATCGGAAACCGTGTCGTAGTTGGAAACAATGTGAAAATTCAAAACAATGTTTCTGTTTATGATAATGTAACCCTTGAAGATGATGTCTTTTGTGGGCCAAGTATGGTTTTTACCAATGTGTATAATCCACGTTCAGCCGTGACTCGTAAAGATGAGTACAGAGATACAGTAGTCAAAATTGGGGCAACTTTAGGGGCTAATTGTACTATAGTTTGTGGAGTAACAATCGGAAAATATGCTTTTGTGGGTGCTGGTAGCGTTGTTAATAAAGATGTTCCTGATTTTGCCTTAATGGTAGGCGTTCCTGCAAAACAAATTGGTTGGATGTCACGATTTGGAGAACGAATGGATTTACCTTTAAATGGAAAAGGAACTTATATTTGTCCACATACCAATGATAAATATATACTTACAGATGACAGCGTTAGTTTGGTGTGAAGATAATTAGACATTCAAGTTAAAGAATATGATAAAAATAGTTACAATTATTGGGGCAAGGCCGCAATTTATAAAAGCTGCAGTAGTTTCAAGAGCCATAGCTTTGCGTTCAGAAGAGATAAAAGAAGTAATTGTACATACCGGACAACATTTTGATTCCAACATGTCAGATATTTTCTTTGAGGAACTTGACATACCAAAACCAGATCACCATTTGGGAGTAGGAGGTGGTTCTCATGGTCAAAATACGGGGAGAATGCTCGAGAAAATTGAAGAAGTTTTACTAAATGAAAAACCTAACTATGTTTTAGTTTATGGTGATACCGATTCTACTTTGGCAGGAACACTAGCAGCTGTTAAATTGCATATACCGGTAGCACACGTTGAAGCTGGTTTGCGCTCTTTTAATAGAAAAATGCCGGAAGAAATCAATAGAATATTGACAGATCATGCAAGCGAAATTCTATTTACTCCAACTTTAACTGCGGTAAAAAATTTGAATAATGAAGGAATTGATTCTAATAAAATTAAACAAGTTGGAGATGTTATGTATGATGCGGCTATTTACTATGGAAAAAAAGTAGAGCAAAACAGTACGTTACTCCAAGAATTAAAAATTGTATCGAAAAAATATGCTTTAGTTACATTACATAGAGCTGAAAATGTCGATGATAAAAATCGATTATCCTCTATTCTTAAAGGGCTAAGTCATTACACTAATAAAATCATTTGGCCTTTACATCCAAGAACAAAAAAAATGTTAGAAAGTTTTGGAATTGCGATTCCTCAAAACATTTCTATAATCGATCCCATAGGATACTTGGATATGATTTTACTGGAAAAAAATGCAGAATTAATTGCAACTGATTCTGGTGGCGTTCAAAAAGAGGCTTATTTTCATAAAGTGCCCTGTATTACCTTAAGAGATCAAACAGAATGGATTGAATTGGTCGAACAAGGAGCCAATATAATTACAGGTGCTAAAACAGATGCTATTAGTGATGCACTAACTAAAGCATTAACTGTAAATTCAATTATTTTTGAAACACCTTTATACGGAAACGGAACTAGCGGACAAAAAATAGTTGATGCTTTAATTGAAAAATAAATTATGCAATCCAAAAAAATACTCGTTGTAAGCAGCGCATTTTATCCTGAAAACAGTCCACGCTCATTTAGAACAACAGAACTAGTAAAAGAGCTTGCTCGACAAGGGCATCAAGTCACTCTTTATACCTTAAAAATTGATAAATTTCATGTGCCTATTGAAAAAGAATTTGGAATTGAAATAAAAAATTTAGGAACACGAAAATTACCGATTATTGATGTTGCCAAAGGACCTAAATTTTTTAGTTTAATAAAGCGTATTGTAAATAGAATTTTGTTACAATTGATTTTATATCCAGATGTCGAATTGATGTTTATGGTAAAAAAAGTATTGAAAAAAGAAAAGGGTACATTCGATTTGTTAATATCAATAGCTGTTCCTCACCCGATTCATTGGGGAGTTGTTTGGGCTCGAACAAAAAACAAACCTCTAGCAACAAAATGGGTAGCTGATTGTGGCGATGCTTTTATGGGTGCTTATCACGATAGTTTTAATAAGTTATTTTATTTTAAATATTTAGAAAAATGGTTTTGTAGAAAAGCAGATTATATAGCTATACCCAAAATCATGATGAAAGAAAATTATTATCCAGAGTTTCATCATAAGATAATTGAAATTCCTCAAGGCTTTAAGTTTGATGAAGTAGAGAAAAAAAACTATTCGAAAAATGAAGTTCCAACTTTTGCCTTTGCTGGAACTTTTATTCGAACAACAAGAAATCCGTCTCCACTATTAGATTTTCTTGTTACCGTAACGGAACCATTTAAATTTATAGTGTATACAGAAACACAGGATTTGCTGCTCCCATATAAAGATACGTTAGGAGATAAGTTAGTTATTAAAAAATATATTCCTAGAATAGAATTACTTAAAGAATTAAGTAGTATGGATTTTTTAGTAAATATTTCCTATGATCCCGTTCATCAAGCACCAAGTAAATTAATAGATTATTATTTAACAGGAAGACCGATTCTTTCTTCTCTTACGAGTGAATTTGATAATGAAATTGTAGCCGCATTTTTAAAAGGCGATTATAGTCAAACGTCTGTTTATGATAACATTGAAAAATTTAAAATAGAAAATGTTACTCAACAATTTTTAATGCTAATAGATTAATGAAAAATGCATTTTTCTATTTTTTGCTTTGTCCTTTTTTAGGGCTTATTAATGCGATTAAGCATTACAGAAGCAGCTGGGCTAAACCCACACTCATTGCTTTTGTTGCCTTCTTTGGTATGTCAATGGTAAACAATGAAGATGTTGACGGTTCGGAATATGTTGATAAGTTGGTCATTATGCATGCAACTTCAGTAGATTTTGATACTTTTAAAGCCAGTTTTTTTAATGAAACGGAAGGTCTACCTGATCTTTATGTAGGTCTTGTTACCTATGTCTTTTCATTATTTACGGATAATGGCCAACTATTATTTTTCTTTTATGGTTTTGTTTTTGGCTATTTTTATATTAATAACATTTGGCTTGTTTTAAACGAAACTAGAGGAGAATTATCTTGGTTGCCCATACTATTCTTACTCACTTTTAGTTTTGTTTTAGGATTTTGGTTAGTCACCGGTGTTCGGATGAATACTGCAGCTCATGTTTTCTTTTATGGTGCTTTTTTATATTTGTACCACAACCAGAAAAAAGGGATATTCATTGCTTTATCTAGTGTCTTATTTCATTTTTCTTTTGTACTTCCTATTGGTTTATTTTTAATTTATAGTTTGGTGCGATTTCATTATCGATTTATATACTTTTTTTATTTAGCTAGCTTTTTTGTTGCAGAGCTTAATGTTGAATTCATACGTACCTTTTTAGAGTTAAATTTACCTGATTTTCTTCAGCCAAAGGTAAAAAGTTATTTAAATGATGAATACGTTGAAGTTTTTTATGATAATATAGGCAGCCGTAATTGGTATGTTAATTATTATCTAAAGTTACTTTCCTACTTTACCTTGTTTTTTATTTCGGTTTTGATTTTTAAATCGAATTTGACCAAAGGTGTTCAAAAGTTATTGGGATTTTCATTGTTATTTCTTTCCGTGGCGAATATTACTAGCTTGTTGCCGTCCGGTAGTCGTTTTTTGATTGTAGCTTTTCTTTTTTCTATGGCTACTTGTTTTATAGTTATTGCACAAGTAAAGTTTACTTTAGTTACTAGAAGTGCTAAGTTTTTATCCCCTTTACTCATACTGTTTTGTATCATATCTATCCGTATGTCTTTTGATTTTATTAATATTACAACGTTTACTAATCCGATTGTGGTTTTGTTTACGGATATTAATATACCATTGATTGACTTTTTTAAGTAATTTTTTTGGTTAATTTCAAGCAACATTTTTTTAAGCCATTTGGACTTTCGAATATTATATTTCATTAAAAACTATTCAAATTATTGCTTACCCTAATTATAATACTTTAGTTGATGTTTTTTTTAATATGCCCTAAACGTTTTAATTACATTTTATACTTTTTCCATCCTTTTCCATCTGACATTCAATAGTGCAATCAATTAAAAAAATAATTTCCAATACCTTAGTCAATATCTATGGTCGGTCTACCCAAAAAAAGATAGTAGTCTTTGAATCGGATGATTGGGGAAGTATTAGAATGCCTAGCATAAAAGCTTATGATACTTTATTAAGTGAAGGAATTCCAGTTAATAAAAGTTCCTATTGTCAATATGACAATCTCTGTTCTACTGAAGATATTGAATCATTATTATCGCTTTTGCAAAAGCATAAAGATTCAATAGGAAATCATCCGGTTATTACTGCCAATGCCGTGGTTGCCAATCCCGACTTCAAGAAAATTAAAGAAGCAGATTTTAGTTCTTATCATTATGAAACTATAGATAAAAGTTTTGAACGTTTTTTTCCAAAAAGTAATCCAATGAAACTTTGGAACGAAGGATATCAACAACACATTTTTGTTCCGCAATTTCATGGAAGAGAACATGTGAACGTGCCGTTTTGGCTAGATGTGTTGCAAAAAAAAGATATTGTTTTTAGTAAAGCATTTGAAAAAAGTTGTTGGGGAATTAGTAATGATATCTATCACAAGTATCCAAAAAGTATTCAAGCAAGTTTCGATTACAATCATGAAACTGAATTGGATTTCATGAAGGAATCGATACAAGATGGTTTGACTATTTTTGAAAAATTATTTGGATATCGCGCGGAGTCCTTTACTCCGAATAATTATATCTGGCCTTCAGTGTTGAATTCTACCTTGCAAGAAAACGGAGTGAATTTTATGCAAGGAATGAAATACCAACTTCTACCAAAACCATTTGGAACCGTTAAGAGAAATAAAATAAGACGCTACAACGGGCAACGAATTGGGGATGGCAAAGGTATCTTGCAAACTGTTCGTAATGTGCAATTTGAACCTAGTTTATTACTTGAATCACAGAAAGATATGGCGGTAAAGGATTGTTTAGATCAAATTCAAAGTGCTTTTTTTTGGAATAAACCAGCCATTATTTCAGTTCATAGAATTAATTTTTGTGGTACTTTGAATGAGGAAAACAGAAACGGCAATTTAAAACGATTTGATCTATTATTAAATGAAATAACTAGACGGTGGCCTGATGTAATTTTTATGGACTCTGTTACATTGTCAAAAACAATAAAATAAAAATATTATTATTTCAAAAAAATCATTTTTTAAAAGCTTTATTAATCGAAAATAATATTTTTTTAAATTATTTTACAACAAGATTATCGAATAAATAAAAAAAACTATAATGATAAATTTATCTCAACAAGAAAATCAATTTTTAAACAAATTCAATGAACTAAAAACTTTAAGTGGTAGTCATTCTCCCAGTATAGTAACTTTAATGGAAGAAATAGGTTCAAATCCGATTGAAGTAGACGCTTGTTTTCTTTCTAATCCATATGCAACTGAATTATTTATTGAGTTTTTTGAAAAGGAATTGGTTGCAACAAAAAAACTTCATAACATTATCGAATCATATCCTCCACAAAACCAAGAAATAGCTCAGTATTTATCAAAAGCCATAAAAATTCCTTCAGAAAATATTTTTATTGGAAATGGTGCTATAGAAATTATTCAGGCCGTGATTCATAATTTCTTGAAAGGAAAAATTGTAGTAAACATTCCTACTTTTTCATCGTACTATGAGTATGTTAAAAATGAAGAGGATGTATTATTTTATCAACTGTCCAAAGAGAATAATTATGTGATTGACATTGAAAATTATGTTAAATTTATTGAAGAAAATAGACCTAATACAATCGTATTGATTAATCCAAATAACCCTAATGGAGATTATATCAATAAAAACAATATTAAAGGGTTATTAGATAAAATAAAATTTGTTGAAAATATAATTTTAGATGAGAGCTTTATTCATTTTGCTTACGAAAATTTAGAATTATCAATGGTGGAAACTTATGAATTACTACAAGAATATCCAAATCTAATAATTATAAAAAGTATGGCAAAAGACTTTGGTATTGCAGGTCTTAGAGCAGGTTACGGCATTATGAGTGCTGAAAAAGTTTCCTCACTACTTAAAACTGGCTATTTATGGAATGTTTCTGGTTTAACAGATTATTTCTTTAAATTATATTCCAGAATTGATTTTCAAAAAAGGTATGATTTGGTAAGAAAAAAATATATTATGAATACATTAATGTTCATCAATGAATTGAATAGAATTCCAAATATTAAGGTATATCCTTCAAAAGCTAATTTTGCTCTTGTTGAACTTACAGATGGTTCAAAAGCAAGAGATGTTATGATAAAACTTCTCTTTACTTACGGTGTTTATGTTCGTGAATGTTCCGATAAAATTGGTTTAGACGGACAATTTTTGAGAGTAGCTTCAAGGTCTTTTGAAGAAAACATTATCATTTTGGATGCATTAAATAATATTTATGCTAATAATGAAGAATAACCTAAAAAATTTAGTCATTTTTGATTTTTGTGAAACTTTAGTAGATTTACAGACAGCCGATTTTTTTGTAGATTATATTATAAAAAAAGAAAAGTATTACCAATACTTATGGTTAAAAAAAATAGATTTTTTTTTAAAAAAAAGCCGAATTTTAGCAGTTATTAATAAATGCTTCCCAAAATTTAATTTTTCTAAACGATTAAAACTTTATCAGATTAAAGGTGTTTCTCAAGAAAAAGTAAATCAACTTGCACAAGATTATTATGAAGAAATTTTAATGAATAATTTAATAGAACCGGTTTATCAATTGCTTGAATCCCATTCTAAAAATAATGATACTATTTTAATTATTTCTGGCGGCTATTTGCCTTATGTGAAATATTTTTCAGAAAAACATCATATAGAGAATTATTTTGCTACGAAAATAGCATATCGTTTTGGGAAAATTACTGGCAATTTTGATGAGAGTGATTGTATGTTTGATCAAAAAGTGTATTTGCTTGAGAAATTTATTAATGAAACTAACATCATTTATAGTAAGTCAATTGTTTATAGTGACAGTATAACAGATCTCCCATTACTCAAATGGGCTGATGAAGCTGTTGTGATTTCAAAATCCAAATCACAATTATGGGCTAACGATTTTGGCTTTAAGGAAATAATTCATTAATTATAAATAGAATAAAATGTTCTTATTAGATTTAAAATATAAAGGGAAGATAGGTTATTTTCTATCTAGAATGATTTATGGAGTTTTTCGTTACCTAAAATATGATAGAAAAGACGATGAAACATATTTAACAGAATTATTCAAAAAAAGACAAGGATATCCATTGAATTTGGAAGATCCAACATCATTTAATGAAAAATTACAATGGTTAAAAATCCATGAAAGAAAACCTATTTACACAACTTTTTCAGACAAATATGCATTAAGGGAATATGTGAAAGAAAATATAGGAGAGGAATTATTAATCCCTTTGCTCTATACCACTGAGAATTACAATGATATTAGACCTGAAAACTTACCCGATGTTCCATTTATTTTAAAAACCAATCATGACTCCGGGAGTTATAAAATTGTTCGTGATAAAACTAAAGTCGATTGGAAAAAACTAAGGGTTGATTGTAAATGGTGGATGTCTCTAAATTATTATTGGTTTGAAAGAGAATGGCAATATAAAAACATTGTACCTAGAATTATTATTGAAGAATTATTGGTTGATAAAAGTGGAAAAATACCGAATGACTATAAAATTCATTGTATAAATGGGGAAGTAGAATTTATTTATGTTTCTATAGATAGAGAGGGTAAAAATAAAAGAAATATTTATGACAAAAATTGGAACCCATTACATTTTACGTGGGCTTCTAAATCAAAGGATATTTCAAAATTAAGAGGCGAAGAAATTCTCCCACCTTCAACTTTTGACAGAATGACAACTATAGCAAAAGAAATAGCCAAGCAATATGCTTATGTAAGAGTAGATTTTTACGATGTTGATGGAAAACTGTATTTCGGCGAAATTACTCAATGTCATGGTGGTGGCTTTGATCAAATACTTCCGATTGAGTGGGATTATCACTTTGGCAGAATATTAAAAATAAATTAGAAAAATATATTACAAATTTGTTTTTTGGTATCGATTGTTGACAAAAAATTGATTTTAGTGCATCAAGAAACAGTTTTTTTATGAAAAAGAATATATTGATAAAGTTTTTGTAAAAGCCGGTTTTAATTGAAATTAGTTACGGTTTTGCAGATAATGGTTATAATAATTGCTCAGGATACTGGGAAGTAAATATGAAATGGTATGAAGGAAAATTTAATCCTTGGGGTTGGATGATTGATTTAATGATTAATGTTGGAAAATAAAAGAGTTTGTTTTGTAATTCATTCATTACTAGCCGGTGGAATGGAACGAGTAATGTCAGAGATAATAAATTATTTTTCTCAAACTAAAAAGTATCAAGTCCATTTGGTTCTATATGGTATAAAAAGAGAAATTTTTTATACTATAGCAGATGATATTATAGTTCACAAACCTAATTTTGAATTTGATAATTCAAAAAGAACTTTATCAACTTTAAAAACAATACGTTTTTTAAGAAAAAAAATAAAAGAGATCAATCCAATTTTTGTTTTATCTTTTGGAGAACGTTGGAATAGTTTGGTTTTACTTTCTTTACTAGGAACATCGATTCCTGTATTTGTCTCTGATAGATCGCAACCTGATAAATCATTAGGAGTCAAAGATGATTTTTTAAGAAAATTACTTTATCCAAAAGCCAAAGGAATTATTGTGCAAACAAAAAAAGCATTGGAAATTTACCAGCGAATGTATAATCATCGTAATTTTAAAGTGATAGGTAATCCTATCAGACCAATTTCTGAAACTGAAATTGAAAAAGAAAATTATATTTTAATGGTTGGACGATATATCAAGTCGAAACAGCAAAATAAGTTGATAGAAATTTTTTCAAAGTTAAATGCACCCAATTGGAAACTAGTGTTGTTAGGATATGATCATTTGAAGCAAAATAATCAATCCGAATGGGAAAAATTGGGTACCGATTTGAATGTTAGTGATAGAGTACTATTTACGGGTAAACAAGACGATGTTGAGTATTATTATGGCATAAGTAAGATTTTTGCTTTTACTTCTATCTCTGAAGGTTTTCCAAATGTTATTGGAGAAGCTATGTCTGCAGGATTGCCAGTTGTTTCATATGATTGTATAGCTGGCCCGAGTGATTTGATATCTGATAATGTAAATGGATTCCTTATTCCAATAAATGAGGATAATCTATTTGTTGAAAAACTACAATGTTTAATCGACAATCCTGATATTAGAAACCTTTTTGGAGACAGAGCTAAAAAGAGTATTCAACAGTTTGAATTAAATTATATTTGCAAACAATTCGAGGAGTTTATTACTTCATGAAATAGGATATGACAAGTAAAATGAAAATACTTCAGATTAATTCAAGTGTAAATTCAGGAAGTACTGGCAGGATTGCAGAACAAATAGGTAGTCAAATAATTAAAAAAGGACATGAAAGTTTTATCGCTTATGGAAGAGGTAATAGACCAAGTTCATCTAAGTTGATAAAAATAGGAAATTTTAAAGACGTTTTGATTCATGGAATATATTCTCTTTTTTTTGACAAACATGGTTTTGGTTCCATACAATCGACTAAAAAATTACTAAAACAAATAGACGAGATTAAACCTGATGTAATAGGATTACATAATGTTCATGGTTATTATCTAAATATAGAATTACTATTCAATTATATTAAGTTAAAGAATATTCCATTAGTATGGACGTTTCATGATTGTTGGCCAATTACGGGACATTGTGCTTATTTTGATTCTATTTCTTGTGAAAAGTGGAAGACTGGGTGTACTAATTGTGAATTAAAAAATAAATATCCAAAATCGATTCTTATTGATAATTCTAGGCATAATTACTTGAAAAAGAAAAGTCTATTTAATCAAGTTAGTCATGTTACAATTGTTACTCCTTCAATTTGGTTAAAAAATATAATTAAAGATTCTTTTTTGAAGCATGCTGTTGTGCATATCCCAAATGGAGTAGATTTAAATGTTTTTAAACCAGTGATTGATTTAAAAGAGATTAAAGACAAGTATAATATCGGTTCAAAAAAAGTTGTATTAGGTGTTGCTAGTGTTTGGGATGAACGAAAAGGACTAAATGATTTTATTAAACTTAAATTAGTTAGTGATAGGGATATTAAGATTATTTTAGTTGGATTAAATAAAGCACAAATCAAAAATTTACCTGCCAATATAATTGGAATAGAAAGAACAGAAAGCATAACGGAACTGGCAGCTTTATACTCGTTAGCCGATGTTTTTGTAAATCCAACGTATGTCGATAATTTCCCAACAACTAACATTGAGTCATTAGCATGCGGTACTCCGATAATTACCTATAAAACAGGAGGAAGTCCCGAAGCAATAGATAAATTTACAGGAGTTATTGTAGAAAAAGGGAACTTGAGTTCATTAGAAAATGCGATTAGTCATGTTTTAACATTGGGTAAAGAATATTATTCGAAGGCATGTAGAGAAAGAGCAGAAAAGTTTTATGACAAAGACGATAAGTATGATGATTATTTTAATTTGTATGAAACTATTTTAAAGGGAAATAAATGAAATTAAATTCAAAAATATATATCGCGGGGCATCGAGGAATGGTTGGTAGCGCCATTTGGAATGCATTAAAAACTAAAGGGTACGAAAATCTTATTGGGAGAACTAGTAAGGAATTAGACTTAAGAAACCAGCAAGCTGTTCAAGAATTTTTTGATACAGAAAAGCCTCAAGTGGTAATTGATGCTGCTGCTAGAGTAGGCGGAATTTTGGCCAATAATAATTATCCGTTTACGTTCCTGATGGAAAACATGCAGATTCAAAACAATCTTATTGATACTTCTTTAAATCTTGATGTTGACAAGTTTATCTTTTTGGGAAGTTCTTGCATTTATCCAAAACTAGCACCACAACCACTAAAGGAAGATTGTCTTTTGACATCGTCATTAGAACCAACAAACGAATGGTATGCGATTGCTAAAATCTCAGGAGTAAAGGCTTGTGAAGCTATCCGTAAACAATTCGGTAAAGATTTTGTGAGTTTGATGCCAACGAATTTATATGGTCCAAATGACAATTTTGATTTACAAACATCCCATGTTTTACCTGCGATGATTCGAAAATTTCATGAAGCTAAAATCAACAATAATGAATCGGTTACACTTTGGGGGTCAGGTTCTCCAATGCGTGAGTTTTTGCATGTTCATGATTTGGCCGATGCAGTTGTTTTTGCTTTAGAAAATCCTTTTTCCGAGAATTTATACAATATTGGAACTGGAGTAGATTTAACCATAAAGTCGTTGGCCGAATTGATTCAGAAAACAGTCGGTCATACCGGTAAAATCTCTTGGGATAGTTCAAAACCAGACGGAACTCCAAGAAAATTAATGGATGTTTCCAAAATGGCAAACCAAGGATGGAAAGCCAAAATTTCGTTGGAAGACGGAATACAATCTACCTACAATTGGTTTTTAGAAAACGAACATTCGTTTAAAGAAGTCAAAATGTAATTATCACATAAAAAAATCAAGAAATGAAAACAGCATTAATTACTGGAATTACAGGACAAGACGGAGCTTATTTAGCTGAATTGCTTCTTGAAAAAGGATATATGGTTCATGGTATCAAAAGGCGTTCGTCGTTGTTTAATACCGAAAGAATTGACCATTTATACCAAGATCCTCACGATAAAGGAATTCGACTTAAATTGCATTATGGTGATATGACCGATTCGATGAATATTACCCGAATCATTCAGGAAGTACAACCGGATGAAATCTACAATTTAGCAGCAATGTCTCACGTAAAAGTGAGTTTTGACACGCCAGAATATACTGCAAACGCTGATGGAATAGGAACATTACGATTGCTAGAAGCGGTTCGCTTGTTGGGTTTGCAAAACAAAACTAAAATTTATCAGGCATCAACTTCAGAGTTGTACGGATTGGTTCAAGCCGTTCCCCAATCAGAAACGACACCGTTTTATCCGCGTTCGCCTTATGCAGTAGCCAAAATATATGCCTATTGGATAACCGTAAACTATAGAGAAGCTTATAACATGTTTGCTTGTAATGGAATATTATTCAATCATGAATCGCCTTTGCGTGGAGAAACATTTGTAACACGAAAAATTACACGTGCCGTTGCCAAAATTGCTCTCGGTTTGCAATCTGATTTATATATGGGTAATCTTGATGCTCAACGGGATTGGGGACATGCCAAGGATTATGTAGAAGCCATGTGGCGTATTTTGCAACAAGAAACGGCTGAAGATTATGTTATTGCAACTGGAGTTACTACAAGGGTACGCGATTTTATAAAAATGGCTTTCGCTGAAGTTGGATTTACGTTACGCTTTGAAGGTGATGGAGTAGACGAAGTTGGAATTTTAGAAGCGACAGATACTGAAAAGTATCAAATGGCTTTAGGAAAAGAGTTTTCCGCCAAAGAATTTAATATTCCAGCTGTTGGTAGTATCTTGGTTAAAGTAGATCCTAGTTATTTCCGTCCAACCGAAGTAGATTTATTGATAGGTGACCCAACAAAATCTAAAACCAAATTAGGCTGGCAACCCAAATATGATTTGAAAATGTTGGTTGAGGAAATGATTTCTTCTGATGTTAAATTATTTCAAAGAGACATCCATTTGGTTCAAGGAGGGCATAAAATTTTAAGACAACTAGAATAAAATTGAAATATAGATTGTGAGTTTTATTTTTAAAAATAATAATGACAAATAACAAATTAAAAAAAGTAGTTTTAATCAATCAACATACTACTTATATTTTTATCGATATTATTAATTCTTTTTGCAAAGAGTATGATGAAGTGGTTTTATTTGCCGGAGTGGTTAGACCTATGGCTATTCCTTTAGATCCAAAAGTTAAAGTAGTCTCTATTCCAATGTATAACAAGAAAAATATTGTAACTCGAATAATTTCTTGGTTTTTGGGTTTTATTAAATCTGTTTTTTTATTGAATTTTTATTATAGAAAACATGATGTTTTTGTTTCTACAAATCCTCCCCTTAACAATTTTATTACTTTATTCTGTAAAAATAAAGTTTCGTTATTAGTTTATGATGTTTATCCAGATGGTTTAATTGCTGCTGGATTTATGACAAAAAATAATTTAATCTATAAAGTTTGGGCAAGTTTAAACCGAAAAGCCTTCAAGAAATTTAAATCAATTGTGGCAATAACCAATGGTATGGCTAAATTACTTTCTACCTACGTAGAAAGTAGTAAGATTCTTGTGGTACCTGCATGGGCTAATCAAAGTTTATCTAATGTTAATGATTCAAACGAAACCAATGATTTCATTTCAAAATTTAATCTTGAGGATAAATTTTTAATTATTTATTCTGGTAATTTAGGAATTAAACATGACCTAGAAAGTTTAGTAGAGCTTGCTAAAAATTTAAAAGAGTATAAAGATATTGAAGTATTGATTATTGGAGAAGGATTTAAGAAAAGTATCATTGAAGATCTTATTAAAAATTATAATATTACAAACTGCCAATTACTTCCTTACTTGCCTGCAAATATGTTTCTTTCGATGTTGCAAGCAATGCAAGTTGGTGTAGTTTCGCTCGAAAAGGAAACGTCACAAATTTCTATACCAAGTAAAACTTTTAATATTTTAGGCGTAGGTAAACCTATAATTTGTTTAGGAACAGAAGAATCGGATCTTGCTGAATTGTTAGAAATAAATCAAGCCGGGATGTCTTTCACTTCAGATTCGATAGAAACGCTCACTTCATTTGTAATAAAATTGTATGCAGATAAAAATTATTATGGGCAATTAACCGAAAATGCATCAAAGTTATCTTTAAAATTTTCTTATAAGAATGCGAATTTAATTTTGAAAGATCATCTAGAAAAATCAATCTAATGAATATCATAAAAGAAATTATTCTAAATGCAAAACATTTATTTGGTTGGAAAACGAATAGAAAAATTATCGTCTTCTCAGTAGATGATTATGGTAATGTTCGGTTGAATTCTAAAGAAGCAAGATTGAATTTGGATAAAATGGAGATGAAAATTTATTCTCGATTTGATCTTTACGATACACTAGAAACCAAAGAAGATTTAACACAATTATTTGCTATATTAGAGTCTGTAAAAGACAAAAAAGGAAGACATCCTGTTTTTACCACTTTTTCAATGACCAGTAATATTGATTTTGAAAAGATGCAAAAGGATGATTATACGTGTTTTTATAATGAAACGCTGCCTGAAACCTTTGAAAAATTATCTAAACAACAACCAGAAGCTTACGCTGGTGCTTGGGATTTATTTCGTGAAGGAATAGTTAAAGGATTATTAAAACCACAATTTCACGGAAGAGAACATTTGAATTTAATTGTTTTTAATGATAAGTTACAAAAAAGAGATAAGCAATTACTTTGTGCTTTAAAAAATAAATCCTACACTAGTATTTCTGATGAAGAGTATCCAAACATGTCGAGTATGGCAGCTTTTGATTTCTGGGATTTTATTGAAAATAAAGCATTTATTCCAATCATTCAAGAAGGATTAGATTTATTTGAAAAAATATATGGTTATAAAAGCACTTATTTTACTCCACCAGTAAATAATATTCACCATTCATTATTTAAAACACTAACAGAAAAAGGGATTCGTTTTATCGATTTAGCCATGATTAGAAAGGAACATCAAGGATTAAATGTTTTCAAAAAGTCATTTAATTATTTAGGAAAAAAAGAAAAAGACGGATTGATTGTAATGGTACGAAATGTAGTTTTTGAGCCAACAGAAGATCGTGGAATTAATTGGGTTGATTTTACCATGAAACAAATTGAAACAGCTTTTCGTTGGAACAAGCCTGCCATCATTAGTTCACATAGAGTTAATTTTTGTGGACATATTGATGAAAACAATAGAAATATAGGATTAATGGCTTTGAAGAATTTATTGGATGAAATTATAAAAAAGTGGCCCGATGTTGAGTTCATATCTGCTGATGAATTAGGAGAATGCATAAACAAAACAAAATCACTAAATTAATAGTATGATAATAATTGGTGATATTGCGATTCCTAATCAAGAACTTGGTCAGCTAGTAAAAAAAGCATTTTCAGATGCTGAATTTAAAAATAATCAAGTGGTAATTTTTAATCTTGAAGGATTATTAGCTGATAATTACAAACTTTCTGACCCTAGTCCTGTATTATTCAATCATTCTTCAGTTCAGGACGTATTTGAAGATTTTGAGGAAAAAATTGCAGCAATAGCTAATAATCATACTTTAGATTTACCTCACAAATTAGAAGACACTAAGAAAACCTTAAAACAAAATGGTTTTGTAACTGTTGGAGCAGGTTCAAAAAGTGATTTAGATTTTGAAGTAATTTCTTTTGAAGAACAAGGTAAAACTATTTACTTATTTAATGCTTGTTGGGATTTTTTATTATACCATCAAAACAGTAAAAACGATAATCTTACTGTAAATATTATTAACGAACAGAAATTACTTGAACGTTTAAAATTAATTAAACAAAACGATGAGGATGCAATAGTTGTATTTTATTTTCACTGGAGTTTTGATCTTGAGATTTTACCATTTCCTTCCTATCGCGAATTTTCAAAAGCTCTTATAGATAACGGAGCTTCTTTAGTAGTTGGAGGTCATTCGCATTGCATTCAAGGAGGCGAACGGCATAAAGAGGGTTATATAGTTTATGGACTGGGTAATTTTTTTATCCCTAATGGAGTTTATGCCAATGGTAATTTAAATTTCCCTGAAATGTCTAATCTTGGCTTAGTATTAGAATGGGATATCGTATCAAATAGTCTATATTGTCATTGGTTTAAATACAGTTTTACTAACGATATTCATTCACTTGTAAAAGTTGGTAGTGATTTGTTTGATCATTCTGAAACGTTATCACAACACAGTCCGTTTAATACTCTATCGCATAAAGAATATATAACCTATTTTAAAAATAACAGAAGAAAGAAAAAACTTATTCCAATCTTCAATAATTATAATTCGACCATTGAGAATAAGTTAAAAATGTATTTATTAAAAAGCAGAGCACAATTTGCCAGAAGGTTTGCAAAATTGGGTTTAATTAAATGGCAAAATTAAAGAATTGCAGGTATGAATTTTAGAAAATTACTTTTTATATTAAATGATAAACTGAAAGGTGGAATTGTTTCCAATCATCTAAATGATGTAAAAAATCATATGGAAGGAAAAACTAATGAAAGTGATACACATTTAAAGAATTTGTTGCAACATGCGATAACTAATGTAAATAAATATGAAGACATTCAAAGTTTAGATTTACAATCATATCCAGTGGTTGATAAATCAATTATTAAGAATGATTTAAACTCGTTTAAAGCAAAAAATTATATAGATAAAAAAGTAGTTTCAATGACTACTAGTGGTTCTACCGGAACGCCATTTACGGTTTTTCAAGATTTAAATAAAAAAGCAAGAAACCATGCGGATACTATTTATTTTGGAAAATTGGCGGGTTATGAAATTGGTAATTGTTTGATTTATATGAAAATTTGGGCCAAACAAAAAATGTCGAGTTCCTTAATGTATCAATTGCAAAATATGGTTCCAATGGATGTTTTACATCTAGATGATAAACAGATACGTAAGTTAATTGATTTAATGGAAAATCACAAACAGAACTATAGTTTTTTGGGTTATGTGTCAGCTTTAGAGCAGGTTGTGAGGTTTCTGGAAAAAAACAAAAAAGGTAGTGTTAATGCAAATGTAAAATCTGTCATTACAATGTCTGAAGGTCTTAGTTTAGAAACAAAACAAAAATTGCAAAATATTTTTAATTGTGAAGTTGTCTCGAGATATAGTAATCTTGAAAATGGAATTATTGCGCAAGAATTAAGAGATGGAAAAGCTCGATTCTTAATTAATACAGCAAGCTATAAAGTGGAAATTTTAGATTTAAAAACGAATGAACCGCTCAATAATGGTAAGCTAGGAAAAATAGTAGTTACAGATTTGTTTAACTATGCAATGCCTATGATTAGATACGATACAGGTGATTTGGGAGCAATGGAAGAAGAGAACAATAAATTATACCTTAGTAAAGTTGAAGGAAGAAAATTAGATGTGCTTTTTGATACTAAAGGAAATATCGTTTCATCCTACATTATGTATAAAAATATGTGGCAGTATACCGAGATTGATCAATATCAGTTAATTCAAGTAAGTGAAAAAGGTTTTTTGTTTAAAATTAATTGTCCAATAGAATTTAAAAAAGAAGATCAATTAATTGGGGAGTTTATTTCTTATTTAGGGAGTGATGCAGATTTTAGAGTTGAATATGTAAATGAAATACCTTTATTAGATTCAGGAAAGAGAAGAAAAACAGTTAATTTGTATAGAGAAAATATATAAGATGATGTATAGGCTCTTTTTTAAAAGATTTTTTGATATTTTGGTCTCTGTAATCGGATTGATTATAGCTGTTCCAATTTTAGTAATAGTGTTTTTTATTCTTGGATTACAGAATAAAGGTTCGATTTTTTTTTTTCAGGAACGACCGGGTTATAAACAAAAGGCTTTTAAGATTATAAAGCTAAAAACTATGACAGATGAAAAAGACAATGAAGGTAATTTATTGCCCGATAATCAAAGGATAACTAAAGCTGGGAAATTAATAAGGAAATTATCAATTGATGAATTACCTCAATTGATTAACGTACTTAAAGGTGAAATGAGTTTAATTGGTCCAAGACCACTTTTATTTAAGTATATTCCATTGTATACACAAGAACAATTAAAACGTCATGATGTTCGTCCAGGTATAACAGGTTGGGCACAAGTAAGTGGAAGAAATTCAATTAGCTGGTCTAAAAAGTTTGAGTTTGATGTATATTATGTGGATCATTTATCACTTTGGTTAGATATCAAAATTTTGTGGTTAACATTTTTTAAAGTAATACGTTCAGAAGGTGTAAATCAGACTTTAGAACGACCAATGCAACCATTTAATGGAAATAATTAAAAATTGATGAAAAAAAAACTACTGATAATTGGGGCGGGAAGTGTGGGTAAGTTCATTGCTTATAACATCAATCAGTTTACTAAATCATTTGAAGTTCTAGGTTTTTTAGATGATGATGTTACGAAACACAATAGTATTATTGCGGGTTTTCCTGTAATAGGATTTTTGGATAAATTGATTGAGTTTTCAGGAAAAGACATTGCCATTGTATTTGGAATTGCTTTTCCGTCTGTAAAAAAGAAAATATTTGAACAATACCAAAATTTAGATTTTGAGTTTCCCAATTTTATTGCTAAAGACGTATGGATTTCAGAGGGAGTAACTTTAGGAAAAGGCTGTATTATTTATCCAGGAACCACTATAAATTATGAAACGGTTGTAGATGATTTTGTCATAATTAATATGAATTGCAGTTTGGGTCATAATTGTACTATAAAATCGTATTCTTCATTAGCTCCAGGAGTTAATCTTGGGGGCAATACTAGAATTGGAAATTGTGTTGAATTGGGAATTGGAGCCTCAACTATTCAAGGGGTGATTGTAGATGACTTTGCTAAAGTTGGTGGACAAGCTATGGTTATCACTAATATTCCAAAAGCCGATATATTTATTGGGATTCCGGCAAAAAGCATGAAATGAAAGGCATCGTGAAAAGATGTTTCGATATTATTACGTCGCTACTCTCGTTGATTGTATTCTTACCTTTTATACTTATTTCGTGGGTTGTATTAATTTTCGATACAAAATCAACTGGTATTTTTTGTCAAAATCGAGTAGGCCAATTCGGTAATCTCTTTACCATCTACAAGTTAAAAACAATGGATGCCAAGACTAGCAAGGTTAGTAAAATTGGATGCTTTTTCAGAAAATATAAAATAGACGAATTACCTCAATTCATTAATGTATTAAAGGGAGAAATGAGTATTGTTGGTCCACGACCTGATATTGAAGGATATTATGATAAATTGAAAGGAGAAGAACGAAAAATATTAGAACTAAAACCCGGTATAACAAGTGAAGCTTCGATAAAATATTACAATGAAGAAGAGATTTTAGAGCTTCAGGAAAATGCTTTAGAATATAATGACAATAGTATCTTTCCCGATAAAGTGAAGATGAATTTAGAATATTATTACAATCAGAATCTATTATTGGATATTAAAATTATAATTAAAACCCTTTTTAAAGGTAACACATAATACAATGGATAACACAAAAATTTGGCTTTCTTCTCCACATATGGGAGGAAATGAACAGCACTATATAAAAGAAGCCTTTGATACTAATTGGGTAGCGCCATTAGGTCCAAATGTTACTGGTTTTGAAGAAGACCTAGAGCAGTTTTTATCTGATGAGGTGCAAGTTGTCGCACTAAGTTCAGGAACAGCTGCCATTCATTTAGGACTGATTTTACTGGGTGTACAGGCAGGTGATGAAGTTATTTGTCAAAGCTTTACTTTTTCTGCCTCAGCTAATCCAATACGATATCTCGGAGCAACTCCGGTATTTATTGATAGTGAATCAGAAACATGGAATATGTGTCCAAATGCGCTTGAAGTTGCCATTATTGACAGGATTAAGAAAGGTAAGAAGCCGAAAGCAATTATTCCAGTACACTTATACGGAATGCCCTATAAAGTGGATGAAGTAAGGATTGTTGCAGATAAATATGGTATACCAATTTTAGAAGATAGTGCAGAAGCATTAGGAAGCACTTACAAAGGAAAAAAATGTGGAACTTTTGGAGATATTGCAGCTTTGTCTTTTAACGGAAATAAAATTATTACAACTTCGGGCGGTGGCGCTTTGGTTTCACATTCAAATACCATTAAAAACAAAACCCTTTTTTTAGCAACTCAAGCGAGAGATAATGCACCTCATTACCAACACTCAGAAATTGGTTACAACTATAGATTAAGTAATATTTCTGCAGGAATTGGTAGAGGCCAGATGGAAATATTAGAAAAACATATCGGTCTGAGACGTGCAATGAACCATTTTTACTCTGATATTTTTAAAGACCTACAACATGTTAAAGTATTTCAAGAACCTACTTCTGATTTATTTTCAAACCATTGGCTGACCTGCATAGTTATTAATTCTGCGTTATTAGGAAAAACAACGGAAGATTTGAGAATAGCACTTAGTAAAGAAAATATAGAATCTAGACCACTCTGGAAACCAATGCATTTACAGCCGATATTTGAAAAGTATCCCTATTATGGTGGCAACGTATCAGAGCAGCTTTTTGAAAATGGACTGTGCTTACCTTCAAGTTCAAATTTGACAGAAAGTGATAAAAATAGAATTTTAGAGGTATTAAAAAGATTTTTTAGTCTAAATTTGTAAATATAATCTTTTTAGATGCGTGATTTTTTATATACTTTTTTAAGAAAAATTATCTTTACCAAAAGATTTCAAAACATAGGCTACTTACCAAGATGGATAATCTTTGCTATTGATGTTTTTATAGTTTCTTTGGCTTGTATTGTTACTCAGATTATGCTTCAAAACCTAAACGTAAATCTTTACGCAACCCTGAATACTTATTTGCAATACAGTTTTGTAATTTTAATAAATGCCTTATCATTTATATTTTTCAGAACCTACAGTGGCATAATTCGGCACTCTACTTTTATTGATGGAGTTAAACTATTAGCTGCAACAACTGCTTCCTATTTTGTTTTAATAGTCATCAATTATTCTTTTCAATTTATTCAGAATAATAGGATATTCCTAACGACAGCCTTATTCATCACGTATGTTATTTCATTTTTATTATTATTTCTTTTCAGAATTTTAGTGAAAAATATATTTGAAACCTATCTTCAAGTTTCCGACAACAAGAAATTAGTAAAAGCTATAATTTACGGAGCGGATGCGAATGCTATTTCCGTAGCAAATGCATTGAAAACCGAGAAACCAGCTCGATTTAATGTTGTAGCTTTTGTAAATAAGTTTCAAAAAGATAAGACGAACAAGAGCATATTAAATTTACCTATAATCAATCAAAGAAAAGGCATTCATGTCATTTTAAAATCGGTTAATGCAGAAGCCTTAATCATTGCTGAGAAAAGTTTAACCAAAGAGGAAACTAGACAATTGGTTGAGGAATGCTTAGAATATAACTTTAAAGTATATACGGTTCCTTTGATTACCGATTGGGAAGACCAAAAACAAATTTCAAATCAATTACAAAATTATGATATTGAAGACCTATTGGAAAGAAAACCTATTGTCTTAGATAACGACAAAATTTCTACCCAAATTAAAGGTAAAATAGTTATGATTACGGGAGGTGCAGGCTCTATTGGAAGTGAAATTGTAAGACAGATTATTAATTTCAGCCCCTATAAAGTTATCATACTTGACCAAGCAGAATCGCCCTTACACAGTTTACAACTTGAAATTTTTGAGCAAGCCAAAGATGTTAAAATTAGAACAGTTTTGGCAGACATTAAGGATTATACTGCTCTTGAGATGATTTTCGAAAAATACAAACCTGATTTTGTATATCATGCTGCAGCATATAAACATGTTCCTTTGATGGAAGATAATCCGTCTCAAGCAATTTTCACAAATGTAGTAGGAACAAAAAATCTTGCAGATTTATCAAAAAAATATTTGGTAGAAAAATTTGTAATGGTATCCACAGATAAAGCTGTAAATCCAAGTAGTGTGATGGGTGCCAGCAAACGAATAGCTGAAAAATATGTACAGTCCCTAAATTATCATCTTGTAAAGACAAATAAAAAAAATGCAACTAAATTTATCACGACAAGGTTTGGAAACGTTCTAGGATCAAATGGCTCTATCGTACCTTTATTTACAAAACAAATACAAGAAGGCGGTCCAATCACGATAACACATCCTGAAATTATAAGATATTTTATGACCATACCCGAAGCTTGTCAATTAGTTCTAGAAGCTGGAGCAATGGGAAATGGCGGTGAAATATATATTTTTGATATGGGTGAGCCTGTTAAAATCATTGATCTAGCCAAAAAAATGATTCGATTGGCAGGTTTTATTCCTGATAAAGACATCAATATTAAAATTATAGGATTGCGTCCTGGAGAAAAATTATTTGAAGAATTATTGAATGATGCTTCAAAAACAGTACCGACTCATAACACTCAAATCATGATTGCTAAAGATCGTTGGCATGATTATGAAGAAGTTAAGGAATCAATAATGGAGTTAATAAGCATTACAAAGAAATATTCAAACCAAGAAGTTGTTGCTCAAATGAAAATAATAGTTCCTGAATATAAAAGTTTAAATTCTGAATATCAAACTTTAGATATAGAATAGGTGTATATCCCTTTATTATTTTAATTATAAATATAAATAATGGTATATAAAATATAAAATCAAATTGTAGATTTGCGTTTTAAAAATCATGAATCTAATAGATAAGAATTTAATATTAAATCAAAGAAATTATAATGTTTAACAAAACACTCCTTTCTCTATCATTCCTGCTGTTTCTGCTTGTATCGTGTGCCAATAAAAAAGACATTTGGTATTATCAAGACATACAAAATAGTTCACAAAGTTCTATAAACTATATTGCGAATGAAATTCAAGTTAATGATATTTTATATATAAAAGTAGATGCTTTAATACAAGATTCTGCAAAACCTTTTAATTTAGATGTTAGTTCAAATGGAGTGTTAAACTTGGATGCTATCAAAATTCAAGGGTATTTAGTTTCTCAAGATGGAACGATAGTTTTTCCAATTCTTGGGACAATAAAAGTTGTAGGAAAAACAACAAATCAATTGCAAATTATGCTAAAAGATTTATTAAAAGAAAATGGATATATAAAAGATGCAAATGTAAATGTTAGAGTAATAAATTCTAAAGTGACTATTTTAGGAGAAGTTAAGACTCCAGGGACGTATACTTTTGATGAACAAAATATTTCACTTAATCAAGCTATTGGATATGCAGGAGATTTAACAATTAATGGAAAAAGAAAAGATGTTTTGTTAATACGAGAAAATAATGGGACCAGAACTTATATTAAACTTGATTTAACTTCTACCGATTGGTTCACAAGCCCTTACTATTATGTAAAACAAAATGATGTTATTATTGTAAATCCAAATGGCGCCAAAGTAATGACTTCTGGTTATTTGGGTAATATAGGAAGTATTGTTGGAATTTTATCTTTAGTTGCCACAATTGTTTTATTAATAAGAACCTAATTCTGATGGAAAATTTGCAATTTAATCTTAAGGATGAGCATAATAAATTTGATTTTTTAGAGCAATTCTTCTTTTATATAAGATACTGGCATTATTTTTTGATTTCTGTTGTAGTGTCTTTCTTTGTAGTAAAATATTATTTAAACCATACCATTCCTATATTTGAATCTAAGGCAAAAGTTAAAATCATTGATGATTCCAAAAATAATTTTGTTTTACCGAATAGTCCTCTTGCCTTGTTCGGAAAGAATAAAGTTAACTTAGATAATGAAATTGAAGTTTTAAAATCCTACAGACTATTAGAACAAGTATGTAAAAGTTTAGGTTTAAATAATCAATATTATAATGTAGGTTATCTCAATAATGTTGAGATTTGGAAAAACAGACCATTTACAATTGAATGGTTAGATAATTCGGCAGAAATGGACAAAAAATCTATTTCGTTTGAAATAGAAATTTTTAGTGATGGATATAAAGTTGTAAGTTCTTCATCAGAATCATCTTCAAAAAAAAGAGCATTTAATACTATTCAATACGTAAATAAAATTCCTTACAAGATTTCACTGCAAGTCGGAACTAATTTAAATGAATTAAACGGAAGAAAGTTTTTAATCACCCACACGCCGATACAATCACTTGCTTTAGGTCTTTCGGGAAGATTAGCTATTTCAAATAGTAATAAAAATTCAGACGTTTTAATCCTTTCATTGTCTGGAGCAAATAAGGATAAATCGGAACTGATACTAAATGAAATAATTAGACAATTTGAAATAGATGGATTAAAAGACAGGCGATTAATTTCTCAAAGAACGATAGATTTTGTAAATCAACGTTTTAAATCTATTGAGTCACAATTAGATTCTGTTGAAACTAAAAAAGCCAACTATAAAAGTAATCAAGGTCTGACATTTATCGGAGAAGATGCAGTAGCAGCTAGTTTGGGTAAAGTAGATGCCTCAAAAGATGTTTTTCAAGTTGAAACGCAAATAGCATTATCTAAAGTCCTCGAGCAAACCGTTAAAACTGATAAATCACTAGGTTTACTGCCTTCAAATATTGGTCTAACAAATAACGGAATTAATCAATCTATTTCAGAATATAACTCTGTGGTTTTAGAAAGAGAACGTCAATCAGTGAGTAGTGGCGTTAACAACCCAATAATTCAATCATTCAATAATAAACTTTTTAACCTTAAATTCAATATAATTGAATCTATAAAAGCGTATCAAAAAGAATTAGCCGTTTCCCTTTCTAAAAATGATTATATTCAAAAAACGTCAACCTCTAAATTTAGTGCGATTCCTTTTAATGAAAAAGTTTTAAGAGGTATAGAAAGACAACAAAATATTAAAGAGACATTATATTTATTATTACTTCAAAAAAGAGAAGAAGCTGCTGTAAATCTTGCTATTACTTCCTCTTCTATTAAAGTTGTTGATTATGCAATGACAAGTTCAAGCCCAGTCTCACCGAAAAAAGGAACCTATTATTTAGTAGCAATTTTGATAGGATTATTAATTCCTTTCTTGTTTATTTATATCAGCACATTATTAGATGATAAACTACATACAAAAGAAGATCTAATAAAACTGACTAAAAATAAAATCATTCTTTCCGAAGTTCCGCATATTAATGCTGAAGTTAGATTGACAGGTATTAATGACCGATCGATTTTAGGCGAATCTTTTAGAATTTTAAGAACAAACTTAACTTATATTTTCCCACTTCAAAAAGAAAAAATTGCGCAGACGATTATGATTACTTCTACCATAAAAGGAGAAGGAAAAACATTTACAGCATTAAATTTATCGATTTCATTTTCGATAATGAATAAAAAAGTTTTGCTTATTGGTGCCGATATGCGAAACCCTCAGTTGCATAATTATTTAAATACTAAGAAAAATCGGCAAGGTCTTCAAGATTATTTACACGATATTTCAGTAGATTGGCATAATACTATCAACAAAAATTATCTGGACAATTCTAATTTGGATATTATCTTATCAGGAACTATTCCTCCAAATCCAGCAGAATTATTATCAAACGGACGTTTAGAAAAGTTGATTTCTGAAGCTAAAAATGAATATGATTTAATTATTATAGACACTCCACCAACTTTATTGGTTACTGATACTTTGGTCATTTCACATTTGGTTGATACCACATTGTATGTCGTAAGAGCTGATTTTACGCCTAAGAAAATTTTAGAGTTTTCTACTAATCTAAGTGACAAAGGAAAATTAAGAAATATGGCCTATGTTATCAACAATGTGGGCGCTAACTATAAAGGGTATGGCGCTTACGGGTATAATTATAAATATAACTATGCTTATGGATATGGATATGGTTATGATGCCGATTTAGGAACAAAAAAATCATTCCTAAATAGATTGTTTTCATTCTTAAAAAAACAATAAAGTAATTAGAAATTGAAGAATGAATTGTTTTGAAAAATAAAACCAAGATATTCATGATTTTTCAAAACAACTTTTTTATTCATAAATTCCAAATGTCGGCTATGGTGAACATCAGACCCAACGAAATCTATTAATCCGTTTTTTAATAATAAATCAGCGGTTTTAGCTACTCTTTCACCATAATAACCTGTGGCAGAAAGCATATTGAGTTGAAAAAGGCATCCCGCTTTTTTGAGTTTTTTATAATGACCTAAAGAAGTTTCATGATAAAAATTATAACGCTCCGGATGCGCTAAAACAGGTTGGTAGCCAGCAACTTGCAATTCAAATAGAATGTCATATAATTGAATAGGCGGACTTAAATAAGATATTTCAACTAAAACTAGATTGTCTTTTATACACATTAGTGGTTCCTTTTTAAAAAACTCCCAAAACTCGGAATCAATCATATATTCGGCAGCCGCTTTTAGATGAATATTTATATTCGATTTTTTTAATTCAAAAATTGTTTCTGTTAAATTGGTATTTATTTGTTCACTTGTGTTTTTCCAAACATCACCCATAATATGTGGGGTTGTAATGAATTTTTTAATTCCAATTTTTTCTAAACCAAGAATAAGGTGTTTGGTATCATCTATAGAAGTAGCCCCATCATCAATACCAGGAAGTAGGTGAGAATGAAAATCTATGTGATTGTTTGGAATAAAGTCACAAAGGAATGGTTTGTTTTTTTGAAAGAAAATCAAAATCAGTTTGCTTTTATACAAAAATAGCGTATTTTTTTTAATAACATTATCGTTTTCTTTTTCTAAATTTGAAATCCTATTTGAAGCACACAATAAAGCATTCACTACTTTTAAAAACACAAAAATTAACAGTCTAATAATGTTCAAAAGAAGAGCTAAAAAATTTTTAAAAGCAAATTTCGAAGATCTGTTTTTTTTCTACAGCTATTTAAAAACGAAACTATTTTATGTTGTTATTTTTAGTTTTTTCGTCAGCCTATTGGATGCTCTAAGTTTGTCTATGTTTATTCCTTTGTTTGAAGTTGCCTCTCAAACAGCAAAATCTACAGATAATAAACTAAGTCATTATTTTATTTCTTTTTTAGAATTCATTCATTTAGAAGCTACGATTAACAGCGTATTGTTATTAATGGTTTTCTTTTTTGTTTTAAAGGCGACTTTTAGATATGTTGATGTTTATTATAGAAATTTAGTTAATTCTTATTTTGTTAAAATGATAAGAATTGAGCTTTTAAATATGATCTCTAATGTAAAATATTCTAAGTTTATTACAACCGATTTAGGAACTATTCAAAATTCACTTACTACAGAAGTTGTCAATGTAAATAATGCCTATACCCATTATATATCGGTTATACAAAATTCAATTTTTATTGTTGTTTATATATCTATGTCATTTTGGGTCAATTCTAAGTTCACCATTATTATTATTGTTGGGGGATTAATTTCAAAAGTGTTATTTCAAAAATTCTACAGTAATTCTAAAACGTTGTCATTTTCGGTTGCCAAAAAAAATAATATATTGGCGAGTCTATTGATGCAGCAGGTTAATAATTTTAAGTATTTGAAATCCACCGCAACAATGCCAATTTATTCGAAAAAGTTAGAGGAATCTATAGTTAATATCGAAAACGATCAGTTAAAAATAGGTAAGATAAGCGCAAGAATACTATCTGTTAGAGAACCAATAGTCATTTTATTTTTAGCTATTGCTATATTTATTCAAGTTAATGTTATTGAAGGGTCGCTAAGTTCTGTTTTACCCAGCTTACTCTTTTTTTATAGAGCATTCAACAGTTTAATGAGTGTACAATTAAGCTGGACTGCCTTTCTTAAGTATGTCGGTTCTGTTGAGCATATTGTTACATTTAAAGCAGATCTTAATTCAGAAGCAGAAAGTATAAAAGGTTATGATTTTAAAGGCTTTACAAAAGAAATTAAATTTGATGCCGTTACTTTTGGATATCAAAATGAAGACAAAGTATTAGATAATATCAGTTACGCCATTCATAAAAACAAAACGATTGCCATAGTTGGTAAAAGTGGATCTGGAAAAACCACTTTTGTAAATTTAATTTCAGGACTATTAGTGCCAAATCAAGGTGATATTCTTATTGATAATGTTAGTATAAAAAACTACAATATCAATTCTTATCGAAGTAAAATTGGCCTAATCTCTCAAGAAACAGTGGTTTTTAATGATACATTATTTAACAATGTGACATTCTGGTCTGAGAAGAACGAAAAAACATTGGAAAAATTCAGATCGGTAATTGAAAAAGTAGATTTACTTGAGTTCTTAGAAAGAAGTAATGCAAAAGAAGATATCATGTTGGGAGATAACGGTGTAGTAATGTCTGGAGGACAACGTCAACGACTTTCAATAGCCAGAGAATTATTTAAAGACACCGAAATTCTGATCCTTGATGAAGCTACATCAGCATTAGATTCACAGACTGAAAAACTAATTCAAGAAAGTATAGATAGGATAAAAGGCTCTTTAACCATAATTATTATAGCACACAGATTATCAACTATAAAAAGTGCCGATACTATATTACTTTTGAAAAAAGGACAAATTCATGCGGAAGGAAATTTCCAAGATTTGGTCAAAAATTCCCCTGTTTTTTCTAAAATGGTAGCATTACAAGAAATATAACAAATCGTTTTTTTAATGTTAGAAAAATACCCAAGAATAGCTATATTAATTTCTACAAAAAACCGTTGTGAAGATTTACTTTTTACCATTGGTAAAATTAGGCATCTGATAAATGAGAATCTTTCGTGCGTTATTTTTGATGATGGCTCAAGTGATGACACTTCGGAAAAAGTAAAAGCACAATTTCCTGAAGTGATGCTGCTAAAGAATAAAATCTCAAAAGGTTATATTTATTGTAGAAATAAAATGCTTAACGAAACCAATGCCGATTTTGCAATTTCCTTAGATGATGACGCTCATTTTTTGATTGAAAATCCAATAGAAATTATTAAAAATCATTTTCAAGCGAATCCCAATTGTGGATTAATGGCAGCTCGTATTTTTTGGGGTAAAGAAAAAATACGATATACAGATATTGACGAAAATCAGCAAGTAGTGAAAAGTTATGTTGGTTGCGGCCATGTATGGAGAATCGATGCTTGGCGTGATATACCGAATTATCCTGAATGGTTTGAGTTTTACGGAGAAGAAAACTTTGCGTCACTACAATTATTTAAAAAAAAATGGGAGGTTCACTATGTGCCAGAATTATTAGTGCAACATCGTGTTGATATGAAAGAAAGAGCTAAATCAACAAAAAATAGCGCTTTCAGATACAGAAGGTCTATTCGAGCCGATTGGTTTAATTATTTTATGTTTTTCCCAATATCAAAAATACCAAGAAAATTAGGGTATTCGATTTGGATGCAATGTAAAAACAAAATTTTTAAAGGAAATCTAAAAGTAGTTTCACCTTTACTTTTGGCAATTTTTGATTTGTTTACTTCCATTCCAAAATTGATTGTTAACAGAAACCCTTTAACTTCAGAAGAATACGATAATTACCTCAAATTAAACGAAGCAAAAATATATTGGAAACCAGAAAAATAGTTATTTTTACTTCCATTACAATTACTTTTGATGTATAACAAACCGTATTTAATAGCAGAAATTGCTCAAGCTCACGATGGGAGTTTGGGAATACTTCATTCTTATATTGATGCAGTAGCTAAAACCGGAGTTCAAGCTATTAAATTTCAAATGCACATAGCCGAAGCTGAAAGTAGTATTCACGAACCTTTTCGTATTCAATTTTCTAAAGAAGATGCTACGCGATTTGATTATTGGAAACGTATGGAGTTTTCATTAGATCAATGGAAGGTTGTTAAAAAACATTGTGATGAAGTGGGTTTGGATTTCATCTGTTCACCATTTAGTAATTTGGCGGTCGATTGGTTAGAAGAAATTGGAGTTCACACGTATAAAATTGGCTCTGGCGAAGTTTCTAATTTGCTACTATTGGAAAAAGTAACTCAAACAGGAAAACCAATAATTATTTCTTCGGGAATGAGTAGTTTTTCGGAGTTGGATGAAACGGTTCAATTTCTGAATAGCAAAAAAGCAAACTTTTCTATTTTACAATGTACCACAGCTTATCCAACAAAACCAGAACAATACGGATTAAATGTCATTAGCGAATTAAAAGAACGTTACAGCGTTCCGATTGGTTTTTCCGACCATTCTTCGTTGGTGTCTACAGGAATTGCCGCTGCAGCATTAGGAGCTGAAATAGTAGAATTTCATGTAGTTTTTCATAAAGATATGTTTGGTCCCGATGCTGTTGCGTCATTGACATTAGAAGAAACGAAACAACTGGTTGAAGCCGTACAAAAAATTAATAGTGCCCAAAATAATCCAATCAATAAAAATAATAGTGAAGCATTCAAGGAATTAAAATCAATCTTTGAAAAATCATTAGCCATTAATAAAGATTTACCAATAGGTCATACCATTACATTTAGCGATTTAGAAAGCAAAAAACCAAGTGGCTTTGGAATTTCTGCTAAGCAATTTAAAGATGTAATTGGTAAAAAATTGACCAACAAAAAAACGAAGTGGGATTTTTTGAATGAAGACGATTTAGAATGAATAACACCCGAAAAATAGCTGTCGTAATAACAGCAAGACCATCTTATAGTCGAGTTAAAACGGTTTTAACTGCCATAAAGCAACATCCCGAACTCGAGTTGCAGCTAATTGTTGCAGCCTCTGCTTTGCTTGACAGGTATGGCAGCGCAGTAAACTATATTGAAAAAGATGGTTTTGAAATTGCCGCCAAAGTATTTAATGTCTTAGAAGGCGAAAACCTAACTGCTGCAGCCAAAACTACTGGAATAGGAATACTCGAATTATCGACTGTTTTTGATAATCTTCGTCCAGATATTGTTGTTACGGTTGCGGATCGTTTTGAAACCATGGCTACCGCAATTTCTGCATCCTATATGAATATTCCTTTGGCACACATTCAAGGTGGCGAAGTGACAGGAAATATAGATGAAAAGGTTCGTCATTCGATTACAAAATTAGCGGATTATCATTTTGTTGCCTCTGAAAATGCAAAGCAAAGAGTTATTCAATTAGGTGAAAATCCGAAAATGGTTTTCAATACAGGTTGCCCGTCAATTGATATTGCTCAGGAAGTCGGAAAAAATAGTAAACTGACTTTCAATCCTTATGACAAGTACGGTGGAGTAGGTTCTCAACCAAATTTGGATAACGGTTATATAGTAGTGATGCAACATCCTGTTACTAATGAATATCTCGATTCTAGGAAACATATCGAAGCTACATTAAGAGCCATACAAAAAATAGACAAGCCAACACTTTGGTTTTGGCCTAATGTTGATGCTGGTGCTGACGGAAGCTCTGCTGGAATACGTTCTTTTCGCGAAAAATACAAAATGGAAAATGTTCATTTTTTTAAAAACATGGAAGGTGATGATTTCCTGAATTTGTTACATTCTTCTCTTTGCTTGGTTGGTAATTCTAGTGTAGGAATTCGAGAATGCGCTTATTTAGGAGTTCCAGCAGTAAATATTGGTTCGCGTCAAAATCGACGTGATCGTGGTAAAAATGTGGTTGATGTAGCCTATGACGAAAACGAAATTGTAACTGCCGTTGCCTCAATATTGGAGAAAAATGAAAGACCTAAATCTGATGTTTATGGTGGTGGCGATGCCGGAAATAAAATAGCGCAATTACTCAAAGAATTGCCATTACAATTCCATAAAACAATTACCTATTAATGAAAGTCTTGGTAGTCATTCCAGCACGAGGCGGATCTAAAGGAGTTCTTAAAAAAAACATCAAAATGTTAGGTGATAAACCGTTGATTGTTCACGCCATCGACTGTGCTAAAAAATCAAAAAGCGCAACTAAGATAATTGTTTCTACCGATTGCGAAGAAATAGCAGCGATTGCAAGACAAAACGGTTGTAATACCATTATTCGACCTGAAGATTTATCAACAGATACCAGTAATGTTGTTACTGCAGTTGAACATGTATATAAAGAGTTAAATGAAATTTTTGATATCATAATACTACTTCAGCCAACATCTCCTTTTCGAACTTCAGATGATTTAGACACTATAGTTTCAATGTTTGAACAAGACAAAACTATTGATGGTGTTATTAGTGTGATACCAATGCAAGATATGCATCCGGCAAGAATGTATAATTTTCTATCAAATGACGAAATGGTTCCTTTTTTAAGTGAAGGAGAAACTACTAGAAGACAAGATTTAAAACCTGTTTACTATAGAAATGGCTGTTTTTATGCCGTTCGAACTGCTGCTTTTTTTAATGAGAAATCATTTATGGTTCAACATAAAAAAGGGTATGTGATGAATGCCAATTGGTTGGCTAATATTGATACTCCAAGAGATTTTAAAATTGCTGAAATACTTTACCAAGATTGGAAAAATGAAGGTTTTAATAACTGAATCGGGCGATTTTAGTCCAAAAGCAATAACCGAACTTCAAAAACATTTTGAGGTAATTCAACGCGATTTTATTTCCCAAGAGGAATTAATGCAAAACCTCTCAGATATTGATATTATATTTATTAGACTGCGTTTCAAATTTACCAAAGAATTATTGCAAAAAGCACCCCAATTAAAGTATATTTTAACCGCAACTACGGGTTTAGATCATATAGACGTTGATTACTTTGAAAGTACAGGCGGAAAAATAATTTCACTAAAAGGTGAAGTTGATTTTTTAGGTTCCATCCCATCCACAGCGGAACATACTTGGACTTTACTCTTGGCTTTGCTTAAAAAATTACCAACAGCTTTTGATGATGTCAAATCAGGAAATTGGAATAGAGATATTTTTAAAGGTAATAATCTGAGTGGAAAAAAAATAGGGATTCTAGGATTAGGTAGAGTAGGAAAGCAAGTCGCTCATTTTGCTGAAGCTTTTGCAATGGAAGTTGCCTATTTTGACATAATAAAACAGTCAAATAAATACAAATGCTTTAATAATCCCGGAGAGATGTTTGGTTGGGCAGATATTTTAAGCATTCATATTCCATATACAAATGAGAATGGAAACTTTGTCAATGAAGGGTTATTGCAAAAATGCCAACCTAATGCCATTATTATTAATACTTCAAGAGGGAACGTTTGGGATGAAAATGTTTTAGTTTCATTACTTAAAAATGGAAAAATTAAAGGAATTGCCACAGACGTTTTACAAAATGAATTTGAAAAAGAAACTATTTCTCAAAATCCATTAGTACTTTTGGCAAACCAAAAATACAATATCATTATCACGCCACATATTGCAGGAGCAACACGTGAATCAATGGCGCTAACAGAGGATTTTATAGTGGATAAATTTATAGCAACTATCAAATAATAGAAATGGAAAAAAATATAGCCAAGGAAACAGGTGAACTGTTTGGAAGTTTGTTTGTCGCTTTTGATGACCTTAATTTTTTGAAATCAGTTGATTTATTCAAAAAACGATTTGAAGAAAATAACTTTGATATGAACTACTTCAAAGGAAAAAAATGTCTCGACTTAGGTTGTGGCGGCGGAAGATACAGCATTGCGCTTTCTCTTTTGGGTGCTCAACATGTTACAGGTGTTGATGTTAGTGATACGGCGATTGCAGATGCCAAAATGAGAGCCGACAAACTGAATATTACCAATACGGATTTCATCGTTTATGACGGAGCTATTTTGCCTTTTGAAGACGAAACCTTCGATTGCGTGATATGGTCAGGAGTGTTGATGCATATGGAAAATCCCGAATTGGGTATGCAAGAAGTGAGTAGAATAGTGAAAAAATCGGGAATGGTTTATATGTTGGTATATGCAACAGGCGGAGTTCGATGGCCTATGGTTAATCAATTGCGTAACGTATCGCGTTTTATTACTTTAGAAAAAATGGATTTAGCATTCAAGACTTCTGGTTTGGATGTAAATAAAAGAAGAACCTATTTAGACGATTTGTATGTTCCTTTGATCGACTTTTATTCTTTCGACAGGTTACAAACACTTTTAAATAAAAATGGTTTTAATAATTGCAATCGATGGCAAAAAGGACGACTAGATCATGAAGAAAGTTTAGACGCTTATATCAAAGATTTGAATGGATTTAATCAACTTTTTGAAGAAGCTTCTTCTTTAAAAGGAGTATTCTCGGTGACTGAAATCGCAACCTTACATAATGCATCCAAACTTATTAAAGCCGTTGTTGCCTATGCAGTTTCAGTAAATGAATTATATACCAAAGGAGAATTAACCGAAGCTCAAGCAAGAGAAATAGTAATAGGACAAGGTCATCACCGAATTATTGCTTTCAAGTCAAATTAGATTTTTATGTGCGGAATCGCCGGAATCATAGGGCACAAGGCCAATCAGCAGAACATAAGCAAAATGCTTGAGATGCAAAAGCATCGTGGACCTGATTTTACTAATAAATGGTTACTTGATAACCAAATAGCTCTTGGTCACAACAGGTTGAGTATAATTGATTTGTCTGAAGGCGCAAACCAACCTTTTTTTAGTGATTGCGGTAATTTTGTGATGGTTTTTAATGGTGAAATCTATAATTATCTAGAATTAAGAAAATTACTCCAACCCAAATATACGTTCAAAACCCAATCTGATTCTGAAGTTTTATTAAACGCTTACCGTGAATGGGGTAAAAGTTGTCTTAATCATTGTAACGGAATGTTTGCTTTTGCAATTTGGAATATCAAAGAACAAAAACTATTTGCTGCTCGTGATCGATTTGGAGTAAAACCATTTTACTATTTTTTTGATAAAGAGAATTTTATTTTTTCCTCAGAAATTAACTCCATTTTCGCTTCCGGAGTAGAAAAGAAACCAAAGGATACCGTTTGGCTTAATTTCTTTTCGGAAGGAAGTTATGGTTTGCCTAGTGAAACTTTTTGGTGCTCGATACAACAACTTGAAGCCGGACATTATTTGACATTGAAAGACAATCATCTGCAAATTAACAAATGGTATCATTTTGAAGAGCGAATCGCCCGTATACAAAACAACTTTCAAAATAACGAAGAAGAGTATATTACCAATTTACTGTTGCAGGCTATTAATTTGAGATTTAGAGCTGATGTCCCAATTGGGTTTAACTTGAGTGGAGGTCTTGATTCGAGTACATTATTAGCGCTAATTGACCAGCAAAATATAGATAAATCGACTATCGAAGCGTTTACGTTTATTACTAATGACGGGCGTTATGACGAATTGCCTTGGGTTAAATCGATGTTAGAACAACGACCGTATCATTTGAATATTTGTGCTTTATCAGCAAATGAAGTTCCTGACTTGGCTTACAAAATTGCCCAGCATCAAGTGGAGCCCTATGGCGGTATTCCAACAATTGCCTATTCAAAAATATTTAAAACGGCCAGTGAAAAAGGAGTTAAGGTTTTACTCGACGGTCAAGGTTCAGACGAAGCTTGGGCTGGCTACGATTACTATGTTTCTAATTCACAAAATATTGTTCAAGGAGTAACCAATTCGCCATTTAGAGCCAATGTCTTGGACGATGATTTTGCAAAACAGTATCAAAAAACAGCGTATCCAAAACCATTTGAAGATACCCTATTAAATCTGCAATACAGAGATTTATTTTGCACTAAAATCCCACGAGCCTTGCGTTTCAACGATAGAATTTCAATGTTGTATGGAACCGAATTACGAGAACCTTTTTTGGATTATGAATTAGTAGAATACGTTTTTAGTAGGCCTCAAAACTTTAAAATTAAAGACGGTATTCAAAAATGGATGTTGCGAAAAATAGCAGAAAAATTTTTGCAAAAAGATTTGGTATTGGCTCCCAAGAGACCTTTGCAAACGCCACAAAGAGAATGGCTCTCTAAAGATTTGAAAGAATGGGTTTCGGCTGAAGTGGCGCTTTTAAAAAATAATCAATGGTTTAATAAGAAAGAATTGCAATCCGAGTTAGCAAATTTTTTTAATGGGGACAATCAAAGTAGTTTCCATATTTGGCAATGGATAAATACCGCACAAATTTTAAAATAGCATGAAGAAATTATTTCATTTATACCGATTAGATTTTAGCAATATACTCCTTTTTTTAAAGTACTATTTAAAACGATTTTTGCATTTAAAAACATCAAATAGGGAAAAGCAAATCAATGAGTTTTATTATCATTTAATTTATTTTAATGGATTTTTAAAACAAGAAAATGAAAAAGATTTTGTTTTCTATTATCCAGATTTTGGTGCCACCATCAAACTTAGAAAAAGACCTTCAAGTGATCTGAATGTTTTTGCTCAAATTTATCAGTATAAAGAATACCAACCTCTAGTTGAAGCTTTTCAAAAACATTTCCCAAATGACAAAAAGCTTAACATTATTGATGCAGGTAGCAATATAGGTCTAACTTCAGTTTATTTAAACAACCATTTTCCAAACTCAAATTTTATTACTATTGAACCAGAGACGTCTAATTTTGAAAATGTAAGTTTCAATTTAGAAGCTAACGGAATTAAAAATGCAGTCAAGATTAAAGGCGGACTTTGGAGTACCAATGCCAATTTGAAAATTGTTAATGATTTTAGAGATCAAAACGATTGGTCGTTTCGTGTCGAAGAAACTTCTGAAGAAACAGATTTAAAAGCGTTTACCATCAATTATTTAATCGATCAAAACAACTTTCAGTATATCGATATTCTTAAAATAGATATTGAAGGTTCTGAAATGGAAGTTTTAGTTTCGAAGAATTCAGATGTATCTTATCTATCAAAAACTAAATGTGTTGCCATTGAAATCCATGATGAATTTAATTGCAGACAGGAAATTTATAATTTACTTGAAAAATATAATTTTGAATATTTCAATTCAGGGGAACTAACTATTGGAATCAATCAATATTTAGTATAAATGCAGCAAGTAAATCGTTTAAGAGAACTGGATTTTTTGCGTGGTATCGCTATCATTTTGGTACTCTTTCGTCATCAACTATTGTTTGATTTTTTAAAAACTATGGGTTGGATAGGCGTTGATTTATTTTTTGTACTCAGCGGTTTTCTCGTTTCAGGTTTATTATTTAAAGAATATCTGAAATTTGGGTCGATTAATGCTAAACTCTTCCTAATTCGTAGAGGATTTAAAATTTACCCAATTTTTTATTTAACTTATATCCTATATAGTATTCCAAGAATTTATTTGCACAAATTTGATTTAGAAAAGGCTTTTTATGAATTAACGTTTGTTCAAAATTATGCTTTAGGATGGGGTTATGCCTATGCTGCAAGTTGGTCATTGGCCGTTGAAGAACATTTTTATTTTGGACTAGCATTTTTTTTATGGCTAATTTTTAATAAAAAAATCATGCGTTTTGAGATTTCGTCTCATAAAATCTCAGTTTTCGAAAAAAGTCTTATTGGTATTTTTGTTTTTGTTTTTCTTTTTAGGATTTTTTCAAATTGGCAATATCCTGATGAAAACGTCAGGAACATGACTATGTCACATCTTCGAATGGACTCTTTACTTTTTGGTGTTCTTATTTCATTTTGGTATCATTTCAAAAAAGAGGGTCTAATAAATTTTTATATAAGACATAAAACGAAATTACTATCACTTTCGTTTTTACTAGTACTATTTACACCATTTATTGAACCAGCGGTTTCAGTTTTTGTCAGAACTATAGGTTTTACGATGCTTTATATTTCTTTCGGCATAGTATTAATTCATTTTCTTGTTGATTCTCATATTAACAACCAACTGAATCGTCTATTCTCTAAAAAAGGAGTCAACTTTATTAGTAAAATTGGATTTTGTTCCTATTCTATTTATATAATTCATTCTTTAGTTACTAATTTTATTGGTTTTTTGCCTTTTACAAATAAATATCTATTATTTATTATTGTCTTTCTAATTTCAATAATTTTAGGATTTTTCATGACTTATGTTGTAGAGAAGTTTTTCTTGAATTACCGAAATAAATATTATCCAAGCCGCGCAAATTAGCGTTTATTTTCTTTCATATTAACTCTAAAATAGAGATATTTGGAGCTTCAATTGAAAAACAAGAATGCAAAACATGAAAATATTTATTCTTCTACCTGATGGTGTTGGCTTACGGAATTTTTCATTTACCAATTTTCATAAAATTGGCATTCAAAAAGGGTTTGATATTACTTTTTGGAATAATACACTATTTAATTTAAATGAGTTGGGATTTAACGAAGTACGATTTAAAAATCCCAAAACGCACCCACTTACTGATCTTTTAAAAAATGCTCAAATTCAAATTGAGTTAAATTTAAATGTTAAAAAGTCGAAGGACACTATTTACAATCATTATCGATTTCCATTTTCATACAAGACCATTAAAGCTTCCTTAAAAAGTACTTGCGTAAATTGGTTAATTTTTTGGAATAATTCAGAAAAAGGATTAGAACGCATACGAATCAACATAGCTAAGCAAGAAAGAAAAACCAAACTCTATTTTGATAGTTTAGAAGCGCTTAAAATAGAAAAACCAGATTTTATTTTTTGTACAAACCAAAGAAGAATGCTTGCAGTTGCCCCACTTTTAGCTGCTCAAGATTTAGGAATTCCAACGGCCACATTTATCTTTTCCTGGGACAATTTACCCAAGGCAACCAAAATTATAGAGACTGATTTTTATTTTGTATGGAGCAATCATATGGAAAAAGAATTGTTATATTATTATCCACATATTACAAAAAATCAAATTAAAGTTACAGGTACACCGCAGTTTGAACCTCATTTTGATAAAGATTTTTTGATGTCGAAAGAAGTATTTTTTGAAACAAATAAATTAGACGTAAACAAACGATATATTTGTTTTTCGGGTGATGATATTACTACTTCTCCCAACGATCCAAGTTATCTTGAAACTATTGCTAAAGCAGTCATTAAACTTAATAATAAAGGTTTTAATTTGGGTGTTGTTTTTAGAAAATGTCCAGTTGATTTTTCGAACAGATTTGATGAAGTGCTCCTAAAATATAACGATACAATTACTAGTATTAATCCAATTTGGGAGAAAAAAGGAGAAGAATGGCATGCAATTTTGCCAACTAAAGATGATTTAGTACTTCAAATGAATACTATTTATCATTCGGAGTTGGTCATTAATTTAGGTTCTTCTATGGTTTTTGATTATGTAGCATTTAACAAACCATGCTGTTATATCAATTATGAAGTTAAAAATGATAAAGTACCCCATTGGTCTGTGAATACAATATACAAGTTCATTCATTTTCGTTCCATGCCATCAAAGGAATCTGTGTTTTGGATAAATAAAGAAGACGAAATGGAAGGTGTGATTCAAAATATAATAAGCAATGATTCAACAAAAGTGGTAGCTAATGCAAATGAATGGTTTAGAAAAATCAATCAACATCCACCACAATTTGCTTCGGAAAGAATTTGGACCGCAATTGAGGAAATTTGTAAAAAATAATGCTAAAAGAATATCTTTTGTCAGATTATAATCGTTGTGGTATTCAAAAAGTATCATTTGGTGTACTTTTTAACACATTTTGTATTCAGCCCAATCCAGGCTTGAAATTCATGACTATTTTTAGACTAACACAGCATTATAGAAGAAAAAACAGACTATTATTTTATTTTTTCTTTTGGTGGCTTAGAAGATTAAAAGTGAAGTACGGTTTTGATATTTCATACCGAACTAAAATTGGAAAGGGATTTTATATTGGTCATTTTGGAAATATTGTGATTCATGGTGACGCAATTATTGGTGAAAATTGTAATATTTCTCAAGGAATAACAATAGGAGTTAGTAATTATGGAAGTAAAATAGGCGTGCCTCAAATTGGAAATGAAGTTTTTATAGGTCCAAATGCTGGTATTTTTGGCAATATTACTATTGGCAACAGAGTCACAATTGGAGCTAATTCTGTCGTGACGGATAGTATTTTGGACGGAAAAACTGTATTACCAGCGGCAGCTATTACGATTGATAAAGATTTGTCAGAATACTATATTCAAAATAAATTAATTTCTTGATGACACAGTTGCTTAAATTTAAATATATATTTTACTCTTTATTGTTGGTTTCCTTTCTTTCTTCTCTGAGAAATTTATTGTTGCCATTGGTGTTTGATGAACTTCAATATGCTGAAATAGGTAAAAATATGATCACCAAGGGAGAATATAGCTTATTTGGTTCACCTTCAACTTTTACACCTATTTTACCATTTTTAGTCAGTCTGTTTTATATTAAATCATGCCCAGCTATTGGTTTTGCCTTTGTAAAATTTGCCAATCTTTCCTTAATGATTGTTGGATTACGTTATTGTTTTCTGTACTTGAAAAAGCTCGATTTACCAGGTAATATTGCTTTATTGATTGTTCTGGTAACTGCGGTTAATAATTCTTTTATTACTTGGAGTACTGTCATTTATCCAGAGTCTATTTTGTTCTGTGCTTTTTGGATCTTTATTTATAACGTAACCGGAGAAATAAAAACCAATAGCCAAGTTATTGGTATATTGATTCCCATCGTGATATTGATGATTACCCGTTATCTGTATGCTGTTTTAGGTGTTGTATTACTATATGTTGTTCTGCAATATGTTATCGGTCTTTACAAAGAGAAAAAGTATAATCACATGATGCAACTTGTCTTCATTTCTTTACTTTGTTTTCTGCCTTTACTGATTTGGTTCAAGTATGTTTTTTCTATAGAAAGCAATCACACTTTGAATCAAAGTTATTTCACAAGATTTAAAAATAATGATGTATTTTATAATATCAAGGCCGGATTGGGAATTTTAAAACACGATGAAGTAGATAAAGTGAATGGGATACCGGCATTTGTTTCGTTATTTGCTCCGGTAACCGGATTGCGAAATTGGTTGGCTAGTATTGTATTGATTTTATTTTTCTCCATAGGATTGTTGTCAAAATGGAGTTCGGTAAAATATAGAATACTCGCACTTTCGATATTTCTCATTATGTTGGGATTGATTTTAGCTGGTACAGGTTTTAGCAGGTACTGGTTGGTTCTACTTCCTGGATTTTGGCTAGGATTTTATGAGTTTTTTAATTTATTTAGGATAAAAGAGAAATATTTTATATATTTTGTAATTCTATTGTCTACGCTATATGTTATGAATGAAGTACGACTTGACTATATAATTTTAAAACGATTGTAACAATGATAAATAATAAGACAGTGGCCGTTATTGTTCCTTGTTACAATGAGGAAACACAGATTAGTTTGGTTCTTGAAACCATGCCCGATTTTGTTGACAGAATCATCGTTATTAATGATAAGTCGAAAGATAAGACGGAAGAGATTGTTAAAAAGTATATTGATAATTCTACCAATGTTGGAATCGAGATTGAAAATATACTTGATAAAATAAAACCCAATAATTATAACAGAGCGAACATCATTTTGCAGGAATTACTTAGAACTGAAAAGAATCGTTTTGTTCCACACAAAATTTACAATGAGAATAATTCAGACCGAATTATTTTAATAAATCATATGGAAAATGCTGGAAAAGGTGCTGGAATTGCAACAGGGTACAAGTGGACTAAAGACCATGGAATAGATTGTGTTGCCACGATGGATGGAGACGGACAAATGGACCCTGAGGAATTATTGAGTTTGTGTGAGCCTATTATTTTTGAGAAGATTGATTATGTTAAAGGCAATAGACTCATACACAGAAGTGCCTTATTGGTAATTCCAAAAGTTAGATTTTTAGGTAATTCTATACTTTCTATTTTAACAAAATTAGCGAGTGGATATTGGCATGTTTCTGATACTCAAACAGGGTATACCGCCATTTCAAATAAAGCATTAAATTCTATTAGATTATATGACATATACAAAAAATACGGCTATCCAAATGATATGTTGGTAAAATTAAATATTGCTTTTTGTACTTTGAGAGAAGTCGAAATCAAACCCGTTTATGATATTGGAGAACAATCAAAAATGAAAATTTTTAAAGTAATCCCAACCGTATCTTTGCTATTAATTAAATCGTTTTTTAAAAGACTTTGGTATAAATATTTGTTTAGAGATTTTCACCCATTATTTATCTTATATCATTTTTCATTCTTATTGGGAATTATTTGGATTCCTTATCTATATAGAGTCACAGAAGCCCTGATTATAGGTGTGAATTTATCTTTTGAAACATTGTTTGCCTTCACTTTTTTGGGAATTAGTTCTATTCAAAGTTTTTTATTTGCCATGTGGATGGATATTCAAGACAATGATAGATTATATAAGTAATAAATAGAAATTATATGAATGATATACTAGGAAAAAAACTAGAAGCAACAAGAATAAAGAAAGTATTACCACACATTAATGGATCATTACTTGATGTAGGATGTGGTTTGAATCAGCTTAAAATAGCTTATGGTGAAGGTGTTGGAGTAGATGTTTTTAAATGGGACAATGTTGATCTTGTCGTTGAAGACACGGCCAAATTGCCCTTTGATAATCATAGTTTTGATACTATAACTATCATAGCCGCACTTAATCATATTCCAAACAGGGAAGAAGTTATTAAAGAATGTTACAGATTATTGAAACCCGATGGAACGATGATAATTACTATGATTCCTCCAATAGTTTCAACTATTTGGCATGTTTTACGAAAACCTTGGGATGTTGATCAATCAGAAAGAGGAATGAAAGAAGGAGAAGTGTATGGGCTTACTAAACAACAAATAGTAAAATTATTCAATAATCAAAAATTTAAATTATCTCATGATGAGGGTTTTATGATGAATGTTAATAGATTATATATTTTTAAAAAAATATAATATGTGTGGAATATTTGGAGTTATAACCAAACAAGAAGCTATTAAACCCGAAACTATTTTCGAAACATTGTTAATTGAATCTGATAAAAGAGGAAAGGAAGCTTCTGGATATGCAATTCTAAATGAAAATAAAAATGTAATTTCAATAAATAAAATTCCTTTTTCTGGAAAAAAATTATTGCGAACAAAAGCCTATAATAATCTTAAAAACGAATTAAAAAATATCAACTTTTTTTTAGGTATAGGTCATTCAAGATTGGTTACCAATGGTTATGAACATGACAATTATAATAACCAGCCAATAATAAATGAAAGTAAAATTGTGATTCATAATGGAATTATTGTGAATACAGAGGACTTATGGAAAAATTATCCTAATGCTGAAAAGAAAACAGATTTAGATACCGAAATTATTCCAGTTATAGTAAATTCATCATTAAAAGAAAATATCAATTATAATCAAGCTATTCAAGATGTCTTCGACAAAATAGAAGGCATTGCAAACATAGCCTTATTAGACTCTAAAAAATCATTTGTTACTATTGCATCCAATAATGGATCTTTATTCTATATTTTTGATCAAAAAGCGAAAATTTTTCTATTTGCATCAGAATTTATTTTTTTAGTAAATACCATTAAAAAAAATAAACTAGATATTTCTCTGGATAGTATAAAACAATTAGTCAACAAAATTTTATATTTTGATTTTGTCAATTTCGAAATAGTTTCAGATTTTAAGTTATTAGAAAATTCAAGCGATAAAAACTATCAAATAGAAGAAGCTGATACTGAAATTAATTCTACCGTATTTCAAAACAAATCGCTTGAAAAAACATATAAAGCTGTTCCTAAAGTTTTTTCAACTTATTTTTTACAGCAACAAAATATAATTCAAGAATTGAAAAGATGTAAAAAGTGTATTCTTCCCGAATCTTTTCCTTATATCGAATTTAATGCTCAGGGAGTATGTAACTATTGTTTAAATTACAAAGAATACAATACAAAAGGAGCATCGCAACTTCAAAAAATGATAAATGAATTCCAACTTAAAAATGGGAAACTACCCAAAGTTCTCATCGGATTAAGTGGCGGTAGAGATAGTTGTTATGCATTGCATTATGTTTCAAAAATTCTCGGTCTTGAAGCGGTTGCTTTTTCTTATGATTGGGGTATGTTGACCGATTTGGCACGAAGAAATCAATCAAGGATGTGCGCAAAACTGAGTGTAGAACACATTTTGATATCCGCTGATATTAGAAAGAAAAGGAAAAATATCAAGTTAAATGTTGAAGCATGGTTAAAAAAGCCCCATTTAGGTACCATTCCTTTATTTATGGCAGGCGATAAACAATATTTTTATCATGCAAATAAAATAGTAGAAGAAAAGAAGTTGGATTTTATCTTTTTTGGAGAAAATCTATTAGAGTCAACTTTTTTTAAATATGGTTTTTGCGGAATTAAACCAAACCTTAAAGACAAAGAGAAATCATTTTCAATTTCAACATTAGATAAGGTGAAAATGATGTTTTTTTACAGTAAACAATACATTTCAAATCCTTCATATATTAATTCTTCTTTAATTGATAGCTTTGGCGCTTTTCTTTCTTTTTATTATATAAATCATCCTTATTTAAATCTTTTTCACTTTATTAAATGGGATGAAGATGAGATAGTAAATACTCTTATTAACGACTATAATTGGGAAACAGATCCCGAAACTAATTCTACATGGAGAATTGGAGATGGAACTGCCGCATTTTATAATTATATTTATTTTATAAATGCTGGTTTTAGTGAGTATGATACTTTCAGAAGTAATGAAATAAGAGAAGGAAGAATTAGTAGGGAAGAAGCACTAGATAAAGTGGCTACTGAAAATGTGCCAAGATGGAATTCAATTCAATGGTACTGTAATACTATAAATGTAGATTGGGAGAATGCAATAAAAATTATCAATAAAAAGCCAAATCTGTATGGAAAATAAATTTGTGGGTTTTGAAGAGATGTCGGTTGATGAATTATGGGATTTTATTAGATTAGAATACCAATCCCAAAATCCGATAAGTAAAAAATTGTATGCTAATTTTTATAAAAAAATCGATTACATTTTAGAAAATTATTTGAAAGAAAATGATTCTCTTTTGGAAGTTGGTTGTGGAGCCGCTGAATCATCTCTAAGAATACATTCAAAATTGTCATCCTTAAAAAGAAATATTGCTTTTGAAGCTTCAGAATATGATAATCGTTATGTACAAAAAATTAACTCATTAAATTATCCTTTCAAAGTAACTCAGGAAAATGTTTATAGTTTACAGAGAAATGACAATGAATATAATTTAATTTTTTTATTAGAAGTATTAGAGCATTTAGAGTTTCCAGAAAAAGCCATTAGCGAGTTATTTAGAGTGAGTTCCAAGTATGTATTGATTTCTGTACCTAATGAACCCATCTGGAGAATAGCCAATATGGCTAGATTTCAATATGTAAAAGATTTTGGAAATACTCCTGGTCACATCAATCATTTTAATCAAAAAAAATTAACTAAAATAGTGAAACCTTATGGAAAAGTAATTAAAGTATTCAAACCGTTTCCGTGGTTAATTATGCTAGTTGAAAAACACTAATGATTAATATAAAAACACAAAAATCAAAATACAACTACTTAATACTTGGATATTCTGCACAAGGATTAAGTTATTTGGCTGTTATTTTAATTCCATCATTATTTTTTTCACAATCTCAAATAGGTGCTTTAGGCATTTGCTTAAGTCTGCAATATATATTATCTCAGTTTTTCGGAATGGGATTGCATTTTTCTGCACTTTATTATAAATCATTAGATGTTAATAGTTCAGAAAAATTATTCTGTTCTGTAACTTCAAATATAATCGTCACTCTTGTTTCTTCAAGTTTAGGATTACTCATTTTTCTGCTATCACCATACTTATTAAACTATTACAAATATTTTGATTTAGAGAAATTTAAAACATTATTAATCATATCCTCAGTTGTTTTTGCGATAAATAAAGTATTCTTGTCTGAGATAAATGCCGTAAAGCACTATTCATTAATTGGAAAACTTTATTTGATTAAGTCATTTTTGTTTCTTACAATAATCTTTTCTTTAATTTCTAGAAACATTTCTTTCGACCAATATGTATGCCTTCAATTACTACTCCCAGAATTTTTTATATACCTAATATGTCTTTTTTTTGTAATTAAAAATTATACTGTCAATAAAGAAATATTTTTTAAGAAATATTTCAAAAGAGATCTTCTGTTTGGTTTAAAATCGTTTTGGGGAACCATTTTTTATGAAGCCAGTACTAAAGTCGATTTATTACTTTTGGGTGTTTTTGTCAGTCCGGCAAAAGTTGGAATTTTTACAATTATATCAATGATATCTGACTTATTTCTGAATATTTGTACCGTGCTAAGAACCATTGTAAATCCAGAAATCACAGAAAATTTTCTAAAGAAAAAGGAAAGTTTCAACCACTTTATACAGATGAAATCAATTAAAAATTATATTATTTTGATTCCGATTTTAGCTGTGTTCGTAATTTTATATTTCATTTCAGTAACATTTATCCATCAGTTTGCTACCTACAGTGATGGTTTTGTACCATTATTAATTTTATGTTTATTTTTAGCTGCTACTTCTGGATATATTCCTTTAATGTTAACTTTTGGGCAAATAGGGAAACCAAATTTCCAATCATTAAATTTTTTGATTTTATTTGTATTTAATGTTATGTTTAATTGGCTTTTAATTCCAAAATATGAGTTAATTGGAGCTGCATTTGCAACCGGATTGTCTTATGTGTTTTACATTTTGTTTTTCAGAAAAGCATTAAGTTTTGTAACTAAATGAATACAAGCCTTTCCATTATATATGTCCTTTAAAATAGATAAAATTTTATAAAAAAAACTTTATAACATGTCATTCGAGTCACTTCTACCTTTATTGCAAAAAACGGGCAGTACTTTATCTGCCGAAAAATTTCAGGAGAGAATTAATATTGTATTTCATGATTTTGAAGCCTTTCATTATGATGCCATGCATACTGATATGTGGGGAAGTTTACAACAACAGATTAATCTATTAGTGACCGATTTATTTGATCATTGCACTATAGAGAATAAAGCATTAAGTTTGCTCGATATTGGTTGTGGAACGGGTTTAAGTTCTCAAATTTTACTAAATACAAAGCTTGAACATTATATTAATCAGATTACGTTGCTTGATACTTCACCCAATATGCTAAAATATGCAGAAGAAAAAGCCAAAACTTGGGGCAAAAAGTATACGATGATTAACGCTTACCTGGATGATGTTAATGAAAAGTTTGATGTTATTATAATTAGTTCAGTATTGCATCACATTCCAGATTTAGAGGTTTTTTTGAAACAAGTAAACAACGTATTAAATTCGGGCGGATTTCTAATTCATATTCAAGATCCCAATGGAGATTATATTAATTCGGAAGAATATTTGATCCGTAAAAACGAATATGAAAAAGTGCTTGAATCATTGCCGAAAAAGAAAAAAATAATCGATTTTATCCCAAAAACACTACTCAAATCCATAAAGCGATTGCTCAATCGTAAAGATTATATCGATTTAATCAACGACCAATTATTAGTAGAAAAAACGATTAATAAACGAATGACCGCCGACGAAATTTGGAGTGTAACCGACATTCATGTAGAAACTAAAAAAGACACCATAAACAAAGGAATTTCATTAAGGTTTTTAAAACTACAATTACAAAACTTTGAACTTATCAAAATGCGTTCCTATGGTTTTTACGGTTTTTTAAAAAGTGATTTAGTCGAAAATTATCAAGAAAAAGAAGCTCGGTTGATAGACGAAAATCATGTCAACGGTCGAAATATCTCTTGTCTTTGGATGAAAAAGTAAGCAATGAAAATAGCTTTTTTAACTTCAGAATTTCCTCATGTTAAGACTGGTTTTGCCGCTGGTATCGGCACCAGTATCATGAATTTAAGTAAAGGTCTATTACGATTGGATCATGAAGTAGTAGTGGTTATTTATGGTCAGGATAAAGATGAAATTTTTAGTGAAAATGGCATCACTTTTCATAAAATTAAAAACATAAAGTATAAAGGTTTTTCTAGATTTTTAACTCAAAAAAAAATTCAACGGTTACTCAATACTTTGATCAAAGAAAAAAAAGTTGATTTGGTTGAAGTCGCCGATTGGACAGGGATTAGTTCCAATATTAAACTAAAATGTCCTTTGGTGATCAAACTCCACGGAACCGATACTTATTTTTGTCATCTTGACAATCGTCCTGTCAAATTCATTAATAAATTTCGAGAAAAAAAAGCGTTACAAAATGCCGATGCTATTTTGTCTGTTAGTAAATATGTGGCCAAAGTGACTATGGAATTGTTTTTGCTTAAAAATAAATTTACAGTTATTCCCAATGGTATTGATTTGGATAAGTTTTCAATAATAAAAGAACAAAATGCAAAAGATTATCATACCATTTTATATTTTGGAACCCTAATTAGAAAAAAAGGATTACTCGAGTTACCCCTAATTTTTAATGAGGTTTATAGACAAAATCCTAAAGTAAAATTAGTCTTAATAGGGCGTGATGCATCCGATATTATTTCTGGAAAAGTTTCAACTTGGAATATGATGCAACAACTATTTACCCAAGAAAGTATTCAAAATGTTAGTTATCTTGGAAGTGTCCCTTATGAGCAAATTAAAGAGCATATTAGCGATTCAACAGTATGTGTTTTTCCGACTTTTGCCGAAGCTTTGCCTGTTTCTTGGATAGAAGCTATGGCAATGGAGAAACCCATAGTTGCTTCAAATATAGGTTGGGCTACGGAAGTAATAGATGATAGTGTTAATGGATTTTTAGTTGACCCTAAAAACCATATATTATATGCTCAAAAAATATTGAATTTACTAGATAATGAAAATTTGAGATTTCAATTTGGAACGAAAGCTAGAGAAAAAGTGATTCAGAATTTCAGTATCGATAAAGTAGCTCAGAAAAGTATAGATTTTTACAAAAGTATTTTATGTTAGAATTTAGAGAATATACCACCAAAAAAGGTGAAATAATTGTTTATACGGGTACACCAAATTTCAAAATGCTAGAAGAATTAGCTGATGGATTTGGAGATGTATGGCACAGTTCATTTGAACAAGGGTATAAAAATGCTTTTCCAGAAATTGTATATCAAACGGCTACTTTTTTTTGGTATGTAAGAGATTTGGATAATTTAGATTTATGCATCAGTTGGAGAGTAAATCCTAATGCATTCGCAGTTAGAAAATCTATTTGGGATCAATTTGGATTTGATAATGACTATATTAATCCAATAATGAAGTCATTTGATTTGGGATACAATCTTGTTAGAAATTATGGTGGTGTCGTTTTATATGCCAAAGGGCTTTATGAAATTTCGATTCAAGACGCTATCGTTATTTCTAAAAAAGATAGGTATACATTTTTTATCAAAAATTTTAAAATTGATCACGCACTTTTTATGATTTATAGGAAAGGAATTCTAAATATTAAAGAGTGGAATGCCTTTTTAGTCGCTAGAAAAAACTTTAAAAAATCAAAAGACAAAGACATTGTAAAAACAAAGGTGCTTAAACCTATAAAAGGAAATCCATCGGTGAGTTTTATTATACCCACAATGATGCGTCAAGATTTTACTCTGAATTTGTTAGATGATTTACAAAATCAAACGTATAAACCTTTTCAGGTTGTTGTCGTTGATGCTACTCCGGAAAATCAAAGAGATGAAAGTTTATATAAAGTAGAAAATTACACTTTTGAATTGATTGTTAAATGGCAGCAGACTAAAGGAAGTTGTCGTGCAAGAAATGAAGCCATTGAATTATGTACTGGTGAATATATTGTCTTTGGAGACGATGATATACGCATTCCTTCTGATTATATTGAAAATCATATTTCTTTTTTACAAACGTACAATGGGGATGCATGCAATGGATTAGATATTCGAGCTGACCATCAAAAGCAAAATCTAAGTGATTTAAGGATGAAGCTTGATTACTTTGGTCAAAAACGTTATTTAGCAGGTGCCGCACCACATATCAATAATGCAAATGCTTGTGTAAAAAGAAAATATGTAAACGAAATCGTAGGCAATGACATTAATTTTGACGGTGGTTATGGAGAAGATAATGATTTTGGATTATCGTTAACAAAAATAGGAGTGGTCGTATTACAAAATCCGTTTTCAACTAATCTTCATTTGAAACCACCTATAGGAGGATATCGTTTTTGGGGTAATCAAGCAAAAGTAGTAGGAAAGAAAAGAAAAACTCAACCATGGGAACTGGATACTCCAGTGAAATGGATAAGGCCAGTTCCTAGTCCAACAATTATGTATTACTTTTATAAACATTTCGGTCCTGAACTCGTAAAAGAATACCGTCATAAGTATTTTTTTTTACACTTGTTTAAAGAACCTAAACGCACCTTAATTTTACGTTTAATTAAGTTGCCCTATAAGCAACTTCAATTTAATAAATCTGCGTTTTATGCCAAAAAGTTAATGGCATTAGGAAAAAGAACTAAGTAATGAATTTTACTCTTGTAGTCTGTACATATTTACGCCCTATTCCTTTGCTGAAATTGTTGAATTCAGTAAAGCAACAAACAGTTTATCCAAATGAAATTTTAATAATTGATGGTTCTACAAATGACGATACTAAAGTTATTTTGGAGAAAAATAAATTTTCAAATCTGAGTTATTTTCTCGTATCTAAACAAGATAGAGGTTTGACTAAACAAAGAAATTTAGGAGTTTCCAAAGTTGCAAATGATTCTGAAGTAATTTGTTTTTTGGATGATGATACAGTTTTAGAACCTAATTATTTTGAAGAAATTATAAAAGCATACAGCGTTTTTCCAGAAGCTTTAGGTATTGGAGGTTATATTAATAACGAAACCAAATGGGAAAAAGTTCCATCGAATTATATACCAACAATTCATGAGTTTGCTTATGACGGATGGAAGCAAAATGATGGAATTAGGTTTGTAATGAGAAAGCGTCTTGGTTTGGATAGCGATACAAAACCAGGATTTTTACCCGAGTTTTCTAATGGAAGAAGTATTAGTTTTTTGCCTCCATCCGGAAAAACGTATGAAGTTGAGCAATTGATGGGTGGAGTTTCTTCTTTCAAAAAATCGGTTTTTGATACGTTAAGTTTTTCTACTTATTTTGAAGGTTACGGTTTGTATGAAGATGCCGATTTTACACTCCGATTATCAAAAACGGGTAAGCTATATGTAAATACCAATGCAAAATTAGGCCATTTTCACGACGAATCGGGAAGACCTAATAAATACCAATATGGTAAGATGGTTGTCAGAAATGGGTGGTATGTTTGGCGCGTAAAATACCCAAAACCATCCCTAAAAGCAAAATTTAAATGGAATGCTATAGTATTGTTATTGACACTTATCAGATTTAGCAATATATTTACAACCCATAAAAAAAAGGAAGCCTTTACAGAATTTGCAGGAAGAATGGTCGGTTGGTTTTCTTTATTTTTTAATAAACCTCAATAAATATAAATGAAGAATCAGCAATAAACTATCCAAATCCACAAACGATTAAAGGGTTTCTATAATTTTAGATGCGACAATATAAATTAAGAATTAGAACACAAAGGGCAAAATAAGCTAGAACTTATCTGTTAAATCAGAAACACTGATGTTAAAATGCTAGAATTTAACCTTTTCATAAAAAAAATAAAGTAATATGAAATTTGCCATAATAACTCATGTCATTCATGGTAAAGTTTCTGAAAACTATTTTGGTTATGAGCCTTACATTCGTGAAATGAATTTATGGATTAAAAACGTTTCCGAAGTTTTAATCCTAGCACCACTTGATTCTAAACCCAAAACTCCTATTCAGGAATTTTATCAGCATAAAAAAATTTCCTTCGTTGCTGTTGCGAATTTTGACGTAACTAGTTTTAAAAAGTCAATAATTTCAATTATAGTAATACCAAAAATAGTTTGGAAAATTTATCAAACTATGAAAAAAGCAGATCACATTCATTTGCGTTGTCCCGGAAATATTGGACTCTTAGGCTGTATTGTTCAAACTCTTTTCCCATCCAAACCTAAAACCGCAAAGTACGCCGGTAATTGGGATTCAAAGTCACTTCAACCGTTAAGTTATCGTTTTCAAAAATGGATTTTAAGTAATACGTATTTGACTAAAAACATGCAGGTTTTGGTCTATGGCGAATGGGAAGATAGTACTAAAAATATTAAACCTTTTTTTACGGCAAGTTATTTTGAAAAAGATAAAATTGAAGTAAAGTCTAAATTATTTTCGGGAAAGATTTCCTTTATTTTTGTAGGAACACTTTCCAATGGTAAACAACCACTTTATTGTATTAAATTAATAGAACAACTATATATAAAAGGATATGATGTTCAATTATTGATTTATGGTGAAGGTAATGAAAGAACGGATTTGGAAAAATATATATCAGATAATAATTTGAAAGATATAGTAAAGTTAATGGGGAATCAAAAACAGGAAACGATTAAGGCAGCTTATCAAGAAAGTCATTTTGTAGTTTTACCTTCATTGAGTGAAGGTTGGCCAAAAGTAGTTGCCGAGGGAATGTTTTGGGGATGTTTACCCATAGCTTCAAAAGTTTCGTGTGTCCCAAATATGCTCGATAATGGAAACAGAGGATTACTCTTAGACTTGAAATTAAATAATGATGTAGAAAAAATTGAAGCTGTCCTTAACGATGGTATTTGGTATCAGGATAAAGTGATTAAAGCAATGAAGTGGTCAAGACAATTCACAATGGATGCTTTTGAAAAAGAAATTAAATTGCTGTTAGAATCATGAGAATAGCTCAAATTATAGATTCTTTGGAAATAGGTGGAGCCGAAAAAATGGCAGTGAATTATGCTAATGCACTTTCTGAAAGAGTAGAATTTTCTGGACTTGTTGCTACAAGAGCTGAAGGAAACTTAAAATCTCAGTTGAGTAATTCGGTTTCGTATCTTTTTCTGAATAAAAAAACAACACTTGATTGGGGTGCTGTTATTAGATTAAAAAAATATTGTAGAGACAATAACGTTAATTTTCTTCAACCGCATAGCAGTTCCTATTTTACTGCATTATTAGTAAAACTTATTTATCCAAAAGTTACTATTATTTGGCATGATCACAATGGTTTGAGTGAATTTATTAGTTCTGAAAAATCATTTGCATTAAAGATTGCCTCTTTTTTTTTCAAAGGTATCATTGTGGTAAATTACAAACTTAAGTCTTGGGCAGAAAAAGAGTTGAATTGTAAAAAAGTAATTTATTTACCCAATTTTACTTCAATTGAAACGTCTATTAGCAGTGAGACCCAATTGAAAGGTACAGTTGGAAAGCAAATTTTATGTTTGGCTAATTTACGGGATCAAAAAAATCACTTTTTTTTATTGGAAGTTGCTGAAAAACTAAAGAAATCTCATGATGAATGGACATTTCATTTAATAGGTAAAGATTTTGAAGATGTTTATTCAAAACAGTTAAGAAGATTAATCATAGATAAAAATTTGGAAAACCATGTATTTATTTATGGTTCTAAAAATGACATAAGTAATATCATACAACAAGCTGATATTGCTGTATTGACCTCAAAATCGGAAGGTTTGCCAATAGCATTGATTGAATATGGGTTGTCAAAGAAACCAGTAGTATCTACTAAAGTTGGTGAGATTCCATTAATTATCGAAGATGGGATAAATGGTTTTATGGTAGGCGTAGACGAAACAGATTTGTTTTATAAAAATCTATCAAAGCTTATTCATGATAAAGATTTAAGAACGCAATTAGGCAATTCGTTATATGAGACCATTAGTAATAATCATTCAGAAAAGGGAGTTATTACTAAATACTTAACGTGGGTTTTAAGTTTATAGATATGAAAGATAGCAAATATATTTTTTTGGTTGTAGCGCACATTTTAATTGGTATTCTCATATACTATTTTAGACCACTTTCAAAATTTTACGCTATTACAATATTTGCCCTCGGAATTTATTATGTCATGAAAAGCCGTAATAAAAATAATGAAGTTTTGTTTGTATCAGCCTATATTGTTGGAAGTGAGGTTTTCTTAAGGATGACTGGAGGTAATTTTCTTTATGAATATTCCAAATATAGTGTTATGATTTTAATGGTATTTGGAATGTACTACAGTGGATTTTCAAAAAATTCAGTACCTTATTGGATTTATTTAATTTTGTTGTTGCCGGGTGTTATTATAGCTACTGAAACTTTAAACTTCGATACAGATGTTAGAAAAGCAATAGCATTTAATATTTCAGGTCCAGCTTGTTTGGGTATCGCATCAATTTATTGTTATAACCGTAAAATTATGCTTTCTCAACTCAATAATATATTACTGACTTTGGGATTGCCTATTTTTTCTACAACAATTTATTTAATTTTATATACTCCTGATTTAAAAGAAATTTTAGTAGGTACAGGATCAACTAACGTAACTTCAGGTGGATTTGGGCCTAATCAGGTATCAACATTATTAGGTATCGGAATGTTTGTTTTTTTTTCTAGATTGCTTTTAGAATCAAAATCAAAACTGGTATTTATTGTTAATTTGATTATTTTATTTAATATTACTTACAGAGGTTTGGTAACTTTTTCCCGGGGCGGAATGTTAACAGGTGTTATTATTATATTAATTCTATTGATATATATCTATTTTAATTCAAAATCTCGGGGGAAGTATAATCTTTTTCGTCTTGTTGTTTTCATGTTATTAGCTTTTTTTGCCACTTGGTTATATACATCAAATCAAACGAGTGGTTTAATAGATAAGCGTTATGCAAATAAAGACTCAGCCGGAAGAGTCAAGGAAAGTAAATTTACCGGAAGAGAGGAAATATGGGATGGCGAAATCGATGATTTTCTTGACAATCCTATATTTGGAATTGGAGTTGCAAAAGCTATAGAGAATAGAAAAGAGAAGAATGGAGGGGTTATTATTGCTTCGCATAGTGAAATTTCACGAACACTTGCTGAACATGGAACAATGGGAATAATAGCATTACTAATTGTCTTTTTTACACCAATTTTCCTGTTTCTTGATAATAAACAACACATTTATATATTTTGTTTTTTGGTTTTTTGGCTACTTACAATAAATCATGCTGCTATGCGAATTGCGGCGCCAGCTTTTGTATATTCGTTATCATTATTAAAAGTAATTATAGATGAAGTACCTTCTATACGTAGGAAATAAGCTATCTAATCATGGATATACTTTTACTTCTATTGAAACATTAGGCGTGTTTCTTGAAAATGCAGGTTTTCATGTTTTTTATGCTTCTTCAAAAAAAAATAAAATAGCAAGAATGTTTGAAATGATTATTAAAACATTCAAGTATGCTAGAAAAGTGGATTATGTTTTAATAGATACGTATAGCACTAAAAACTTTTGGTATGCTTTTATTATTTCTCAATTATGTAGATTACTTAGAGTAAAATACATTCCAAAACTTCATGGAGGTAATTTGCCTGATAGAATCATTAAAAGTAAATTTTTCTCCGACTTAATCTTTAATAATGCTTATATTAATATAGCACCTTCTAATTATTTGTATGAATCTTTTAAAAAAAATGGATACACCAATATAAAATACATACCTAACACAATTGAAGTTAAGTTATATAAAGAATCAATAAAAAAATATGATGCCCCAAGATTATTATGGGTTAGATCATTTGTCAGTATATACAATCCACTAATGGCAGTTAAAGTGTACGTTAAAATACTACAATTATTTCCAGATGCCAAGATTTGTATGGTTGGTCCGGTAAAAGATGATAGTTTTTCAAAAATATTGAGATTTGTAAAAAACAATAATGTTGAAGTTCTTTTTACAGGTAAATTATCAAAGGAAGAGTGGATTGAATTATCAAAAGAATATAATATGTTCATAAATACAACCCATTTCGATAATACGCCTATTAGTGTGATTGAATCAATGGCATTGGGTTTACCTGTAATTTCTACAAATGTAGGAGGTATTCCGTATTTGTTAAAGCACGATTACAATGCGCTTTTAGTTAATGATAATGATGTAGAAGATATGACTAACCAAATTATCAGGTTAATGAAAGAACCAAAACTTTCGACCACTTTATCTGAAAACGGGAAACAATTAATCAAAAATTTTGATTGGGATATAGTAAAAAACCAATGGATAGAATTACTTATTTAGTGGGTAATATTTAGTAACTTGCAGCTCTAAAATATTCAAAAAAAACATGAATAAGCGTAAAGAAATTCACTTTGAAGTTTCAGAAAGAAAGATTCTTTTAAGAATTTTTGATATTGTTTCGGTACTACTGTCTTTATACTTGGTTGGAATAGTTTTTCAGTTTAATTATTTTAATATTTCTAAAAACAACTTTTATTGGACAATTGTCTTAGGAGTATATCTAAATTTTATTGGGTCTGTATTTGAAATGTATAATTTGCAAGTCGCCAGTAATCAATTTCAAGTTATAAAAAGCATTATTCTTACTTCTTCAATTACAGTTTTATTGTATTTATTAACCCCAATTTACACACCTCGATTACCTTCAAATAGACTCCAAATCCTTATTTTTTATATTGCAATTTTTATTGCATTATTTGTATGGAGAATGCTTTATGTTCAATTTTTTGCCTCAAATAGATTTTCAAAGAAAGTAATCTTAATTTGTGATAAAGAACAGTTAAAAGAATTGGTTAACGGACTTGAAAGTGCTGACCCTCATTACCGTGTTTTAGGTTTTGTAAATTCGGATAGTGCCAATACGCATACAAGCGATAATTTGAAAATAAAAAGTATTGACATCAATAATCTGGAGGGTTTTGTAAAGAATAATTCTATATCAGAAATTGTAATTGCCTCGCAAAAAACCGATGGTATAACCGTTAACCTCTATAACCAATTGATACATTTATTAGAAAATGGCTATATCATTAGAGAGTACACTCAGGTTTATGAAAATTTAGCGCAACGTATTCCAATGCAATATGTTTCACGCGATTTTTACCGTTATTTTCCCTTTAGCAGAAGCAATCAAAATCACTTTTATCTTATTGTCGTTAGACTTTTTGAAATCCTATTTTCGGTTATTGGATTACTAATAGCCGTCCTTGTTCTTCCGCTTATCTTCATTGGTAATCTTTTTGGAAACAGAGGCAATCTCCTATATACGCAAGAAAGAGTAGGAAAGAACGGTGTAGTTTTTAACATCGTCAAATTTAGAACGATGGTTAAAAATGCTGAAAAAGAAGGAGCTGTTTTTGCAACTACAAATGACAGTAGAATAACACCATTTGGTAAGATTTTGAGAAAATCAAGAATGGATGAACTTCCTCAGTTTATCAATATTTTAAAAGGTGATATGGCCGTTATTGGACCAAGACCTGAACGTCCAATTTTTGTAAATGAAATTGCAGAAGTGATGCCTTTTTATGAAACCCGTCATGTAATAAAACCTGGACTTACTGGTTGGGCACAAGTAAATTTCCCTTACGGAGAAACTATAGACGATAGTTTGATTAAACTTCAATACGATTTGTATTATATCAAGCACCGAAGTATTTTTCTAGATGTAAGTATTGTATTTAAAACCCTTGGTACCGTTTTACTTTACAAAGGACAATAATTTTAAAGGATTTCTTCCATTTATTTTTAACAAGATATACAAATTTGCTCCTATAAATGGTAACATTATTATTAAATGTGGCTTCGTTATCATAACTACACAATAAACCAATAGTAATAGCAATAATATGGGGACGATTTTTTTAATAAAATCATCTTTTGCAAAAGGAAATAAAATAAAAAGTGGATTAAATAATAAAGCATTGTAATTCCAAAGTATTTCCTGATGCTCAGAATAAAGACCAATCAGACAAAGTACAACGCCAAAAAATCCACAAAGAAAAAGGTAACTTTTATTAATAATTCTATTGTTTATTAATACTATAATTATAAGTAGTAAACAGATTAAGTAAATACTATTAAAGAAAGAAAATTTAGCTTGGATGGTTTTTCCTTGAACCACAATTTGCTTGTTTGAAACAATAGGTTTTCCATCAATAGTTGCTTTGTCTAAACTGTGTAACAATTCAAGAGGAAGAAATAGTTGTCGTGCTTTGTAATCAGTTTTCACTCCAAAAACAATATTGATTCCCAATTTGTACCAAAAATAATTCTCAAAATAAGGATATAAAAGAGAGCGATAACTTATTGATTTGTCGTCTACTTTGCTAATTTCTTGTTTTCCATACAATCCATTTATTTTTTCAGCAACCATAGTGGTACAATTTCGATCAATAAACTTATAGGTATAGTATCTTTCATCAGAAGATAATGATTTGTTTAGTGAATCAAATAGTTCTTGTTTTTTTATTAAAGGCAAACTTAATGTTTGTTCAATCACTTCTCTTTGATCCAATTTATATTCAAAAATAAAATCATCGTAGGAGGTTACATTCATATAATATTGTAAATCTCCTTTAACAAATTTTAAATAGAAATTTTCAGTCCGAAAATCAAAACAGCCATAATTATAAACTACGTCAAGAGCATTGATTGGGTCCTGAATTCGGAGCGCAGTATGTCCAAAAGTAGAATATAATTCTTCTCCTCTGTCACAAGTAAAAATGCTCACTTGAGCATTTTGTGAGAGTTTTTGATTTTGAGAAAAAATTCCAGTAGTGAATAAAAACAGGGAAAACAAAAGGAGTTTTTTGAACATAATTTTTATCTAAAAATACTTAAATCAACTTTTATAGAAAAAATATTTGAATATAAAGCCGCACTTTTATCGCCCAAATCAGTCAAGGCATAATCTACTTGAATGCCTTTATACTTGAATCCTAAGCCAATATTGGGTTGAAAATTTACCTTGCTTGAACCGTCTAATTGTTCCACATTTTGAAAATTTCCCACTCCGGCGCGTAAAAAAACCAAATCAGTATATCCAAATTCCAATCCCAAAGCTGGGTCTATACTTACCGCATCTGATGCAAAAACATCATTGGTTTGGGCAAACTGCATATTGAGGTTTACGGCAGCTAATAAAGTATAATCGGAATGAAAATCAAACTTTTTTGCAATGCCAAGTTGGGCTTTTGGTAACGTAATTTCGGTACTTTCCGGCGGTTCCTGATTTTGTCCGGCAACAGCATCTTTAATTTCATTGTACTTATCTTCATCAATAGCCCAAATGTTGTAAGTAGTTGTGATATCTCTCAACATTAATCCATAATGCCAATCATTGCTTTCATATTGTAATCCAATGTCAAAACCAAAACCCCAAGAACTGGCAAATTCGCCAATAACTCTTCGAATAATTTTGGCATTTACACCATATTGAAAACCTTCAAATAATGTTGGACGTCTTGCGTAGGAAAAGGTTAATCCATAATCGGCGGTTGAAAAAAGACTGATTCTATTGTAGTCAATGTTTCCTTCTGAATCAATAAGTTGAGTGGTATTTAAAATATCATCAACTCCAAATCGAATTAAAGAAACACCCCAAGCACTTCTATCATCTATTTTTTTGGCATAAGCACCAAAATCGTATTGTGCAATATTAGCAAAATAACTGGCATGCATCAAGGATGCTTCACTATCTTCAATTTTCAAAAGTCCAGCTGGGTTCCAATAGCCCGAATTCACATCGCCCGAAAAAGCAGTTACTGCATTGGACATTCCAAGAGATGCTGCATCTACGCCAATATTCATGAACTCATTCGAATATTTTCTAACCGATTGAGCATAAGTAATTAGGCTAATAAAAAGCACTAGAATAGCAATCTTTTTTTTCAAGGCAATTTTTCTTTTTACAAATATCAAATAAAAATCTCTATAACAAAACGCAGAAACCTTTAAGTTATTGTATTAAATTTGTATTTCTTTACAAATACTAAAAAGTTTCAGATGAATTTTAAAGCACAGATTCCCAATTTATTTACGATGTTAAATTTATTTAGTGGATGCGTGGCTGTGGTAATGGTAGCAGATTATAAATTTGAGTTTGCTTTTTATTTTGTATGTCTTGGGATTTTCTTTGATTTTTTTGATGGCTTTTTTGCTCGAAAATTTAATGTTTCCGGACCATTGGGAGTTCAATTGGATTCGCTTGCGGATATGGTAACTAGTGGAGTTGTTCCTGGATTTGTGATGTATCAAATGTTGAGGATGATACCTATTAATCCGACCAGTGAGCCTCATGATTTTGCTCAATACACTGCAAACGATATTAGTTTTAATTTAATTTTTTTGGGATTCATAATTACTTTGGGAGCCTGCTATCGTTTAGCAAAATTCAATATCGATAAACGACAAACAGATTCTTTTATTGGTTTGCCAACTCCTGCTAATGCCCTTTTTATTACTAGTTTACCATTAGTAATTTCTATGTATCCCAATGCCTTTTTTACGGAGTATTTATCAAATCAATGGGTTTTAATTGGATTGACATTGCTGAGTGCTTATATCATGAACGCAGAAATCCCGTTATTTTCATTAAAGATTAAGAATTTTAGTTTTGCCAGATACAAACTGCAGATTTCCTTTTTAGCACTTTCAGTTTTGCTGCTGATTTTCCTTCAGATTTTGGCAGTTCCACTAATAATTATTATGTATGTTTTGTTATCGGCTTTAAATAATCAATTTAAAATTACAGAGAAATAATTTATTTGTCATACGAATTCATACTTTTACAAAAATCTTAAACTTTACAAATGAAAAAAATTGCATGTTTATTTGCCTTTTCAACACTGTTATTAAATGGCTGTTCTTCTAGTGATTCTTCAAGCAATTCATCATCAGAACAATTGGTTAGAACCATGGTTATTGATGTTGCTAATCCCGCTGACGATGACTACAATTTACTGTTTACGTATTCGGGTAATAAATTGGTAAACGTAAAAGACTCAGGCGTATTGATTGACCAATATATTTATACTGGAGACAAGTTGACTAGAATAAATTATCCACAAGATAACACCTATATTTTAATTGAATATACAGGAGATCAAGTTACTAAATTTACTGAATTCGACCCTGATTTTGATTCAGCTATCAAAACTGTAGTAACATATTCAGGCAATACTTTTACTCGAACAGTATATGATGGTGATTTAACAAGTCAAACCACTTTGATTTCTACTGAAGTTTGTACCGTTCAAAATGGAAATGTAACGCAAGTGAGTCGTACTTCTTTTGGATTTACAAATACGGAAACCATTACTTACGACTCGAAAAATAATCCATTTAAAAACATAAGTAATTATGCGATATTTCAAGTGTTAGATCTAGAAATAGAAGGAAATCTTAATAATGAAACTGCCTCTAGTACTTCTGGTTATACTGTCAACTATACTTATACTGCGGATAATTATCCATTAACGGAGCTTAGTTATGATGGATCAGCTGTTTTAAAAGAATCAGTCACTTATACTTACAACTAAATTTAGTTATAGTTTCAATAAAAAAGCTTCCAATTTGGAAGCTTTTTTATTTTTAAAAATGTAATTTCTTTTTACGAAGCTCAAAGTTTTGCCCCAGATAGACTCGTCGCACCATTTCATCTTCTACTAATTCTTCTGGAATTCCAGCTTTTAGGATTCCACCTTCAAACATAAGGTATGTCTTATCAGTAATGGCTAACGTTTCTTGAACGTTGTGATCGGTAATCAAGATTCCGATATTTTTGTTTTTTAGCTGCGCTACAATTCGTTGAATATCCTCCACGGCAACTGGGTCAACTCCTGCAAAAGGTTCGTCCAAAAGAATGAATTTCGGATCAGTCGCTAAGGCACGCGCAATTTCGGTTCTACGACGTTCTCCACCCGAAAGTAAATCGCCACGGTTGGTTCTAATGTGTTCTAATCCAAATTCAGCAATCAAGCTTTCCATTTTAGCAATTTGTTCTTCTTTGGTATGTTTTGTAAGTTGTAAAACGCTCAAAATATTATCCTCAATACTCAATTTTCTAAAAACAGAAGCCTCTTGCGCTAAATAGCCAATACCATATTGGGCACGCTTGTACATTGGAAATTCAGTAATATCAGTATCATCTAAATAAATTTTTCCTGAATTTGGTTTTACCAATCCCACAATCATGTAGAAAGAAGTCGTTTTTCCTGCACCGTTTGGGCCTAATAAACCCACGATTTCCCCTTGATTAACTTCTACAGAAATACCTTTTACAACACTTCTGCCTTTATAGGTTTTGACTAAATTTTCGGCTCTTAATTTCATTTTGTTACGTTGCTAAGTGGCAAATTTACTGAGTTACTGAGTTTTTTTTTATCGTTTTAACTATAATTTTGCAAACTGATTACTAAATACTGATTACTGACCACTTTTTTCTAACGCTTCCCAAAACTCATAAGCTCTTCTCAAATGTGGAATTACAATAGTTCCGCCAACTAAAGTAGCAATACCCATAGCTTCCATCATTTCTTCCTTAGTAATTCCTTCTTTATGGCTTGTTTCTAAGTGATATTTAATGCAATCATCACAACGCAAGACTGTTGATGCCACTAATCCAAGAAGCTCTTTCGTTTTAATATCTAGCGCGCCTTCTGCATAAGCATTGGTATCTAGATTAAAAATTCGTTTCACAATTTTATTATTATCAGCCAATAATTTTTCGTTCATTTTTGAACGATACTCATTAAATTCTTCAACTAATTTGCTCATCTTTCATTTTTTTATTTTCTACAAAAACGGATATCCAAATACTGGCTTCGTAAATTAATAGCATCGGAATCGCTACGGTTATTTGACTAACCACGTCAGGTGGTGTAACTATTGCAGCAATTATTAATAAAATTAATATAGCATATTTTCTATATTTTCTGAGGAAATTAGGTCCAACTAATCCAAGTTTAGTTAAGAAATAAATAATTACAGGTAATTCAAAAAATAATCCAGCTGCTATTACTGATGTTTTTATCATTCCAATATAGGAGTCTAAGTTAAATTCGTTTTTTACCACACTACTTACGGAGAATGTCGCCACAAAATTGATAGAAAGTGGCACAATTATAAAGTAGCCAAAAATTACCCCAAGAAAAAACAATAAAGAAGAAATCACAATAAATCCTAAAGCGTTTTTCTTTTCTTTTTCATACAAAGCCGGACTGATAAATTTCCATAATTCATACAATATGTAGGGGAAAGCTAAAATGAAACCAGCCGTTATACAAGTCCAAATAAAAGTGTTTATTTGTCCTTCCATCGATGTGTTTTGAATAATAAAAGGAAGTTCTTTTACGCAAATATCTCCAGTGATGCCAATCGTTTGAGCTAATTCACAAAAAAAGCGATAGGTTATAAAATTTGGATCTGTTGGGCCAAAAATGATGTTGTCAAAAATAAATCCACTAAAAAAATATGTTACAAATGCCATTAAAATAATTGCAACCGAACTTCGAACCAATAACCATCTTAAATCTTCAAGATGATGTAAAAAAGACATTTCATTCACATTCTTTTTCTTCGCCATTATACGATTCCTTCTTTTAAAATGTCATGCAAATGTATAACTCCTTTATAGGCTCCGTTATCAACAACGACTAATTGTGTAATTGAAAAATCTTCTAAAATGTTTAAGGCATCACTTACCAATTCGGTAGATTTTATGGTTTTTGGGTTTACAGTCATGATGTCTTTTGCGGTCAATCCTGAAATATTTTCTGTTTTATTTAGCATTCTTCTAATATCACCATCTGTAATTATTCCGATAACTTTTTCGTTTTCTACTACAGCTGTAACTCCAAGACGCTTTTCAGATATTTCAACGATAACTTTTTTAATGGTTGAATCTGGTGCTACAATAGGTTTGTGAGTCATATCAAGCATGTCCTTAACACGGAGCAATAGTTTTTTACCTAAAGCACCGCCCGGATGGTATTTGGCAAAATCTTCGGCAGTGAAGTTTTTCATTTCCATCAGGCAAACAGCAATAGCATCACCCATTACTAATTGAGCTGTTGTACTATTGGTTGGCGCTAAATTAATTGGACAAGCTTCTGATTCTACATACGTATTTAATACATAATCGGCTTCTTTTCCTAAAAATGAAGTTGTGTTTCCGGTAATTGCAATGAGTTTATTACCGAATCTTTTTAACAAGGGAACCAACACTTTAATCTCAGGACTATTCCCGCTTTTTGAAATACAAATAACGGTATCTCCTGGCTGAACCATTCCTAAATCGCCATGAATAGCTTCTGAAGCATGCAGAAATAAGGAAGGCGTTCCTGTTGAATTTAATGTTGCTACAATTTTTTGGGCAATAATGGCGCTTTTGCCTATTCCAGTTACGACCAAACGACCACTTGAATTAAGTATAATTTCGATAGTTTTTACAAAGTTATCATCTAAAAGCGAAACCAGTTTTGCAATAGACTCACTTTCAGATAAAATTGTTTTTTGGGCAGAAGCTAAAATGGTATCTTTATGTATCAAAATTGTAGTAATATAAAATTTGTATGTATGAAAGAAAGTCTTATCTTTATGTTTGCAAATTTATGTAAAAATACCATTAACAAAGAATGAATTTAAACGAAATTGACATACACAAGGAATTAAAAAAGTATTTTGGTTTCAACCAATTTAAAGGATTGCAAGAACAAGTTATTAAAAGTATTATTAATCAAAATAATACTTTTGTTATTATGCCTACTGGTGGCGGAAAATCTTTATGCTACCAATTGCCTGCTCTGATTCAAGAAGGAACTGCTATTGTAGTTTCTCCTCTAATTGCTTTAATGAAAAATCAAGTAGATGCTATTAGAAGTCTTTCTTCAGAAAATGGCATTGCCCATGTATTAAATTCGTCATTAACGAAAACCGAAATAAATCAAGTTAAAAAAGATATTACTTCGGGAATTACGAAGTTATTATATGTTGCTCCAGAATCTTTAACCAAGGAAGAATATGTCGAGTTTCTTCAAAGTGTGAAAATATCTTTTGTAGCAATCGATGAAGCACACTGCATTTCAGAATGGGGACACGATTTTAGACCTGAATATCGAAATTTGAAAGCCATAATAAAATTAATTGGAGATGTTCCTGTAATCGGATTGACAGCAACTGCGACACCAAAAGTACAGGAAGATATTCTAAAAAACTTAGATATGTCTGATGCTACAACTTTCAAAGCATCGTTCAATCGTCCTAATCTTTTTTATGAAATACGTACCAAAACAAAAAACATTGAATCGGATATTATTCGTTTCATCAAACAAAACAAAGGAAAGTCGGGAATCATTTATTGTCTGAGCCGCAAAAAGGTTGAAGAAATCGCTGAAGTACTTCAAGTTAATGGTATTAGTGCCGTTCCTTACCACGCAGGTTTAGATGCTAAAACCCGAGCTAAACACCAAGATATGTTTTTGATGGAAGATGTTGATGTGGTAGTGGCTACTATTGCTTTCGGAATGGGAATAGATAAACCCGATGTTCGTTTTGTAATTCATCACGATATTCCAAAATCATTGGAAAGTTATTATCAAGAGACTGGAAGAGGTGGTCGTGATGGAGGTGAAGGATATTGCTTGGCGTATTATTCTTATAAAGATGTAGAAAAGTTAGAAAAATTCATGTCAGGAAAACCAGTAGCAGAACAAGAAATTGGTTTTGCATTACTGCAAGAAGTGGTAGCTTATGCCGAAACTTCGATGTCTCGACGTAAATTTTTATTACATTATTTTGGAGAAGAATTTGATAGTGAAACGGGTGAAGGTGCCGATATGGACGACAATGTTCGCAATCCAAAAACCAAAGTAGAAGCTAAAAATCAAGTTAAGCTACTTTTAGAAGTCGTTCGAGATACCAAGTATTTATACAAATCAAAAGAAATCTGCTATACGCTTATCGGACGAGTAAACGCCATGATTAAAGCGCACAGAACAGATTCGCAAACTTTTTTTGGAGCTGGAAAAGAATTTGAAGAACGTTATTGGATGGCATTGATTCGTCAGGTATTGGTTGACGGACTTTTAACAAAAGATATAGAAACCTATGGAATTTTAAAAGTCTCCGACAAAGGTCATGATTTCATCAAAAATCCAAGATCGTTTATGATGTCTGAAGATCACGAATACAATGAAGCCGAAGATGATGCTATTGTAACTGCTGCAAAATCTACAGGTACGGCAGATGAGGCATTAATGAGTATGCTTCGTGATTTACGTAAAAAAGTAGCAAAGAAATTAGGGGTTCCACCATTTGTGGTTTTTCAAGATCCATCGTTAGAAGATATGGCTCTGAAATATCCTATAACTAGTGACGAATTAAGTAACGTTCACGGCGTTGGCGAAGGGAAGGCCAAAAAATATGGAAACGAATTTATTGAACTTATTGCACGTTATGTAGAAGATAATGATATTATTAGACCAGATGATTTAGTAGTTAAATCAACGGGAGCAAATTCTGCCAATAAGTTGTATATCATTCAAAATATAGATCGGAAATTATCGCTCGAAGATATTGCCAAAGCCAAAGGAATGAAAATGGATGATTTGCTAAAAGAAATGGAGCAAATAGTCTATTCGGGAACCAAATTAAACATAAAATATTGGGTAGATGAAATGCTAGATGATGAACAGCAAGAAGAGATTCACGATTATTTTATGGATTCGGAAACCGATAATATTGAAAGGGCATTGAAGGAATTCGATGGCGATTACGATATCGAAGAATTGCGATTAATGCGAATAAAATTTATAAGTGAAGTGGCGAATTAAATGAAAGGTTATTTTACTTTTTTTACTTGTTTGTTTTTTTCAGTGAAGTTATTGGCTACAGCTCAAGTACCTGATTATCTCATAACTGAAAAAGATACCGTAAAGCTACACTCAAATCCATTAGAAATCTATTTTAAAGTTCACCCATTACCAGATAATTTAATTACATCAATTTCATCAGGAAACTGGCGAGGATATATTGCATACTTCAAATTTAAAGATAACAAATTAGTAGTTGAAAATATTTATAAAGAGTTTTATCCGGAAAAAAAAGCAGATTTACATGCGTATTCTTTAGTCTCTATCTACAAGGATGTTTTTGGTGAGATTCAAAATTTTCCTTGCGATTTTTATAACGGTTTATTGATTTGTCCTTATGGTAAACAACTGCAATATGTTCATATGGGATATAGTTCTGTTTATGAATATTATAGATTGTTTGAAATCCGGTCTGGAATACAAATTAAATCAAAGGATTTATTTGGCGATGAATTTTATAAATTCAAAAAAGATTACTTTAGTTACTTTAAAACTACAGAGGAGTATAAGCAAAAAGCAGAAGAGTTTAGAAAAATTACCAGCGATATGGAGTTAAATTTTGTTGATGCTTTTTCTGAAAAAAAGAATAAAAAGAATAAAAAGAATAAAAAAGAAAATAAATATTTAAAGCAAAAAGAAGCTGAGTTTAGAGCAGAAAAAGAATTAGACTCTTTTATGTTTTTGTTTTTAGATGAGTATGTTAAAACAATAGATATTCCAAATAAACAATAATTATGAAAAAAGTATTTTTAGGTTTTTTATTAGTGTTTTCAGTTTTTTTGTTTTCCAGTTTTTTATTTATTAATAAAGAGCATGATAAGCAGTTAGTAGGCATATGGAAAGGTTTTGAAAAAGACAGAGAAACTGATGGTGTCGAAAAACATTGGATATTACATCGCTATGAAAATGGCAAATATGTTATTATGTTTACCTCAAAACAAGGTTGCGAAATTGAGACTTTATTTGAAAAAGGAGAATGGTGGACAAAAGACGGAAAGTTTTATGAAAAAAATGAAGTTAACAACATTGCAGATGTATACAATTATGAAGTAAAAGAAAAAATTGTGGTTGACTATAAAAGTATTGAGCTTAATGGTGAAAAGAATTCGACCTACTTTTTTACGGATTATAAAATCGATTTAGATTAATCAAATAATTCACCACGATGCGGTTTCAAAGCATCACGAACTGGTATCATATGGTCATCGGTCACAACCATAAACGCTATGGCATGCAGTTCGTTTTTTATCTCAAATCCAGTAATGTTTATTGGAAATTTTTCTATTGCAATATATTCTTTTAAATGAATTTCATGATGTTCGGCCGTTTTAGCCGAAGCTTCTCCTCTAAAATCCCAAATTAGTTTTATTTGTCTCGACATTATCTTCTTTTGACTTTTGTAAAGTTACAAAACTACAATAACAATTTTCAAATTACTATTTTTGTCAAAAATCAATTCATGCCACAAGAACTCCAACTTAAAGTTTCACCCCAAATAGCAGCTAATGAAAATTTGCTCTATGAATATGTGGCAAAAACAGTGCGGGTTTCAACTAAATTGGTTCAAAAAGTTGTAATTCTAAAACGTTCTATCGATGCGCGCCAAAAAGCGATTAAAGTCAATCTTAAAGTTTTGGTCTATCTTATAGATGAACAATATACTGAACACAAAATCGAACTTCCAAACTATCAAAATGTCTCCAACAAACAGGAAGTTATTATCATTGGTGCTGGTCCAGCCGGACTTTTTGCCGCTTTACAATTAATAGAATTGGGACTAAAACCCATCGTTATCGAACGCGGAAAAGACGTTCGTGGTCGTCGTCGCGATTTAAAAGCGATTAATGTGGATCATATTGTAAATGAAGATTCCAATTATTGTTTTGGCGAAGGCGGAGCTGGAACCTATTCTGACGGAAAGTTATACACGCGTTCCAAAAAACGTGGCGATGTGGATAGAATTCTACAACTTTTAGTTGGGTTCGGTGCCACGTCCGATATCTTAGTAGAAGCGCATCCGCACATTGGTACCAATAAATTGCCTCAAATTATTCAAGATATTCGAAAGAAGATTATTGAGTGTGGCGGACAAGTTCTGTTTGAAACGAGAGTGACCGATTTTATCATTAAGAACAATGAAATTCAGGGAGTCAGTACTCAAAATGGAAATTCGATTTTAGCCAATAAAGTTATTCTTGCCACAGGACATTCCGCTCGGGACATTTTTGAATTATTAGACCGAAAAAAGATTTTTATCGAAGCCAAACCCTTTGCAATAGGTGTTCGTGCAGAACATCCACAGGAATTGATTGATAAAATTCAGTACAGTTGCGATTTTCGTGGAGACTATCTGCCGCCAGCGCCATATTCGATTGTAAAACAAGTCAATGGTCGCGGTATGTATTCTTTTTGTATGTGTCCCGGTGGTGTAATCGCGCCTTGTGCTACCAGTCCAGGTGAAGTAGTTACTAATGGTTGGTCGCCATCCAAACGTGATCAAGCAACAGCCAATTCCGGAATTGTAGTCGAATTAAAACTAGAAGACTTCAAGCCATTTGCCAAATTTGGGGCGCTAGCCGGAATGGAATTTCAGAAAAGCATCGAACAAAAAGCGTGGCTTCTTGCTGGAAGTACCCAAAAAGTTCCCGCCCAACGAATGATTGATTTTACTCAAAGTAAAGTGTCAGCATCCATTCCAAAAACGTCTTATGTTCCCGGAACCACTTCGGTAGAAATGGGACAAGTGTTTCCTGGTTTTTTAACCCAAATTATGCGCGAAGGATTTACTGAATTTGGGAAAGCCATGCGCGGCTATATGACCAATGATGCTATTCTTCATGCACCCGAAAGTAGAACATCGTCACCCGTTAGAATTCCTCGTGATAACGAAACTTTGGAACACCCACAAATAAAAGGATTGTATCCTTGTGGCGAAGGTGCTGGCTTTGCTGGTGGTATTATTTCGGCTGCTATTGATGGCGAAAAGTGTGCGTTGAAGATTGCGGAAGTGTTAAAATAAAATAGTTCCTTGTTTTACTTTTCTATTTTGTCAATCAAATTATGAATTTTTAATAAAGCAACCCCAAAAACAACAGCTGTTACAATGAGCACAATGTTCATTATTCCTTCGGTGCTGAATGATAATTTTATCAATATCGTAGAAATAATAAAGCCCGAATTTCGGATGACAATGTTGAATTTGTCTGAATGTAAAAAAGAAAATAACAACAGCAGTACATCAACAAGAATGAGTATGGTAAAGAAATCGTCGAAGAATATTTTGTTGATGTCTTTTATATCAGTAACAATTTTGCTGAATGAAAAGAAACTTTCATAAAACCAATGACCCAAACTGAATACTGACAAAACAAGGAAAACAGGAACCAAACAAGTAGCTATTGCTTTTTTTAAAGATATGAATTTTGAAATCGCAGGTGTCATAATTTCTGCTTTTTCAACTTTGCTGTTTTTTACCAATTTGTAATAGATATAAATCAAGAAAAATAGAAGTACAATTGCCAACAGGTCAGCTGTGAATAAAAGATCATTCTTTATAGAAAACCAATTTAACGAAACTTCCAAATTAGATAAATCTTTAAATATCCTTCTGATTACAATTAAAGAAATAATTTCATACTGTTTGCCAATATATATTGAAGTTGACTTTGGTAAATAATATAATAATAAGTATACTTCATAAATAAGTATAAATGAAAATGGTGTATAAATAGCAGAAATTGGATTACTCAATAATTTTGAATGATCAGTCACCGTGATAAAATCTAAATTTACTAAGCCAATTAAAAGTAAATGCAAAATAAAACTCAAAATAGCTATATATACTATAATGACTTCACTTTTTTCTTTTACTTTTTCAGATAAGAATGAATTATAAAAAGATGCTACTACTTTGTTCAACAGTTCAGTTTTTTGTTTAATTAAAATTAAAAAAAAATAAACAATATTCTTTAATTTTAATTTGTAAATTTACGTTTGATTTGGTTTTTAATAAATTAACAACCGTTAATATATGTTTTAATTTCAACGTAAACCAAATTATTTTTACTAAATATACAAATTAGAACTTTTTATCAAAAAAATCACTCAATTATAGAACTTTCAAATTAACTCAATACTACTAAATGAATTCAATACCCTCCGAATTTCAAATTACCAAATTATTACATCAGGATACTTATTTAGTCAACGGCGAATTAAAAAAATGGACAGGAGAAACCTCAGAAGTTTATTCAACTATATCCTCAACCCAAAACTATTCACCAACATTATTAGGTTCAATTCCAACAATGGGAGAAGTTGCCGCTGATGAAGTAGTTCAATCCGCTGTCGCTGCCTATAACAAAGGACAAGGTACATGGCCTACAATGAAAGTGAGTGACCGAATCAAATGCATGCAGAATTTTGTGACTCAAATGAAAGCTACTCGAAGTGAAGTAGTAAAATATTTAATGTGGGAAATTGGAAAGTCACTAGGCGATTCTGAAAAAGAATTTGACCGAACCGTCGAATACATTTACGATACCATTGAAGATTACAAACAATTGGACCGAAATAGCGCTCGTTTCTCTAAAAGCCAAGGAGTCAATGCCATGGTGCGTCGTGGTCCGCTTGGTGTAGTTTTGTGTCTTGGACCTTATAATTATCCATTGAATGAAACGTTTTCATTATTGATTCCTGCCATTATTATGGGAAATACCGTGATTTTTAAACCAGCCAAACACGGAGTATTGCTAATTTCTCCGTTACTCGAAGCGTTTAGAAGTAGTTTTCCAAAAGGCGTTATCAATATTGTCTATGGTAGAGGCAGAGACGTAGCTTCTCCAATAATGAAATCAGGGAAAATTGATATTTTAGCTTTGATAGGAAATAGTAAATCGGCTATTGCTTTGCAAGATCAACATCCAAATAAAAACCGGCTACGATTGATTTTAGGATTGGAAGCTAAAAATCCAGCTATTATTCTTCCTGATGCCGATTTGGATTTGACCATTCAAGAATGTATCATGGGAACTCTGTCATTCAACGGACAGCGTTGCACAGCTTTGAAAATTCTATACGTTCACGAATCTATAGCTGCGGAATTCAATAGAAGATTTGCCGAAAAAGTAGATGCATTACCATTTGGAAATCCATGGGAGAAAGGAGTTTTATTGACACCTTTACCCGAGGCAGAAAAACCCAATTATATTCAAGAACTGATAGACGATGCTTCTGCAAAAGGTGCCAAAGTAATTAATACCAAAGGTGGAGAACGCACCGAAAACTATATCTTCCCAGCGGTTTTGTTTCCAATTAACAAAGAAATGCGCGTGTATCACGAAGAGCAATTTGGTCCTGTAATTCCTATTTTAACATTCAAGGACATACAAGAACCATTGAACGATATGGCAGAATCTAACTATGGGCAGCAAGTGAGTTTGTTTGGTAGAGATATCAAAACCATTGCACCGCTAATAGATACATTGGTGAACTTGGTTTGTCGTGTAAATTTGAATAGTTCTTGCCAGCGTGGACCCGATGTGTATCCGTTTACCGGAAGAAAAGACTCTGCTGTGGGAACCTTGAGTATTCATGATGCTTTACGTTCGTTTTCCATTCGAACTTTTGTAGCTTCAAAAGATAATGCTTATAATAACGAAATTCTTCAAGCTTTACTGAATAGTAAGGAATCTAATTTTATTAATACGGATTATATTTTATAAAAAGTTAAACACAGATTTCACAAATTACCACAAATCTATCTGTGCTAATTTGTGAAATCTGTGTTTAATACAATTTTAAAATTACAATTTCTTTTTCAATCTATCTTTAAAAACTTTCTCGAATTTTTCAAGCTTCGGTTGAATGACCATTTGGCAATAAGGTTGGTTTTTATTGTTTTGATAATACCCTTGATGATAGGATTCCGCTTTGTAGAATTTTTGCAATGGTTCGAGTGTGGTTACAATTTTGTTAGAAAAAACTTTTTCATTTAAGGCTGCAATTAAACTCTCAGCTGCTTTTTTCTCATTTTCATTTTTATAAAAAATGGCAGAACGGTATTGTGTGCCCACATCGGCACCTTGTCTATTCAATGTGGTTGGGTCATGTACGGTAAAGAAAACTTGGAATATTTCGTCCAAGTTGGTTTTGGTTTTATCATACGTAATTTCAACTACTTCAGCAGCACCAGTTCTACCAGTACAAACTTCTTCATAACTTGGATTTTCAACGGTTCCGCCAGCATAACCTGAATAGACACTTTTTACACCCTCCAAGTTTTCGTAAACGGCTTCCACACACCAAAAACAACCACCACCAAGTACAATAGTTTCCATATTTTCTGTAGTTGAGGTAACTCCTTCTGGAACAAAATCCAATGAAATGGCATTCATGCAATAGCGTTTTCCTGTTGGCTCTGGACCATCATCAAAAAGATGTCCCAAATGACTGTTGCATCTGCCGCAAAGTGCTTCGGTACGCTTCATGCCATAAGAATTATCTTCTTTGAAAACGACACTATTTTTATTGTCTTGTTCAAAGAAACTTGGCCAACCACAACTGCTCGTAAATTTTTGGTTGGATTTGAATAACTTCAATCCACAAGTAGCACAATAATACATTCCTTTGGTTTCTGAATTCCACATAGTTCCTGTGAAAGCCCTTTCGGTATCAGCTTCTCGAGCAACAGCATATAAATCAGGCGATAATACTTTTTTCCATTCAGCATCTGATACATTTAACTTTGTAGTATCGGTAGTAGAATAATAAGGATTGTTTGGTTTTGAAATTACATTTTCCATAGCATTGGTTTTTGATTTTTTAGTTTCTGAATTCTTGTTTTGTCCACAAGCTGTCAACATAAACATGGGCAGCAAAAGTAAATAGTTTAAAATCGATTTTTTCATAACATGTGTTTTTTAAATCTGATACAAATTTACATTAGATATACGAGGCAGGATGCCAAGTAGATTGCAAATTGTAGCTATTTAAGGAAAGTTTAACGCTTGTTCAGAATGTATAACTATCAAGGCTTGTTTTTTTTTGTATTTTTGGACTTTAATTAAAAATATGATCGAGGAGCAAGTAGTTTTAGTCAACGAAAAAGACGAGCGTGTAGGTTTGATGAACAAATTAGAAGCGCATCAAAAAGCGGTCTTACATCGTGCTTTTTCTGTTTTTGTATTAAACAAAAACAATGAAATTATGCTCCAACAACGGGCGCATCAAAAATATCATTCTCCTTTATTATGGACCAATACTTGTTGTAGTCACCAACGTGATGGAGAAACCAATGTTCAGGCGGGATCACGCCGTTTATATGAAGAAATGGGTTTCAAAACTGAACTCAAAGAGTTGTTTCATTTTATCTATAAAGCGCCTTTTGATAATGGCTTAACGGAACATGAATTAGACCACGTAATGATTGGTTATTATAATGAAGAACCACACATCAATGAAGAAGAAGTTGAAAGTTGGAAATGGATGAAAATAGAAGATGTGAAAAATGATATGCAGCAAAATCCTGCTGTTTATACTGTTTGGTTTAAAATCATTTTCGACGAATTTTATCATTACCTTGAAGACCATAAGATATAAGATTGCTGAATTTTGAATTCAGATTTCCTAATTTAAAAAACAATCAACTATTCTCAATCAACAATCTTAAATCGACAATCAGAAATCTATAATCACTATGAAAGTAACCGTATCAAGAAAGGCACATTTCAACGCAGCCCATCGATTGTATCGAAAAGATTGGTTGATGGAAAAAAACGATGTCGTTTTTGGAAAGTGCAATAATCCCAATTTTCACGGGCATAATTACGAATTGATCGTTTCGGTTACAGGAGAAATTGATCAAGAAACAGGTTTTGTAATGGATGTAAAAATTTTAGCCGATTTAATTAAAGAGCACATCGAGAATGCTTTCGACCATAAAAATCTAAATTTAGATGTTCCCGATTTTAAAGATTTAAATCCAACTGCTGAAAATATAGCTGTTGTTATTTGGCAAAAGCTTCGAAAATATATTAATGATGATAAAGATTTAGAGGTTGTGCTTTATGAAACGCCTCGAAATTTTGTCACGTATAAAGGCAACTAATGGCACTTAAAGTCGGTGATAAAATTCCTTTTTTTACATCTGTAGATAGTAATGGAAATCCTTTTGCTAGTGCAGATTATTCAGATCAGCCATTAGTAATTTATTTCTATCCAAAAGATGATACTCCAGGTTGTACAATACAAGCCTGTACTTTCAGAGATCAATACGAAGATTTTAAAGCACTGGATGCAGAAGTGATTGGCATAAGTAGCGATAGTTTGCAATCCCATCAAAAGTTTGCTTCACGATACAAGCTTCCTTTTATTTTACTTTCCGATTTTGATAAAAAGATTAGAACTCAATTTGGTGTGCCAAATGATTTTTTAGGATTAATTCCAGGAAGAGCTACTTATGTAATTGATAAAAATGGAATAGTACAACTTATTTTTGATAGTACATCTGCGAAGATTCATATTCAAAAAGCACTCGAAATTCTGAAAAGAATGTAAGTTTGCTGAAAATAGTTCCAAATGAAATTATATCCTTTACAGTTTGAACCAATACTAAAAGAAAGAATTTGGGGCGGAACCAAACTTAAAACTATATTGCATAAACCAATTACATCAACGATTACTGGCGAAAGCTGGGAAATAGCTACTGTTGAGAATGACGTTAGCATCGTTGCTAATGGTTTATTAAAAGGGAAATCATTAAATGAACTCATAAATGAATCTCCAGAAGCTATTTTAGGAACATACGTTTTTGCTCAATTTGGCAAGCAATTTCCGCTCTTATTCAAATATCTTGACGCTCGTGAAGATTTGTCTATACAAGTTCATCCAAACGATGAGTTGGCAAAAAAACGTCATAATTCTTTTGGAAAAACCGAAATGTGGTATGTAATACAAGCTGATGCTGAATCTCGAATAATTGTTGGCTTTAAAGAAAAATCTTCGCCCGAAGAATACGTTCACAACTTGAATAACAAAACATTACCAGATATTCTTAATACTAAAAAAGTAAACCAAGGCGATGTTTTTATGCTGAATACAGGAACTATCCACGCCATTGGAGCCGGAACTGTAATAGCTGAAATTCAGCAAACCTCTGATATTACTTATCGTGTTTATGATTTTGAAAGAGTAGATTCTCAGGGAAATCAACGTCAGTTGCATATTGATTTGGCTTTGGATGCTTTGAATTATGAAAAGATTGAAGCGCAAAGATATTATCCTAAAACCGAAAACGTTTCCAACGAAGTAGTCCACTGCAACTACTTTACAACGAATTTTATTCCGCTTAACGGAAGTATTCAAGTTAATAAAAATCAAACGTCATTTACTGTTTATATGTGTGTAGATGGCGACTTCCAACTTGTTTTTGATAAAGAAAGTTACCGTTATCTAAAAGGCGATACGGTCTTAATTCCTGCAGCTTTAACTGACTTTCAACTCTGTGGAAATGCCTCAATCTTAGAAATTTATATTTCGTAGTTTGTTTTCTAAAGATTTAGTGTAATTTTGCACCAGCCCGAGGCCAAAGGCCGAGCGGAATGAAATTAATTTTAAAAATAAAGAAAATGCCAAGTGTTAAAAATTTAAAGAAAGATATTAACTTCGTTTTAGGTGATATTATTGAAGCGGTTTATATATATGAAATGACTACTTCAGGGAAACCATCTGACAAAACAAACGCCATTATTGATGAAGCCATTACTTCTTTTGACGGTTTGATTGAAAAAGTTAATGCTAAAAAAGTAGAGAATAAAAAAGCGCATTTCAAGCAAATTAATGAAGATTTAGAACAAACTGCTAACCAATTGGTTGAAAAAATCAACGCACTTTAATAGAAAAAAGTTGGAAAATGTTTTGGTGGATTAAATTACACTTTTATATTTGCAAAACTATTACGCTGCCAGCGTAGCTCAGTTGGCTAGAGCAGCTGATTTGTAATCAGCAGGTCGTGGGTTCGAGTCCCTCCGCCGGCTCCAAAAGAAACCGTTTCGTTTAGTCGAGGCGGTTTTTATTTATAGGAAATTAGGATCCCGAACTTGTTTCGGGAAGTCCCTCCGCCGGCTCCAAAAGAAACCGTTTCGTTTGTTCGAAGCGGTTTTTGTTTTTTACTTCTGAAGAACAATTTCAATTCTATATCTTTGTCCGCTTTTTAAAAAAGAAACTAATGTTTGGAAATAAAGTGCTGAAAGGAGTTTTTTTGGTGGGGTTAGGTGCAACGAGTTATGGCATGTTAGCTACTTTTGTAAAATTAGCTTATGCAGATACCAGTTCACAAGGACTTCATTATACTCCAGCCGAAGTTATTACGGCTCAATTTGTAATTGGTATTTTGCTGATGCTGATTATTAATCTATTTCAAAAAAACAGAAAAGGGAATAAAGCCATAAAATCATCTTCTGCTGACATAAAAAAATTAATGTTAGTGGGAACTTCAACCGGATTAACAAGCATTTTTTATTATTTGGCCGTAAAATATATTCCAGTATCAATCGGAATTGTTTTATTGATGCAAACCGTTTGGATGGGCGTTTTTTTAGAAATGATATTGGAGAAACGAGCACCATCTAAAATTAAATTACTATCGGTAGTTATTATTCTTTTTGGAACCGCTTTGGCAACGAATCTTTTTTATAATAATGTAGATTTAGACTGGAGAGGAATTCTTTTAGGTTTATTGGCGGCGGCTTCATTTACGACTACCATGTATGCAGCAAATAAGGTGGCTTTGACTATTTCTTCTGCACAAAGAAGCTTGTACATGCTTTTAGGAGGTGCAGTTATCGTTTTGCTATTTGCTTTTTTAACTCAAAAAACGCCATTTAATTATGATATTTTTTATAAATGGGGAATTTTAATTGCACTTTTTGGTACCGTTATTCCTCCTATGTTATTAAACGCAGGATTTCCATTAACAGGTATTGGATTAGGAAGTATTGTTGCAGCACTTGAATTGCCAGTTTCCGTTTTTATGGCATTCCTTATTCTGAATGAGACTGTTAATTTTTGGCAATGGATAGGTGTTTTGTTAATAATTATAGCTGTAATTGTAATGAATATTAGGTTTAAAAATAGGTTATTTTAATTTTTGACTGTTGATAAGTTTATTTTTCGATAATTTTCTCCAAATCATTTTTTTATATTTTTGAAATTATAACCATATCACAAAAAAGTGATTTAAATTTATAACTTATGAGAAAATTATTCGCTGAATTTTTTGGCACTTATTGGCTTGTCTTTGGCGGTTGTGGTAGCGCACTTATCGCTTGTAGCAACAACACTGATGGCATGAATGGCATTGGATATGTTGGAGTTTCACTTGCATTTGGATTAACCGTTTTGACTATGGCGTATGCTGTTGGTCACATCTCTGGAGGCCATTTTAATCCAGCAGTTTCTTTTGGATTATGGGCAAGCGGTCGTTTTTCAGCTAAAGAATTAGCACCATACATTGTTGCTCAATGTGTTGGTGGATTAGCTGCAGCAGGAACTTTAGTTGCCATTTGTTCTGGGAAAGCGGGTTTTGCAATTGATAATACCAAAGCTGGTGCTTTTGCTTCCAATGGTTTTGGGGCTTTTTCTCCTGATGGTTATTCCATGCAATCTGCATTTATGGCTGAATTCATTTTGACATTTTTCTTTCTAATCGTAATTCTTGGTGCTACAGATAAATTTGCTAATGGAAAATTTGCTGGAGTTGCTATAGGTTTAGCGTTAACTTTAATTCACTTAATAAGTATTCCAATAACTAACACTTCTGTAAATCCTGCTCGTTCATTGTCACAAGCAGTATTTGTGCAAGGTGAAGCTTTATCGCAAGTTTGGTTATTTTGGGCAGCACCAATTTTAGGAGCTGTTGTGGCAGGTTTAGTATATAAAAATCTACTACAAGATCATTCAGAAGCATAATATACAATCCTCAATAGTGTGAAGAGAAAACGTTGATTAATTTCAATGTTTTCTCTTTATTTTTGTAATATGAAATCACTTTTCCCTAAAGATAAATTTCAGTTTAATATACCAAACGCTGACATAGAATATTATCCAAATTTCTTTGAAAGCAATCGAGCCAATGAATTATTTGAGAAACTCAAAAATGAAATTTCTTGGCAACAAGATGACATTACTGTTTTTGGCAAAACCTATTCACAACCCAGATTGACAGCACTTTTTGGCAATGAAGGCAAACCTTACGCGTATTCAAATATTGTGATGCAACCCAACCCTTGGAATCCGTTATTACGATTAATTAAAGACGAAATCGAAGAGGTTTCTAAAGCAAATTTCACCACAGTTTTACTCAATCTGTATCGCGACGGAAAAGACAGCAACGGTTGGCATGCCGATAACGAAAAAGAATTAGGTCTAAATCCAGTTATAGCTTCACTCAGTTTAGGAGCTGAAAGAAGTTTTCATTTAAGGCACAATACTATCAAGGAACAAAAATTGAAAATAAACCTAGAACACGGAAGTTTACTCTTGATGAAAGGTGAAACACAGCATTTTTGGAAACATCAAATTTCCAAAACAGCCAAAATAATTGGACCAAGAATAAATCTCACTTTCCGAATTATCAAATAAATAGAAATTTATATATTTGAATAAAATAGCAACTATGAATGAAATAATTAATTATTTTTCTAGTATTCCATCTTCACACCGAGCTTTGATTTTGGCTGGTGGAATTGCTTTTTTTTGGCTAATCGAAACCGCAGTTCCTTTTGTAAAGTTTCAATATAACAAATGGCAACACGCTGGAATAAACCTCTTTTTCACCCTAACTACTATAGTTGTCAATTTTGGTTTGGCATTACTATTACTCAAAACGGCCCAATGGACAACCGAAAATAGTTTTGGAATTTTAAATTGGTTGCCCGAATTGAATCCTTGGTTGTTTGCTATTGTTGGATTGTTACTTTTGGATTTGATTGGAGCTTATTTGGCTCATTTGGTAGAGCATAAAGTCAAGTTCCTATGGCGATTTCATCTCATTCATCATACCGATACTTGGATAGATACGACTTCAGCCAATAGGCATCATCCTGGGGAAAGTGTCATTCGTTTTATTTTTACAACGTTGGGAGTTTTAATAGTTGGTTGCCCAATGTGGTTGGTGTTTTTATACCAAACATTATCTGTTCTTTCCACACAATTTACCCATGCTAATATATCGTTACCCAAAAAAATGGATAATTTCTTAAGTTATTTTATTGTTTCACCCGACATGCATAAAGTCCACCATCATTATGTATTGCCTTATACAGATAGTAATTATGGCAATATATTTTCAGTTTGGGATAGATTGTTTGGCACTTTCAAAACCTTGGATAGAGACAAGTTAGTTTATGGTGTAGATACACATATGAAATCAGAAGAAAACAATAAATTATCGAATTTATTATCAATTCCTTTTCAAAAATATCGATCATCAAATTCATAAAAGTGTTAAAAAAATAATAGTGATGTATGCCAACTAATTATTTTTTTTATTAATATTGATACAAGAAATAAATAAAATTGAATCTACTTAAATAAATGCTTTTACAGAAATGAAAAAAAGTAAACTAGCAGAACTTGATTACGAGCAAAAAGAACGACTTGTCAGTATGGCTCAAGAGGAACGAAAGCCCTTTGAAGTAATTAAAGAAGAATTTGGACTGACTGAAAACGAAGTCACAGAATTGATGCGAAAAAGATTGTCCAAAGACAATTTTGAACTATGGAAAAAGAAAGCCTCTGGAAGTAAGCCAAAGCCAAAGCCAATCATCGATGATTATGATGATTTAGATAGTAAATATTATATTAAAAATAAATTTGATTAAGCCATAAACTCTTGTCCTACAAGAGTTTTTTTATTTTATTTAAACATGTCTGATTAATTTTTGTTAATCAAATCTAAAAAAGAGAATCAACTTGTAACTTATGGCTACTTTTGTTGACTTATTCAAAAATTTAATTAATCTCAGTAATGAAGAAACTAATTCTAAGTGTCATTTTTGCATTATCTGCTTATAGCAATGTTGCAAATGCACAAAAAAAAGTAGCAACAAATGAAGTAAAAGTTACCATTGATTTAAATCAGGTGAAAAATGATAAAGTTATGGTTACAATAACCCCACCAACATTTACTAAAAATGAGGTTGTTTTCCACTTCCCAAAAACAGTTCCAGGAACCTATTCTACAGATAATTATGGAAAACTTGTTGACAATTTAAAAGCATTTGATAAAAACGGAAATGAATTAGTAACCTCGAAAACAGATGAGAATTCTTGGAATATTCCAAATGCAAAATCGGTTGCCAAAATCACGTATTGGGTAAACGATACTTATGACTCAGAAAGTGGTAAAGGTTTTGGAAAAGAAGATATTTTCTCGCCTGCTGGCACCAATATTTTAGAAGGAGAGAATTTCGTGGTTAACAACCATGGTTTTGTTGGTTTTTTTGAAGATAAAATTGCATTGACTGAGATTCCATACACGCTTACAATTTTACATCCAGCAAAACTTTATGGAGCTTCTTCATTAATAGATACAGATAAAAGCGATACGGTTGACGTTTTTAAAGCTTCTCGCTATTTTGATTTGACAGACAATCCAATCATGTATGCAAAGCCGGATTACGAAACATTTACCGTTGACGGTATGGAGATTTTTTTTAGTGTGTATTCGCCAACAGGTGTTCATACAGCAAAATCATTACTGCCAGACTTAGAAAAGACAATGCGTGCCCAAAAAGCTTTTTTAGGTTCAATTAATTCAAATAAACGATATACCGTTATTTTATATCTTTCCGATGCCAATAAAAACGATGCCAAGGGTTTCGGAGCCTTAGAACACCATACTTCTACTACAGTTTGTTTTCCTGACGCAATGCCAACCGAAGCTTTAGGGGAACAAATTAAAGATGTGGTTTCACATGAGTTTTTTCATATTGTAACTCCATTAAGTATTCATTCTAAAGAAATTCAATATTTTGATTACACTAATCCTAAAATGTCAGAACATTTGTGGATGTATGAAGGAGTTACAGAATATTTTGCAAATATTTTTCAAGTGAATCAAGGATTAATTGATGCGGATGAATTTTATCAGCGAATGTCTGGTAAAATTAGCAATGCTTCTTCGTTAAATGACACCATGTCATTTACAGAAATGAGTGCTAATGTTTTGGTCGAACCATATAAAGATCAATATTTGAATGTGTATGAAAAAGGAGCCTTAATCGGAATGTGTATCGATATTATTATTCGTGAAAAGAGCAACGGAGATAGAGGTATATTAGATTTAATGAAAAAATTATCCCAAGAATACGGTGTAAGTAAACCATTCAATGATAACGAACTTTTCGGAAAAATTACACAATTAACTTATCCTGAAGTTGGAGAGTTTTTAAAAACGTATGTTGCAGGAACAACACCAATTCCGTATGAAGTTTATTTTGCAAAAATGGGAGTAACAAAACAAAAAGTAAGTGTTCCAGGAAATCCGTTTTTAAAAGATATGTCAACACCATTTATAACGGTTAATCCAAACACTAAGGAAATACTTGTTATTCCGGGCTCCGATTTAAATGATTTCATGAATAATCTTGGATTAAAAGGTGGTGATGTTCTCGTGTCTATTAATGACAAAGGATATAACTTGGATAACATTTATGAAATGATTATGGAAAGTCAAAACTGGAAAACGGATGACGCTATTAACTTTAAAATTAAGAGAGACGGAGTTGAAAAAACAATAGCTGGGAAAGTGAAATTAAGTTTTATGGAGGTAGAAGGTTATAAACATACAGATACATCAAAAGAGAAATTAAACAATGCTTGGTTGAAAGGATAATTCCAAAAATCGAAACTTTTTCAAATCCTCATTTTGTGCAACAAATTGAGGATTTTTTTTAGTAGTATTGCAAAAATTATAAATCATGCGTAAATCAATAATAGGGCTGTTATCAATAGTACTTTTAGCTTCTTGTTCAGAAAAAAAAGCAACTAAAAACTTCGTGTTAACGGGTAATATAAAAGGATTAAAAAAAGGAACTTTATATATCCAAAGAATTAAAGACACTTTATTATTTCCTATTGACACTATAAAAATTAACGGTGATTCTCATTTTACAAGTGAATTCGATTTGCAATCTCCCGAGATGTTGTATTTATTTTTAGATAGAGGTGTAACTAATTCGGTTGATAACAACATCAGTTTTTTTGCCGAAAAAGGAGTAATGAACATTGAAACATCGCTTGATTTTTTTACGGCTGATGCCAAAATTACGGGTTCTAAAAATCAGGAGCTTTATGATGAATACCGAAAAGTGGTTTCGAGATATGTGGATCAGGATTTGACGTTAATACAGAAAAAATTTAATGCATACAAAGCCCAAAATGCAGATGAGGTAAATAAAATTGAGGAAGAACAAAAAGGAATTTTAAAAAGAAAATACCTTTACACAACGAATTTCGCAGTCAATCATGCTGATTATGAAGTGTCACCCTATGTAGCTTTGGCTGAAATTTACGATATTAATCTGAAATATTTGGATACCATCCAAAAGTCAATGACACCAAAAGTTTCCAAATCATTGTACGGAAAAAAATTAATTGAATTTATAGCGGCAAGGAAAAAGGATGGAAAATAAAATTACTTTTGTTTGTTAGAAATGATCAAATGAAAGACATTCTTTTAATTATACCACCGTTCACCCAACTCAATACGCCCTATCCCGCAACGGCCTACTTGAAAGGTTTTTTGAATACCAAAAACATTTCTAGCTTTCAAATGGATTTGGGCATAGAAGTCATACTAGATCTCTTTTCGAAAAAGGGATTAGAAAATTTATTTTCTTTCAGCGAGGACAACCCGCAACCCGCAACTCGCAACTCGCAACGAATTTATTCTCTAAAACAAGATTACATAAATACCATAGACTCTGTTATTACTTTCCTCCAAGGAAAAAACCAAACCCTTGCCCGACAAATTTGCTCCGGAAATTTCCTTCCACAAGCCAATCGTTTCAATCAAGTAGACGATATGGAATGGGCTTTTGGTAGCATGGGAATGCAAGACAAAGCAAAACATCTAGCCACGCTTTACCTCGAAGATTTATCTGATTTTATTGTCGAATGTGTTGATGAAAATTTTGGTTTCAGTCGTTATGCGGAACGATTGGGTAGAAGTGCCAATTCTTTTGACGAAATGTATTCCCATTTGCAAAATGAGTTGACTTACATTGATAAAGTTACACTCAAAATCCTAGAAGAAAGGATTAACCACACACAACCCAAATTAGTTTGTATATCAGTTCCTTTTCCAGGAAATTTATACAGTGCTTTTCGTTGTGCACAATTTATTAAAAAGAACTTCCCAGAAATTAAAATAGCCATGGGCGGCGGTTTCCCAAATACAGAATTACGAAGTTTAAGCGACAAGCGTGTTTTCGAATTTTTCGATTTTATAACATTGGATGATGGCGAACTCCCTATTGAATTACTAATTTCCCACGTTTTAAACTCCCCTCCTTTGGAGGGGTTGGGGGAGGCCAAAAGAACTTTCGTCTTAGAACAAAACGAAGTAGTTTATAAAAATAATTCCACTAAAGCGGATTATAAACAATTGGAAGTAGGCACTCCTGATTACTCGGACTTGCGTTTAGACAATTACATTTCGGTCATCGAAATTGCGAACCCAATGCATAGTTTATGGAGCGATGGCCGCTGGAATAAACTCACCATGGCGCATGGATGCTATTGGGGAAAATGCACTTTTTGCGATATTTCTTTAGACTATATAAAGCTTTACGAACCCATTGCTGCTATAACTTTAGTAGACAGGATGGAGGAAATGATAGCACAAACGGGTGAATCGGGTTTTCACTTTGTAGATGAAGCTGCTCCTCCAGCTTTGATGAAAGAAGTGGCGTTAGAAATTCTTAGAAGAAAACTAACCGTTACGTGGTGGACCAATATTCGATTTGAGAAAAGCTTCTATTCTGATTTATGTATTTTGTTAAAAGCTTCTGGCTGTATTGCAGTTTCAGGAGGTTTAGAAGTTGCTTCGGATAGATTGTTGGAACTCATTCAAAAAGGAGTAACTGTCGAACAAGTTGCGCAAGTAACGCGGAACTTTACAGAGTCTGGAATAATGGTTCATGCCTATTTAATGTATGGGTATCCAACGCAAACCGTTCAAGAAACGATTGATAGTTTGGAAATGGTGCGTCAACTATTTGAATTAGGAATAATACAATCTGGTTTTTGGCATCAATTTGCCATGACAGCTCACAGTCCGGTTGGAATGTTTCCGGAGGAATTTGGAGTAATACCAGAACAAAATGAAATTACATTTGCAAATAATGACATTCAGTTTAAAGATAAAACCGGAATAAATCACGACAAATTCAGTTTTGGTTTAAAGAAGTCGTTGTTCAATTATATGCATGGCATTTGTTTCGACTACGAACTTCAAGATTGGTTCGATTTCAAAATCCCAAATACCACAATTCCATCAGATTATATTATTTCTAGCCTCGAAAAAGAAAATAAATTGAGTACTAAGTCATCCTCAAAAATTATTTGGATAGGAGGAAAGCCATTGACAGAAGTGTACTCAAAATCTAAAAAAGGAAGTTCTTGGCAAATGAGTAAATTAACGTTTCATTGTAGAATAGAAACCGTTGAAATTTCATTAGAAAAAGACAAAGCAGATTGGTTGCTAAATCAACTTGAATTATGTTCTGTTCATAATGATAAGCAGTTTACATTCAAAAATTTAAAAGATAATTTTGAAACTAAATTTGTCGATTTTGAGCTTTTTTGGTATTCTAAACCAATTCATACTTTGAAAGAAATTGGGTTGTTAGTTTTATAAGCAACCTTATATTATTCTTTTATTAAATTTAAGTTTACATGAGATTTATCAGTTTCGAAAACGATTTCTTTTTGTAAGTTTACCTTATTAAAAAATTATTTTATATGGATTCAACCTATAAACTTTCTGTAAACAATATCAATAGTTTTGAATTGTCTGAAAGTGACCTCAAAAATCTCGACGCTGTTCTTGTAGAGAACTCAAAATTTCACATTTTAAATAACAGCAAACCTTATAATGCTGAGATAATTTCTTCCGATTTTATTGCCAAAAAATATACTGTAAAAGTAAATAACAATAGGTATGAAGTGGCTATTTCAGACGATTTAGATCAACTTATAAATAGAATGGGAATTGAACGAGGCAGAACTAAAGTTGTTAATGCCATCAAAGCACCAATGCCTGGATTAATTCTTGAAATTAGTGTTGAGGTTGGTCAATCGGTCAAAGAAAACGATCCTTTACTAATCCTTGAGGCCATGAAAATGGAGAACAGTTTCCTCTCACCTCGTGATGGTATAATCAAATCTATCACCGTAGAAAAAGGTCAAGCAGTAGACAAAGGACAATTGTTAATTGAATTCGAATAAAATGAAGAAAATAAGCAAAATGTTAGTGGCAAATCGCGGTGAGATTGCCATTAGAGTAATGAAAACGGCCAAAAAAATGGGCATCAAAACAGTTGCAGTTTATTCGACTGCCGATAGAAATGCGCTTCACGTAAAGCAGGCCGACGAAGCAGTTTGTATTGGTGAAGCGGCTTCTAGTCAGTCGTATTTGCGTGGTGATAAAATTATCCAAGTTTGTAAAGATTTGGGCGTTGATGCGGTTCATCCTGGGTATGGTTTTTTGAGTGAGAATTCTGGTTTTGCGGAGGAATGCGAAAGAAATAATATTATTTTCATCGGACCAAAATCGAAAGCTATTGAAATGATGGGAAGTAAATTAGCAGCCAAAGAAGCCGTTATGAAGTTTAATATTCCGATGGTTCCAGGAGTTGACCACGCTATAACGGATTTAGAGGAAGCTAAAAAGACTGCCAAAGAAGTTGGATTTCCGATTCTGATAAAAGCTTCTGCGGGTGGTGGTGGAAAAGGAATGCGTATCGTAGAGAAAGAAGAAGATTTCGAATCACAAATGAATCGAGCCATTAGTGAAGCCACTTCTGCTTTTGGAGATGGTTCGGTTTTTATCGAAAAATATGTAACCAAGCCACGTCACATAGAAATTCAAATCATGGCGGATAGTCACGGAAATGTACTGTATGTTTTTGAAAGAGAATGCAGTATTCAGCGTCGTCATCAAAAAGTGGTTGAAGAAGCGCCATCTAGTATTTTAACACTCGAAAAACGTAAAGAAATGGGCGAAGCGGCAGTGAAAGTTGCTCGTGCTTGCGATTATCTTGGTGCGGGAACTGTAGAGTTTTTGATGGATGATAAACACAATTTCTATTTCCTTGAAATGAATACGCGTTTGCAAGTAGAACATCCGGTAACGGAAATGATTTCAGGTTTAGATTTGGTTGAATTGCAAATTCGAGTAGCACGTGGAGAAGCGTTAACCATCAAACAAGAAGATTTACAAATAAACGGACATGCAATGGAACTTCGAGTATATGCCGAAGATTCTATGAATGACTTTTTACCTAATGTCGGTTTTTTAAGTACCTATAAAATTCCGGTTGGCGAAGGAATTCGTGTAGATAACGGAATTGAAGAAGGAATGGATGTGCCAATTTATTACGATCCAATGCTATCAAAACTTGTGACTTATGGTAAAACACGTGAAGAATCAATAGAATTGATGATTAAAGCCATAGAAAATTATCATGTTGAAGGAGTTGCTACAACATTACCCTTTGGAAAATTTGTAATGGAACACGAAGCTTTTCGTTCAGGTAATTTTGATACTGGTTTTGTAAAGGCTTATTATGACGCAGAAAAACTTAAATCAAGTATAGATTTAGAAGCTGAAATTGCTGCCATGATTGCATTGAAACAATATGTTGTCGATAAAAAAATATTACGATTACCGATTTAAAAAAGTATTAAGATTTTAGTATGAAGTAGTAAGACTGAACTTGAAACCTGAGGCTTTAAACTTGAAACAAAAAAATAATGGAAAATAAAATAAAAATACTCAACGATAAAATTGCTTTAGCCAAATTGGGTGGAGGTGAAAAAAGAATTGCAAAACAACACGAAAAGAAAAAGTTAACCGCTCGTGAACGCGTAGAATATTTAATGGACGAAGGTTCTTTTGAAGAAATTGGTATGTTGGTTACGCATCGTACTACCGATTTTGGCATGGAAAAAGAAATCTATTATGGAGATGGTGTTATTACAGGATATGGAACCATAAATGGTCGTTTAGTGTACATCTTTGCTCAAGATTTTACTGTTTTTGGTGGTGCTTTATCTGAAACACATGCCGAAAAAATTTGTAAAGTAATGGATATGGCTTTACGAAATGGTGCTCCAATGATTGGATTAAATGATTCTGGTGGTGCTCGAATTCAAGAAGGCGTTCGGTCTTTGGGAGGCTATGCCGATATTTTTTATAGAAACGTTCAGGCAAGTGGTGTTATTCCACAAATTTCTGCCATAATGGGACCATGTGCTGGCGGTGCTGTTTATTCTCCAGCCATGACTGATTTTACGATGATGGTAGAGAACAACAGTTATATGTTTGTGACGGGGCCAAATGTTGTAAAAACAGTTACGAATGAAGAAGTTACTGCGGAAGAATTGGGCGGTGCAATAACCCATTCCACCAAATCAGGAGTGGCGCATATTACTTCCCCAAACGGAATTGAATGTTTGGAAGACATAAAACGACTTTTGAGTTATGTTCCACAAAATAATAAAGAAGTCACTCCAAAAATTCCTCACGTTCTTAATGACGAATTTCGGGAGCAACTAGAAACTATTGTTCCTGAAAGTGCTAATAAACCTTATGACATGCATGATGTTATCAAAGGGATTATTGATGAAGAATCTTTTTTTGAAATCCATGCGGCTTATGCCGAAAATATAGTCGTAGGTTTTGCTAGACTTGGTGGAAGAAGTATTGGCATAGTGGCAAATAACCCAAAGTTTTTAGCGGGTTGTTTAGATGTTAAGAGTTCTATAAAAGCCGCTCGATTTACCCGTTTTTGCGATTGTTTTAATATTCCATTATTAGTTTTAGTAGATGTTCCTGGATTCTTACCAGGAACCGATCAGGAATGGAATGGAATCATTGTTCATGGAGCAAAATTATTGTATGCTTTAAGCGAAGCTAGTGTTCCAAAAGTAACCGTAATTACACGAAAAGCGTATGGTGGTGCTTATGATGTAATGAATTCAAAACATATTGGTGCGGATATGAATTTTGCTTGGCCCAATGCTGAAATTGCCGTGATGGGTGCCAAAGGTGCCAGTGAAATCATCTTCAAAAAAGAGATTAGTGAAGCACTTAATCCTACTGCAAAATTATTAGAGAAAGAAACGGAATATGCCGAATTATTTGCTAATCCATACACGGCAGCACGAAGAGGTTTTATTGATGAGGTTATCTTGCCAAAAGATACACGAAGAAAATTGCTAAAAGCTTTTAGTATGTTAGAGAATAAAGAAGTAGTATTACCCAAACGAAAACATGGTAATATACCTTTATAGAATTTAGACCGCCTAAAATGGCGGTTTTTTTTAATACAAAAAATAATCTAAAAGTAAATCGAAAACCTTAATAACTTGTTAATTACTTTTTTAAGGCATATAATTACTTCAATGTTAATAGTTTATTTTTAATTAATAAAGTATGTTTAAATTACAAAAATTGTATGACAGTAAAAAAGACTTTTCCTAAAATACTTTGGTTAGTATTTTCTTCAAGTATAATTTTCATTTTACTTTATTTTGCTCTATTTTATTATACTAAAAAAGCTGAGAATCAAGTTTATAATACCTCAATTAAACAGTTTAATAACGAAATCCATAAATTACTTGAAGTAAATGCTAAACATATATTAGTGGCTATAAATAATGATACCAATTGGGATGAGTTTGTGAAATTTATCCAATCAAAAGACATAAACTGGTATAATAGTAGTATCGATAATGAATTAGAAATCTATGAAGCAGATTACTTAGGCGTTTATGATGCCCAAAAGAATTTTATTATCAGAACACCAACAGATAAAATTGAATCGATAGATTTTATTCCGAAAAAAGAAATGGAATTGTTAGATAAAGTTGGGATAAATAAATTCTACTTGAAAATCCCAGAGGGAATAATAGAGGTAACTGGTGCTGCAATTCATCCGTCAATTGACCCTACAAAAAAAAAGACACCAACTTATGGCTATTTTTTTGTAGTCAGATTAATTGACATTCAGTATATTAATAATCTTCAAAAATTAACAAGTTCATCAATAATTTTGAAGGATAGTAGTATAGATTTATCAAAGTCTAAAAATGAAATTACTTCAATATATGTATTAAAAGATTATAACAACCAATTTATTGGAAATCTTTTATTTAAAAGAAAATTTGAAGTTTATTTTGAGAACGCTATCAGTATCCTATATATTATAATTGTTGCTTTTATCATCACTCTTTTAATTAATTTATTTTACACAAGAAGGTTGGTTTACTACCCTCTGGATTTAGTGAGAAGAGCTTTAGAAACTGGGAATATAAATGCTATAAAAGATTTAAAGAACACTACAGGAGAATTTAGTTATATAGGTGACTTATTCGAAGAAAATAGCAATCAAAAAATTGAATTAATAAATGCCAAGATAAAAGCTGAAGAGGGCGACAGATTAAAATCTTCGTTTTTAGCCAATTTGTCTCACGAGATTAGAACGCCAATGAACGCCATCAATGGTTTTACAGAATTAATAATTAATACAAAAATTAGCAAATCAGAAGAGGTAGATTATCTAAATATAATTGAAAAAAGCGGTAAAAATTTAGTTTCTATTATTGATGATTTGATTGAAATGTCAAAAATTGAATCGAATCAACTTACTCCAAATCATGTGGTCATAAATTTAGAATCTTGTATTAATGAACTTTATGAAACGGTCAAAATAACGATAAAAAATAAAAATATTGATTTCAGATTGATAAAAAGTAAAACTTCAAGCGAGTTTAATATTATAACCGATGAAATAAAACTCAAACAAGTCATAATTAATTTATTAACCAATGCCATCAAATTTACTGAAGAAGGTTCGGTTACCCTAGGTTTTGAAATTGACGAAAACAATAAATTAATTCACTTTACAGTAAAAGATACTGGTTTGGGAATTGATGAAAATAACCATAAAAATATTTTCGACAGATTCAGACGAGTAGATAGTGACATTTCTGTCAAAGTTGGTGGATTAGGTTTGGGCCTAGCTATTTCAAAAGCCTACATCGACTTACTAAGTGGAACGATTAGTTTGTCTTCAAAAATTGGAGAAGGTTCAACTTTTTACTTTTCGATACCATTAGTGTATGCTATTACAGAAAATATAGTCGTAAAACAGGTCAATAACAACGAAATTAATAAAACTAAAGAACAGATTATTCTAATTGCCGAAGATGATAATATCAATTTCTTATTGTTTCAAAAGATGATGCAGAATAAGAACTATAAAATAATTAGAGCAATTAATGGTCAAGAAGCTGTTGATATTTGTATCAATAATCCAAATATTGATTTGGTACTCATGGATATAAAGATGCCTATAATGACTGGTTTCGAAGCACTAGAACAAATTAGACCTATTCGACCAGATCTTCCAATAATTGCACAAACAGCGTATTCATCATCAGAAGATAAAATTAAAATTGAAGAGGCAGGATTTAATGGTTACATCACAAAACCATTGAATCGGGACAATTTATTTGAGTTAATCAATACTTTTTTGAACAAAGAAAATTATAATGAAAATTAAGCTACTGCTTCTAATTTTTTGTTTTTCTAACGTGATATTTTCACAGGATACGCAACCAAAAACAGACACTATTAGTGTCGAAAAAGAGAAAAAGCTAACTTTAAAGGTAGATTTTGTAAGTCGTTATCTTTGGCGAGGACAATGTTGGGGAGGAGATTATTTTGCAATACAACCTACAATAGAATATGCCATTACACCTAAATTAACTTTTGGTTTTTGGGGAACAACCAATTTTAAAGAGGATTATTTTTATCCTGATGGAGTGTCATTTTATAAAGGTTATCAAGAAATTGATTTCTATATATCTTATCAAATTAATGACTTTTTAAATTTTCAAATTTGGGATTATTATTGGCCGTCAGTAAGTACAGTGGATGGTGTCAATAATGGCTATTTTTACTACGGAAAAGATGGTGTAAAAACTGTAGATGCTATTTTGTATTTTGATTTCTCAGAGGGTTATAAATACCCATTTAATGCTACAATAAGCACGTTGGTAGCTGGAAATGATTATCGTTATGACAGTAATGGGGATAATCCCAAACAAAATTTCACAACCTATGTTGAGTTGGGATATACGTTTTCTTTTTTTGATAAATCATCTTTGAAAGTACTGCGAAATATTGAGCTGTCTCAAATTGTTGGAGCGGTTTTAAACAATAAGGCTGCTTATTATAATTATGCTGATTATGACCAAATTTCGTTTTGTAATATAGGTATTAAAATCACTAAAGAAATAGATTTAGGAAAAGGAATTGCAATGCCTTTTTCCTTGAATTATATCCATAACGCAGCTACAAAAAACACTGAATTATTTGGTAAAAATTTTCTGATTGCCACCATTAGTCTAAATTACTAAGCAGGTTCACCATAAAGGTCGAACTCAGTGGCATCAATAATTTTGATATTCACAAATTCTCCTGTTTTCACATAAAATTTAGAAGCGTCAATAAGCACTTCGTTATCTACATCTGGGCTATCAAACTCAGTTCTTCCAATAAAATAGCGCCCTTCTTTTCTGTCAATAATGCATTTGAATATTTGTCCAATTTTTTCTTGATTTAAATCCCAAGAAATTTGCGATTGTAAGTCCATGATTTCGGCTGCACGAGCTTGTTTTACTTCATTGGGAACATCATCTTCTAGAGAAAAAGCATGGGTATTTTCTTCGTGTGAATACGCAAAACATCCCAATCGTTCAAACTTCATTTCCTGTACCCAATCTCTCAAGATTTCGAAATCTTTTTGTGTTTCACCGGGATAACCAACAATTAGCGTTGTTCTGATGGTCATGCCAGGAACAGCTTCCCGGAATTCTTTTAATAATTTAGTTGTCTTTTCTTTAGTTGTTCCACGACGCATCGATTTTAAGATGTTATCCGAAATGTGTTGCAACGGAATATCAATATAATTACAAATCTTTGGTTCTCGTTTCATCAAATCTAAAACATCCATCGGAAAACCAGTAGGGAAAGCATAATGCAAACGAATCCATTCTATTCCTTCTACTTTTACCAAGTTTTCCAGTAACTCTGCAAGGTTTCTTTTTTTGTATAAATCTAATCCGTAGTACGTCAAATCTTGGGCAATAAGAATCAGTTCTTTTACTCCATTTTTTGCCAATCCTTCAGCTTCTTTCACCAATTTTTCAATAGACTGAGAAACGTGTTTGCCACGCATTAAGGGTATTGCACAAAAACTGCAGGGACGATCACAACCTTCAGCAATTTTTAAATACGCATAGTTTTTTGGTGTTGTAGTTAAACGTTCCCCTAACAATTCATGTTTATAATCAGCATCAAGTGCTTTTAACAATAGTGGTAATTCAGTTGTACCAAAATATTGGTCTACATTTGGAATTTCTTTTTCTAAGTCGGGACGATATCTTTCGGATAAGCATCCCGTAACGAAAACTTTATCAACTAAACCTTTTTCTTTTTTATCAGCATATTCCAATATCATATTTACCGATTCCGCTTTAGCATTATCAATAAAACCACAAGTGTTGATTACTACAATATTACCTTCTTGCTCATGAACCACATCTTTTCCACTTGCTTTCAGTTGACCCATCAAAACTTCGCTGTCGTAAGTGTTTTTTGAACATCCTAGGGTAATGACATTGATTTTATTTTTCTTTAATGACTTCGTTCTCATTTGCTAAAAATTGGATTGCAAAATTACTCTTTTTTATTTGAAATTATCGCGTTCGTAATTCTATAAAAATAAAAAAACCATCCTCGTTAGTAAGATGGTTTTGAGAAGGATTATAAAGCAGTTAAAAATTCATAGAATAACTTAAAGTTATATTGTTGTTGTATCGACTTACTCTTGCAGGATCAGTTAAGCCAGAGGAGAGAAATGTGTAATTAAAATTTCTATGTTCGTAAGAGTAAGCCAAATCAATTCTGCTATCGCCAAAAGTGTAACCTAAACCAGTGGAATATCCAGTCAGGTCGCCAAAAGTTTGATCCACTTTATATGGACTTTGATCAAAACGATAACCCCCTCTAAAACTATATTCTTTGTACTTATATTCACCACCTATACGAACTTCAATGGCATTATGAAGGGCATTACTCATAAAGGAATTCAATCCGTTATAATCATTTTGTGGTCTAAATCTTGTATTGCTGTAATCTTTTGTAGAAACATCGGCACTAAGTAATGCTCTTTTTCCAAATACATAAGCAACACTACCCGTCCATTTTCCGGGAGTTTCAATAGTATAAGAATCATAAACCATCGTAACTCCTGGATTAAAATTAATTGGATTATTATTGCCGCAATCAGGACAATTGGCATAAATAGCTTGTCTTTGTTCATCTTGAAGTCTGTACCAAGTTGGCGATTGATACGCTAGTCCTACACGTAAACTTTCGGTTGCCTTAACAATAGCCCCAAGATTAAAAGAATAACCACTACCACAAGAGCGCGTCTGGGTATCAAATTGTACTGATTGCAACCCAGTTGTTGCATCAACTGTATCATATGATTCAAAAACAGAAGTGGTTTTTAAAATATCAGTAAAATGATAGTTAAGATTGATCCCTAAAAATAATTTGTCTTGATAAGCTGTGGCAAAATTGGCTGTAAATTTACCGTCGTATCCAGTGGAAATGGTATAGTTATCTTGAAAATAGTTCCCGTTAGTTGGGACATTGGAAACATATACCGAATTATTATTATCATTGCTTACAGGATTAAAAATATAAGCATTATATCCCAAAAGTGCCTGTTGGTCTATAAAATTCAAATTTTCAAAAAAAGCATTTTCTAAAGTTTGTAACGTAATTCCACCTTCCTGTGGTAAACCGTTGGCAAATCTTAAAAAGTATTTATCAATTGAATTATAAGGATTTACACCAGCAGAGTAGATGCTATTGTTGAAATTATTATTATTTTCATAATTAAAAGCCATTGTAAATTTTTTCCAGTCATTTTTGGGATTAGTGTCTTTAAAAACAAAAACAACACCCGCTTGATTTAAGTCGAAGGTATTGTCATTTTCAGTCCGAGAAGTACCATAATATCGTGAAATATTTTTAGAATTATAATTTGACCCTGAAAAAGTAGCAAAGTTGTTATTGAAGAATATTGAGCCCGCCGGATTTTGATTAATAGCCGATAAGTCTCCACCAATTGCTCCAAAAGCACCACCCATTGCTCTAAATCGAGCGGAACCAGTTAAGTTTTCAACAGCATAACGAAGAGCATCTTCGGGAGTAGTTTCTTGTGCTTGTAGTGCTGAAAAAGTTAATCCAGCAATGATGAGAATTAAATATTTTTTCATAGATTAATTTTTTAGTAAAAAAATATCTATGCTACTTATTACAATAACATAGATATTAGTAGTATTAACTTTTATCTTCTTCCGCCGCCGCCAGATGATCTTCCACCGCCACCTCCGCCATAGCTACCGCCTCCATATGAAGATCGAGATCCTGAATTACTGGAAGGAGTATAAGAACGAGAAGGAGCAGATTGAGTATTGCTTCTACTTGGTTGAGATGAAGAGTTACTATTAGTAGTATTTCTTGAATTAGTTCTCGATGGAGTATAATTTGAATTTCTGGAGTTAGTAGAAGATCTAGTGTTGTTGTTAAAATAGGTATTTCTAGTTGATGAATTGTTAGAATACAAATTACTTCTTCTTCCTCCATTTATATTATTATAACTTGAATTTCTCCCAGTTCTATTTCCATTATAGGCATATGCATTGGAATTACCTCTTCTGCCACCATTATAATAATAGTTATTATAGTAATTTCCACACCAATTATTTCCGTACCAATTATTCCAACCCCAGCCACCACCATACCAATTATTCCAACCAATGCCCCATCCCCAGCCAGGACCGTACCAACTATTCCATCCTAAACCCCAACTCGGGCCATACCAATTATTCCAACCCCAATAATTTCCGTACCACCAGTTATTCCAATATCCAAAACCCCAATTGTTGTCATAAACAGTTACAGTCACACTTTGAGGATTATCTCCCCAACTTGCGTTATTCGAATTATAATTTTCAGTTTTTTTAACAGAATCGTTTGTTACTGTAGAATAATTATCAAGACCCGTAAACGATTGAGAATCTTTGTTTAAATCACTAAAGTATTCTTGATATTTGTTACTTTGAGAATTATTCGTAGTAACTTCTTTTCTGTTAGATTGTGAATTTCCGTAAACGCCATCATTATCGTAGTAAGAACTATTTTGATAAGAGCCGCAAGAGGAAATAAAAATTGTAAGAAATCCAAATAGTGCATAAATGGATAATCTTTTACGAGTAAAATAATAAGTTTTCATATCTATAGCATTTTTATTGTTGGACTATACAAAAATAGTTAGTTTTGCCAAACTATTTAGTTAAAATTAGTTAAACAATTTTTATGCCAAATAAATACTATGAGTAAAAATTTAACAAAAAGAGCAGAAGATTATTCCAAGTGGTATAACGAACTTGTAGTCAAGGCAGATTTAGCTGAAAATTCAGGAGTTAGAGGATGTATGGTTATTAAACCTTATGGTTATGCTATTTGGGAAAAAATGCAAGCAGAATTAGATAGAATGTTTAAAGAAACGGGTCACAGTAATGCCTATTTTCCTCTTTTTGTTCCTAAAAGCATGTTTGAAGCCGAAGAAAAAAATGCAGAAGGTTTTGCTAAAGAATGTGCTATCGTTACCCATTATAGATTAAAAAACGATCCCGATAAACCAGGTAAATTAATGGTCGACCCAAATGCTAAGTTGGAAGAAGAATTAATTGTTCGTCCAACCAGCGAGGCTATAATTTGGTCAACCTATAAAAACTGGGTGCAATCGTATAGAGATTTACCACTATTAATTAATCAGTGGGCAAATGTTGTTCGTTGGGAAATGAGAACGAGATTATTTTTAAGAACAGCGGAATTTTTGTGGCAGGAAGGACATACAGCTCACGCAACAAAAGCAGAAGCTATAGAAGAATCTGAAAAAATGATGCATGTTTATGCAGAATTTGCTGAAAATTTTATGGCAATTCCGGTAATTAAAGGATTAAAAACAGAAACAGAGCGTTTTGCTGGAGCTGAAGAAACCTATTGTATAGAAGCATTGATGCAGGATGGGAAAGCACTGCAAGCAGGTACATCGCATTTTCTTGGACAAAATTTTGCCAAAGCTTTTGATGTAAAATTTGCTAATCAGGAAGGAAAACAAGAATATGTTTGGGGAACATCTTGGGGAGTTTCTACACGTTTGATGGGAGCTTTAGTGATGACTCATTCTGATGATAACGGTTTGGTATTACCACCTAATTTAGCTCCCATTCAAGTGGTTATTGTTCCAATTTTTAAAACCGACGAAGAGCTTGATGCTGTTTCGGTAGTTGCTAATGAACTAGTGGCTCAATTTAAAAAACTTGGTATTTCGGTTAAGTTTGACAATAGAACTACACAAAAGCCTGGATTTAAGTTTGCCGAGTGGGAACTAAAAGGTGTTCCAGTTAGAGTTTCTATAGGTCCTAAAGATTTAGAAAACGGAACATTCGAAGTTGCCCGAAGAGATACTTTATCTAAAGAAGTGAAATCAAAAGAGGGGATAGCTGGTTATATTTCTAATTTGTTGGAACAGATACAAAGTGATTTGTTTAATCGTGCTTCAGAATATAGAAATTCACACATTACGGAAGTTAATTCATTTGAAGAATTTAAAGAGGTTTTAGAAAATAAATCTGGTTTTATTTCGGCCCATTGGGATGGAACTCCTGAAACCGAAGAAAAAGTAAAGGATTTAACTAAAGCAACTATTCGTTGTATTCCACTTGATAGGATTGAAAGTGAAGGAAAGTGTATTTTTTCTGGAGGTAAATCTACTGGTAGAGTGTTGTTTGCAAAAGCGTATTAAAAAAATATAATTTTTTTTTACCTTCACTATTGCGAAAATAAAAAATAGTTGTATTTTTGCATCCGCATTGAGAAAGATGGCCCGTTCGTCTATCGGTTAGGACGCATGGTTTTCATCCATGTAAGAGGGGTTCGATTCCCCTACGGGCTACAATTTTAAATAAAAGAAAGAAAAAATGGCAAATCACAAGTCAGCTTTAAAAAGAATCAGAAGTAACGAAAAGAAAAGAGTATTAAACAGATACCAACACAAAACTACTCGTAATGCTATTAAAGCTTTAAGATTAGCCACAGATAAATCTGATGCTGCTGCAAAATTATCTGCAGTTGTTTCTATGATTGATAAATTAGCTAAGAAAAATATCATTCATGATAACAAAGCAGCTAATTTAAAATCTAAGTTAACTAAGCATGTTGCAAAACTATAGTTGAAATTATTTAATATAAAAAAGCACTCTAATGAGTGCTTTTTTTATTTAGGGACATTTGAGTTTTTAAATTCTCCAACATTTCTTTAGTTATCGGTTTTGATAAAAAACCTATTACAGGGTACGTTTTAGACTTGTTAATATCATATGGGTCAATAGAAGAAGAGACTACAATAAATCTTGTTAAGTTAAAAACATTTTGATAATCTCTAGTAATATAACTTTCTAAAAATTCCCATCCATCCATTACGGGCATATTTAAATCAAGAAAAACTAATTTTGGATATATCAAAGTATCATTACTTTTCTTTTCTTCAAATAGTGAGTCAAAATATTGTAGTGCTTCTTCTCCGTTGTTTGCCGTAATTATTTCTTTGGCAAATTCAACTCTCTCAGCAACTTTTCTACAAATCATGAGTGTTATAAGATCGTCATCTACACATAATATTTTATCCAACATAACTTATTAACTGTATTTAAAAATAATTGTAAACGTTGTTCCTTTCCCAACTATACTAGAAACTGCTATAGTTCCATTCATACTTTCTACTTGAGATTTAACTAAATATAGTCCTAAACCTTTGCTGTCTGGATAATTGTGAAACCGCTGATATAGTCCAAATATCTTATCTTTATTTTTAACTAAATCGATACCAATTCCGTTGTCTTTGAAAGTTATGATTAAATTGTCATCCTCTACTTTTGTAGAAATAGTAACTTTTAATTGTCTAATTGGAGCCCTATATTTTATTGCATTAGTCAGTAAATTTAGAAAGATACTTTCTAAATACGACTTGTTTATTTCTAAAATAGATACATCTTCTAAATCAATTATTAAAATAGGTTTGTGAACACTTATGAGGAAACTGAGTTGGTTAAATACATTTTCAAACACTTCTTTAATCAAAACTTTTTCTTTTTGAATAGAAGGATTGTCTTTAATAATAATCACTTTTACCAAATCATTGATTGTTTCATTTAATAAATGAGTTGATTTTGAAAATCCTGTAATTATTTCATTAAGTTCAGGATCTTCTATTTTTATATCGTCAATTAGGTTCAGTAATCCTGTTAAATTAGAAAGTGGCGCTCTTAAGTTGTGTGAGGTGATATAAGAAAACTGTTTAAGGTCTTTATTATTCTGTGTTAATTCTCTAATAAGTTGCTCTCTTTCTTTTTCTTTTCCTTTTTCTTCTGTAACATCTCTTTGAATAGAAATCCAATGCGAGTGTTCACCATCTTTATTGGTAACAGGAATCATGGAGAAGTTAATCCAAAATTCATCACCATTCTTTTTATAACTAATGGTTTCTATAAAGCATTCTTTATAGTCTTGAATCGCTGTTTTTAGTTTATCAAGTTCTAAAATATCTGATTTTTCTTTAAAAAAAAGTATTGGTGATTTCCCTATAACATCTTTTGCTCTGTAACCAGTCATTTCTGTAAATGCTGAATTAACAAAAATAATGTTTGGAATTACATTTTCCGAAGTATCAATATCTGTAATCATTACAGCATCTTTGGAATGTGTAATCACTGTTTCCAGAAGTCTAAGTCTTTGTTCCTCAGATTTTTGTTTAGTGATATCTTGAATAGCTCCAATCATTCTAATTGGTTTTCCATCTTTGTCTTTCATTAAAAAACCTCTATCTAAAACGTATTTGTAGCTTCCATCAGCACATTGGAATCGATATTCGTCTTGCCACTTTTCTGTTTTTTGTTCAAGAAATGAATATAGTTTCACTGACATCTTCAAACTATCTTCGGGATGAATTCTATCAAACCACCATTTTGAAGTTTTGCCAACATCTTCTTTTTTGTAACCAAAAACTCCTTGTATCCCTTTATTCCATTTGAAACTATCATCTTCAATTTTCCAATCCCAAATAGTATCACTAGTGGCTTTGGCAACTATATCATAACGTTCGTTTGACTCTGATATCTCTTTATTGGTGACTTTTAATTTTTCGAAAACCGAAATGTTCCTGTTGTCTTTTTGACGTAGTAGAATGATTAAAACAATGGTTGAAATGGCAATGAAAATAAAATCTTTTAAATAAAAATATAGGGCAGTATTTTCGGGTAACGTTTGGGTAAAACTAAAGAAAATACTATGACCTATCAAAGCCAATAAAAGCAATGTAAAGAAATAAACTAAGGTTATTTTTTTTGAATAATTTTTCATTACTCCAAATATATATAAATTCAAATAAGTTTTAAAATTTGAAAAAAAACTTATTAAGTATTTTATAAACTTTCTATTCAATTCTTAATTAAGTCTGAACTAATTTTTTATCTAAAAATAAAGTGTACCTTTGCACCGTCAAAAAAACACAGATGGAATCTATTAGAAACATTGCTATTATTGCTCACGTTGACCATGGTAAGACTACTTTGGTTGACAAAATTATGTATCACTGTCAACTTTTTCGTGATAACGAAAACACTGGTGACTTAATCTTGGATAATAACGACCTAGAGCGTGAACGCGGTATTACCATTACATCTAAAAACGTTTCAGTACAGTATAAAGGAACGAAAATTAACATTATTGATACTCCTGGTCACGCCGATTTTGGTGGTGAAGTAGAACGTGTGTTAAATATGGCGGATGGTGTTTGTTTATTGGTAGATGCATTTGAAGGTCCAATGCCACAAACTCGTTTCGTATTACAGAAAGCAATTGACTTAGGGTTGAAACCATGTGTTGTTATTAATAAAGTAGATAAAGAAAATTGTACTCCTGAAGAAGTACATGAAAAAGTTTTTGACTTAATGTTTGAATTAGGTGCTGAAGAGTGGCAATTGGATTTTCCAACCGTTTATGGTTCGGCTAAAAACAATTGGATGTCTGACCATTGGGAAAATATTACTGATAATGTAGAAGCATTATTAGATATGGTTGTTGAACATGTTCCTGCTCCAAAAGTTTCTGAAGGAACTCCTCAAATGCTGATTACTTCTTTAGATTTTTCTGCTTTTACTGGTCGTATTGCGATTGGTAGATTAGAAAGAGGCGTTTTAAAAGAAGGAATGCCAATTTCTCTTTGCAAAAGAGATGGTGTAATCATGAAATCTAGAATTAAAGAATTACATACTTTTGAAGGTTTAGGTCGTAAGAAAGTTCAAGAAGTTATTGCAGGAGATATTTGTGCAATTGTAGGTGTTGAAGGTTTTGAAATTGGTGATACTATTGCCGATTTCGAAAATCCAGAAGCTTTGCAGACAATCGCTATCGATGAACCAACAATGAGTATGTTGTTCACCATTAATGATTCTCCATTCTTTGGTAAAGAAGGAAAATTTGTAACTTCTCGACACATCCGTGAACGTTTGACAAAAGAATTAGAGAAAAACTTAGCGATGAAAATGGGCGAAACCGATTCGGCTGATAAGTTTATGGTTTTTGGTCGTGGCGTTTTGCACTTATCGGTTCTAATTGAAACGATGAGACGCGAAGGTTATGAATTGCAAATTGGTCAACCGCAGGTTATTATCAAAGAAATTGATGGTAAAAAATGTGAGCCCATTGAAGAATTAACAATCGATTTACCAGAATCACTTTCTGGAAGAGCGGTAGAATTCGTTACTGTTCGTAAAGGTGAAATGTTGAGTATGGAAACCAAAGGAGAACGTATGATTATAAAATTTAATATTCCGTCTCGTGGAATTATTGGTTTGCGTAATCAATTATTGACTGCTACCGCTGGTGAGGCTATTATGGCACACCGTTTTATAGGATATGAGCCTTTCAAAGGAGAAATTTCTGGACGTAACAAAGGGTCCTTGATTTCGATGGAAAAAGGTAAAGCAATTCCATATTCTATTGATAAATTACAAGATCGTGGCAAATTCTTCGTTGAACCAAATACTGAAATTTACGAAGGTCAAGTAATTGGGGAAAACTCTCGTGGAGATGACATGTGTGTGAACGTAACCAAAGAGAAAAAACAATCTAACGTTCGTTCTTCTGGAAATGACGAGAAAGCAAGAATTATTCCACCAATCATTTTCTCATTAGAAGAAGCATTAGAATACATTCAAAAAGATGAATATGTAGAGGTTACACCAAAATCTATTCGTTTGAGAAAAATTTATTTAAACGAAACCGACAGAAAACGATTCAAAGTTTAGATGTCACACTGAGCTTTACGAAGTGTTAAAATATTAAAATCCCAAATGCTAAATGTAGTCTTTGGGATTATTTATTAGAAGCTATTCCTGCCTGCCTGCCGGCAGGTCCAGCTTTCCGTTTCAATATCTTTATCAAAGTTAAAAACTTTGATAAAGATGATTTCCACTATAATATGGGCTAGGGCTTTAGTTTTTAATTAAAAACTCTAGCGGAATAGCAAACCGATCATGCCAAGCTTTTTCAGAATGGTCTTCACCTGGGAAATATTTAGTTACCCAATTATTTTTAGTATATCCTTTTGATTCTAGTATACTATCAACTTTTTTCTGAAGAGTAGGATATAAGGAGTCTAAGGTTTTATCACCATGGTCAAAGTAAATTCTATGATTTTTACGATTTGGCAATTTCTTTTTTAAATACATAAAAAATGTTTCCGGAATCGGATTGCTATCCAGTTGATAAATCCCAGTCCAATGTGTCGATAAGCAAGCTGCCGCTCCAAAAACATTTGGATATTCACAAATCGCATACATCGAAATCAATCCACCCATACTTGAGCCCGAAATAAATGTGTTGTTTTTATCTTTCTTTGTAGAAAAGGTTTTGTCAATAAAAGGTTTTAGTTCTTTAATTATAAATTTTAAATAGTTGTCAGAAATAGGGTTGAAGGTTTCCGTAATTTTATTTCTTTTTTGTAAGACATCTGAGATAAACTCCTTTTCTTTTTTAGTTAAAATTTTAAAAGCTCTCTGAGGATAATATTCAATATGACGTTTCTGCCCATTATTCCAAATACCAACGACAATAAACTTTTGAGTTTTTCCTTCAGCAATTAATTTTCCTGCAATTTCATCTACTTCCCATGCTTGCTTATTCCAAGTCATGTTTGGGTCAAAAAGCATCTGCCCATCATGCATATAAAGTACAGCATATTTTTCGTCTGCAGAATAATTATCAGGTAACCAAACATCAACATTTCGGGCATCAACATATTGCGACTTAAAGTTGGCAAAGCGCTGCACTTTTCCTGATGTTACTTTTACTTCTTGTGCATTAGAAATCATACCAATCAGTATAAAGATTGTGCTTATTATTTTCTGTTTCATAATCTATCGTTTTAAGGCAAAATGTCCTGTCTTAGTTCGTCCATCTGGTAACCGAATCGTAAACCAATAATCATCTGCGGGTAAGAGTTTGCCGTTAAATATCCCATCCCAACCCAACCCGGAAGCACTAATCTGTTTTAATAGTTTCCCGAAACGATCATAAATATAAATTACAGCTCCTGCATTCTGGGACAAAGGGTTGATGTCTTTGATGTTCCAATACTCATTATAACCATCACTATTAGGAGTGAAATAGTTTGGTATCTGAATCAGATAAAATTCTTTCTCAACTGTCCCGCAACCGTTTTTATCCCTGACATAAGCAGTATATTCCAAACCGTTTAAATTACTAAAAAGCGGACTGTCCTGAAAGTGAACTCCATCAATAGAATATTCATAAATTCCGGTTCCTGAAGCAACAATTTCGACAGCATTATTTTCATTAAAATCACGTACGACGATGTTATTAATAGTCGCGATTTCTGAACCTACAACTGTAAAGATTTTTATTTTAGTACAGTCAGCATCATTCGCAATGGTAACTTCATAGGTTCCGGGTGTAGAAACCTGAATGGATTCTGTTTCATCGCCTGCGACGGTATTCCAAAGATACGATTTGAATCCACCATCAGCTGTAAGCGTTACCAAATCATTATTGCAAATGGGAACAGTTTCATCTGTAATAATTTCAGGAAAAATGCTGATATTTAGCGTTACCGGGATAGCTGTATAACAATTACTGTTATTTATTTTTGCATAGATAACCTGCTGAAATGGCATAGTATTCTGAAATGAATCGGGGAGCGGCATTGTACTGGTTGGACTATCATAAAAACTAACCTGATAGCTTGATGGCAAATTTGAAAATAATGTCGGAACGATATCGCTTAAAAAGTCAATAGTAGAAATTCCGTCCTGAATAGCGTCTGTATCACAAAAAAAATAAGTATCCACGTCGATAATAAGCTGCGCAGCAAAATCTAAATCGATGTATGAAACGGTTGTACAGGTTGGCGAATAAGTTATAGCCACAGAATAGGTTCCGTTTTGTGCACTCGTATAAGGTGGATTAAATGTTAACGTACTTCCCGTTTCTCCTATAATTGGGCTTCCGTTGAAATTCCATTGATACAATTGTACACCAACAGGAGTAGTAACATTTAAAGTTAGACTTTCATCAAAACACACTGGATTATTATTGGTAAAAGTTCGGTCTGATCCCAAATCAGCACTAAAAGAAAAACTGCTTCCCTTTAAGAAAATGGCCGAGTCATATCTGTAATTACCTTCATCCGCAATAACCAGTTTTATATGGTATTGATTTCCGGGAATAACGCTTGACTGTGCTCGTAGAATCTTAGTCTGTCCATTAAAATTGGTTGGATATTCATTTGGATTAAAAGCATCAAAATACTGTTCGTTTTGTGCAGGACACGCACCCGGAATATCAGGATGTACACTCGTTACTTTTACGGGAATTGTTGTATTAGGAATTAAAGCAAGATTTTGATACGTTGGATTTGCGACTTCCTTTAACAAAAAAGCAAATCCGTCTGAGTACGTGCAAGGTGCATTTCCATGATATTCTTCGGAAGCAAAAATGTAGTCAAAACGTATTTGATTTCCCAGCGGAACAAAATCGAATTCCAAAACGGTAGCATTTAATGTATTGCTTACGCCTAATGCAGTATTTAAATCGAGATCGCCAATCCAGCCCATTCCATTGCCATCGTCTGAAACAAAACTGTTTGGCCCACGAGTATCAATAAGTTTTCCCGTGGTCAAAATAATGCCTTCCGCAAATGGAAAAGGAGAACCGTTAGCATTAAAATAACCCCAGCTTTTTTCACCCGTTATAAAATTTCCGCCAGACACAGAAACATTGGAAACAGAAGCACAGCCCGAATTAATCAGGACGTTCTCTATTAGCTGAAGCGGAGTATAGGTTTCATCTGTAGTTATGTATTGAGCCGAGGCTGCGCCATACATCAATAATAACAAGAGATGAGATTTTTTAAAAAACATTGTGGGTTTTTTTTCAGAAAACAAAGGTAACACTATCGTTTTAAAGTAAAATGACCCTTAGCATTTCGACCGTCTTCAAACTCAATACTATACCAATAGTCATCGCCAGGCATTGGCTTTCCGTTAAATGTTCCGTCCCAACCTAGACCTGTAGTTCCAATTTGCTTTAATAGTTTTCCGAATCGGTCAAAAATTAATATTCTGGATAAATAATTGAATTGAGCACTTACGCCTTTAACATTCCAATAATCATTATATCCGTCTCCGTTTGGAGTAAAATACTGTGGAATTCCGAGAACAGGAACTGTTATTGGTCCAACCGAACCACAACCATTTCGATCTCTAACATAAATTACATGAAGTCCCATAGGTACATTATTAAAGAGATTACCGCTTTGATAAGGACCATTAATATCATCAAGTGCAAATTCATAATCACCCAATCCAGTTACAGTTACTAAAATTGAATTGATGTCCGCCAAATCAAACACATCAATAGATTGAATACTGGCAATTTGAGAACCAGTAACCGTAATTACTCTAGTATTGGTACAGCCAAAAGCATTGGTAACATCTACACTGTAGACATTAGGTGTTGTTACAAGCAAAGTTGGTGTTGTAATACCCATTGGCGCAGCATTGGTATACCATGCATATTGATAGTCAGTACTTGGTGAACCATCAAGAATTCCGCCATCAATTAAAGCATCTGTTTCAGGTAAGCATATAACGATATCTTCTTCGAGGTCAATTTTTGGTGTTGGATTTACGATAAACGGAATACTATAGGTTGCAGGACAGCTTGTGTTTATTGGATTAGTAACGGTAACCAAAACGTTTTGTGTCCCCGTTCTAAACGGATTTGGTAACTGTGATAAAACTGTTCCGTTTTGAAGTGTATACGATATTAGCATTCCCGTTTGAGCACCCAATAGTGTTGATTGAAAAGTAGAAGTATCAAAATCAATCCATCCATTTTGATCGACTGGTATTGGTTCGTCATCACAAAATGTGGTTTTGTTTACAGGAATTGGGAAAACTTCGGGTAAATCATCTACAATAAATTGTAAAGTTACTACATCAAAACAAGCTTGTCCATTAGTTTGTGTTGTATTGTTATTTACTCTGATGGTTATTGTTTCGGTAACATTCACAAAAAACGGATTGGGTAAAGGAGATGCTAATTGCGCTCCATTGGCTCTAAAGTATTGCACATTTACACCAGTTTGTCCATTCAAAACTGCTGCTTCAATTCCTGAAGTATCAAAACCATAAATACCATCTTGGTCATCATCGCATTGACGAATTATGTTGCTAGCATTTACAGGATTTGCAGTAGGAACGGGTTCGACAACTACATCAAAAGTCTTTTTTCCGTAACAGGAATTGTCCAAAGGATTTTCAGCTCTAATCCAGATGGTTTGCACATTTGGGAAACCAATGTTTCTATAATTTGTAGTATTTGCAATGGCTAATGAGTTGCCCAAAGCATCAGTTTCGGCATTCAAATCAGCTTCAGTTTTATAATATTTTATGGTAATGTTTGGAGGTAATTCATTCAAAAGACTAGTTGTTATACTGCTAAAATCGAAAGGACCAGAAATTCCATCACTATCGTCATTAACCGCATCGAGAAAATCATCGCACAGATATTGATTTGGAATGACAAAATTGGCTGGAATTTGAGTAACCGAAACAATCAAATTTATAGTAGCCACACGAAAACAGCCGTTACTATTTTCTACTCTGGCATAAATTGTAGCGGTTCCAGAAGTATAAGCAAGAGGATTGGGGATTAAAAAAGTAGTATTTTCAGTATTTGCGGCTGCAAATGTGGTATAATAGGTGAATGTTTCATTCGAACTATTAGCCGAAATCACATCATTTTTTTGTGTCAAATTGAAGTTGGATATACCATTACCATCAACATTATCGCATTGTATTAAAGAAATTGGTGTTGTAATTACCGGTAACGGAAAGGTGGTTAAAATAGCTACTGCCGAAAATAAACCACAGGTATTTCCGTTTTTGTTTAGAAATACTCGGTATCGATAACCGCTCATTGTTGGTGAAACATTGGAAACCGATAAGCTTGCTGTAGTAGCTCCTGTATAGGTTGCATTATTTACTATAGTGTTCCAAGTTACTCCATTATCGGTTGAAAGTTGCCATTGATAAGAAGTTACTGCATTGGAAGTTACGTTAAAAGTGGCCGATTCTAATTCGCAAAATGGATTACTTACCGGTTGGACACTTATGGTAATGGGTGCTGCGGTAATATAATTTATATTCGGATTGCCATAACCCGTTCCGCTGGTTACCATTCCGTTAGTATTTATGGTAACTGGAGTTCCACCTAATATACCATCAAGATTACTGTCTAAATATCCTGCTTCGATGACATCGTTGCACAAATCATTATCGCTATCCACTTCTATATAATTTAATACTCCATCCGAGTCGGTATCGGCAATAATATAAATTGGATTTATTAAACCACTGTCAGGGGTAGTTTCTAGCGCATTAGATAATCCATTGCTGCCAAAATTAGAACCATCTATAACACCATTGTTATCAACATCGGTAATACCAAAACCTGTTTCATCAAGATCGTGAATTCCATCGTTATCGGAATCTAAATCGAGATAATTTGGGATGTTATCAGTATCATTATCGTCAGGTGTAATACCTGTTCCAAAAATATCATCTATACCATCAGCATTTACATCTACATTTGATAATGTAGCAATTGTATTTCCTTGAGATTCTATAAAATCGAGTATACCATCATTGTCACTATCATAATCATTTTGGTCAGCAACTCCGTCACCATCGGAATCTTTTGGAATACAGGTAGCAATTAATCTCAAAGCCACTTTGCTCGTACTTGTGTCCGAAAGATTGATGTTGGTTATAGTAATCGAATTGATTAAATTTCCTCTTATGGAAAACGTACCGGTTCCAGCTGCTAATAAAACACTACTATTTAATCGGAATCTGATTTCAAAAGAAGAATATTGTGTAATACCACTTTCATAAAATCCGTCATAATTTGTATCAATTAATAACTGATTATTTGGATCTAAAATGGTTAAAGTCTTATTGACAGGACAAGATATTCTGATTTCTGTTGAAGAACTAAATAAATCAGTTGGATTAGCCACCGAAGCATATTGGATTGCTAAACTTATTGGTGATGTAAAATTGGAGACAGTATAACTTACAGAGTTGTCCTTTCCTAGTGCCGCCTCTGTAACAAAATTCCCATTGCTATCACCAACAATTGGAGTGACGGAAGGCGTTCCTGTTCCTGAAAAACTAATAGCTCCGGTATAAGGATTACTATAACTGCTAGCTATAGCAATTGTCCCTGCAGTTGTAGTAGTTAAATTAAAATTTTGATCACCAAATGATTCAGTACAATTAGTAATTCCGTCATTGTCATTGTCAAGATCAGCGTTGTCGTTACTACCATCATTATCGCTATCAGCAGCGCAGGAGCTGACCGGAATCCTATCAGAATCCTTAGGCGTTGTACAACCTGCAATAGTTGCTGAAACGTAATAATAACCAGGTCCATATCCGCTTGGCGGGTCTAATGGTTGATACAAATTGTTAGTAGCTCCTGGAATTGTATTTCCATTAAAATTCCATTGAAAAATATCGTAAGGATTCAGTGAACTTACTTTTAAAATGCTGTTAGGAATACAACCTAATAGCGAACTGCTTACCTCATCGAAAGAAATTTCAGGCTTAAATGTAAATCCAGAATAGTATCCACCAAAAGTTGCTGCCCCCAATGATCCATAAGCGGCAAGATATAATTCTTTATCAGAAAATACTGAAACATTTCCTCCCACACCGGTCAATACATAGGTTTCATAATTTGCATTTCCAACAACAGAAAAAGGACCACTAACGGTTACTCCTAAAGAGGGTAAACTTGCTAATGTATAGTTCGTACCATTGATTATAAAACTCAAAATAGCACCTGACTTAGTTGCAATAGTAATTCTTCCAAAGTCAAATTCTGTTGGTCCTATATTCTCAATAAAAGGAATATTATCAATAACTCTCGGCGTTTGACAACTTAAAGGCGGAACAAAAAACAACTCCTGATTCCTTTGATCTTCTATGCTCGGGTCACTAGAGTCTCCTATGGCTTGATAAGCAAAAACCTGTTTGTCAGAACTTAAAAATAAATTCCCGTTCGCAGTAAAATTGGATCCGTCTAATGCCAAATAGTCCCCGGCATTAGCAATAGTAAAAGTAGGCGCTCCTCCATTAAGGGTTACAGTAGTATTATCTTGGTCGGCTACTAATAGTATCTTTTCTACCTCATTAACACCAGTGCTTTTTATAAAAATATAGTCATTAGTTAATAAATTTTCAGCCGGTACGATTTGGTCAAAGCCTAAATCTAAATTTCCCATAGCATTTGATCCTCCAAAAGAACCGCAGTTTAAAGCAATAGGTTTATCTGCCTCAATTAAAGTACCTATTAGCCCATCTTTGTTAGCTGGGTTTGGCCCCTGAACTGCCATAACATAGCTTTCCCCAAGATTTAAGGTGACGCTAAATGGATTGCTTCCTGTGCTACTATTTACAAGTTGTACACTGGGTTTCATTCCGCTAAAATTTATTGTTGTATTGTTTTCTGTTGCTAAGACAGAAATGAAAGTGTAATGAAATTCAGCGTATGTTTGAACTAAAGTATTCGTAAAAGCCCCAGCTCTAAATCGACGTCCAAGTGCTGCCAAACCTTTTGACACTAATTGACCAGCTTGATTAGGACCACTAAAACCTTGAGCAGCTGTTACTCTAACAGAAACATAGACTAAGTCATCCGCTTCTACAACGTACCCTTTATTATTTAAAACAGTACTTGTACTACCTTCATCAACATGCATTTGTGTATTTGTACCTGAGCCTATAAAATATACATACGGAGAATCTCTGGTAACAGTTCCGATTACTGTTGTAGCTCCAAATTGAACAATCCTAAAATTTACTGGACTTGTATTTGGTGTTGAGATGTACATGTATTGATCTATAACAAGCGAACTGGGATTGCTTGAACCGGAAAGCGGCGGAATATAATGCGTCTTACTAAATTGTGCAAAACAATTTATCGAGATGAAGACAGAAAATAATAAAAACAATAACCTCTTTTTCATGCGCTAAAAATAGCAAAAAATTAGAAAACATATAGAGAAATTAATCTATTTATGTTTTCTTTAAGAATTGATGGATGTTTGATTATAAATCTCGTTTTTTGATTATGGTATACGATAGAAAAATAAAAATTGCTGTCCAAAGTAAAACAATTAAAATTGATGTAAAATGTACATCATAATCTTTAATCCCTTTTTCTCCTACAGCACTTTGGATATTTTTAATAATAGATAATCTTGAAAAAGGTTCAATGATAAGATTACTCATAGACTCTAGTGGCATAAAAGCATAAAAATCGTCAACTTTTGAACTTCTGTTGAAGATTTCAAACTTAAAAATACCGTAAGATATTTTTTCTACGATAAACCAAATCAATAGAAAACCTAGCGCGAATGCAGAACGTTTTACTAGAATTCCTAAAAACAAACAGAAAGAGAAAAAGCCAACAAGTTTTACAAAATAGGCCAGCAAATATTCTATATCGGACAATACTATCCCAAGTTCGGTATAAGACGAAAAGCTATATCCCAATATTAATGACATCACAAAAACAAACACTGTAGAAGCAAAGGCAAAAAGGATGACGGTCAAAAATTTGGAGAGTATAAATTCCTTTTTACTCATGCCATCGATGAGGTTTTGTTTTAGCGTGCCATAACTGTATTCGTTTGCCATCATTGAAACAATAACAATGGCAAGAAATAATTTTAGAATTGATGCGATGTAGGTATTGAAATGCCAAATATAGGGGAAATTGAAAATCCCCATTTCAGCAAAATGCAATTTGAAGGTACCAATATCAAATTTAATCGAAGCTATTAAAGCAATAAAAGAAAGTATGACAAAATAACTAATAGTCAATATTCTACTAGCTCTGTTTTTCCAGATTTTTTGTAATTCAATGGCGAGTAATCTTTTCATGATTTGGATTTTAGTTGTTGGTTAAAGCTAAAAATTGTTCTTCTAAACTTAGTTTTTTGTTGACCAAATGGTTTAGTACAATTCCTTTGTCAAATAAATATTTGTTCAATAGGCCAGCATCCACTTTGTCTTTGAAATGAACAATCACTTTTCCTTCCGCTTCCGAAATTTTTTCAAAATTTGGATGATTTTTTAGTGCTTCAATTAACAAACTGTTGTTCTCAGCTTTTAATTCAAAAAAGCCCATTTGATTAGTCATTCCGTCGACAGTTCCCGAATAAAGAATTTCTCCAAAACGCAAAACCAAGACATGACTGCACACTTTTTCAACTTCGTCTAATAAATGTGAAGCCAAGAGAATTGTAGTTCCTTGAGATGCAATACGTTTGATGATATCTCGAATTTGATGAATTCCTTGTGGGTCCAGACCGTTAGTTGGTTCATCTAAAATTAAAATTTCGGGATCGTTTAACAGGGCAGAAGCAATAGCCAATCGTTGTTTCATTCCTAGTGAAAAGGTTTTGAACTTGCTGTCTTTTCTATCAATCAATCCAACAATTTCGAGCTTTTCGGTAATTTTTGAATAGTCTATTCCTTTAATTTTGCAAACCAACTCCAGATTTTCTTTGGCTGTCATGTAAGGATAAAAATTAGGTCTTTCAATAATGGCTCCGACTTTTTTCAAAGCATCATGAGTTTCCATAGTGCCATTAAACCAACTGTATTCGCCAGAAGTTTTGTTGACCACATTCAATACAATTCCAAGAGTAGTAGATTTTCCTGAACCATTTGGTCCAAGAATTCCGTATACATTGCCTTTATGTATTTCGAGGGAAACGTCTTTTACAGCATGTATTTTGCCATAACGTTTGTTGAGTTTTTTTATTGAAAGAATAGTTGTTTCCAAAGGATTAGTTTTTGAGATTAAAAGTAGGACGAATAAACTGTGACTATGTTACTATAAATTATTAAAATTCAAATTACAGTAGGGTTATATCATTTATAAGGAACAATGATTGGTTGTCCAACTTGGAAAGCGGGCAATGATAAATCGCTGTTTTTCAAAGAATTGCTCCTAAAAACATTTGATCCTTCAAAAGGAATAGAAGGATAAAAGGATATGGAAATTTGGAAATTATCAAAAACTAAATAATCATTATTAATCAATACACCCAAACTAAATTTCGAATACAATTTACTAGCAAATAAAGTATTAGTATCATCGCCCAGCAGTCCAAATGTCATATTATAAAAGGGGCTAAAGTGAAATCCGTGCCAATTTCCAGGTACATAGGTTTGTGTTTGAAATGAAGTTGTAATTTTTTTGGTGCCATTTAGTAAAGGATTATTTAACCCAGAAATTCCATTTTCATCTGTAATCATAATGCGGTCTTTTATAATTGGAACTCTATTATTTCCGAGCACTACGATTGGTTTGATAAATTGTCTTACTTTCCAATTGCCAAGGTTTATTAATTTTGAGAAATAGACAAGCTCAAATCTAAAAGTACTTTCCTCACTGTTGCCATTAGAATAAAAACTTCCCAATTCTGTATTCAAACTCAAGTAACCAAACGAAAAATAATATCCATAGGCAAATCGTCCACCAAAGTAAGCTCGTTTTTGCTCATTTTTATCTTGAAATCCCGCTGTAATTGAGTAAACTTGTCCAAAAGGAACATCTTCAATAATTCCAAAATTGAATAAATATTTATCTTGAAAAAATTTTTGAGTATTGATACCAATGCTTGTTAAGTATAATTTTTCGGAGGCATAAAAGTGGTATGGATCATATTCTTCTGATGGTGTTTCAAGATAATTGACATTTTTGTAACCAACTGTTGTTACTAGATTTGTAGTTCTAAAATCAATATTTTTTCCTTTAAAGATTTGAAATGAATGTCCGAACCAATATTCTTGAGTTTCTAGTTTGAAAATCTGATCTTCAAAAACACTATTTTTATCTGGTAGTGAATCCCTATAAAATTTATTTTCAAAATAGACACCACCAGCCAATCGTGTTAATGGAGAGAAAAAAGTTCGATCAACACGAGCACTTTTTGTAGTATAATTATCCAACGAATTTTCATAAATAAATGTGGAATTGATGTAAGTATTTTTAAAATTTGGGATAGAATATCTTCCATAATAGGAATTTTGTCCGTTGTCAAAACGGTTTTTAAAATCATTTTCAAATTCATGCCCTAAACCTAGAAAGTTTTTTTCTGTTATACCATAGCTAGCTTGCGAACTTGTAATGGCAAAATCAGGAACTAAACTCCAAGAGTCTAATACACGAACTGAAATATCAATTGAGTCTCTGCAATTTGGAATTTCAACGGGTTTAATGATAACACTTCTAACATAGCGTTGCTTTCTTATTAAACGTTCCGATTCTTTTACTACAAGAGAATCTAAAAGTTCATTTTTTTTAAAAAGCAATAGGTTTCTAATAGTCCATTTTTTGGTATTGACGTGCAACTTGTTTCCAAGTTTTTCAATGCTTTTTTCGGGCGCGTCTTTATAATTATCAACTGCATAGCCAAAAGGTTCGAGCGTTGCTATGTCGATGTTTCTTATGATTTTCCCTTCGTATCTTTCAAATGATTTTTTAATAAAATAAGCATTTCTTTTATCTAATGAACTTGCGCTTGATTTGCGATTCGATTTAAATAGAAGTTTATAAATAGCTTGGTTAAATTTATTTTTTTTGGAATAATTTTCAATCTTTTTATAGACTTTAATCGAATCGTTTCCGCTGTTTTTTACTTGCGCCTTGGAAGTTATGTAAGCAAGAAAAAACAATAGCAATCCGAAGAGTAACTTTTTATTCATGTGGTTGAACCATTTTAACAAATATAGAGAAATATAGTGGCTGTTTTATTGATTTTAACATTGGTAATCATTTGTGTCCGATAAAAAAGAATAAATAAATTTTTAACACAATGTTTATTATGAATTTTAACATGTCGCTCCGCTGGAGCTCGTTTTTTTGAATAACATTTTTTCTACAAACATAAAGTCCCGATGGGACTAAAATAGCTCCTTTAGGAGCGATATGTTTGTAGAAAATTGAATTATTATTGAAAATATAGCTCCATCGGAGCGACATTTTCATTATTGATTAAAATTTATCGGACAACAATAATTTCAAATAGCGAATTCTAAATAGAGCATCTAAAAACAAGCAAATCACTTGAAATGCTTATAAATAGTAGCTTTTCAATTTTTTATCGGACAACAATAATTGGTAATATTCTATAAAAAAAATCCACAACCGTTTTACCAATTGAGGATTAGATTCTGAACACTTTTTTCTGAACACTAAGAACTAACTTTTTTGTTCTTTATTGAAATAAACTAAGTAGTAATACATTTGCTTTTCTTCATCCCAACCTTTTTCAACATATTTCTCAGCAGTTTCTGAATTGATGAAATCTATTTTAATTTGAATATTAGTATCCAAATTAATCACATTTTTAATACTTCTTCTAGCATCAGAAACGGCTCCGTTTGCTATTGGGAAAGTCGTAACATCTTCAATACTATACTTTTCGCCTTTGTCTACTTTATAATTTTTAAACTCCGGAATTAAATCAGGATTGTCCAACACTTCATTCAAGAAATTACTTTCTTCAAACTGGTCGTTTTTGGCAAAATAATTCACCGAACGGTTCATAAACATTACTTCTTCTTTCTTGTCTTCGGCAGGAAAAACAACATCTTTAGCAAAGTTTTGACAGAATTTCAAATACTTTTTGGTATAGAAATTTTCGTCCTGAAAAGCATCCACCGAAAGGAAATGTTCCAACCAATATCTCGCATCATAACGGTTGCTATCAACAGTTAAAATCTTATAACCTTCTTCTTTTTTGTGGTTGAATATTAAACATCCTTTGTCCAGTTTGTTCAAATTTATTCCTTGTTGCAATATCATTTCGAGTGTTGTGCCTTTTTCTTCAAACTGCATAAAATCAGTTTGTATTTCACTTTTGAAAACTCCTACGGCATCCACTATAGTATTGTCAATATTCAGATTGGTGATATGCGCAACATATACTTCTCCATTCTTGATGTGTGGGTGATTGGATTGTTCAAAAAGGTGTTTGGTTATCTTTTTTGACACTTCATGCGTATCACTTGGATTAGAGAAAATCTCGGTTACCAAGTTGAACATATCGTTGTACTCTATATCTACTTCGTGAGCAAACTGGAAATAGTTTTCTTCTTTATCGCGGAAAGGTTTGAAGAAATATTCCTTTAAAAGCGGCACAATTTCATCATTCAAATTATAAGGTTGCTCCGAAAGAAATATCGCTTCGTTACGACTTTTGTTTCCCACACGGTGAATGGATAAGGATTCTATGTGGGCGTTGAATAGGTTTAGCATTGTTTGAGGTTTATGGTTGTTTAAAGGTTTAAGGTTGTTTAAAGGTTTAAGGTTGTTTAAGGTTGTTTAAGGTTGTTTAAAGTTGTTTACTTGATAAATTTTGTGCCTTTAAAATCTTTTTTGTTTAGATAAGTTATAAAATTGTGTATTTTGATGCTTAATTTTTCGTAGTCTGAAACTAATAGTTTTTGTTGTTCTTCATTGATATAATCATTGTCAAAAAGTAGATATACTTGAGATCGAGTTTCTCCAGATGAACCTTTTGCTACAGATAAAAATTGTCGAAATTCTATGTTACCGTCTCTCTCAAATCCTTCAGCAATATTATCCATTACTGAACCAGAGGAACCTTTGATTTGTTCTTTAAATTTATAATCGGTTTTAAGTTGAGTAGTTTTTGAGATGATAATAATTTCTTTTGAAAGTCTTCTAGCTTCTTGCCAAATTTCCAAATCTTCAAAACGTTTTACAGTAGCCATACTAACAATTTTAAACAACTTTAAACAACTTTAAACAACTTTAAACAATATTAAACTCTAAACAACATTAAACCCTAAACAATCCTAAACTCTAAACAATTTTAAACAACCTTAAACAACTTTAAACTCTAAACAATTTTAAACAATTTTAAACTTTTTCCTAATTCCAATTCTCCTCAAACCCAAAATCCTCAAAGTTATCTTCGCCACCAAAAGCATCTAGATCATCTTCATCTAGGTCATCTTCAAACTCTGAATAAAAATCTTCTCCTTCGGCTTCAAACTCTTTTTCGGGGGCAATAGCAGGTAATTCGCCATGAGAGAATAGCAAGCTTGGATAGGTTTCTCCTGCTTGCGCTTCTTCTACAGAGGCAAGTTCAACTAAGAATGTCCACATATTGATAAAATCGTATACATAAATTATTTTGGTTTGCTCTTCATCAAGTATATGATTCAATTGATAGTCTGCCATTGTTTTTTGCTCACCTGGAGTATCTCCAATATCAAACATCGGGATTTCATCTTCCTGATTCCAGTTATCATCACAGGTATAAAACGAAGCAACTTCTAATCCGTCAAAGCCAAAAGAATTGACAATTGCATTGTGAAAGTCTTCTAAAGTATCTTCTTCATGAATCGCAATATCTCTAAAAACATCTTCTTCAGCGTCTAGAATTGCTCTAAATTTATAAATCATAATCGTATTTTTTGTAAGCAAACAAAGGTAAAATATTAATCATGACCCTAACACTATAAATTCAATTTATTTTAAATAATAACTCTACGCATAATGAATTTTTGAAATGAAATGACATAATAAAGTATCGACGAAATGCATCAAAAAAGAAAGAAATGTAACTCTATCGAGTTTTATGGTAGTTTAACGATTAAGTTAGTTTAAGCACATCAATTGCAGTAATTTAGCTTTAATAATCTGAAAAAAAACAAGAATAACTACTTGATATAAAAGGGAAGAAGTTCTTTAATGATAAATATCCTGTCAGATAATTAATAATTCAAACTGAAGACTACCTGTTCTTAACGGAACAGGTTTTTTTTTGCAATTCATCTCCAAAAAATGACATTTCGGTAAATTTTAATTGTACAGATTTAGTCTTTTATTGAATTTTGCTTCATCACAGTAAAACTTATGAAGACTTTCTATACTTTTTTATTTTTAATAGTAGCTTTAACCAGTAATGCGCAGCAAACCATTTCCGGAATGGTGATAGATGAAAAAAACAAACCCATTGGTGGTGCCAATGTTTTTATCGAAGGTACTTATGACGGAAGTTCTTCTGATGAACAAGGAAATTTTAGTTTTACTACAACTGCTCCGGGCAACCAAACTTTGGTGATTAGTTTTTTGACTTATGAAACCTTGAAACTTGCTATTGATGTGGCTACTTATAAAAATGGTACTATCCTACTAAAGGAAAGTAGTAACACGCTTGATGTGGTGGTCATTACTGCAGGAACCTTTAGTGCGGGAGAAAAAAGCAGGGTTTCGGTTTTGAAACCTTTGGATATAGTTACTACTGCCGGTTCGGCAGGCAATATTATTGCGGCGTTGCAAACCTTACCCGGAACACAAAACGTGGGCGAAGATGGACGGCTGTATGTTCGTGGTGGCGAAGCCGACGAAACCCAAACTTTTGTAGACGGCATCAGAGTGGCACAGCCGTATGGTGCAACAACCAATAATTTGCCCACTCGTGGACGATTTTCTCCTTTCTTGTTCAGTGAAATTTCATTTTCTACTGGTGGTTATTCGGCGGAATATGGCGAAGCGTTATCGAGCGTTTTATTGCTCAACACGATTGACGAACCCGACCAGAACAAAACCGATATTTCCTTGATGACCGTGGGATTAGGGTTGAGTAATACCCAAAAATGGGAAAAAAGTTCGCTAAGTATTAATACTGCCTATATTGATTTAGCGGCTTACCAAGTAGCCATTCCTCAAAATGTAGATTGGAACAGGCCTTTTCAATCGTTTTCGGGTGAAGCGGTGTATCGTTATAATTTTGCTAACGGTATTTTTAAGGCCTATGCCGCTTTTGACGCTTCACGTTTTGATATAAACCAAGAAGATATCAATCAGCCAGAGCCCGTGAGAGTGGATTTGAACAACACTAATTTTTATTTCAATTCTTCTTATAAAGGAAATTTTGGTGGCAACTGGCAACTATTTACTGGATTGAGTTATGGTTACGGACAAAATAAAATTGGCATAGATTCTAATGATGTAAACAATAATGAACACGCATCTCATTTGAAATTAAAACTCACCAAAAAACTTTCAGACAAAGTAAAACTGGCTTTTGGAAGTGATTATTTTATTACCAAATTTGATGAAGATTTTAATACTACTTTCTCCAACGGTTATGATGCTACTATTGCTGCTCTTTATACCGAAGCGGATATTTTCTTTTCCAAAAAGTTTGCAGCTAAAGTAGGTTTAAGAGCTTCAAATAATGATTGTATTAATGAAAACACTATTTCTCCAAGAGCTTCATTGGCTTATAAAGTTTCAAAAAACAGTCAGTTTGCTTTTGCCTATGGCGATTTTGAACAAGCACCACGACAAGAGTATTTGAAGTACTCAAATCAGTTTGAAACCGAAAAAGCGTCACACTATATTTTGAATTACCAATACACCAAAAACAGTAAAACGTTGCGAGCTGAAGTGTATTACAAGGGGTACACAGATTTAGTTAAATATGACACCGAAAGAGCACAATTCAATTCTCAATTTTCGAATGCTGGAAATGGTTATGCTAAAGGATTGGATGTTTTTTGGAGAGATGGAAACAGTATTAAAAATCTAGAATATTGGATTTCGTATTCCTACATTGATACTAAAAGAGATTATCAAAATTTTACAGCTACCGTAACACCGAGTTTTGTGGCCAGTCATAGTTTGTCAGTAGTTACAAAATATTGGATTTCCGACTGGAAGTCGCAAGTTGGTTTCACACATCAATTTAGTACAGGAAGACCTTATAACAATCCAAACGAAACCGTTTTTATGAATGGTAAAACAAAGTCCTTTAATAATTTAAGTTTCAATTGGGCGTATTTGCTAACACAGCAAAAGATTTTGTATTTCTCCATTTCTAATGTTTTAGGAACTCAAAATGTTTTTGGGTATAATTATGCCAATACACCCAATGCTAATGGCATTTATGAAAGAAAAGAAATTATCCCAACAGCAGATCGATTTTTCTTCGTGGGTTTCTTTTGGACTATCAGTGATAATAAAAAAGACAATCAATTAAACAATCTATAACACATGAAACGAATTATTTTATTGACAGCATTAATTTTATCTTTTAAAGGATTTTCTCAAAACATTACTTTAAAAGTAGAAATCACAGGTTACAAAAGCAATAAAGGAATGGCTTACATAGCCGTTTACAAATCAGAACAGGAGTTTTTAAAAAAGCCAACTATAGGTAAAATTGTAAAAATTGAAAACAATAAAGCAGTAGTTATTTTCAATGATTTGCCAAAAGGCGAATATGCTATTAGTTCCTATCATGACGAAAACGGCAATGGTAAGTTGGATACCAATTTCATGGGAATTCCAAAAGAAGATTATGCAGTTTCAAACAACGCAAAAGGTTTTATGAGTGCACCTAAATACAAAGATGCCAAATTTATAGCCAAAGAAAGTAAAACAATAACAATGAAAATTTAATATTTAACAGTTCATCCATCAAAATAAACAGTTCAGTAAGTATAAATTTCACAACAAACAAAACCACACTATTTTTACATCAGAAATCAAATTCAATTTCAAAAATCAAATTCAAAAATCAAATTCAAAAATCAAATTCAAAAATCAAATTCAACTTCAAAAATCAAATTCAAAAATCAATATCAAAAACAATTTTAAACAACAGTAAACTTTTAAACAATATTAAACAACATTAAACTTTCAAACAACCTTAAACAACAGTAAACTTTTAAAAAATAGTAAACTTTTTAATTATGAAAACAATTATCATCACCATCGCATTAATTATTAGTTCATTACTAACAGCTCAAACCTCTTTTGAACAAGGAATGGGGAAAGCTCTTGGGCTTTGGGGAGAAGGAAAAGCGAAGGAAGCATCAGATTTAATGGAACGTATAGCAGCTGCTGAAAAAAATAATTGGTTACCTAATTATTATGTTTCATTAATTAACACCACCGAAGCGTTCAATCCTGCCAATAAAGAAAAAGTGCCAGCCATGATTATTAAAGCACAAAATGCCATTGATAACGCTACTTTAATTAGTCCGAACAATGATGAAATCATGGTAGTTCAAGCGATGCTCTACACTGTTGTTTTACTTCAAGATCCAATGACAAATGGAGTGAAGTATACAGGTTTAGTTATGGAACAATATGGAAAAGCATTGGCCATTAATCCAAATAATCCTAGAGCAGTTTTCTCCAAAGCAGAATTTGAAATTGGTAGTGCTAAATATTGGGGAACCGATACTAAACCAATGTGCGCTCAAATTGAAAAATCAATCCAACTATTTGCTAACTTTAAACCTGAAACTCCGTTTTCACCAAAATGGGGTTTGGACAGAGCGCAAGAAGCATTGAAGGGTTGTAAATAAAGAAAAGAAGTGTTACGGTTCTGAGGCACTAAGAAAAAAACCTCAGAACCTAAAAACCATTCACAATGAAACAGTTGATAAAAGAAATTCCAAGAGCTATCGTCATATCCTTCACCATCTTTTTTGTGTTGTTATTGGTTAGGATAATTACTGGAAACAAAATTCAGTTTGATTATTATTTATTGGTAAACTTTGGCTATACAATGCTTTATAGTCTTTCGTTATACTTTGCTAATGCTACCATTTTTATCTATTTGGATAAAGTTTTTAAATCAGATAGATTTATTCCAAAGAGAATAGTAATTGGTTTTATAGCATCATTTCTAGTATCAATTGTGGTTATTTTTTTATTGCGAATTTTTGAAGATGTACTAGTAGAAGGAAGTTCATTTAGCGCTTTTTTAAATAATGAAGAAATGTCCAATTACTTAGTAGCTATTATTGTTACGTTTTTTGTTACACTGGCTTTTCATGCGTTCTATTTCTATAAAGCATATACTGAAAATAAAGTAAAAGAACAAAAAGTAATTGCTGGAACTGCTTCCGCACAATTTGAAAGTTTAAAAAATCAAATCGATCCACATTTTTTGTTTAACAGCTTGAATGTGTTGAGTTCCTTGATAGAAGAAAATCCGGAGAATGCCCAAAAATTTACCACTTCGTTATCAAAAATATACCGCTATGTTTTGGAACAAAAGGACAAAGAGTTAGTTTCAGTTGAAGAAGAATTGGCTTTCGCCAAAACGTATATGAACTTGTTGAAAATGCGTTTTGAAAATAGCATTACGTTTGATTTGCCATCAGATTATAACAATCCAGAAGCCAAAGTAGTGCCGCTTTCGTTGCAACTTTTACTAGAAAATACCATAAAGCATAATGTGGTGAGCGAACAAAGACCGTTGCATATAAAAATTTACATTGAAAACAATTACTTAATTGTTGAAAATAATTTACAGAAGAAAGCAATCTTGCAAGAGCGAAAAGGTGTTGGACTGCAGAACATCGTCAATCGATATGGCTTGATTTCGGAACGAAAAGTTTTGGTAGAGGAGACACAAATTGAATTTAAAGTAAAAATTCCAATTTTAACAAAACAAATTGCCATCATGGAAACAAAAAACATTTACAGTGAGAACATGGCTTTTATAAGAGCAAAAGAACGAGTTGAAAAACTAAAAGGATTTTATGGCAATTTAATTTCATATTGCTGCGTCATTCCTTTACTCATATTTATTAACATTCAATCAGGCGGATTTCAATGGTTTTGGTTACCCGTGTTGGGATGGGGAATGGGCGTTTCTTTTCATGCTTTTGAGACTTTTGGTTATGGAAAATCATGGGAAGAAAAGAAGATTCAAGAGATATTAAATAAAGAGAATAGCACAACAAACAAATGGAAGTAATCATGGAAAATATGGAGAGCCAAAAATCACCCGAAGAATCAGTTCGTGAAAGAGTAAAAAAGTTAAGTCAGTTTTACACTCATCTTTTTATATATGTAATTGGTATTATAATTTATGTTCTAAAAACCTATTTTGGCGTTCAGTTTAATTTTTTACCAATTAAATATATAAATGGATTTGTAATGTGTTTTTGGACTTTTTTCTTAGTAGTTCAAGGATTAAAATTATTTTTAGCTGAAAGAGTTTTTGGAACCAACTGGGAACAAAAACAAATCAGAAAAATGATGAATAAACAAAATGAAACAAAACAAAAATGGGAATAATCATGGAAAAAAATAACGAAGAATACGAAAAATACCAGCGTGCCAAAAAGCAAGTCAAAGAAATCAAAGGATTTTACAGTCATTTACTATCTTATGTATTAGTCATGGCGGTTTTAATTTTTATAAATTTAAAATACACACCTCAATATCTTTGGTTTTTTTGGTCATTATTTGGTTGGGGAATTGGATTGCTTTTTCATGCTATCAGAACTTTTAATTTCTTTCCATTTTTTTTGAATGACGATTGGGAACAACGGAAGATCAAACAATATATGGACGAAGAAAATAGAAAAAATAAATTGGAATAATTATGGAAAATTATGATGAAATAAAATACCAAGAAGCAGCAAAACGAGTTAAGAAAATCAAAGGATTTTACACGCATTTAACGGTTTTTATTGTTGTCAATACCATGATAATTATTGTCAATGTTCAAAACCTCGATGAAGGTGAAAGTTTTTTTAAATTTAAAACTTTTTCAACTGCATTATTCTGGGGAATTGGTTTAGCAGCCCACGGATTATCAGTATTTCTGCCTTCCTTAATTATGGGAAAAGATTGGGAAGAAAAAAAGATTAAAGAGTTGATGGAGAAAGAAAAGAACAACAAATGGGAGTAAAATCAGTGTTCAGTAAACAGTTGCAGTAAGCAGTTATTATTTTATCCGCTTCAAACTATTTTAAACAATCTTAAACTATTTTAAACAATCTTAAACAATCTTAAACAATCTTAAACAATCTTAAACAATCTTAAACAATCTTAAACAATTTTAAACAATTTTAAACAATTTTAAACAATCTTAAACAATCTTAAACAACCTTAAACAATCTTAAACAATCTTAAACAATCTTAAACAATCTTAAACAACCTTAAACTTAGCAATGAAAATTATCATCATCGAAGACGAAAAACCAGCCGCACGATTGCTTCAACGAAAAGTGGAGAAATTAGGATTGCACGTCAATACACTTTTACATTCTGTAGAAGAATCAATTCATTGGTTTAATGAAAATCCGCATCCCGATTTGATTTTTCTTGATATACAATTATCGGATGGTTTATCGTTTGAAATTTTTGAACACTTCGGCTCCGCTCAGTGTGACATTAAAAGTGCTGTGATTTTCACTACTGCCTATGATGAATATGCGTTGCGTGCTTTTAAGCTAAATAGTATTGATTATTTGCTTAAACCTATTGACGATGAAGAATTAGAAATTGCAATTTCAAAATTCAAAAATCAATTTCAAAAAAGTATTGTTTCCAATTTTGATTTTGAAATGATAAAAAAAATGTTGGTCAACCCGATTGATAGAACCTTCAAAAAACGTTTCACCATCAAAATGGGACAACAACTCAAAATGGTAAATATAGAAGAAGTAGAATGTTTTTATAGCGAAAACAAAGGAACCTATTTGCACACTTTTGATAATAGAAATTACCTTTTGGACACCACTTTAGAACTTCTTGAAACCGAACTTGATCCGGCGGCTTTTTATCGCGTTTCTCGCAAATTTATCATTCCTATGAAAGGAATTAAAGAAATTCAAATGCATAGCAATTCTCGTTTAAAAGTAATTCTACCGTCTTACAAAGATGATGAAGTAATTGTAGCGCGTGAACGTGTCAATGATTTTAAAGTATGGTTGGGATAACGTGAGTTCGAATTAAAATTATTTGTTTTTTTATTGAAACCATTACCCTAGTTGAGCAATTTAGTATAATCACGCTTAACAAAACTTAATTTCTTAATGGTTTAAAAACTTTTCTGCATTTACTTTATTATTTGTCACAACAATAAAAAAGAAAACTATTTGATTTTTTATTGTTAATAGCAATTTTTTAAAAGTTAATATCGTATTCCCGTTAGGTTAATATTTTTTTTCTAATTACTATCAATGCAAAAAGCAATAGCGTATAGGCAAGAAAAAATGGCACTATAAACTCAATCCAACCCAAAGGCAGCATTACGGCAATGATTAGTAATTGAAAGCCCAAACCATAAAGCGAAAGTAAGGTCATAAACCAGTTCGGAAAGGTTTTTACTTTATACGCTTCTCTGTCTAAAGCATGTATGATTTTGTCAAAAGTTCCGTAAACAACAGTATAAATTCCAAATAAAATATTGACTGATTTTTGACTTTCTCCTGGTAAGGCTTTGGGTGTTTTATATTCAAATATTTTACTGGTAGTATCTCCACCAACTGATTTGTTTCTGAGAATTACATAATAGTAATTGTATAATGTGCCTTGCAATTGAATACCAATAAAAGCTAAGAAAGTAAACCAAATGGTTGTTTTAGAGACATAACAAATCGCCATCAAAATCATAAAATTCAGTACAATATCAAATACACTGTCTAAATATCTTCCTGAATAAGAAGGCGTTTTTTTCAATCGAGCCAATTCGCCATCTGCAGCATCTATACCTGATTTTAAGAGGATAAAAAAACCGGCAACTAAAAAGTGTTTTGTCAGAATGCAATAAATAGCAATCAAACCCGAAAGTCCAAAGAGCAGCGTTACATGAATAGGTGTAAAGCGGGTGTTTTTTAATTGATTGGCAAAAAATCTTCCAAAAGATCTTCCATAATCTGATAAATCTAAAAATTTATCTTGAGCGGTAAGTTTAGACATTTAACATTCAGAAACAAAGAAATGAGACAATATAGTCGAGACTGCAAATATAGGTTATAAAATATCTCTTTTATCATTCGACTCCAAAACTATATAAAATTGAAAGCCAAAAAGTAGCGTTGCCAATACAATATGAATAGTTTGTGTGCCAAAAGGAAAATCTAAGTAATACATTGCAATTCCGGAAAGGATCTCAATAAATATCAAAATCATTACCCAATCTAGCTTTTGTACATCTAAATTTAGTTTTCTATTTCGAGTAAATAAATAAAAATTTGAAAGCAAAACAAATACTGAAAATGATCGATGTATATAAAACGAAATTGATGGATTTTGTAACCAAAGTATTTTTGGAACGCCAGTTTCAGAAACAGTATCTACATGTTCTCTTACGCTTGTTCCTAACACAATCTGGATTATGGTTAAACCAATAGTTAAAAGTAAAATTATAGTAAACTTGGAGTCAGGATGGAATAATTTTTTCTTTTCTTGAACAGTGTAAATTAAAAATAATTGAAATGAAATAATCAATATTGCTACAAGCATGTGTGTAGTTATTTTCACTGGACTCAAAACAGAATCTACCACAGTTTTTCCCAACCACGCTTGAAACCCCATTAGAATACATACTAAAAACGAAAGAATAACTAGCTTTTTATTCGATTTCCAATAACCAAATGAGTAGATAAAAGTAACAAAACAGGCAATACCAGCTAGCGCACCTAACAACCGATTGATGTATTCAACCCAAGTGTGCAATGGATTGAAAACAGCATAATCATGTTTAGTATATTTTTCCCAGTTCGATGGTTCGAAATTGGTTTTTGCTATAAAATCTGTTTTGGCAACCAATAAAGATTCTTCTTTTATAATTACTTGTCCTTTATCATACTCTTTTCCTGGAGTGAATAACAATTCTTTTTTTTCTGTAGGCGGAATATAATAGCCAAAGCATTTTGGCCAATCGGGGCAACCCATTCCTGAGCCAGTAAGCCTTACAAAAGCACCAGCAAAAATCACGAGATAAACAAGAACTAAAGAAACTTTGGCTGATTTGAGGAATTTATTTTTCATAAAATCTATAATAATTTGTATTTAAATTTTCTGCAATCCCATTTTCTCGGCTCTTGCCAAAACAAAATCATACGCCGCTTGATATTCATTAGGAATTTCTCCTTCCAAAATCGCTTCTTTCACAGCTTCCTTCAAAACACCTATTTCACGTGACGGTTTTAAATTGAAGATTTCCATAATTTCCTCGCCAGAAATTGGCGGCTGAAAATTACGTATGTGATCACGTTCTTCTACTTCAATTATTTTTCTGCGAACAACATCAAAATTGTTGTGGTATTTTTTAAACTTCGTTGGATTTTTTGTCGTGATGTCGGCTTCGCAAAGTGTCATGAGATTGTCCACATCTTGACCAGCATCAAATACTAAACGCCGCACTGCCGAATCAGTAACAATATCTTCTGAAAGCACAATCGGACGAGAACTCAACATCACCATTTTGGCAACAAATTTCATCTTTTGGTTTAATGGCATGTGCAATCGTTCAAAGATTTTCTTGACCATTTTTCCGCCTAGGAATTCGTGTCCGTGAAATGTCCAACCTTGTTTTTTGTTGTACTTTTTTGTGGGTGCTTTTCCAATATCGTGCAATAACGCTGCCCATCGTAACCAAACATCATCGGTATTGGGGCAGATATTATCGACAACTTCGAGTGTGTGATAGAAATTGTTTTTATGCGTATGACCTTCAATTTCTTCTACGTTATTCAAAGCGGTAAGTTCAGGAAGAATAATATCCAATAAGCCCGTTTTGTATAAATGCAAAAAGCCAATGGACGGTTTGGTGGTTTCTAAAATTTTATTCAATTCGTCCACAATTCGTTCACTTGAAATGATTTTAATACGTTCTTTGTTTCTCTCAATTGCTGTTAATGATTCTTTTTCAATAATAAAATTTAATTGCGTTGCAAATCGGATAGCACGCATCATTCGCAACGGATCATCAGAATAGGTGATATCTGGATTTAAAGGTGTTCTTAGGATTTTATTTTCTAAATCAGCTAAACCATCAAATGGATCGATTATATCACCATAATTATTTTGATTCAATGAAAAGGCCAACGCATTAATCGTAAAATCTCGACGGTTTTGGTCGTCTTCTAAACTTCCGTTTTCCACGATAGGATTACGACTGTGTTCAGCATAACTTTCTTTTCGGGCACCCACAAATTCAATGTCGATATCTTTATAACGCAGCATTGCAGTGCCATAATTTTTGAAGACCTGAACTTTTGGTTTGTTGGGTAATAATTCGGAAACTTTCAGCGCTAAATCAATTCCGGAACCAATCGCCACAATATCAATATCTTTTCTAACTGTGGCAGGCAGGTCTAAGTCACGTTGTAATAAATAATCACGAACAAAACCACCAATTACATAACTTTCGAGATTAAGTTCTTGAGAAGCATTTGAAATGATTTCAAAGATTGGGTTATTTAGTGCTTTTTTGTAATTCATAGTATTTACCGCAAATTCGCAAATTATTATCTAGAACTAATAATTCGTTTGTACTCTAGTGATATTAAATTGAAATTAGTAAGTATTGCTAGTTGATTTCCTGAAATTTTCAAATAATTTAAGCATTGATTATAATGAGCATTATTAAAACAGTCTACCGTTTTTATTTTCAAGATGATTTTATCATATATTACAAAGTCGGCATAAAATTTATGTTTTAAAATAGTATTTTTATAGCAAACTGAATATTCTTTTTCTCTTTCATAGAGAATACCTAAATGTTGTAACTTATATTCAATAGCATCTTTGTAAACAATCTCTGAAAATCCTTTCCCTAAATTTTTGTGTACCTCAAATAGTATACCTACTATGCTATAACTCTCATTTTTAAATAAATAATCATCCATAAATTTAAAAAAATAATTTGCGAATTTGCGGTAAAAAATTAACTACGTATTATTTTAACCTCACTATCTAAAGAAAGCTTAATAATCGTTGACGGTTTTTCACAAATTTTTTCGTGATGCAAATTTACTACATAGTCGACACCTTTTATAATTTCGGGACTGATTTCTTTGAACGATTTTGGACTAAACATTCCTGAAATGTTTGCAGATGTAGAAACCAAAGGTCTTTTCATGCGTTCCATTAGTTTGAAACAAAATGGTTCTTTCACAATTCTAACTCCAAGCGAATTATCAGTACCAATGAGGTTTGCAGCTACATTTCGTGGATTATCAAGAATTAAAGTCGTTGGGTTCTCAGATAAATCAAGTATTTGCCAAGCAACTTCGGGAATTTCTTTAAAAACAGTGTACATCATTTTTTCGCTATTCATTAGCACAATCATGCTTTTAGATTCTTCGCGTTGTTTCAAAGCGTAGATTTTTTTTACGGCTTCCACATTTGTAGCATCGCAACCAATTCCCCAAACCGTATCGGTCGGATAAAGGATGACACCACCATTTTGGACCACTTCGAAGGCTTTATGAACTTCTGTATTGATGTCACTCATAATTTTATTTTAATTTATAAACGCCAAAGAATTTTTTAAAACTCTTACTGACAACTTTATACTTGACGATAATTTTGTTTTTCCAACTTAGTGCAAGCCATTTGCTTTGTGGTAATAATTCCTTTTTGATAAGTTCATTGGCTTCTTCTGAAAGGATAAAATCGGTTTTTAGTTTTTCCCATTTTACATTGTCATACCCATTAAAGTTATTGACTTTGTTCTTCTCGTGAATTACTGCAATCCAAAGTCTTTTATGAGTTACTTGTTTGATACGAGTTTCTTTTTTCCACATGTTGTGATGGTAAAACCAAATGGTTTTTGGGTCATTATTTTTTTCAATCAAACTCATAAACGGATTGAAAATATGCTCTTTTTTCCCGAGCATTACCGTGGGACGAATTTGTAAAGAATAGCCTTTAATAACGTCAAGAACTAAATATTCTTGTTTTTCAAACTGCAATTGAATTTCATTGATAAAATCTTTATGAATTGCATCATCGTTATCAATTCGAGAAGTGATGAGGTATGGTTTTTTATTTGGAATTGCAGCAATATATTTTTTTAACTCATCATAAAATTGAGGCATTCCATCAATATAAAACACTTTGAAATTGGGTAGGTTCTGAATCAACTCTGCCATTCTTTTTTGGTATTTTTCTGGCGTAGTAATGTCAAAATATAACAACCATTCAAAATTCTGATTGGTTTGTGCTATGATAGTCGGAAAACAGAAGTTCTCAAAAAACCACATGCGCTCTTCCATCCAATCATCAGTGAGAAGTTTTTCATTATTTTTGGTTACGTCCCATTCTGGATTTCTGAGGTTGAAACGGGTAACTAGAAGATGATGGAACATATGTTATAGATTAAGATAATCAAAAGCTTTGTTTGCAAATTTCAAATTGGTTTCTCGGCAATCTTCCAAAACTCCGGTATAGGATTGTACTTTTTTCAAATCGGCTTCAAAATTAGAGAACGCAGAAATCACCGGTTGGTATTTGAAATTGTAAAATTTAGACGAGTTTGGAAACACCATCACTTTTTTGCCCAGCATTAACGACCAATACATCGCATGATAACTGTCGGTTAAAATGGTATCGGTTTCGCCAATGAATTTCACTACATCTTCAAAAATAGCATTGTTGGCTGTGGATGGAAACTGTTCAAATTTTTTTAAAACACTTTTATCGCTTAACGTTTTCTTGTGGAAAATCATCCCGATTTCATTTTTTACTTCGTGTTTTTCGTCAAAAATGGGATGCAAACAACTCACACACGGAACCCATTCTTCTTTCATGCCATAATCGCGAACGCCAACTAAACCAAATTTTGAAGTATCGATATTGTATTTTGAAATTTTGCCGTAAGTGCTTTTTTCTTTCGCATTATGACCCAAACCCCAAAGCACGGTTTTCTTTCCTTTTTCGCCCAATTTTTCGAAAAGTTCCATCTGTAAATTAAAACCTTCACGGTTCAACAATCCGCCACCGCCAATGATAAGTGAGTTTTTTGTAATTTTTTCAAACCAGTTGTCTCTTGTTGCTTCGTCTCTTTTGTAATCAAAAATATCGAGATGTTTGCCTTTTAATTCATCAAAATAATGATGAACACCACAATAATAATCACCAATATTAGTTGGATCATAGCGATGTAAATTTACTACATCGAGATTTTCCTGAGTTGGATTTTTCAGAATTCTGCTAATGACTTCTTTTTTACGAGCGGAACGATTAAAATGAGAAAGTTTATTTAATAAGAAATCGGATAGAGACATGGTGTAGAATAATTTTTGCAAAAATATACATTTTGTTTGAGGTCTAAAAGTCAATTGGTTACTTTTACGAATAATATTACTTTCAAAATTAACAAGAAAAACAAATGGTGATTACCTAAAAAATTGTAATTTCCATTTTTATAGCTATATGAAATTATCAGTTATTATAACAACTTACAATTCAGAAGAATGGTTGCGCAAAGTGCTTCTTGGCTTTACCGTTCAAACAGAGGAAGATTTTGAAATTGTAATTGCTGATGATGGTTCGACTTCAAAAACTGCAGAACTCATTGCTGCTTTTCAGGGTAAATTTAAACATCCCATTATTCATGTTTGGCAGCAAGATAAAGGTTTCAGAAAATCTAGAATTCTTAACAAAGCCATATTAAAATCGAATTCCGATTATTTACTTTTCACCGATGGCGATTGCATTCCGAGAAAAGATTTTGTGGCTGTTCATGTTAATGAAAAACAAGCAGGTTATTTTCTTTCGGGCGGTTATTTCAAATTACCACTGCCCATTTCGATTGCCATTTCTGAAGATGCTATTTTGAACCAAAAATGTTTCGAGATTTCATGGTTACTCAAACAGGGTTTGAAAGCGAATTTTAAAGTATCGAAATTGACACACAATAGCTATTTCGCTACTTTTATGAATTGGCTAACTCCAACAAAACGTTCCTGGAACGGACACAACTCGTCGGGATTTAAACATGATATTTTAGTAGTAAATGGTTTCAACGAAGCAATGGATTATGGCGGAATGGATAGAGAACTTGGCGAACGAATGTTCAACAATGGTATGTTTTCCAAGCAAATCAGATACAGCGCTATTTGTTTGCATTTAGACCACAAACGAGGTTATGCTAATGAAGAAAAAATAAAGAACAATATGGAAATTCGACGTTTTAATAAAAAACACAAAATTATCCGAATTGAGAATGGGATTGATACATTAAAAATATAATTACCTTTACACCATAATTTCCAACTATGAAAATATCAGTTATCGTTAGTACTTACAATGCCGAAGAATGGTTAGAAAAAGTATTGATTGGCTACAGTGTTCAGACGTACAAAGATTTTGAACTCATTATTGCTGACGATGGATCAAGACCTTCCACTAAGGAATTGATTGATAGTTATGCCAAAAATTATCCAGTTCCTGTGCGTCATATTTGGCATGAAGATTTAGGATATCGTCGTCAGGAACTATTAAATATTGCGATAGTTGAAGCCTCTCACGATTATATTTTAATGACCGACGGTGATTGTATTCCTAGAAAAGATTTTGTAGCAATACATGCAAAATATGCCACAAAAGGGAGATTTCTTTCGGGAGGTTATTGTAAATTATCCATGAAATTGAGTACAGAAATATCCAAGGATGATATTCTTTCAGAACGATGTTTTGATTTAAAATGGTTAAAAAAAATAGATAAATTAAATGTTTCTAATGCTTTGAAAATTGGAGCCACAGATTTGTCAGCATCGGTTTTAGACTTTTTTTCACCAACTATTCCTTCGTTTAACAATTGTAATTCTTCTGGATTTAAAGAAGATATGATTGCCATTAACGGTTATGACGAACGGATGAAATATGGTGGACCCGATAGAGAATTTGGAGAACGATTGGAAAATAATGGCATTAAAGGAAAACAAATTCGCCATAAAGCTATAGTTTTACATTTAGATCACCCAAGAGGTTATAAAACACCTGAGTCTTTGGCTGCAAATTTGGCTATTAGAAAAGAAGTGAAAGACAAGAAAATAGTTTGGACGCCTTTTGGTATTATTAAAGACAATCAATAATTGATGAGAATATTAGTTACTGGCGCAGCAGGTTTTATTGCATCACATCTTTGTGAAAAACTGCATGATTTAGGTCATGATGTAGTTGGTATTGATAATTATAATGATTACTATAGTCCAGCATTAAAGCGCTTAAACGCAGCTGATTTGAATGTAAAAGGTATACCTGTTTTCGAACTTGATTTGAATGAAAATCTGAAACCAGTTTTTGAAAAGCCCTATGATTATGTTTATCACTTGGCGGCACAACCCGGAATTTCCGCCGAAACGTCTTTGACGGATTACGTAACCAATAATATTTTTGCTACGCAAAATTTACTCGATGCCATTTTACAATACAATCCAAAATTAAAATCATTTATCAATATTGCGACATCTTCCGTTTATGGTTTGGTGGCCAATGTGGATGAAAATGTGCCAACAAAACCCATTTCTTTTTATGGTAGTACTAAATTAGCAGCCGAGCAATTGGTTCTAGGGTTGCAACGTTTGGGTAAATTAAATGCTTGTTCCATTAGACTTTATTCTGTTTATGGACCAAGAGAACGTCCAGAAAAGTTATATACTAAACTGATTGAAAATCTTTATGCCAACAAACCTTTTCCACTTTTTGAAGGCAGTGTGAAGCATGAAAGAAGTTTTACTTTTGTTGGTGATATCGTTGATGGTTTATCCGCCATTATTGGAAAAGAAGACATTGTTAATGGAGAAATCATCAATTTAGGAACAGATGAAGTTCACACTACGCAAGAAGGTATCAATTTGGTGGAAGCAATAATGAATAAACAATTGATCATCGACCACAAACCTGCCAGAAAAGGCGACCAAGAACGAACTTCTGCTGTGATTGATAAAGCTAGAAAACTATTGGGCTACGAACCCAAAGTAACCTTTAAGAAAGGTTTGGAACAACAAGTAGAATGGTATTTGGATAAGTTTACTTCGTAATTCGAAGCACAAACTGTTTCAGCTTTTCCGCAAACAATTCTGGTTTTAATTTCTCATACCATTCAAAAGCTTGTGCTTTGTAGTTTTTGGCATGCTTCACATACAATTCTGGAAAATAGTCGCTCAAGTGAACGATATCATAAAAACCAGTTTCTTCTTTTATATTCCACGAAGTTCTATTAATCCATGGTGCATAAATGGTAAACGTTGGTATGTTTAAAGCTTTTGCCATATTGGTTGCGCCACCTTCATTTCCAATCAACGCATCGCATTGTGATTGCAAAGCGATAAAATCTCTCAAACTTTTGGCATAAAAATCAAGGTTTATTTTTTCCTGAGTTGCCGGTAAACACAAATCATATATGGCTTTAACCTCATTTGACTGGTTCGGCATATAATTAAAAAGCATTTGTATGTCTTTTGCATTGGCAATAGTATCCAAAGTTTCAGCCATGTATTTTGAAGGCAAACTTTTATTCTTACCGCTGCCGAGAATACCAATCATAAATATTGGTTTGGTCGTATCGCAATTTTCTTTGATGGAAACTTTAGCTTTATCGATTTCTTCTTGACTTAAATGAATCTGCGGATAAATCATTTCGACTTCTTTGCCCAAAGCGGTTTTTGAAAGCAATAGGCGATAGGCATTGGCAGTAGCATCACAATCGGCATCAGGAACTACAGTTTTCGTATAGAAAAAAGTGGTGTACCATTTGTAATGTCCGACTCTGATTTTTGCACCTGAAAAATAGGTTGGCAAAATACTATCCCATTTGCAATAGGCATCAATGACAATATCGTAGTGGTCTTTTTTTAATTCAATTCCAAATTGATAAAGATTCATAAAACCTTTATGCTCTTCTGGTTGAAAGAAAATCACTTTGTCTATAAATGGATTATTATCTACGACGGCAAAAGTATTTTTCTGGATTAGGTAATGTACTTCGGCTTCGGGATGATTTTTTTTTATGGTTTCGCAAATGACAGTACTGGCAAGGACATCGCCAATCATTTTTATTTGAATTACAAGTACTTTCATTTGGAATAGTAGATATTAGACTTCAAATATTAGAAATATATTTAATATCTAATATCTGATATTTAAAATTAAACGGCTACATCATATTCTCTCAAGGCATCATTGAGTGATGTTTTTAAATCAGTTGATGGTTTTCTCGTTCCGATAATCAAAGCACAAGGCACTTGATAATCGCCTGCCGCAAAAGATTTGGTATAACTTCCTGGAATTACTACCGAACGAGCAGGAACAACTCCTTTATATTCTATAGGTTCGCTTCCGGTAACGTCAATGATTTTTGTGGATGCAGTAAGGCAAACATTCGCGCCCAAAACAGCTTCTTTTTCCACGCGAACACCTTCAACCACTATGCATCGTGAACCAATAAAAGCACCATCTTCAATAATAACAGGAGCGGCTTGCAATGGTTCTAAAACACCACCGATTCCAACACCACCTGAAAGATGAACGTCTTTACCTATTTGAGCACAGCTACCAACTGTTGCCCAAGTATCCACCATAGTGCCCTCATCAACGTAAGCACCGATGTTAACATAACTTGGCATTAAAATAACGCCTTTAGAAATGTATGCGCCATAACGAGCAGTTGCTGGTGGAACCACTCGAATTCCTTTTTCGGCATATCCGGTTTTAAGCAACATTTTGTCATGGTACTCAAAAATTCCAGCTTCCCAGGTTTCCATTTTCTGAATCGGGAAATACATTACTACCGCTTTTTTTACCCATTCGTTTACTTTCCAGCCATTAGATGTTGGTTCCGCAACACGCAACGTTCCTGCGTCAAGTAAAGAAATTACTTCTCGAATGATTTTTAAAGTAGTAGTGTCTTTCAACAATTCTCGGTTATCCCAAGCTTTTTCTATAATAGATTGTAGATTGTTCATTTTTTTGAGTTTTACTTTCTTTCTGTATGACCAAAATTTTTGAGTTAACAAAGATACCTTTTTTGACGATTCTAAAAAATGCATTTTATTTAACTTTATTTTACGATTTGATTTAATATTTTTGGACAATTAAGTATTGATAATATGAGAAAAAATATTTTACTATTGTTATTATTGTCTATGATTAGCTGTCAACAGCAATCAAAAAATGAAGCGGAATTAAAAAATGATTCTATAAAGAATACGCTTTCTAATTCTCACAATGCCAAGAATTCACTTGATTATGTTGGCATATATAAAGGAATTTTACCTTGTGCTGATTGTGAAGGTTTAGAAACTGAAATTATTATTAATGAAAATGCAACCTATAGTATAAAGACAAAATACCAGGGAAAAGGAAATAAAATTTTTCTCCAAAAAGGAAGTTTCACATGGAATAAAAACGGTAACACTATCATTTTAAGTAATGTAGAGAATTCGCCAAATCAATATTTTGTTGGTGAAAACACGTTAACACAACTAGATTTGTCAGGTCAAAGAATTACTGGAAAATTGGCAGACGATTATATTTTATCAAAACAACCTATAGATACCACAACTATCGAAAATGGAGTCGAAAATAATGCAACGGTTGATTTAAATAATCGAATTGAAACGACTACAGTAATCCAAAAAGTGAATCCAGCTAGCGGTAAATTTACCTTAGCGGAAACCAAATGGAAATTAGTTTCATTAAACAATACTACTATTTCTCAAAAAGGAAAAAAAGTCTTTTACTTAAAGTTAAATTCTAAAGACGGAAGATTCAATGCCTATATGGGATGTAATTCCATTACAGGAAGTTATGTTATGCCTTCACCATACAAATTAATTTTTTCAGAAATAATAATGACCAGAATGGCTTGCCCAGAAATGACTTTAGAAACTAATTTTTCTAGTATGCTGGCCAAAGTAAATAGTTACAAAATAGATACTGAAATGCTAATTTTATTCGGTGAAAGAAAAAAAGTATTGGCAAAATTTAAAGCCACAAAATAAAGAAGATGTCTAGAATTCTTGCTGTAGATTACGGATTAAAACGAACTGGAATTGCCGTCACCGATGAGCTGCAAATTATAGCATCAGGACTAACGACAGTGCCATCAGAAATAGCTATTTCTTTTTTGAAAGATTATTTTTCGAAAGAAAATGTTTCTAAAGTTCTGATTGGCGAGCCCAAACAAATGAATGGGAAACCTTCAGAAAGTACTCCAATCATCGAAAAATTTGTCTCCGATTTTAAGATAGCTTTTCCCAATATGAATGTGGAACGAACCGACGAACGGTTTACTTCTAAAATGGCAATCCAAACTATGATAGATAGTGGATTGAAAAAAAAACAACGCCAAAATAAAGCGTTGTTAGATGAAATTGCAGCAACAATAATGCTACAAAACTTTTTGACTAAGAAATAATCAACTTATTTATTTTCTATTCTGTAAATAATACTATTTTGGTAGCGATTAATAATTAATTTGTGCTTTGCATACTCGTCAGGTGTTAGAATACTTTTAATTTCCTGATTTTGATCTTTAATTATCTTATTAACTTTAGTAGTAAATTGTGATTGTGTTAATTTACGATCTTTATTTACGACTTTTATTTTTTCGTTAAACTTACTAACGATTGCCAAATATTTTGTTTTTATTTCTGGTGATAAACCAATTTCATCTACTTCTTTAAGGAATTTTTTTCTAATATCTTCTTTTTCTTTTGTTGTGTATAACGTTTTTGTTACCACTTGATCACCAGTTGCAGTTTGGGTTTCAGATTGTCCAAATGCGTTCAAACTAAAGATAATTGCTATTGCTAAAACATACTTTTTCATTGCTATATATATAATTAATATTTTTTCAAATATATAAAAATCACTTTAATTTTTGCTTTTTTGAAACAAAACATAATGGCTTTTTTTTGACTTAACTTAAATTCAACTTTATCAAATATTTTTTTGATTACTTTTGCAAAATAATAGTATTTAATAACAGAGAGTACGTATAAATAAAATAGATTTTAAACAATGATATTACCAATTTACGGTTATGGAGAAAATGTATTAAGACAAGTTGCCGAAGAGATTTCTCTTGATTTCCCAAATCTATCTGCAATTATTACCAATATGTATGAAACCATGTATAATGCTTATGGCGTTGGATTGGCTGCTCCACAAGTGGGTTTGCCTATACGATTATTCATAATAGATACCGAGCCTTTTTGTGATAATAAAGATTTGTCAAAAGAAGCGCAAGAACAACTTAAAGGATTCAAAAAAACATTCATTAATGCCAAAATGATTAAAGAAGACGGAGAAGAATGGAGTTTTAATGAAGGTTGTTTGAGTATACCGGATGTTCGAGAAGACGTTTACCGCAACGAAAGAATAACGATTGAGTATTGCGATGAAGAATTCAACAAAAAAATAGAAGTTTATGATGGATTAATCGCTCGTGTCATTCAGCATGAGTATGATCATATTGAAGGAATTTTGTTTACTGATAAAATTTCGATGTTAAAAAAAACATTGATTAAAAAGAAACTTCAAAACATCATGGATGGTAAAGCGTTTCCTGATTATAGGATGAAATTTGTGAATAAAAAAGGAAGATAAATTAAAATATCAAAAATCAATGACAATCAAAATATTTAAAATTTGCAATTGAAATTGACATTGAAATTGGCATTGAAATTGACATTGAAATTGATATTGAAATTGATTTTTGAATTATATATATTTGTTCCCAAATTAAATTATAAAATGAACGTAGAAAAAATATTAGCCATTGCTGGAAAACCAGGTTTATTCGAGTTAAAAATACAAACGCGCTCCGGCTTTTTAGCAGAATCATTATCAGACGGAAAGAAAATCACAGTGGGATTAAGAAGCAATGTTAGTTTGCTTTCTGAGATTTCGATGTATACCTATTCCGAAGAAAAGCCTTTGGTTGATATCATGCGTGCTATTGCAATCAAAGAAAATGAAGGACCAACATCGGTTTCTCATAAAGAAGATAATACCAAATTAATGGCTTATTTTCAAGAAATTTTACCAGATTATGATGCCGATAGAGTGTATGCTTCAGATATTAAAAAAGTATTAAATTGGTATAACATTCTTCAAGCAAAAGGAATGGTTTCTAAAGAAGAACCAAATTTAATTAATGCAGAAGAAGTAAAAGAGCAAGTAGTTGAAGAAATTAAATTATCAAAGTCTTCAAAAACAAAAAAATAGTTAATTACTTCTTTATAAATATTAATCCTATTGTTATAAACAGCGATAGGATTTTTTATTTTTGAAATCGGCAACTTCAAACCTTAAACTCGAAACAAAAACAATGAACACCCGCCAACAACAACTCGAAGCTTTCAACAGATTATTAGATATCATGGATGATTTGCGCGAAAAGTGTCCATGGGACAAAAAGCAAACGCTGGAAAGCCTTCGCCATCTTACCATTGAAGAAACCTACGAATTGGGCGATGCCATTTTAAATAACGACTTGCAGGAAGTCAAAAAAGAGTTAGGAGACTTATTACTACACATTGTTTTTTATGCGAAAATTGGTAGTGAAACCAATGATAACTCGACTTCGCTTACTACAGGTTTTGATATCGCGGATGTATGCAATGAAATTTGCGATAAATTAATCCATCGTCATCCCCATATTTATGGTGATGTGATTGTAGCTGATGAAGAAGAAGTAAAGCAAAATTGGGAAAAACTCAAACTAAAAGAAGGTAAAAAATCGGTATTAGAAGGTGTTCCAAAAGGGTTACCCGCATTAGTGAAAGCCAGCCGAATTCAAGACAAAGTAAAAGGTGTTGGTTTCGATTGGGAAGAACCGCATCAGGTTTGGGACAAAGTACAGGAAGAATTACAAGAATTACAAGACGAAGTTAACGTAGGAAATCAAAGCAAAATTGAAGCCGAATTTGGAGATGTATTATTCTCGATGATTAATTATGCCCGATTTCTAAATGTAAATCCCGAAGATGCGTTGGAACGAACCAATAAAAAATTCATCAAACGCTTTATGTATCTCGAAAACAAAGCTGGCGAACTAGGAAAACCTTTAATGGATATGACATTAGCAGAGATGGATATTTTTTGGGAAGAAGCGAAGAAACTTTAAAATTGAGTGTTCAATACTCAGTTTTCATTTTTTTGAAAGTTAATTTAAGACTTCCAACTCCCAACTTCCCGCTTCCAACTCCAAACTAATTTTTAACTATATTTGAAATCAACAAATCAATAAACCAACTTTATGTCTGAAACAAAACACGAATTACAACGTTCCTTAGGATTAATTGACGCCACAAGTATTGTAGCCGGTTCCATGATTGGATCGGGTATTTTTATCGTTACTTCAGCAATGGCTCGTGATGTTGGTTCTGCAGCTTGGTTGCTTGTGATTTGGTTAGTTACCGGTTTGTTAACCATGTCAGCAGCATTGAGCTATGGCGAATTAGCAGGCATGATGCCCAATGCAGGCGGACAATTTGTATACATTCAACGTGCTTATGGAAAACTAGCTTCGTTTTTATACGGATGGACTGTTTTTACCGTTATCCAAACTGGTGTAATTGCAGCTGTAGCAGTTGCTTTTGCCAAATATTCAGCGGTGTTTTTCCCTGTTTTAGATACCGAATTGATAAAAATTGGTGATGGTTTTGTTTTTACAAACAAGCAAGTTTTAGCCATGTTTAGCATTTTTTTATTGACTTATATTAATACTCGTGGCGTTAAAACGGGAAAATCGATTCAATTGTTTTTTACCTCAACTAAATTAATTGCACTTTTTGCTTTAATTGTTTTCGGATTGTATGTTGGATTAAAAACCGATGTTTTATCTAATAATTTCGCCAATATGTGGGAGGCTTCGCAAACTGTTATAAATGACGATGGAACCATAACGGTTACAAAACTTGCTGGAGTTGCATTGCTTGGCGCCATGGGAGCAACCATTATTAATTCACTATTTTCGAGCGATGCTTGGAACAATGTTACTTTTATTGCAGGTGAAATAAAAGATCCTAAAAAGAATATTCCTAGGAGTTTGTTTTTAGGAACTTTGATTGTTACGGTTATTTATATTTTAGCCAATGTGGCTTATTTGGCTTTGTTACCTATGCAAGGAACACCTGATTCGGGTAGTGTTTTAGGAAATGGAATTATGTTTGCCAATGAAGATAGAGTAGGAACAGCAGCAGCAAACATGATCATTGGAAATGTTGGGGTTTTTGTAATGGCGGGTCTTATAATGGTTTCTACTTTTGGATGCAATAGCGGATTGATTTTATCGGGTGGACGTTTGTTTTATGCCATGGCAAAAGATGGGTTATTTTTTAAACAAGCAGGTGAATTAAATGCAAATGATGTTCCGGCTAAGGCACTTTGGTTTCAATGTTTTTGGGCTTCTGTTTTATGTATTTCTGGAAAGTATGGTGATTTATTAACCTATGCCACTTTTGCATCCTTACTTTTTTACATCTTAACTATTTATGGAATTTTTATATTACGAAAAAAAGAACCCAATGCACAACGACCGTATAAAGCGTTTGGGTATCCTATCATTCCGATGTTATATATACTAATTACGACTTTAATTTGTATTACTTTATTAATTTATCAAACAACAAGCACCGGCTTAGGACTACTTATTGTTGCTTTAGGAATACCAGTTTATTATCTGTTTTTGAGTAAAAAGAATGATTAAATTGAAAGCCTTTGGAGCTTCAATTTATCTTTAATTTTTATTTTTTTTCCTACCAATTCAATGATATCGCTTTTGTTCAATTCTGAAAGAAGTCGAATGCAACTTTCGGTGGCAGTACCAATCATTCCAGATAATTCTTCCCTCGATAGTTGAATGCGCAAAGTTCCATCAGATTCAATACCAAAGGTTTCTTCTAAATAAATTAAAGTCCCAGCTAATCGCTCTTTTACGTTTTTTTGAGCCATATTAACCATGTGTTGATCGGCATCTTTTAAATCGCCACAAATGGTTTTCATTACATTCATTGAAAAATCATTATTATGATTAAAGAACTGCATGATTTCGTTTTTGGGAATAAAACAAACTTCCATATCTTCTAAAGCAACCGCGCTCAAATTGGCTGGTTCTTCACTAATCATAGAACGTTGTCCTAATAAATCACCAGGCTTTACTAGTTTTACAATTTGATCCTTGCCATTAGAACTCAGTTTAGAGAGTTTGCAAATTCCTTCTTTAATACAGTAAATGCCATTAGTTATTTCACCTTCCTCAAAAATTGGTTCCCCTTTTTTAATGGTATATGATGTTTTGCATTCGGCCATTTTGAGTAATTCAACTTTACCCAAAGCTTTGAGAGAACTGAATTGTCTGACGATACATTGTTCACATTTACCCATTAACTATAATTATTGTTTTTATCTTCACAAAGATATTCAAAGCATGACAAATATCATATTTTAATTTATACCAAATATAAATCTTTGTCAAAGGTAAAATGAGCAAATTATGAATACATCACAGTGTTTCCATTGTGGTAATGAAATCGTATTAAAAGACGCCGTTCTTTTTGATACTAAAAGTTTTTGTTGCAAGGGTTGTAAAACGGTATACGAAATCTTTAGTCAAAATGATTTAACGTGTTATTACGATTTTAAGTCTGCACCAGGCGCAACACCACAAGATATAAAGGGTAAATATGATTTTTTAGCCAATGAAAGTATTGTTTCAAAACTACTCGAATTTCAGGAGAATACCACACATATTGTTTCACTTTATATACCTCATATTCACTGTAGTTCATGCATTTGGATTTTGGAAAATCTGCAAAAGCTTCAAACAGGAATAAATAGTTCTCAAGTAAATTTCCCTGAAAAAAAAGTTCGTATTACTTACAATCCCGATAAAACCACATTGCAAGAAATTGTAGAAATGCTCTGCTCTATAGGCTATGAACCATACATTACTCTAGACAATTTTGATGAAGGTAAAAAGAAAGTAGACCGTTCTTTAATCTATAAAATTGGAGTTGCATTTTTTTGTTTTGGGAATATTATGCTACTTTCCTTTCCAGAATATTTTGAAGTCAATGAATTTTGGATTGACCAATATCGAGATTTTTTTAGATGGTTGATTTTTGCAATTTCTTTACCTGCGTTTCTTTATTCTGCTTCGGGCTATTATGTTGCCGCTTGGAAAAGCATCCAACAAGGCATGTTGAATATCGAAATCCCAATTGCACTTGGAATTGTGGTTATGTTTGTTCGTAGTACAGTTGATATCGTTTTCAATTATGGGCAAGGGTTTTTTGACAGCATGTGTGGCTTGATATTTTTTATGCTATTAGGCAAACTATTCCAACAAAAGACCTATGATTTTCTATCGTTTGAACGCGATTATAAGTCCTATTTTCCTTTAGCCATTACTAAAATTTTGCCCGATGGAAAAGAAGAAGCGGTGCAAGTATATGACATTGAAAAAGGCGACCGATTGCTAATCCGAAATCAGGAATTAATTCCTGTTGATGGTATTCTAATTTCTCAAAAAGCTTCCATTGACTATAGTTTCGTCACTGGTGAAGCCGTTCCTATTGTCAAAAAATCAGGCGATAAAATCTTTGCTGGCGGAAAACAAATAGGCAAAGTCATTGAGATGGAAGTACTGTTTTCGGTATCTCAAAGTTATTTGACCCAATTGTGGAGCAACGATGTTTTCCAGAAAAGAGTGGAGCAAAAACACAAATCCATTACCGATAAAATCAGTCGCTATTTTACTCCAGCGTTGCTTTTACTGTCAGTAGTGTCTTTTCTGTATTGGGTTTTTATTGATGTTGCTACAGCGTTTAATGTCTTTACCGCCATTCTTATTGTAGCGTGTCCTTGTGCTTTGGCATTAACAGCACCATTTACAATGGGCAACGTTTTGAGAATAATGGGTAATCGAAAATTGTATCTAAAAAATGCTATAGCAATAGAGCAATTGGCCAAAGTGGATAGTATAGTATTTGATAAAACAGGCACCATTACAACCAATAAAAAAACATCAATCACCTATGAAGGTGACCCATTAAATGATTTTGAACTGCAATTATTAAATAATGCTTTGCGTGGTTCAAATCATCCATTAAGCAGAAGGTTGTATGATTTTATTCCCGCTAAAGAAAAAAAGGAACCGCTTCGTTTTGAGGAAATTATTGGAAAAGGAATACATGCCGAATTTAAAGAAGGTACCATAAAATTAGGTTCGTCACAATTCTTGCAACACATGAGTGAAAACACCCATAAGAAAACTAAAGTGCATGTTGAAATTAATGGTGTTTACAAAGGAAGTTATGTTTTCAATAATCAATATAGAGAAGGTTTAGAGCAGTTGTTTGAAAATTTGGCTAAAAATTATAATTTAATAGTATTATCAGGCGATAATGATGGAGAACGCCAAATTTTAGAAAAAATGCTTCCAGAAAACACCACTTTAGTATTTAATCAAAAACCAGAGCAAAAATTAGAATTCATTAAAAAACTACAAGAAGAAGGTAAAAATGTAATGATGATTGGTGACGGATTAAACGATGCTGGTGCCTTAGCACAAAGTAATGTTGGGATTTCAATTTCAGAGAATGTAAATGTTTTTTCACCAGCTTGCGATGGTATTTTGGATGCCCGTCAGTTTAAAAGAATAGATTTCTTTTTAGGTTATTCTAAAAATGCTATGCGTACCATTTATATGAGTTTTGGCTTGTCATTACTTTATAATGTGGTAGGATTAACCTATGCAGTGACAGGAAACTTGCTGCCAATTGTTGCCGCTATCATTATGCCGTTAAGCACTATTACGATTGTGAGTTTTGTAACGATAATGAGCAATATTTTTGCGAGGAGGAAATGGTAGCAAAAAACATAAAAAAACATCAATTACTGGAGATTTTTTTTAAACAGTTGGTGGCGTATCATCGCCGTTTTCTCTGCGGGCAATGATTACGGCAACGTTTTTCGAACCGTATGATGGTATTAATCATTTGGGTGTAGTAGCACTGAATTTAAATGGAGTTGAAACGAGCGGTATCGGGGTTTACTTCTTATGTTCGCTACGCTCGGGTGTAAATCCGTGCTATCTTGGATATAATCTTCTCAAAAGTTGTAAATAACTTTATAGTGCTTTTCATAGGAATTGATGTAAGGCATTCGGTTTGTATTCATCCAATTTCAAGTTTTCTTTCTTCGGTTACTATATTTTTTTCTAAGCTTAAAATAAATATAAACAAGGTAGCAATAAATACAAATGCGATAACAATAAATCTAAATGCAGGAGCAACATAGAAACTGTCGCCCAATAGCAATTAAAAATGAAGACCATTGTTATTTTACACAAAAACGTTTATTAAATATTTGTGTAGGTGAAATCACTTGAATAAGATACAAGCCTTTGCTGTAGCTACTTACATTAAAATTTGTTTCAAAGGAAGACGCGCTTTTTTCAATGTTTTCATGGTAAATAACTTGTCCCATTAAATTAATAATATTGATTGTAAGCTTACCAATGTAACTTGAATTAAGGCTTAAATGTAAGTCTGTTTGAGCGGGATTTGGAAATAGCATTATCCTATCATCTGAAAGATCATTGCTGTTATTGCTGAGAGGAGATTGAAAACATAGCGTTAAAGCAGGACGTTTGGCACTATCTGGAAAATTACTCGAGCCAAAAATCATACAATTATAAAAATCAGAAGTTTGGGTTTTTAACATCCACCCATAATTATTTCCAGGATTGTTAATCCATTCCTGAGCAATTGCAGTCACATCAATATTCAGATAATCGTCATAATTTGTAACGCTTTGTGGTAAAGTAACAATATTGGAATTACTCACATTGGGTTGATTATTCCAATTAACGGTGCTTATTGACCAAGGAGAAACAATTTTTAAAAGTTCGCTGGTGTTATTGGTTCCATGAGTTGGACCAGCTGCGGGATTACCGGTGAGCTGGGCAGGATTTGCAAACAAAGAAAGTGTTGCGCTTTGCAAAACAGAATTTTGTGGAAAGGAAGATAAATCAAATTTAATCAATGATCGCGATTCGCAGGGTGATCCTCCACATGTCCATTGTGATGCACCAAGGTCTGTACTCATTGAGTCGGGCGACAAATAGTTTGGATTACTTCCATAGGAAATATCAATACCGTTTACCGGACCTGGATTCAAAGTGTTGCAATTGCTAAAGCCATAGGTAATAGTTAGCTTGGGACGCTTTGTGGCATCAGGGTAATCGCCAGAACAAAAAATCATGCTATTATAAAAATTTGGAGTGTTAATACTTAACATCCAACCAAAATTTGAGCTTGGATTGCTGACCATGGATTGCACTGCTGCTGTAACATCTAGAGCATTATAATCATAAAAAGTTGATATGCTTTGCGGGATAATGGTAGCATTAACACTCGTGAAGGAGGGTTGATTATTCCAAGATACTGTGCTAGTATTCCAGTTTGTGGTTACTGGATACAAAGAAGATGCGTTATTATTACCAAATGTAGGACCAGCTACTGGATTTCCGTTAAGCTGTGTAGGATTTGCATAAAGCGATAAGGTTGCACTGGTAATTATAGCGTTTGTTGGTATTGAATTCAAATTAAACTTAATCAAAGAGCGCAACTCGCAAGGCGCACCACCGCAAGTCCATTGTGCAGCACCAAAGTCAGTAGAGATTGGATTAGCAGCCAAAAAATTGGGGTTATTACCGTACGAAACATCAAATGCTTCTGATGATCCGGGCTGCAGCACTAGGGTAGTTGGTTGCGAATAAGCGGTTAAAGAGATAAACAAACCATATCCCAAAAATATTACTGAAAGAGTATTTTTAGTCTTCATAGCGGTGTTTGTTACGTTATTATTTGAAACAAAAATAAAAAAAGTAAAATAAAATTATAAAAAAAATAAAATAAACAATAAACATGAATCATTATTTTTAAATGCGTAACTGCTTCTAGTTTAGGTATTCTGAGATAAATTCTCAATTATTTTTTCGGTTTTCTGTCGCTCGAAAGTGTCGTACAACGTGCCTCGACTTCATGAAGTGGTGATGAACCAAGACCAAGCCACAACAAATATAACTATAACTTTTAATTAAAAACCTGTGCTATTTCAAATAAATCCTGAAGCTCGCCATTTCTTAAAACGGCTTTTAACAACAGTAATTATTTTATAATATATTTTGTTTTATTAAGATTTCCAACACTTTCAAGTAATTGTAAATCAATTCCTTTTTTCAAATCTCTACTTGCTGTTGCAGATGATAAATCTTTGAATGTATTCATATAATCTTTACGAGTAAATTCTTTTGCTCCAAGCTTTATGAAGTATTCTAAACGATCGATATCTTTTAAAATTCTATTGTTGTAACTAAGCAAGTTCTCAAGAGATTTGTTAATTACATCAAGCATATATTCTATAAAGAATGTTGATTTTCCATTTTTATCACTAAGCGAAAGAGATTTATAATATTCATCTTGTGTTTGACTAATCAGAGTTTCAAAAGGCAAAAACTCAAATATTGGATAATCGTTCATTAATATTAAAGTTTGCCACAATCTTCCCATTCTTCCATTCCCATCTAAAAAGGGATGAATAAATTCCATTTCATAATGGAAAACACAACTTTTAATTAATGTTATTTCTTCTGAGTCATTCAAATAGTCAAATAAATCTTTCATAAGAAAAGGAACATTTTCTAAAGGAGGAGCAACATGTTCAACTTTATTTCCTTTAACTATTCCAACTCCTTTCGTTCTGTATTTTCCAGCACTATCAATTAATCCATTCATTAGTAGGAGGTGAGCTTTTAAAAAGCTTTTATCAGAATTGAATTTATATTCATCAAGTTTTTCGTAAACTTTGATTGCATTTAATACTTCTAAAACATCTTTTTTAGGACCAATAATCCTTTTTTTTTCAATTAAGGCTGTGATTTGATCTTTTGTTAATGTATTGCCTTCAATTTGTAAAGATGAATGTATTGTTTTAATTCTATTCTGTTTTCTTAATTGAGGTGATTGTTTACTGAGGTAATTGGCATTCACTTCTCCTAGTTTTTCAGATATAGAAGTGATTAATTTTAAAATCTTAGGAGTAATGTCATATGGGGGCTTCATTGATAATATCATTTGATACTATCAAAAGTAGTTTTTTTAAACTAAACGTCCAAATATTATTGTTGTTAACGGCAGACTGTGAAAAAACTTCCACAATCCACAAACAAATATAAAAATTACTTGTAAGAAAAACATATTTTTCTTATTTTTAACCATGCAACATCCCCACACTTCGGGGCAAGGAATATCACGCAATCAGCTTCAAGTGAGCAGTCTAGAAGACATTATCGCTACTGACAATCCCGTTAGATTTAGCGATGCCTTTGTCAACAGTATCGATTTAGTTACAAATGGAATTGCAATGGCTTTTAGAAGTCATTTGCATACGATTTTCATTTTTGATCAACGAGGACCGCGTGAGAGGTATCTTGGCGATAGCCAAAATTCAAGTTCCTATAAAAGCTAATTGTATGGGCAAGGGTATTTATGCCTAAAAGTGCAGGAAAACAAGATAAAAAACCAAGGAGAACTACAAAAAATAAAGAGGAAATTATATCCTCTTCTAAATCTTTATAAAGTCATATCGAAATCCCCATAGTGGGCGGTCAGTAATCGGTGAGCATGTCCTGAGTTTATCGAAGGGTTCAACAGGAGTTTCATTACTTCGTCCGTTCGCCGTTGGCTCGGGTGTTGGCTTTGCAAGCTACGAAACTCTAGCTATTAAATGCATTGTTCACAATTTAATTTTAACTATTTTATTGTCTTGAATTATAACAAGTTCGCTTTTTTGTGCTTTTTTAAAAGCAATCATTTTTTCGTAAGCTTTTTCCAGTCCTTTCAAAATTTTATTTCTGTTTTCTATTTTGGTTTCTGAAGTCATAAGTAACTTATTAATTCGTTAAACTTGGTTTGGTTGAGAACATTTAATTCTTCACTAGTTGACATTTCGGCAATTAAAATATGTTTTCCTTCTGAGTTATCAAAAATTAAAACTTGATCGACAATCGAAAGATATATTTCGAATAAGTTTTTAATTCCTTTGTGATATCGTCTTTCAATAACATCTTCTGGAATATTGTGACCGCCTTCGAGAACTCTTGTTTTTACTCTCTCTTTTGCTAGTTCTGGATTTTTTAGCCAGAAAAACAATAACGTTACATTGTAATTTTTTTCTTTAGCTTCAAGAATTCTATTTTTATAACTTCTTGTGGCTAAAGTAGTTTCAAAAGCAAAATTTTCGTTTTGCGATAACAATTCTGTAATTCTATGAAGCATTATTCTTCCTGCTTCAAAAGAGACTTTTTCTGGTTGAAAAGGAGAGAGGCCTTTTGCAATTTCGTCAGCGTTGACAAATTCTTTGCAATCTAATATTTCAGGTAAAATTGTAAATGAAGCAGTGGTTTTACCAGCTCCGTTACAACCTGCAATTATGTACAAATTCTTTTCATCCATATTGCAAATGTAGTAAAATGAAATCAGAATGTGTTTGGACTTCAAAATAACAATTCAGTTAACGTCACACTGAGAAAAAACTTCCACAATGCACAAACAAATATAAAAAAATACTTGTAAGAAAAACATATTTTTCTTATTTTAAACCATGCAACATCGCGACACTTCGGGACAAGGAATATCCCGCAATCAGCTTCAAGTGAGCAGTCTAGAAGACATAATAGCTACTGACAATCCCGTTAGATTTATTGATGCCTTTGTCAACAGTATCGATTTAGTTACAAATGGAATTGCAATGGCTTGTAGAAGTCATTTGCATACGATTGTCATTTTTTGATCAACGAGGACCGCCTGAGAGGTATCTTGGCGATAACCAAAATTCAAGTTCCTATAAAAGCTAATTGTATGGGCAAGGGTATCTATGCCTAAAAGTGCAGGAAAACAAGATAAAAAACCAAGGAGAACTACAAAAAAAAGAGGACTTCTCATCGTCTTCTAAATCTTTATAAAGTCATATCGAAATCCCCATAGTGGACGGACATGTAATCGGTGAGCCTGTCCTGAGTTTATCGAAGGGTTCAACAGGAGTTTCATTACTTCGTCCGTTCGCCGTTGGCTCGGGTGTTGGCTTTGCAAGCCCTACGAAACTCTAGCTATTGTGTGCTGTTTTTATTGAAGTCCTTTAAAAAAGTTCCAAACTTCTTCCGCATATTCTATATCTCTATTTTGAACTCCACTTGCAGGTGAAGAATTGGTATAAACTGTCTTACTTGGCACAGCGTGACCAGCGTTATTTAGAACAAAATAAATCAATGGTTTTGCACCACTGTAAATTCTTTTTTCTACGTTGCCTGCATCTGTTGTGTTCACATTAAAAGTTGATATGGTTGGATTAATATTTTGTAAATCATTTCTTTGTAACCAATAATTTAAGGTTGCAGTTTGAGATATTACTTTTCCACGATTACAATTACCACCAATATCTGCTACACAACCGCCAATTGCAGGCATTGCAGGGTCGCTTGTTCCGTGAGTTATCAAGATTGGCAATGGTAGATTAGAGCCATTTGTACAAAGTCCGCTTTCTGGAAACTCGGGTAAATTACCACTTGAAACAGCTATCGCTTTAATAGTTTCAGGAAATTGAAAAGCATAAGAATAGGTCATTAAAGCTCCATTACTTGTCCCTGTTAAAAACATTTTGTTTGAATTAATATTTAACTCTGAGATTAATTTTGAATTTAACTGTTTCAAAAAGGTAATGTCATCTCCTTGACTTCCTGATATATCATCACTTCTACAATCATTCCATCCAGGATTTCCTTGAATGTCGAGTGAACCTTCTGGATAGACTACTAAAAACTTTTCATTGTCTGCAATTGTCCGAAAAACGGACAATGGATGAGCGCCAATTTCTGAAACTCCAATACCAAGTCCACCGCCACCGTGCAAAACTGTAACAACAGCATTTACAGCTATCATTCCTGTTGGTCTATAAACTAAATATTTTCTGGTAATGTTGTTTATTGTTATATAATTTGTTGTCAAACCTTCTTGGTAAGGAATAATATTAGGATTTGAAGGATTTGGATTGTCGTCATCCTTGTTGCATCCAAGGGTAAAAATCACGACAAAAAATAAAAATGTTTTAATCATATTTTATTTATTTTGATAGTTATACTTGGTTAGATATTATTTTCATTGAAAGGTTTAATATTTGCCCGTTTTTTTTAAAATAGCACACAACGACACACTGAGAAAAAACTACCATAATCCGCAAACAAATATAAAAATTACTTGTAAGAAAAACATATTTTTCTTATTTTAAACCATGTAACTTCGCGACACTTCGGGGTTTTGTTTGTGGGGAGTAGAATAATTCTCGCGCTCAACGTCATTAAGTTAAGACATAATTCCCATGATTTTGTCATTCCGACGCAGGAGGAATCTCAGTAAACAGTAGCAAATAATGAGATTCCTCGTTCCTCGGAATGACAAATAACCGCTAAACTTAATGACATTGTTCTAGCTCTAGCTTTGAGAAACATAACCCTCTCAAAAGTTGGTAATAACTTTATGGTGCTTTACATAGGAACGGTAGTTGTGCGACGCTTTTTTATTTGTAATAGTAAAACCAACTACTATCATAATTTTTGTCGAAGTTTTCTTTGCTATCAAAAGCAAGATTAATAAGTTCTTTTTTGAAAAGCCCAAATTCATCTTTTTCTTTTACGATTTCAAAATATTCTTCTTTTAGTTTATCAAATAATGATTTTTGTCTGCTTTCTTCAATTTGGTTTTCTTTTTCTAAAAATATTGTTATGTAAAATGAACTTATATGAATTTCCCAAACATTATCTTTTTTGTATTTCTTTATAAGTTCATCAATTTTTTCTTTAGTAAATTACGTACTAATTTCTGTTGAGTAAACAGTTAAAAAAACAGAATAGCAAACCCAAATATTTTCAAATTGTTGCTTTATGTTACTTTTCAAACCAATTTTTAAAAGTAGTTTTTCAACAAGGCTTTTTTCGGTTTTGTTTCCAATTTTTTGATTTTCTATTTTTAATAATTCATTAAATTTTTCAGCTATTTTGCTTTGAATTCTCGGATTATAACCTGTTTCAATTAATATTTTGATAATCTTTTTGCGTTTCAAGAATTAGATGCAATCTTGGTTGGTTTTCCTTATTTTTAATTTCTAAATCTATATAAACGACTTTTATATCAAACTCTTCTTTTGTCCAATCAATAAGTTTCTCGTAAACAAATTCTTGTTTTTCTCCACGTAAAGCTTCTTTAGATAATTTATATAGTTTGTCTGTTGAAAAATACATTTTTTCTTTTATAAGTTTTGTTTTTTAACGATTTGCGATAAAGTGTCGCACAACGTTCCGCCGCTTGGCGAATTAGCGGCAATTTAAGAAAAATATCTTAGAAAATCCAGATTGGAAAATACGGAGTATTTTCCAAGAAAGACAAAACCAGCTGTTTCGCCAAACGGCTGTTAGTGGCAGTTTTTTTTATTTGTCAGTGTTTTTTTTTAAGTCTTTTATGATTAAATAAATTGATATTATAAACACAATAATATATAAAGTGTCTAAAAAAGGTTCTTTTAGGGTTAAGTTCTTAAAGTCAATGTGTTTATTCAAAGTCAAACCCAATGTGAATGCAATGAATAAAAAAAACCAATTTATTCTTTTTTTACTTTCCATATTTTTTAATATTTTGTAATAAAGTCGATTGTTTTTCCAATTAGAGTTGCTGTAATATAAAATGTCAGCATACCTAACAAATATACAAAAAAAGCCTTAACATAATTTACAATTTTACCTTTTTCATAGAACTGCCCAATTGACCAAGTTGTATAAGCAAAACAAAACGTGCTTGCAATTAATATCAGATTTATATTTGTCAGACTTTGAATAATTCCAAAAACCGACAAAAATAGCATTCCCATTCCCATAACAAAACAAAGAAGAATTAAAATTTCAAAAATGTTAAATTTATATTTTCTGAAAAATAATTTTGACCATAACGCAATAAAAATAGCCATTATAATGTTGGCATAGCCATAATGTCCTTGTATCCATTTGGAAATAGCACTTGACGCAGAATTATTATTATCTAATTTATTTGTATAAGTATCTTCAAAGTGAAAGAAACTATTGCATATTGAATAAATTAATGAAGTAACTATAATGAAAATTATTGGCTTTACAAGTCGATTTCTGTTTTCAGTAAGATAATTTTTTACATTTTGTCCGGGATTTGTTATTAGCTCTTTAATTGTATATAAAATACCACGTTCAAAATGTAAAACGTGTTCAATTTCGTGAATAATGTAATGTCCGTCAATTCTTTTTAGATTTGATGGTTGTCCACAGTTTGGACAAAATTTAGAATTTATTTCGTTGTTACAGTTTTTACAATTCATTTATTTGGTCAAATATTTTGTCAGTTCCTTTTTTTGCTGTCGTTTTGCGGTAAAATTGCCACTAACTAGTATATATCCGAATGTTTATCCCACATTCTCTCTATTTACAACCGCTAATATATAAAAATAGTACAAAAATCAACATTTATTCTGTTAGGTAAATAAAGAAATCCCTCGGGTTTTATTCGATACCCTTTAACGTTTCAAGTTGATTTTTTTGCCCTAAAGTTTTTAGGATTATATGACAAATATCATATTTTACCCCACTGCGTACTCCTAAATTTGTCTTACACAATTAGAGGTATGAGTGTCATCTATTTATTAATATCCATCAGTATTATCGTTGCCGCGGCGTTCTTATACGCTTTTTTAAGAGCTGTAAAAACAGGTCAGTATGATGATGATTACACCCCATCAGTGAGAATGCTTTTTGATGATGAGCTAATAAAACAAATTCCAAAAAAGAAAATAGAACATAGAACAAATAACAAAGAAGCATCTCGCAATTTGAAACCCGAAACCCGAAACCCGAAACCCAAAACCCAAAACCCAAAACCCAAAACCCGAAACAATATATAACTAATCACTTTTCACTAATAATTTAAACCATGGAAATGCAACAATTTTATTACGATAACAAAATTGTAAAGAAGTTCATCTATGCCAGTATTGTATTTGGCTTAGTAGGAATGTTAGTAGGGCTTTTATTAGCTACTCTTTATCTTTTCCCCAACTTAACAGACGGAATTTCGTTTTTAAGCTACGGGCGATTAAGACCTTTACATACTAATGCTGTAATATTTGCCTTTGTAGGTAATGCCATGTTTGCCGGAGTATATTACTCTTTGCAACGATTACTCAAAGCCAGAATGTATAGCGATTTTTTGAGTAATCTTCATTTTTGGGGATGGCAATTAATTATTGTTGCTGCGGCAATAACACTTCCGCTAGGGTACACTACTTCAAAAGAATATGCTGAATTAGAATGGCCAATTGATATAGCTATTGCTCTAATTTGGGTTGCCTTTGGTATCAACATGATTGGAACCATTATTAAAAGAAGAGAGCGTCATTTGTATGTAGCCATCTGGTTTTACATAGCTACTTTCGTTACGGTTGCTGTGTTGCATATTTTCAATAGCTTGGAATTACCCGTTTCAGCGCTCAAAAGCTATTCGGTTTATGCTGGAGTTCAAGATGCTTTAGTGCAATGGTGGTACGGACACAATGCAGTCGCGTTCTTCTTGACTACTCCATTTCTTGGAATGATGTATTATTTTGTGCCAAAAGCAGCCAATCGTCCGGTGTATTCGTATCGTTTATCCATCATTCACTTTTGGTCTTTAATCTTCATCTATATTTGGGCTGGACCACACCATTTATTATATTCATCATTACCCGATTGGGCTCAAAACCTAGGAGTTGTATTCTCTATCATGTTGATTGCGCCATCTTGGGGCGGAATGATTAACGGATTGCTAACCTTACGCGGTGTTTGGGATAAAGTACGTACGGATGTTGTTTTGAAATTCTTTGTAGTAGCCATTACGGGTTATGGTATGGCAACCTTTGAAGGGCCAATGCTTTCGCTGAAAAATGTAAATGCTATTGCCCATTATACCGATTGGATTATCGCTCACGTGCATGTTGGGGCTTTGGCTTGGAATGGATTTCTAATTTTCGGAATGATTTATTGGTTAATTCCAAGAATGACTAAATCCAAGTTATATTCTGAAAAATTAGCCAATTTCCACTTTTGGATAGGAACTTTAGGAATCATATTGTATGCCTTGCCGATGTATGTCGCTGGATTTACGCAAGCATCCATGTGGAAACAATTTAAACCAGACGGAACATTACAATATGGTAACTTCTTAGAAACAGTAACGCAAATTATGCCAATGTATTGGATGAGAGCCATCGGTGGTACATTATATTTAGTTGGTATGATTGTTTTAATTTACAACATAATTAAAACTGTTAAAGCCGGGAATACTATTGAAGATGAATTAGCTGAAGCTCCTGAATTAACAAAAATTTCTACAGGAAGATTAAAAGGAGAAAAATTTCACCCTTGGTTAGAAAGACGTCCAATTCAATTAACATTATTAGCTACGGTTGCTATATTAATTGGTGGAATTATTCAAATTGTACCAACCATAATGGTAAAATCTAATATTCCAACCATAGCGGCCGTTAAACCATACACACCACTTGAATTGCAAGGTCGTGACTTATATATCCGCGAAGGGTGTGTGGGTTGTCACTCTCAAATGATACGACCGTTCCGATCCGAAGTAGTGCGTTATGGTGATTATTCTAAATCAGGAGAGTATGTTTATGACCATCCATTTCTTTGGGGTTCTAAACGTACTGGTCCAGACTTACATCGTGAAGGAGGAAAGTACAATGATAACTGGCATTTCAACCACATGTGGAATCCACAAAGTACCTCGCCAGGTTCAATTATGCCAGGATATAAATGGTTGTTTACCAATGAAGCCATGGACTATTCATCTACTGAGGCAAAAATGAAAGCCATGCAAACTCTAGGCGTGCCTTATACTGATGCTGATATTGCCAATGCTAAACAAAGTATTGAAAAACAATCGGCAACGATAGAAAAAAACCTATACAATGATCCCGACTTTGTAAAATCGTATGACGATAGCAAGAAAAAAGCAGCTGCCAAAGGGGAAGTTTTTGTACCAATGAAAGATAGAGAAATCGTTGCTTTAATTGCCTATTTACAACGTTTAGGAACTGATATTAAAGTAAAAAATAACAAATAGTAAGCCATGTTAAAGTTTATCAAACATAATTTAGAAACCATTGACGGCGTAGCCATTTATCCAATCATTTCACTACTTATTTGTTTTACTTTCTTTATAGGCTTGTTTATATGGGTTTATACCTATAAGAAAGAAACAATTAAAGAATTAAGTGAATTACCAATTAAAGAATAATTTAAAACAGATTCTCATGAAAAAATTAATTCCTATATATGTACGAGTACCATTGATTTTTGCCATTGTTTTTGGAGCATTGGAATATTTCATCGACTCTGGTAATCAGCCTGCCTTTATTAAATTTCCAATGGTAGGATTATTTTTAGCCGTATTTCTTTTCTTGCTCATCGCTATTGAGATTGTGGTTAGTGCTGTTGATAATGTTACCTATCATTTGCTAACAGAGGAACAAAAAAAACAATTAGACGAAGCACAATCGGTACCATTTACAGAAAGTACATTCTATAAAAACATTTTAAATAAATTAACACGTACAAAAACTATTGAGCAAGAATCAGATGTAATGCTCGATCACAATTATGATGGTATTCGTGAGCTCGACAATGTGTTACCACCATGGTGGGTATATTTATTTTACGGAACTATAATTTTTGGAGCTGTCTATTTAGTCCGCTTTCAGATTATGGATGGTAATAGCCAAGAACAAGAGTTTCAAATGGAAATGCAAGAGGCAAAAGTTGCTGTAGCCGAATATATGAAAACAGCTCCTGATATGATGAGTAAAGAAAAAGTAACATTGTTGACAGATGCCTCGAGTTTAGCAGCAGGAAAAACTATTTATACTACTAATTGTGTGGCATGTCATCGCCCAGACGGTGGTGGACAAATTGGTCCAAACCTAACCGATAAATATTGGATTCTTGGAGGTGGTATTAAAAATGTCTTTAACACGTTGATGGAAGGTGGAAGAGACGGAAAAGGAATGGTTTCTTGGAAAGCGTCTATCAAACCATCTGACATTCAAAAAGTAGCTAGTTATGTGCTTTCATTACAAGGTTCTAATCCAAAAGACCCAAAACCTGCGGAACCAGAAGCAGTTGAATGGAAAGAAGAAAGGGTAGCTGCTTCTCTGGATAGCACAAAAGTTGCAGTAAAATAAAACAGCACTTAAAATAATAAAGACATGTCCGATTTGAATGATGATGATTTTAGAGATAGCATAAGTACTATTGATGCGAAAGGAAAAAGAGCTTGGATTTTCCCAAAAATTCCAAAGGGGATATTGTATGAACGCAGAAAATGGGTTAGTTACTGCTTGTTATTGTTCTTAATTTTTGCGCCTTTTATAAAAGTGAATCATCATCAATTAATGATGTTTAATGTTTTAGAAAGACGGTTTAACATATTTGGATTTCCTTTTTGGCCACAAGATTTTCACATCTTTGTGATTGTAATGATTATTGGAGTAGTTGGACTGGCACTGTTTACGGTAGCTTTTGGACGCATATTTTGTGGTTGGTTTTGTCCACAAACTATTTTTATGGAAATGGTTTTCCGACGAATTGAGTTTTGGATAGACGGTGATAGAGGAGCACAAATTCGTTTAGCCAAACAAGAATGGAATTCCGAAAAAATTAGAAAACGTTTACTCAAATGGATTGTCTTTTTTGTTGTTTCTTTTAGTATTGCAAATGTATTTTTAGCTTATTTAATCAGTAGTGATAAATTATTTCTTCTGATAGAAGATGGTCCTGCTAACAACATCAGTACCTTAATTGCTTTATTGATTTTTACGGCTGTATTTTATTTTATTTACGCTTGGTTTAGAGAGCAAGTCTGCATTATTGCGTGTCCATATGGTAGAATGCAAGGTGTTCTTTTGGATAACAAATCCATCAATGTAACATACGATTATGTACGTGGCGAAAAAGAAATAGGGAGAGCTAAATTTAATAAAAACGAAGACCGAGCTTCAACAGGAAAAGGCGATTGTATTGATTGTAATCTTTGTGTTCATGTTTGTCCCACAGGAATTGATATTCGAAACGGAACACAATTAGAGTGTATAAACTGTACCGCTTGTATCGATGAGTGTGACACGATGATGGAGAATGTAGGTTTGCCTAAAGGTTTGATACGGTATGCTAGTGAAGATGAAATTGTTAAAAATGAACGTTTCAAATTCACGACTAGAATGAAAGGTTATGTAGCCATATTGGCTATTTTGACTGGAGTTTTTGTCGGAATGTTATTCTTGAGAAATGAAGTTGAAGCTACTATTTTGCGTTTGCCAGGGGAATTATTTCAACACAAAGGGGATAAAATTAGCAATATTTATACTTTCAAAATTGTGAACAAAACATCTATTGATTTTGAGAAAGTGCATGTTGAATTATTTTCACCTAAAGGCCAAGTAAAAATGGTCGGTAGTCGCTATTTCAAAGTGCCCAAAGAAGGCATCACCGAAGGAACCTTGTTTATTGAAATTGATCAAGCTCTTTTAGAAAGCGATAAAACGAAATTGCAAATAGAAGTTTATAATGATAACACTTTAATCGATAATGAAACGACTAATTTTTTAGGACCAAGAAGTTTTGATTAAGCAAAAAATAGAAGACATGAAAATTAATTGGGGAACAGGAATCGTAATCGCATTTGCGCTTTTTATGAGTTTCATTTTATACTTTGTTTTTAGAGTACAATCTGATAGTAAATACGATAACGAATTGGTTACAGAAGATTATTACAAAAAGGAAATTAAAGTGCAAAGCGATATTCAAAATACTATAAATGCCAACGAACTAAAAGTTAAGGTAGTAATTATAAATGCTAACGAAGGGATTAGTATTAGTTTTCCAAAAAATTTTGATTTTAATAAAATCAAAGGAAAAGTATCCTTATATAGACCGTCAAACCAAAAACTGGATTTTGAAATTCCAATTTCGCTTTCCAGTCCTGATTTGCTCATACCTAAAAACAATCTGGTTGGCGGTCTATGGGATATTTCTGTAGAATGGAATTATGAAGGTAAAACCTATTTGAATAAAGAAGAAATTTATTTTCAATAGCAAAATCAATTGCAAAATCAATTGCAATAACAATAACAATTTCAAATTTCAAACATCAAATTTCAAACATCAAATTTCAAATATCTAATATCTAATATCTAATATCTAATATCTAATATCTAATGCTTTACACTGCATTACTCTTTGGTTTGATCTCTAGTCTGCACTGCATCGGTATGTGTGGACCAATAGCCATAATGTTGCCAGTTTCAAGAAATAATCCGGCTAAAAAAGTGATTCAAATTATGTTGTATCATTTGGGAAGATTAACTTCATATGCTAGTTTAGGGTTCCTTTTTGGATTATTAGGAAAAGGATTTTATATGGCAGGAATACAACAACAAATTTCTATAGTTGTTGGCCTACTAATGATAACCATAGCTATTATTCCGGAAAGAGTATTTGCTAAATATAACTTTTCAAGACCCGTATATACTGTCATTTCTAGAGTGAAAACGAATTTGGGTAATCAATTCAAACGAAAGTCACCAGATGCTCTATTTACTATAGGTTTGCTTAACGGTTTATTGCCATGCGGATTAGTATATGCAGCTTTATTTGGTGCAATTGCAATGCAAAATGTTAGCTTGAGTGTATTCTATATGTTGCTTTATGGTATAGGAACTATTCCGTTAATGAGTGTAGTTGTCTATGTAGCAAACTTTTTGAGTATTCCATTTCGAAACAAATTACAAAAGGCAATACCTGTAGTTACTGTTGTAATCGGAATTCTTTTTGTGATGAGAGGTATGGGTTTAGATATCGCTTATGTATCACCAAGTAATATGCATTTATTTATTCAGGCTTCTGCCAATTGTCATTAATCAATATTAAAATAAAAATAACAAACAATGGAAAAACACGATTTATTACACGAGTTTCCTGAACTTCAGGATAAAATACATGAGTTGAAAATATCTGATGCTCATTTTAGAAAACTTTTTGACGAATATCATGAAATAGAACATCAGATTCGTCGAATAAATACGGGTTCTGAAATCGCAAATGATAAGTTTGTTCATGAATTGAAAGCAAAGTTATTATTTAGGAAAGACGAAATATATGCTTATTTAAATAAGTAATTATTTTGTTTCATTTACAATAAAAAACCACGTGAATTAGGTGGTTTTTTATTGTAAACAATTTATACTGTCATCGAAAACAGTTTTGTCTTTGGAGCATTTCGTTTCAGTCGCAAGTCAAAAGCCATGCAAATATTACGCACAAAAGGTTTTCCTTTTTCTGTTACAATTAATGATTTTTTTCTAATAACAATTAAACCATCATTTTCCATTTCAGAAAGTTGTTTGATTATTTCGGGCAGTTCTTGAAAATAACTTTCTTCTTCGTCCCAAGAAGTCCTAAATTGGCACATCAAATTAAGAATGTGTTTTCTTATTTTAAGATCTTCGTCATTCAAGATATGCCCTCTAAAAATAGGTAACTCATTTAGTTTTAAACGATGATGGTAGGCTTCTAGTTCTTTTTCGTTTTGAGCAAAAGCATACCAACTATCACTGATAGCTGAAACTCCTAAACCAATCATTAATTGCGTTTTTGAGGAAGTATATCCCATAAAATTACGATGAAGTTTTCCGTCTTTAAATGATTTGTACATAGAATCTTCCTCTAATGCAAAATGATCCATTCCTATTTCACAAAATCCTTTTTGAGCTAATAATCTTTTTCCCACTTCATATAACGCTCTTTTTTCTTCGTCTTTGGGAACATCTTCATCTTTAAAACCACGTTGACCATTTCCTTTAATCCACGGAACATGGGCGTAACTATAAAAGGCTAATCGGTCAGGAGAAAGCGAATTAGTTTTTTCAATAGTGTCAATGATGTGATCTAAAGTTTGAAATGGCAATCCAAATACTAAGTCATGTGATATCGAAGTATAGCCAATTTCTTTTGCCCAAAAAGTTACTTTGGCTACATTATGAAACGGTTGAACTCTATGAATAGCAGATTGAATTTTTTCTGAATAATCCTGAACACCAAAACTTACTCTCCTAAATCCTAAGTCATATAATTTTTGTAAATGTCCTCTAGTAGTATTGTTGGGATGGCCTTCAAAGCTAAATTCATATTGGGTAGCTTTTTTTGCATTTTTTAAAATTCCTAAAATAAGGTGCTCTAAATTCTCTGGCGAAAAGAATGTGGGCGTTCCTCCACCTAAATGAATTTCTTTGATAATTGGGGTAGTTTCAAATAAATCACAATATAGTTGCCATTCTTTTATTACTGCCTCAATATAAGGATGTTCTACTTCATTTCTTTTCGTAATGCGCTTATGACATCCACAAAAAGTACATAAACTTTCACAAAAGGGAAGATGAATGTATAAACTAATGCCTTCTGTAGTGTTACTTTCCTTAAAGCTCTTTATCAAACTTTGTTTCCATAACGATAAAGTAAGACTATCTTCATCCCAATAGGGAACAGTGGGATAGCTGGTGTATCTTGGTCCAGGAACATTATATTTTTGGACTAACGACATGGTTTTAATGGTTAATTTAAAACAAATGTATTTAGCTTCAATTGGAAATTAAATGATATTTATCATATAAAAAAAAGAGCCTCAGTAGTGAAGCTCTTTATATTGATTGTACCTACTTTTATTTACCAGTTTCTATAGCAGGAGCAGCTTCTAGCATTTCTATTTCAAAAATGATATTAGCGTTAGGCGGAATTACATTTCCGGCGCCTCTTTCTCCATAGCCCAATTTTGATGGAATGTAAACAATTGCTTTATCTCCAAAATTCATCATACTTAATCCTTCAATAAATCCAGGAATTAAACCGTCTTTTTTTCCATATTCAAAAGGAAAAGGTTGGTAACCGTTTTGTTTGGCTCTGTTTTCGTCAAACTTTCCATATTCTTTATTTACACTCTCGTAACTACTGTCAAATAAAGAACCATCTTCTAAATAACCCGCATAGTGAATAAATACATTGGTACCTTCTACTGGTTTTTTACCTGAACCAGCTTGAAGAATTTTAAAACGAACACCACTTGCAGTTTCTGTTGCAGTTGCTTTTGTGTCTGCTAAATATTTAGCCTTTGCTGCAATTACGCTACCATATTTAGCAGTGTATTCTGCTTTCTTTTGTAACTCAATTTCCGCTTGTTTTTTTTGAGATTCAGCAGCAATAGCTGCGTCTTTTGCATCATCACCAGCTTTGTTGGCCATATAATCTGCAAAAGTTTTTGGAGCATCAAATTTCTTTGCTTCTGCACCTTTTCTAACAATGGTTATTTTGTTGATAATGTCATCTTGTACAATTTTATTGACCACATCTTGTCCAGTGATTACATTACCAAAAACTGTATGTTTCCCGTCTAACCATGGTGTTTCTTTGTGGGTTATAAAAAATTGAGAACCATTCGTTTTTGGTCCTGAATTTGCCATGGATAGAATTCCAGGACGATTGTGCTTTAATTCAGTAACAAACTCATCTTTAAAGGAATAACCCGGTCCGCCAGAACCATTTCCTTGTGGGTCACCACCTTGAATCATAAAATCGGGAATAACTCGATGGAATTTTAAACCATTGTAAAACGGTTTTCCTTTTAATTTTTCGTCGGTTACGGAGGCATTAGTTCCTTCGGCTAATGCGATAAAGTTGGCAACGGTAATGGGTGTTTTTTTGTATTCTAATTGAAGAATAATTTTTCCTTTTGAAGTTTCAATCTCTGCAAATATTCCTTGGTCTGCTGGGGTAGCCGCTACAGTTTTTGCTTGAGGTTTTGTTGATTTTGATACAGGTTTTTTAGAAGTTTGTGCAGTGGCACTCATCATACCAATACAAACCAAAAGGAGAATGTTGAATTTAATTTTACTCATGATTTAATTACTATTAGTTATTTATTATAATTTATTTTTTAGTGCTACTTCAAAAATTAAGTTGGCATTAGGTGGAATGACATTCCCAGCACCTTGTTCACCATACCCAAGGGTGAAAGGTATAAAGAAAATCGCTTTCTCGCCAATTTTTAATTTACTCAATCCTTCAATAAAACCAGGAATCATTCTATTAGAACCCATTACATAAGGTAAAGCAGCATATCCATTTTCTTCAGCTCTTTGTTCGTCATATTTCCCAAACTCTTTGGCAACATTGGCATCGCTAGTGTCAAAAAGTGTTCCATCTTCTAAAAAGCCGGAATATTCAATATAAACTGTTTCTCCTTCTTTAGGTTTATCTAGTGAAGACTTTTGTGTAATATTGAATTTTAATCCTGATGAGGTTTTAGCAGCAGATGAATTCAGCTTATTGAAGTATGTTAATTTTTTTTTAATTACTTGTTTGTATTTTGCTTCATACTCCTTTTTCATTTGAGCATCTAATGCTGCTTGCTTTTTTTGATTTTCTGTTTCAGTTTTGAAATAATCGTTAAATACTTTTATGGCATCAAATTTCTTCACTGCTTCACCTTTTCTGATGATTGTAACTGATTTAATGATATCGTCTTTAACAATAGAATTAGCAATTGTCATTCCATCACCAATGACACATCCAAAAACAGAATGTTTTCCGTCTAACCATGGTGTTGGAGCTAAAGTTATAAAAAACTGACTACTATTAGTATTAGGTCCAGAATTTGCCATTGATAAAATTCCAGGTTCATTATGTCGTAGCTCTGTGATTTCATCGCGGCATTTATAGCCAGCATCACCAGAACCATTGCCTAAAGGATCTCCAGTTTGAATCATAAAATCTTCTGAATCACCATTGGTTTTAGAAATAACTCTATGAAATTTTAAGCCATCAAAAAATGGCTTTCCTTTAAATTCTTCGGTTACAAATTGATTTTTTCCTTCGGCTAACGTAACAAAATTTGCTACCATTGTAGGCGCTTTTTTATAGTCGAGTTCTGCAATTATAATTCCTTTGGAAGTTTCAATTTTAGCATATAAACCATCTTTTAGGTCTTTATATTCGTCCTTGCATGAAGTTAGAGAAAGCAAAAGAATGCTAATTATAGTAGAAATTTTTTTAGTCATTTTTATTCAATTAATTTTCTGTTTGTATTATGTTTTCAGCCTTTACTTGTGGCTTAAAATCATTTAATGTTACGGTGCAAATAATAGGTTCGTTTGAATTAATTCGTTTGGTATCACCCCGATATCCAAATGCCATGTGAGATGGGAAAAGAAAGGTTACTTTTTCGTTTTTACGCATTAACTTTATACCGTCACGCAAACCCATCATAATATTTTGCTTGTCAACAACATAAGTTTGTGGCCTCAATTCTACTTCCGAATATACTACGTTTCCTTTCAAATCCATGATTTCATAATCAAATTGAGCCACATCTCCTCTTTTTGGTCGTAACGTATCACGTTCATTTTTAGAAACATAATGAAACCAATATCCCTTTTTAGAAGCAAAGTATTGTATTTTTGGATTGCTCTTAATTATCGAATCAATTCTACCTTCTTCACCAGCAATTAATTTTTTATTTCGCTCTGCCGATTCTTTCATAAATGTTCCGGAAGAACGAGATATTGGCATACGAGCTTGTTGCTGCTTACAACTTAATAAAGTGATAAAAGCAAATAGTAACAGTATTGTTTTGGATATGTTATTCATGTACTAAATGGTTATTTTAGAAATTAAATCTTCAAATTTATTTAATGTTGCTTTCATGCTTTCATATGATTTTCCACCAGCTGCATTAATGTGTCCACCGCCATTAAAGTGTTCTCTAGCAAATTGATTGACATCAAAACTACCTTGAGAGCGGAACGAAATCTTGATAATATTTTCTCCCGAAGTTTCGGGACTATGTTCAATAAAAATAGCTGCTAAATGAATGCCTTTTATGGTTAAACCATAATTTACAATGCCTTCTGTATCGCCTTTTTCATAATGGAATTCATCCAACTCTTTTTGTGTAAGCGAAGTATAAGAGGTTTTATATTTTGAAAAAACTTTCATGTTTTGTAAAGCTCTTCCAAGAAGTTGCAATCTGTTAATGGAGTTGTCGTCAAAAAGCAGATTGTGAATAGCACTATTTTCAATACCTAAATCTATCAATTCTGCTACTATTCGGTGAGTTGTACTTGTTGTTGAAGGAAAACGAAATGAACCAGAATCAGTTGTTATTCCAGTATAAATGCAGGTTGCTATTGTTTTGTCAATCAGTTCTTTTTTATCTAAAAAAGAAATAAAATTATAAATCATTTCACAAGTAGAACCAATAGCAGTATCCGAATACGTATAGGTTGCGTATGTATCTGGTTTCTGATGATGATCAATCATAATCATCGGAACCGAAAGTTTATTTAAAACTTGTTCCATTTCACCCGTTCTATGCAAAGCATTAAAATCTAATGTAAAAATGAGTTCAGCATCATTCAAGATTTTAGTGCAATTTTCCTTGTCATTTTCATAAATCAAAACGGTTTCTGAACTCGGTAACCACGCTAAGAAATTTGGAAAATCATTTGGAGAGATTACGATAGGTATGTGATTCAATTTTAAAAGAAAATGATATAATGCTAATGTTGATCCCATTGCATCACCATCGGGGCTTCGGTGCGGAATTATGGCGATTTTTTTTGGAGTTGCCAATAAATTTTGAATGGCAATAATAGCATCTTTTTTCATAGTTGGCGAATGTACTAAAAAATGATATAAAGTGTACTCTGATTAAGGAGAATTTAAGTTTTATTTGGACAATGAAAGTCCCATCCAAACTGCAAAAAGTCCCAAAACAATACTTAACGCAATATACCCAAAAGCCAGGAGTGAATTATTGCTTTGAAACAGATTGTAATTTTCCATCCCAAAAGCAGAAAAAGTCGTATAACCACCACAAAACCCAGTAATTAAAAACCATTTTAAGTTGCTTTCTTCGAGTTGATTTTTTGCTAAAATCCCTATAAATAGGCCAATTAAAAAACATCCTAAAAAATTGGTGATAAAGGTTGCTATTGGGAAATGATTCGACCAAAATTTAGAAACAAAAACAGTAGTTAGATAACGAAGTACGCTTCCCAAAGCGCCACCAATTGCTATATATAAAATCGTTTTTAGCATTTTTGAATTAGGAATTTAGATTTTTTCTGTTTCGATTAATTGAATTATTTATTTTGGGAATTATTTTTTTGGGTTTGCCATTGAAATCGTCATTGCCATTGAAATTATTTTTTTTTGGCAGACTTGCTTCTTCTGTTTTGCTCGATGGTTCTATTAGCTTGTTTAATTGAATGATTTCATCTGTGGTTAATTCTCTATAACGACCAACGTGTACATCCAAAGAAATATTAATAATTCGAGTTCGTTTTAGTGCCGTAACTTCATAATCCAAATACTCACACATGCGTCTAATTTGTCGATTCAAACCTTGAGTTAGTATGATTCGGAATACATTTTTACTAATTTGTTCTACGCTGCATTTTCGAGTAACCGTATCTAAAATAGGAATTCCATTACTCATTTTTTCGATAAATCTATCCGTAATTGGACGATTAACCGTGACTATATATTCCTTTTCATGATTGTTACGGGCACGTAGAATTTTGTTGACAATATCACCGTCATCGGTCATAAAAATTAATCCTTCACTCGCTTTATCCAATCTTCCAATCGGGAAAATACGTTGGGGATAATTAATATAATCAACAATATTATTTCTAACGTTTTGATTTGTTGTACACTCTATGCCTGCCGGTTTATTAAACGCTAAATAAATGGGCTTTTCTCTTTTTTCTCGAACTAATTTTCCATCTACACGAATTACATCATCTTGAGAAACTTTAGCTCCCATTTCTGGGACAATTCCGTTAATGGTAATTCTACCTTGTTCCAATAGTTTATCGGCTTCCCGACGCGAGCAAAAGCCTGATTCTGAAAGAAATTTATTGATTCGAGTCCGATTGATTTCCATCTCGCAAATATAACATAATTTGAGAATACTTTTTCTTGATAACTCCGTTGATAAATTACGTTCAAAATACAGAAAAAAGGTTTGTAGGTTTTAAGTTTTTGTTATTTTTACCGATATGAAGATACAAGGTAAACTAATTATAATTGGTGGAGCTGTTGACAAAGGCAGTTTTACCGAGACAGATTTGGACAAAAGCGCTCCAAAAAATTTAAATTTCTTTGAAGAAGGAATTTTAAAGAGAATAATAAACGAATCGAAAAACAAAGAATTATCTAGAATTGAAGTGATTACCACAGCTTCAAAAATTCCCAGAGAAATCGGCCCCGAATATGTAAAGGCATTCAATTATCTAGGAGCCAATAATGTAGATGTTATTCATATCGAAAGAAGAGAGCAAGCCTCTGAAAATGAAGTATTGGAACGATTGAGAGCTGCTGATGTTGTCATGTTCACAGGTGGCGATCAATTGCGATTAACTTCTATTCTTGGTGGAACGCTCTTTGATGAGATTCTTATTACCAAATACCGTACTGAAGATTTTGTCTATGCAGGCACTTCGGCTGGAGCCGCTGCAGCTTCTAATAATATGATTTATCAAGGCAGTAGCCATGAAGCTTTATTAAAAGGTGAAGTAAAAATCACTTCTGGTTTAGGACTTATTGATGATGTAATTATTGATACTCATTTTGTACAAAGAGGAAGAATAGGTCGATTGTTTCAGGCTGTTGTAGGCAATCCTAAAGTATTAGGAATTGGTCTTGGAGAAGATACCGGTTTGTTGATCACCAACGGAAGACAAATGGAAGCCTTAGGTTCTGGACTTGTAATTTTAGTGGATGGTAGAGAAATTAAAGACACCAATTTAACGCAAGTAGAACTAGGTCAGCCCATCTCAATCAACCATTTGGTTACCCATGTGATGAGTAAAAATGATACTTTTGATTTGGATACGTTTAAAATGACCATCAAATCTTCACAATATGTATAAAAGTTTGTTGTTTATAGTTTGTTGTTATAACGACAAACTATAAACCATAAACCATAAACTTCACAACAATGAAAATCATTATTCACGGTGGATTTTTCTCGGAATCAGCAACCAATCATGAAACGAAAGTTGCGAAACAACAAGCGTTACTCCGTATTGTTAAAGATTCATATCACTATTTAAAAACCCATTCGGCTCTAGAAACAGTTGTTTATGCCGTTTCTATGTTAGAAGATGATGCGTTGTTCAATGCCGGAATTGGTTCCCAAATTCAGAGTGATGGAAAAATAAGAATGAGTGCTTCTTTAATGGATGGTTCTACCTTAAAAATGAGTGGCGTTATTAATATTGAAGAAGTTAAAAATCCGGTTCAAGTGGCTCAAGTTTTATTAAATTATGACGATAAAGTATTGGGTGGAAGCGGTGCCACTAACTTTGCTCGCGAAAATGGTTTTGAAAAATTCTCTACCGAAATTCCGCAACGAAGAAAGGAATATGAAGCAAAATTAGCCGCAACCCGAATAGGAACTGTTGGATGTGTCGCTTTCGACAATGACGGAAAAATTGCCGTAGCCACTTCTACAGGAGGAAAAGGGTTTGAAATTCCAGGTAGAATATCCGATTCGGCTACCGTGGCCGGAAATTATGCAAATGAATTTTGTGGTGTAAGTTTAACAGGCGTCGGTGAAGATATCGTAAGTGGTGCAGTAGCGGCAAAAATTGTAACTCGAGTTACCGATGGATTTTCGTTAGAAAAAGCTTTTGAAAAAACATTTAGTGAATTACTTCCTTTTGATGGCTTTGCAGGAGCAATAGCTATTGACAACAAAGGAAACGTTTTTCATCAAGATTCGCATCCAAGTATGGTTTTTGCCAGTTTTGATGGTGAGAACGAGGAAGTTTTTGATTAAAATTTCAAAAGAACTACTGTAATAGAAAAATAGCCCCGACCTGTCTGCCGTCAGGCAGGTTGAAACTAGCTGCCGTGCAGCGTGGAAGGCGGGTCGACTAGTCTGAGAAAGACAGACGAAGTGCTCCTTAATAAAAAATCCCATCGTTGAATGGGAATTTTATTTTTAAAATTTTCATTATAAGTGAATCACTTCTCCATAAGCATCGGCAACCGCTTCCATAACGGCTTCACTCATGGTTGGGTGTGGATGGATTGCTTTTAGAATTTCATGTCCCGTTGTTTCTAATTTACGAGCGACAACAGCTTCGGCAATCATATCGGTAACGCCAGCACCAATCATATGACAGCCTAACCATTCGCCATATTTCGCATCAAAAATTACTTTTACAAATCCGTCTGGAGTTCCAGCAGCTTTTGCTTTTCCAGAAGCTGAGAATGGGAACTTTCCGATTTTCAATTCGTATCCTTTTTCTTTGGCTTGTTTTTCGGTTAAACCCACAGAAGCAATTTCGGGTGTTGCATAGGTACAGCCAGGAACGTTACCATAATCAATAGGTTCTACATGCAGACCTTTTATTTTTTCAACACAATTTATTCCTTCTGCTGAAGCAACGTGAGCCAAAGCCTGACCTGGAGTTACATCACCAATAGCGTAGTATCCTGGAATAGTGGTTTGCGAATAGGCGTCAACCAGAATTTTATCTTTGTCGGTCGTAATTCCAACTTCTTCTAAACCGATGTTTTCGATATTTGTTTTAATTCCGACAGCGGAAAGTAAAATATCAGCTTCAATTGTTTCTTCGCCTTTAGCCGTTTTTACAAATGCTTTTACACCTTTTCCTGATGTGTCGATTCTTTCAACCGACGAATTGGTCATTACAGTAATGCCCGATTTTTTCAAAGAACGCTCAAATTGTTTTGAAATATCTTCGTCTTCTACTGGAACCACATTAGGCATAAACTCCACTATAGTAACTTCTGTTCCCATGGCATTATAAAAATGCGCAAACTCCACTCCAATAGCACCCGAACCTACAATAATCATTTTCTTTGGTTGTGATGGTAAGGTCATCGCTTGACGGTAACCAATAACTTTTATACCATCTTGTGGCAAGTTTGGTAATTCACGAGAACGAGCACCAGTTGCTATGATAATGTGGTCTGCTGAATATTCCGTAACTTTTTTAGTAGCATCGGTAACGTCCACTTTTTTTCCTGGTTTAAGTTTTCCAAAACCTTCGATTACGTCGATTTTATTTTTTTTCATTAAAAATTGAACCCCTTTGCTCATCCCGTCGGCAACGTCTCTAGAACGTTTTACCACTGCAGCAAAATCTTTATCAAATTCTTTAATGGTTAATCCATAGTCTGAAGCGTGTTTTAGGTAATCAAATACTTGAGCCGATTTAAGTAAGGCTTTTGTTGGGATACAGCCCCAATTTAGACATACGCCTCCCAAACTTTCTTTTTCAATAACAGCTACTTTAAAACCTAATTGCGAGGCTCGAATTGCTGTAACATAACCACCTGGACCACTTCCTAAAACAATAATATCGTATTTCATTTTTTGAGTATTTACTTGTTATTTGAAAAAAATGCAGTCGCTTCGCTCGTGTCATTTTCTCCTGTTTATTTCGTTATTTGTGAAAATGCAGTCGCTTCGCTCGTGTCATTTTCTCCTGTTTATTTTGTTATTTGTGAAAATGCAGTCGCTTCGCTCGTGTCATTTTATGTAAAAAATTCTTAGATTAATTGCGTCTGCGAATTTATGGATTTATTTTGAAAATTATTCTACTTCAGTAGCAAACTGTGAATCGTATAATTTTTTATAATAACCGTCTGTTTTATTTACTAATTCTTGATGAGATCCTTCTTCTACAATTTGCCCTTTATCCATCACAATGATTTTATCCGCATTGATAATGGTAGCCAAACGATGTGCAATTACTACAGAAGTTCTACCTTTGGTAATAGTTTCAGTTGCTTTTTGAATCAATTCTTCGCTGTAGGTATCAATAGAGGAAGTGGCTTCGTCTAAAATTAAGATACTCGGATTACAAACATACGCTCTAAGAAATGCTATTAATTGACGCTGTCCTGAGGAAAGCATTACACCTCGTTCTTTTACATCATAATCATAGCCACCAGGTAAGCTTTTGATAAATTTATGCACACCAATTTCTTTAGCCGCATTAATTACTTGTTCTCGAGAAATTGAAGTACTGTTAAGTGTAATATTATTGTGAATGGTATCCGCAAAAAGGAAAACATCTTGCAAGACTATTGCAATTTGCATGCGGAGACTTTCCAAAGTAAAATCATTGATGTTTTGGTCATCGATATAAATTGTGCCGGAATCTATTTCATAAAATCGATTTAATAGATTTATAATTGTTGACTTTCCAGCACCAGTTGCACCAACAATTGCTACCGTTTGTCCGGCCTTGACTTTTAAATTGATGCCTTTTAATACTTCTTCTTTCTCGATGTAACTGAAGCGAACATTTTCAAAAAGTATGGTTCCTTTAAAATGCGTTGCTGTTTTGGTTCCGCTTTCTTGAACATCGCCGTTGGTATCCAAAATGTCAAAAATACGATTGGCAGCAATCATTCCCATTTGCATTTCATTAAACTTATCCGCAATTTGACGCAGCGGATTGAACAACATTCCGATAAACATAGTATACGAAAATAAATCGCCAAATGTGGTAAACTTGTCTCCATCAATTATATGAAATCCACCATAAATTACGACTCCAGCAAGTACAAACGAAGAAATGATATCGGCAATGGGGAAGAAGATAGAGTTGTAAAAAATAGTTTTTATCCAAGCTTGATTGTGCTTCTGGTTAATTTCTTTGAACTTTTCAAATTCGATGTTTTCACGATTAAAAAGCTGCACAATTTTCATTCCCGTAACCCGTTCCTGAACAAAAACATTGATGTTATTCACCTGAGTCCTTACTTCTTCAAAGGCAATTTGCATTTTACGTTGAAAAATTCTTGTGAAATAAATAAGAATCGGCATGGCTACAATAACAATCCATGTTAATCGCCAATTCATATAAAACATAAAAAATAGGACTACAATCATTTTTAATAAGTCACTAAAAATCATGAATAATCCTTGACTGAAAATACGGGCTATCTGTTCGATATCAGATACAGAACGAGTTACCAACATTCCTACGGGTGAATTATCAAAATACTTCATTCTGAATGTAAGTATGTGTTTGAATAATTTAGTTCGGATATCTTTTATGATATCTTGTCCCAACCAATTGGCCCAATACACAAAGTAAAACTGAGAAAGCACTTCAAATAATAACACAATCCCCATTAGCGTTACATAAAACAATAGGCCATGTTTGTCCATTGGTCTTATATACTCATCTACCGTTTTTTTCAATAAATAAGGGCGAAGCGCAGCAAAAACAGAAAGCGCAATGGCGAAGAAAATCACACTATAATACCTGAATTTATAAGGTTTAGCATATTTTAGTATTCTCTTGAACAGCTTGGTGTCGAATGCTTTTGCTTGCATTTATTGTAGGTAATTGTATTCTATTTTCGTCAGATATAAGCCCTGAGCAGGTACAGAAAACCCTGCCTGACTGCGGTTTTTGCTTTCAATAATTTTTTCAAAATCGATTATATTAATTTTTTCTGTACCAACCGAAATCATTGTTCCCACAATGGCGCGCACCATATTTCGTAAAAATCGATCTGCGGTGATGGTAAAAATAATTTTATTTCCGATTTGGCTCCAATAAGCTTCAAAAATAACACAATTGAAAGTTCTCACGTCGGTATTTACTTTAGAAAAACATTCAAAATCATTATGGTTATAAAGAATAGCACAGGCTTCATTCATTTTTTCAATATCCAAAGGCTGATTAAACTGATAACTTCCTTCATTCTCAAAGGCATCTTTCTTAGTGTGAATGTGATATTCATACGTTCTTTTGATGGCATCAAAACGAGCATGACTTTCGTCATCAACTTTGAAGATAGTGTAAATTACAATGTCTTTGGGTAAAAAGGAATTGAGTTTGTGAACCAATTGTGGTGTGTCAATTTCAGTTTCAAAATCAAAATGAGCGAACATATGTTTGGCATGCACTCCGGTATCTGTTCTGCCAGCACCAACAATATCAATGGTTGCGTTGAGTAAAATGGATAAGGCTTTTTGGAGTGTTTCTTGAACAGAAATGGCATCAGGTTGCATTTGCCAACCATGATAGTTTGTTCCTTTATATGCTAATTCGATAAAATATCTCAAGGTGTATAGGTGCCAAATTTAAGTCGCAAAGTTACAAAGAATTTGTATTGAGAAAAGGGTAAAGTTTTTAGTATAAATTTGCAACTTTAAATAATTTAGATACTGAAACAAGTTCAGCATAAATGAAAAAAATCCTTCTTCTTTCAGATACCCACAGTCACATAGACGACAAAATATTGAAATATGTTCAACAAGCAGATGAAGTATGGCATGCAGGCGATATTGGCGATTTGAAAGTATCTGACACTTTAAAATCGCTAAAGCCTTTGAGAGCGGTTTATGGCAATATAGACGACGATAAAGCGCGCATGGAGTTTCCGTTACATAATCGATTTTTTTGCGAAGACGTTGCTGTTTGGATAACCCATATTGGTGGTTATCCAGGAAAATACAATCAAAGTATTAGAGCCGAACTACAGAACAATCCGCCAAAGCTATTCATTTGCGGACATTCACACATTTTGAAAGTGCTGTTTGATAAGAAACTGAATTTATTATACATGAACCCAGGTGCTTGTGGAATCTATGGTTTTCATCAGGTTAGAACAATGTTGCGCTTTGAAATTGATGGGGATAAAATTCAGAATTTGGAGATTATTGAATTGGGTAATAGGGGTTAGTCTTCGCTATCTTTTAAAGAAATACGATTACCATATTTTTCAAAAAGAATTTTTACATTATCTCTAATTAATGTGCCATCGTCACCAACAACTTTATTTTTATACAAAATTTCTAATAAAGTCTTCAGCGATTGTTTGATTTCAATAGTAGTATTTAATCCAATAAAAACGGCACGAAAGTAAGTGCCAGGTCTTCTAGGGTCTGTAAGATTGTCTAAAAAAATAATTTCTTTTCCATCCAAATTGCTAATAGAACATTCTTCTTTAAAAATACCACAGTCGCTAACTTTTAAAAAGGGCTTCTCATCAACATAAGCTATGTTGTCTTTAATTTTAATTTTTTGAGCAAATGTAAATTGTGCACTTATTGAAAGTAAAATCCAAAAAAGAATAGCTTTAAAATAATTCATATCTATTTATATGTTTGAAATGTAAATATAGAAATTTCAAACATCATTTGCATCAGAATCTCCATCAGAAAATATTGAAGCATTTTCGTTAAAATGTTCTATTACATCTTTTTCATCTTTAAGATTTCGTCGAATTAAAAAAATAATAATCAAAATCCCCATTAAGAGTACACTACCAATAATAATCCAATTTACTTCCATACTATAAAGTTTTTGTAAAATTAATTTAAGGATACTATTTTACACTATCTAGGAATGTTATTAAATGGTTATATGTTCGTTCTAAAAAAAGAAAAGCACCGTTTTAAATTGCTTTCTTTTCTAACGATTAACGTAACTTTAAAACTAAAAACAATAACTATTTTCTGCCACTAACTTAGCAGTAATGGTTTCTCTTAATCCAACGATATTTGGCATGTTGGTATATTTTGTAAAACGACGTAAACCCATTAACATCATACGTTGTTCGTCACCTTCAGCAAAAGAAATAATACTTTCTTTTCCTTTTTGAGTAACCACATCTACTGCTTTGTATAAGTATAACTTGGCCATTGCAATTTGCTCCTTCACTTTGGCTTCACCTTCTTTTTTGGCTAACTTTTCTGTTCTAAGAATGGTGCTTTCTGCCATATAAATTTCAATTAAAATATCGGCAGCAGCCATTAATAATTGTTGATGTCCATCTAAATCAGGACCATATTTTTGAACCGCACCACCAGCAACCATAAGGAATGCTTTCTTCAATCTTCCAATTATTTCTTTCTCTTCTGAAAATAATATAGAATAATCTGGAGTGTCAAAGGACGGAATTCCCATTAATTCTTCTTGCACTTTAGAAGCTGGGCCTAATAAATCAATATGGCCTTTCATGGCTTTCTTGATTAACATTCCCACCGATAACATTCTATTAATTTCGTTGGTGCCTTCATAAATGCGCGCAATACGAGCATCACGCCAAGCGCTTTCCATTGGTGTATCTTCCGAGAAGCCCATTCCACCATAAATTTGAATTCCTTCATCGGCACAATTTTGAACATCTTCGGAAACAGCCACTTTTAGAATAGAACATTCGATTGCAAATTCTTCCACACCTTTTAATTCGGCTTCTTGATGCGATGTTCCTTCAGCTTCACGCAATTGGATTCGGGTTTCAATATCTTTTGCAGCGCGATACGTAGCACTTTCTCCCGCATACGCAGAAGTTGCCATTTCGGCTAATTTATATCGAATAGCTCCAAATTGAGAAATAGGAGTGTTAAATTGAATTCTTTCGTTAGCATAATTCACAGCATTAGAAGTTACTCTCCGCTGTGCATCCAAACAAGCTGCTGCTAATTTTATTCGACCAACATTCAAAGCATTCATCGCTATTTTAAATCCGTTTCCTCTTTCAGACAACATGTTCTCTACAGGCACTTTAGTGTCTGCAAAGAAAACCTGACGTGTAGAAGAAGCGCGAATTCCCAATTTATGCTCTTCTTCGTTCATCGTAATTCCATTGTTTGAATCATTTTCTATAATGAAACCTGTAATGTTTTTATCATCACCTATTCTGGCAAAAACGATAAACACAGAACAAAACCCTGCGTTAGAAATCCACATTTTTTGACCTGTAATTTTATAATGCGTTCCATCCTCCGATAAAACAGCTTTTGTTTTTCCGGAATTGGCATCAGAACCAGCTCCCGGTTCCGTTAAACAATACGCGCCAAACCATTCGCCTGAAGCCAATTTAGGTACGTATTTTTGTTTTTGTTCTTCGGTTCCATATAATGTAATTGGCATGGTTCCGATGCCGGTATGTGCTCCAAAAGCAGTTGAAAACGAACCTGTTGCTCCCGAAATATGATCGCAAACCAAGCATGTGTCTACGAATCCCATTCCCATTCCACCATACGATTCAGGAACAGCAACACTAAGAAAACCCATTTCGCCAGCTTTACGCATTATTTCTTCTGTAAAGGCGTAATCTTTCTTTTCAAAACGGTCTTTGTTAGGCCAAATTTCTTTGTCCACAAATTCTTTTACGCTGTCGCGCATCATGATTTGCTCTTCTGAGAAATCTTCTGGAGTGAAGATATCTTCACATTTGGTTTCTTTTACGAGGAATTGTCCTCCACGGGTTATATCGCTCATTGTACTGTTATTTTAAATTTTGAATTTTATTTACAATCTTGTCATTCCGACGAAGGAGGAATCTCATCAACTCCTTTCTATTACTATGAGATTCCTCCTTCGTCGGAATGACGAAAAGGAAGAATATTATAATTATAATAATTCATAAATCCCCGCACTTCCTTGCCCAGTTCCAACACACATACTTACAATTCCATATTTATCGCCACGTCGTTTCATTTCATCAAAAAGTTGAACAGAAAGTTTTGCTCCGGTGCAACCCAATGGATGACCTAAAGCAATAGCACCACCATTTACATTGATGATATCCGGATTCAAGTTTAATTCACGAGTAACTGCTAATGCTTGGGATGCAAAGGCTTCGTTTAACTCGATTAGGCCAATGTCATTCAAAGATAATCCAGCTTGTTTTAACGCTTTCGGAATGGCTTTCACAGGTCCAATCCCCATAATTCTTGGTTCCACTCCAGCCGATGCAAAATTTACTAATCGAGCTATTGGAGTGAGGTTCAATTCTTTTACCAATTCTTCACTCATGATTAAAACAAATGCAGCACCATCGCTCATTTGCGATGAATTTCCAGCCGTAACACTTCCATCGGCAGCAAAAACGGGTTTTAAGTTTCCTAAAGCAGTAGTGTTGGTATCCCCTCTTGGTCCTTCATCTTTGGTTACTGTGTATGATTTGGTTTCTTTTTTTCCATTTTCATTGATGAACGTTTGTTCCACAGTTATCGGAACAATTTGCTTATCAAATTTACCTTCGGCTTGCGCTTTTAATGCTTTTTGATGTGAGTGGAATGCAAAAGCATCTTGGTCTTCGCGAGAGATGCTGAATTGTTTGGCAACCGCTTCCGCTGTTAAACCCATTCCCCAATAATAATCTTCGTTTCCAGCTTTCGCCACGGCGTAATCTGGTGTTGGTTTGTAACCACCCATTGGAATAAAACTCATGCTTTCGGCACCACCAGCAATTATGCAATCAGCCATGCCACTTTGGATTTTTGCAGTGGCCATTCCGATAGTTTCCAATCCAGATGCACAATAACGGTTGACAGTTACTCCGGGAACATCGGTCACTTTTAATCCCATAAGGGAAATTAAGCGTCCCACATTCAATCCTTGCTCGGCTTCAGGCATGGCGTTTCCTACCATTACGTCGTCAATTCTTTTCTTGTCGAAATTGGGTAATTCATTCATCATGAACTGAATGGTTTCGGCTGCCAATTCGTCGGGACGTTTAAATCGAAAAACACCTTTTGGAGCTTTCCCAACGGCGGTTCTGTATGCGGATACTATGTAGGCTGTTTTCATAATTTTTTAAGTATTAAGATTGGAGTATTAAGTATTAAGACTTCCAATATTTTGTTTTTTTATTGTATTAAGATTGGAGTATTAAGTATTAAGTATTAAGACTTCCAATATTTTGTTTTTTTATTGTATTAAGATTGGAGTATTAAGTATTAAGACTTCCAATATTGTTTTTTTTTTTATTGTATTAAGATTAGAGTATTAAATATTTAAGAACTTTTACTAGCAATTATATCTTGATACTTAATACTCTAGTCTTAATACTTTAAGTTTTAATGTTTTTTGAAATGAGAAATTCATGTTTGAAACTTCTACTAACCGATTGATTATTGGTTGAATTGTTTCTTCTTTTATTAGTTTTAATCTTTTAGCTAAAATTAATTGAGTGATTAATTCAAAAGTTGAGCCATTTGCTATTCCTAAAAATTGAATAAATTCTTTGTTATGATTTCTTCCTGAACCTTCAGCTATGTTTGAGGGAATAGACATAGCACATTTTTTTATTTGATGAATTAAATTGAATTTTTCATCATTAGGTAAAAGCAGTGAAACTTCATAAACTTCAACGGCTATATCCATTGCTTTCTGCCAAATTTTTAATTTTTCAAAGTTGTGCATATTCTGTGTTGTATTAAGATTAGAGTATTAAGACTACTAATCATGTTTAATTATTTAATTATTTTATACTTTAAAAACCCTTATCATCAGTCTTAATACTTCTGTCTTAATACTTAATAAATAAGTCTTAATACTTAATACTCCAGTCTTAATACTTAATACTTCTGTCTTAATACTAATTTCTCAACGGTTTCCCCTTAGTTAACATAAACTGAATTCTTTCCAACGTTTTTCTTTCAGTACACAAACTCAAAAACGCTTCACGTTCAATATCTAATAAGTATTGTTCGGATACGAATGTTGGTTCTGATAAATCACCACCAGCCATCACATAAGCGAGTTTGTTAGCGATTTTTAAATCGTGTTCAGAAATGTATTTTCCAGCCACCATTTGATTGGTTCCTACTAAAAACATTCCCAACGCTTGTTTTCCTAGTACTTTTACATCTTTACGTTGAATAGGTTGCGTATATCCTTGTTCTGCCATTTGCAATGCGATTTGTTTTGCCACTGCAATTTGTCGGTCTTTGTTAACTACCACAATATCTTTTCCTTTTTGTAAAACACCCGTATCAAATGCTTCATACGCCGATGTGGAAACTTTTGCCATCGCCACAGCTAAGAAATATTCTTGCAGTACATTCAATTCGACGTCATTTTTATGGAACAAATCGGAAGCACGTAATGCCATTTCTTTTGATCCACCGCCACCAGGAATTACACCCACGCCAAATTCTACCAATCCAATGTAACTTTCGGCCGCAGCCACAACTCTATCAGCATGCATGGTCATTTCGCAACCACCACCTAATGTCATTCCGTGAGGCGCCACAATTACCGGAGTAGAAGAGTAGCGCACACGCATCATCGTATCTTGAAAATATTTAATAGCCATGTTTAGTTCCTCGTATTCTTGTTCTACGGCCATCATAAAAATCATTCCGATATTGGCACCAACCGTAAAATTGGCTGCTTGATTTCCGATAACCAATCCGTTGTATTCTTTTTCGGCTAAATCAATTCCTTTATTGATGGCCGCTAAAACATCGCCACCAATGGTATTCATTTTTGATTGGAATTCTAAATTCAAAATACCATCTCCAATATTAGTGATTACAGCACCGCTATTGCTCCATACTTTTTTGCTTTCACGAATATTGTTTAGAATGATAAAACTATCTTGTCCTGGTACTTTGTTTTGTGATTTGGTTGGGATATTGTAAAAATAAGTAGCACCTTCTTTAATGGAATAAAAACTGGAGCTTCCCGAGGCTAACATGTCAGTAACCCAAGTTGCTGGCTGATATCCTTCGGCTTGCATTAAGGCAATTCCTTTTTCAACACCAATAGCATCCCAAATTTCAAACGGGCCGTTTTCCCAACCAAAACCTGCTTTCATAGCATCGTCAATTTTGTAGAATTCATCGGTTATTTCGGGAACACGATTGGAACAATACGCAAACATAGCAGCGAAATTTTTTCTGTAAAAATCACCTGCTTTGTCTTTACCTTTTACCAAAACTTTGAAACGATCAATAGGTTTGTCAATGGTTTTAGTTAATTCTAAGGTGGCAAACGAAGCTTTTTTAGCAGCTCTGTATTCTAAAGAATCTAAATCTAAGGAAAGGATTTCTTTGCCTTCTTTTTTATAAAAACCTTGCCCTGTTTTGCTCCCCAACCATTTATTTTCCATCATTTTAGTGATGAAATCTGGTAATTTAAAAAGATCGTGCGCTTCGTCATTTGGGCAACCTTCGTATAATCCATTAGCCACATGCACCAAAGTATCCAAACCAACAACATCAACCGTTCTAAACGTTGCCGATTTTGGTCTGCCAATAACAGGTCCCGTTAATTTATCAACTTCTTCAATAGTTAATCCCATAGCTGACACCAAATGGAATAAACTTTGGATACCAAAAATTCCAATACGGTTTCCAATAAAAGCAGGCGTATCTTTAGCGATCACAGACGTTTTTCCTAAGTATTTTGAACCATAATCAAATAAGAAATTTAATACTTCTGATGATGTTTTTGGTCCAGGAATTATTTCAAATAACTTTAAATAACGTGCTGGATTAAAGAAATGCGTTCCACAAAAATGCGCTTGGAAATCATCGCTACGTCCTTCGCTCATGAATTTTATCGGAATACCCGAAGTATTTGACGTTACTAATGTTCCCGGTTTACGGAATTTGTCTATTTGTTCAAAGACTAGCTTTTTAATATCCAAACGTTCTACAACCACTTCAATGATCCAATCGTAATGGGCTATTTTAGCCATATCGTCAGTAGTATTTCCCGTGGTGATTCGGCTTGCGAATTTCTGACTGTAAATAGGCGATGGGTTCGATTTTAAAGCATTGGTTAAATGATCGTTTACCAAACGATTGCGAACCACCTTACTTTCTAAAGTAAGTCCCTTTTTTTCTTCAGCCTCCGTTAACGCATTTGGAATAATGTCTAGAAGCAGTACTTCTAAACCAATGTTGGCAAAATGACACGCAATTCCAGAACCCATGATTCCAGATCCGACGACTGCCACTTTTTTGATTGTTCGTTTCATTTATTTTTTATTAGATGAAAGAAGCAAGAAGCAAGAGAAAAGACTATTCCAGTTTACTGATAAAACCAGTAATCATTTTTTGGAATTCAATAATCTTATTTTCTATTTCTGTTGTTCTTTCTTCGGTTATATAACTATTTTGATTTGCTATTAATAATTGTGTTTGTAATTCAAAAGAGGAGCCTAAACTGATATTTAAAAAATGTTTAAAATGAATATCACCTCTATTTGAGCCTTCAGCAATATTTGAAGGCATCGAAACCGCAGCTCTGTTCATTTGACTCACTAATCCATAAACCTCACTTTTAGGAAACTCTAAACTTATTTTATGTATATCACTGGCTATTTCCATTGATAGTATCCATATTTTTAGATTCTTAAAGTTATGTTTCATAAGTCTTGCCTCTTGCCTCTTGCTTCTTGCTTCTTTTCTCTAAAATATTTTCTTCTCAGCAATCAATTCATTAATCACATCAGCTACTTCCATAAAATTCTGAAGCTTATCCTCCGATATATTGTTTCGAATGGTTTCATTAAATTTTAATACTGTTTCTTTGGATTGCGCTCTTTTTTCTTTTCCAAAATCAGTTAAATAAATTAAAACACCTCTTCCATCGTTTGGGTTTTTTTTCCGAATGATTAATCCTTTTTCTTCTAAGGTTTTCAGCGTGCGACTGAGGCTAGTAGCTTCCATTCCCATTCGAGAAGAAATGGCTGTTGATGGCGTTCCGTCTTCTTTATCGATACTTAGTAATGCAAAACCAATTGCCATCGAACCATCAAATTTGGATGCTTCTTCGTTATACATTCGGGCAACGGCTTGCCAGGTAGCGCGGAGTATATAATCTATTGTTTTTTCTTTCATAGCATAACTAAAACGACTTAGTTGACGTTTCAAAGATATAAAAATTTATTATGCGCGCATAGTATTTGTGTTAATTTTTTTTATAAAGATGCAAGATGCAAGAAGCAAGAAGCAAGATGTAAGAGGCAAGAAGAAAGAGTGTTTATAATAAGTAGACATTATTCCTATTTTAGATGTTACCATCTTTTCTCTTGCTTCTTGCTTCTTTTCTCTCCCTTAAAATTCCCTTAAGAATAAAAAAACCTACAGAAAGCCAAAACCCAAAGGCACAACTTTTCTAAGTTGGCTTGTAAGAACCACCGGACTGCAGCCCACAGTAGTCTGATTAATACTTTAGCTTATGAACCAAAAGTACGTTATCGTGATTATGGGGAAGTTATCTGAGCTGGAAGCTCGTATTGAAGCCCTGAATACCACAAAAAAAAGAAGAGGTTTTACTAGACAGCCTCGATATGCAGCAACTCCTCCGCTGCAGCAAGTCTACTTTACAGCGGTTACGTAACAATGGAGACATCCCTTGTACCAAAGTTGGCAGAAGATACTTTTATTCCAAAAGTTTTTTTACACAGGAATTTATCAATAGCATTATTAAGGAGGAAGACCCGTCGAAGCGGTTTGATTATTAAACGGCACCGTCACTTCGATTTCCCGTCTCGTTGACAAACGAGATTGGGTTCAAATCATCGTAATCGGGGTATTGTTATATCTTGTACTTCTATTTTTTAGCAATAAATTTGCCATTTAAGTCAATAAAACCTTTTATCCCTTTTAGGGTTACCGCTGCATAGTCTGCTTCAATTTCTCCAAATTGTTCAATTGTGTCATAGGTTGGTGTAACAACTTCTTTTCCAAGGTTATTAATAAATCCTAATTTGTTGTCAAGATGAACTAAAGCCCAGTCTGCTTTGTATTCACCAAACTGCTTGATTTTGTCATAAGTAGGAATAATGATTTCTTGACCTTGTTCGTTAATAAATCCTAATTTGTTGTCAAGCTCTACTAAAGCCCATTCCGCTTGAAATTCGCCAAACTGCCCAATTTTGTTATAAGTAGGTTTTACTACTTCTTCTCCTTTATTGTTGATAAACCCGAGTTTATTTCCAAGTTCTGTTAATAACCATTCTGCTTTATATTCGCTAAATTGTCCTATTTTATCGTAAATAGGTTTAACAACTTCTACACCTTTATCGTTGATAAAGCCAAGTTTACTGCCAAGTTCGACTACACACCAATCTGCTTTATATTCACCAAACTGTCCAATTATATCATAGGATGGTTTTAAGACTTCTACACCATTATCGTTGATGAAACCCAGTTTACTGCCAAGCCATACTGATATCCAATCTGCTTTATATTCACCAAACTGTCCAATTATATCATAGTATGGTTTTACGACTTCTTCTCCTTTATCATTAATGAACCCAAGTTTTTTGTTACGTTCTACCAGCGTCCAATCTGCTTTAATTTCGCCAAATTGTCCGATTATATCATAGGATGGTTTTACGACTTCTTCTCCTTTAACATTAATGAACCCTCGTTTTTTGTCAAGTTCTACTAACGTCCAATCTGCTTTAAATTCACCAAACTGTCCGATGAAGTCATAAATTGGTTTTACGACTTCTTCCCCTTTATCATTAATGAGTCCTAGTTTTTTGCCAATTTGCACTGAAGTCCAATCTGCTTTAAATTCACCAAACTGTCCGATGAAGTCATAAATTGGTTTTACGACTTCTTCTCCTTTATCATTAATGAACCCGAGTTTTTTGCTAATTTGCACTGAAGTCCAATCTGCTTTAAATTCACCAAACTGTCCGATGAAGTCATAAATTGGTTTTACGACTTCTTTTCCTTGCTCATCAATGAAACCAAGTTTTTTGTCAAGAATTACTAATGCCCATTCTGCTTTATAATCACCAAATTGCCCAATCTTATCATAGGTTGGTTTTACAATCTCTTTTCCTTGTTCATTAATGAATCCTAATTTATTGTTAAGTGTAACTAATGCCCAGTCCGCTTTATATTCTCCAATCATCCCTACATTTTCATATTTGGTTTGGGCATTTACTAGAACAACCGCCATAGTAAAAAATACAGTAGTTACTATATATTTCATAATTTATTTTTTTTGAATTGTTTTATTTTTATTAATCATAACGGTTTTTAGCAAAATGATGTTATGGAATCTTACTTAAATCATTTACACAGAAAAAAAGTTTTGCTAATTCAAAATTAATAATCCTTAGACTTTTTTACAAAAGTAGCGACTATTAAATAATTTTTGAAAACAAAATTACTTCATCATCATATTTTGCTACTCCTAAAACCAAGGTTAAACATTTTTTTTACACCTGGAGTTATTGCTACAATAAAAAGAAAAAAAAAGATAAGCAAAAAAGGACTTTTATTGCTTTAAAAAAATAATTTCTAAATTTGCCTAAATTTATTAAAACAAATATAAAGGAGTGTCCCGTCTCGTTGGCAAACGAGATTGGGATTGACCCGCGGCACCCGAGCGTAAGGAAACTAGCGAAGCAAAGCCGAACGGTGCGAAGCAAATCGAGAAGCTTCTGTTTACATAAGAGTTCTCGATTTCCTTCCATTGCTAAGCTCAAGTCATGCGGTTGCGGGGAAACCGCTGTTGTGTGCTGTTTTTATTTGTAATGTTCGTAAAATTTGTTGTTAAATAGTTCAGTTGGGTCGTATTTTAGTTTTAGTTGAAAAAATTTGTCTGCTTTTGGATAAGATTTTCTCATTTTGTTTTTGTCAATGTGTAAGCGATAAGGCAAATAATATGTTCCTTCGTTTTTCAAAGTAACTTCTAAAAGTTGGTTTGTCAACTTTTTCATTTCTGCTTCTTGTTTGTCTGTTTTCTTTTGATTGAATAAGAGCACAAAACCAAAAACATTTTCTCGTGCGTAACTCAAATAACTGTCGTTGTCTTGATGAACGCCACGAATGGTTATGTTTAGCAAGTCTATTTTTGAGTTTTTTAAAATAGGTTTCATATCCGTAATGAATTGATTAAAATTCCTTTCCGGGATAAAATATTCTTGAAGCAAGTCGGTTGAAGAAGTGTCTTTATTTTCAATCAATGAAACGTGGTCGTTTAAAAGTTCGTTTCTTGAATAAATTTCGTTTTTGGAAATTTTATTCATTCCGGTCTCCAAATCCCAACGAAGACGTTTCCCGTATTCGCTGTTTACACTTCCTCTAAACACTAATCTTTGCGCTTCGGTGCTTTTTTCATTTTGTAAAACGGGAATAGTTGCTTCAAATTTTTGAAAGAAATTTAATGTTGCTTCTTCTAAAAAATGTTTATCTGAAATCCGTAATCTACCAAAAACAAGATTGACATTTGGATTTTCTGAAATGTATTTTTTGTAATAGTTTACGTAATTTTCAGGACTTAAACGAATGTATTTATATCGCAAGGCTTCATTTTCAACAACTTTTAACTTCACATCTAAAACAATACCGAACAATCCGTATCCGCCAATAACTAGTTTAAACAGTTCTTGATTTTCTTGTCTGCTACAATTGATAATTTCTCCGTTTTCTTTCATCAAAGTAAAAGAAATTACACTTGCAGAAATTGGTGGTACATCTTTTTGCCAACCGTGTCCGTTTACACTTATTGAACCACCAATAGAAAACGAACTGAATGCTTGCATTATAGCAATAGATTTTCCATACTTGTCTAAATATTTTAAAGCGTCTTCCCATAATGCACCTGAACCAATTGTCAAAATATTTTTTGAAGTGTCAAGTTCCATTTGCTTGTAAGGAAGCATATTTAATACAATTCCGTTTGGATAAATGGTGTGTCCACCCATACTGTGCTTTGCACCTGCAATAGAAATTTTTAAATTATTTTCTTTTGCGTATTTCAAGACATTTTTGAGTTGAATTTCAATCTTTTTTTTGTCATTTGGAACTTGAATAATTGTGTCAATTTTTGTTAAGTTCAATTGACTTGCATCATTTGTAAAACCTTTTGGAATTTCAATTTCAATTTCTTTTTCATTCCATTTTGTTTTTAGGATATGAAAAATAGGTATAGTTAGAAATATAATTACTGCCAAAATTCCGATTAGCCAAAGGTGCTTTTTCTTCATTTATTTGTCTTGTTTTTCTCGGTCGTGTTGTAAAATTGCACACAACGGTTTTCGGCTTGGTGATGTGGCGGAAATCGAAGCACAAATGTTTAGTTTTGCACAAAAGTTCAATCGAAGAACTGTCGTTGAATTTAGCACTTCAGCCGCCATATTGCCAAATCGATGTTAGTGGCAGTTTTATTTGTTTTCGTAATTCTTCGTTTATGTTTTCTTTTGTCAAACCTACTGTTTTTAAGGTTGTCCAAAGTTCATTTTCAGTCTTTAACATCTCCATTAACTTCCCTTTCCCATAGACTTTTAATGTCCTTTCCAAAATTAAGGCAGAAGTTAAATATGGAATTGAGGTTTCGTTTTCAAAATAATTTCTTTCGTATGCGTCTGTATGTGTCGCAAAATTGTAATCTTTATTTTCATTTAGGAATTTGTCAAGTTTGTTTCTGTGCCATTCATAACTATATTTTCCGCTTCCCGCCATCAATGTAGCCAATCCTTCGTCAATAAATTTGTCAATTTTAGGGAAATGATTACTTGTATAAAGATGAACTATTTCGTGTGTATAAATTTCAGAGTTATTACCTGAAAATATAATATTTCCGTAATCAGCAAGTCCACCAGTTTTGTCAACATACATCATTGGATTGTAGTCAAAACCCTTGATTTCAAAAAGTTCTTTCGGTTTTACACAAGAATAATAGGTTATTGATATTGGTTTGCATTGAAAGAAACTGCAAATTTTGTCAATGTCTTTTTTTTGTTCACCAATTTCAGTTGAGTTGATGATTTTGTTTGGTGATACTATGTAGGTCATACTTTCACTGCTAAATGTTTTCCATTTTTCAGTTGAAAAGTCCAAATACCTGCTAAACAAAACTTTGTCTTGTTGAATGTTTGCAACAAGATTATAAATTGATTTTAACTGATTTTCTTTCGTTTCATTGTTGTGTCCGATAAAAGCAATTTTTAGTATTTTTTGATTTAGTTTTTCTGTTGGAATTATTTCCACCAAAGTCGGTAGATAAAAATCTTTCCCATATTTTGAATTTTCAATATTATAAATGTCAAGATATGGATAAATGAACTTTTGAAAATCTGATTGAACCCAAAATTTATTTTCTGTCAATGAAATGTTTTTGGTTTTCAGAAATTCAGTCAAAGTTTCAATAATTGTCTGATTGGTTTTGTCAGTCTTGTCAATAATTGGCGAAACGGTCAATGCAAATTTATCTTGCTTTGGTTCTTGTCCGTTACAAGCCAATGTCAAAAAAGTCGTTAATATGACTAAAATATGTTTCATTTTTCGGTTCTCAAAAATTGTCACTAACTTGTGTATTCTCATATATAGTGCACTTTTATCGCTCTCAAATCTACTCAAACCCATCGCTACGCCAGTCGCTACGCTCATGTCATGCTGTAGCTGGGGCTGCTTTATTCAATTATTCTAGTTAATAAAAACGCTCCTAATCCTAGTTTTAATGATAATTCGTTTTCGGTTGATTTTAATATTTTGAATTGTTGAGGACCACCTTCCATGCCACGTATTACCAACGTATTAGTCTCTGTATTTAATTTCCATTCACCACTTTCTTTTTCACCAGCCATATGAGTGTAAAATTTTCCATCAGGCAGGAATTCCATTTTCCATTTTCCAATTACTTCAGCTTTCATATAGGCTAATCCTGCTGCATCAACTTCTTTATTTAAAGCTTTAGTAAATACCCATTTTCCAATTATTAAAGGCGATTTTTGTGCCTTTACGGTAAAGACAAGAAATAGCAATAGAAGTGTTGTAATTAGTATTTTTTTCATTTTCATTTTTTTAGTTGCATACCACACGAAAGATTCGTGCGGCAGCGGGGGGAATTAATCCTGAATATATATTTAAACTTTTTCATTATTTTATTTCTTCAATATCTTCCAATTGCCAAGTTTTATCAAAGTAAGCTTCAGTTGGTCCGTAAAAACGAAAGTAGGGAAACCAACCTTTGCCTGGTAGTGTTTTAATATAATTTTTATTAGCGCCAGCAGGTTTTTTTGGGCCAAAGTAAATATCAACGGAGCCATCAGCATTTTTCTCAATATCTTTTCTTGAAGACATGTCTGCAGAACCTTGATCTGTTACCAATGGTCCTCTTGTAACATTGTCATATAATGTAATTGACCAAAATTGTTTAACTGGTGCATTTGCCGGTACATGAAAATGGTAACTCTTTGAACCCACAAGCCATTTACCTGCTTTGTCTTTTGAAGTTTCCAAATAAACCTGACCAAATCCTAATATTCTTCCTTGCATTCCTGTGCTGTTTCCAATGGCTTCATAAAACCATGAAGCTCTTTGATCCAGTTGGGTATAATTACTGTCTTCTTGATTTAATTCAACCATGTTAGCATACTCCCAATGCTTGTCCTTCCACACAATTGATCCGTCAAATCTTTTCTCATAAGCATTGGCCCGAGCGGTCAATTCACCCACTATGGCTGCCTCGTTAAGAATTTTGGTCAAGCGCTCATCCGGTTGAAAAGCTTTACCTTTTTCAATTCCAAGTGAAGCCATCATACCATAAATAACCCTGTCACGGGTTTGTATAGGTTCTGGTTCAAGTGCTTCAGCGACCATTTTAAAGTAGTTCGCATCAGTAGGTTGTGCTGATGTCCATGCTTTACCATTTACTGGGACAAAATTGGTTACAGTGGCCTTAGATCTCTCGTTCCAACTGTAAATTTTAAATTTCCTAATAGTCTCCTCAGCAATTTTTGGATTTGGATCCAATGCTCTGGTGCCAAACCATACTTGTACAGTAGGAGAAATATAAACCCTGTAACCTGGAGCAGCAATCATTTTAGAACCAGGAGGAAGAAACAAATATTTACCTCCTGCACCTTTGTCGGGTCCGGTTTGACCAATATCTGTAATGGGCTGCTGCCAAAGATCAAGAAGACCACCCGCTATTAATCCTGCTGGTGCATCGATAACGAATGCACCTTGCTTGTCGAAATTCCAAAAGCTAAATGCATAAAGCGTTGTAATGTTTGGTGTAAGCATACCACTTTTATCTTTAAGGTCAAAAAACATCGATATCTCACCGTCTTTTATACCAAGTTGATCACGTTGAGCAAGGTGCAATCCATGAAAGCCAACCATTGGCAATGCCCAAGTGTGTATCTGACATGCCCTTTGAAAATCCCTTTCATCATAGAGTTTTGTAATAGCATCTTCTGAAGGATAACCACTTTCTAATTTTAAATCACCAAATCGTGTAACAATATTGTCACCTGTTTGTTTTTGCTCTGTATTATCGGTGTTGGAAGTTGCTACTTTTTCTTTCTGATTGCAGCTGATAGTAATTGTTACTATTAATAAAGATAGTAACCCTGTAATTTTAGTTTTGTGTTTCATTTCTTTCGTTTTACTTATTAATTAATTATTTATTGACTATTTATTAAGGTATTAAGTTTTTATGTATTCGGCGGCATCCTAACGGCTTTCCACTAACGTGCCGCCAATTAATGAATTTGCGAGCTTCGTAACGGCATATTTTCCACTAAGATAAAAATTCTTGCGAAAGAAGAATGTGAATTTTGCACATTTTTCGCCATTTCTTGAAACGGCTATTAGCCGTTCGGTTTTTTTAAAATCTATATCCAATTCTCAAGTGTAAATTAAGAGCTGTTTCGCTTTCGTTTTCTAAATAACCTGCTTTCTTAGCAAAAATATATCTGTAACCAATTCCAATTCCGGTTTCGTAGTTGAAATGTTTTCCAATATTTCTTCTAATTCCCCAAGTTGGTACGATTGAAATATCACTAATAATAGTAACATTGTCATAATTTGAAATTACGAACCAATCTGGATGAAAACTTGTTTTAAGTGAAACAAAATTTCCACTATTTCCGTCAATTCTTTTCGATTTGCTTACTCTTTTATTCAAATTATAATACCATCGTGGTTCGGCAGTTATAACTGGTGTCATTAAAAACCCGATTTTGTCGTAAAAATCACCGCCCCAAATTCCACTATCAAGTCCAATTTCACTTCGTAATGCAATTTGATTAGTCAATTTCGTTTCGTTATGTGCCCAACTACCAAATAAACCTATTTGAATACCAAATACAGATTTTTCAACACTAGTACTTTGAGATTTTACAGTTATTGTTAAACTGAGTAATACTAGAGTCAGAATTGTTTTCTTCATAAAATGTTTGATTTTGTTTTTTAATTTTCGATTTCGATTTCGTTCCGCCAAACTGACGGCTAATTGGTATGTAGTAGCAATTATTTTGAATTTTTATCTCTCACAAATCTACTCAAACCTTTTTATCCTTACAACCAATCGTTAATAACTTCCTAGATTTTAATCTATTTTCTCCCACCTTTCTTCGCATCTCCTCCAAAAAAACCAACCTTTTGTATAATCAAGCACATTTCTTGCCATGGGTTAGGAATGGATTGATGCAGCTTGAACATTTTGTTGACGCAGCCTCGACAACTTCTCGACGTGGCTTCGACAAGTTCTCCACCGTAAGGGTATAAAAAAACCACGAGAACTAACTCGAGGTTTTTACATAGTATAAAATGCTTACTGCATTTTTCCATTACCAACAGCAACTCTAGCCAATTACTATGAAGCGTTACTATTAATTGCCCTCGAACCATCAAATTTGGATGCTTCTTCGTTAAACAAACGGGCAACGGATTTCTGGGTAGCACATAGTATTTATGTTACGTTTTATTCATAGATAGAATTATTAGGTAAAAAGTAGGACAACAAAAAATAATTTATTCTTCTTGTTGTTGTTTTAAAATAGGAGTATACAAAATTCCAAGTAGGCCACCTGTTAATAAACCTCCAATATGAGCAGCGTTGTCAATAGTACCAAACATGCCTATTATTAAAGAGATAATAAGTGAAATACTACCAATAAAGAGAAAAGCTTTGTTTATGGATTTGTCAGTTACTTTCATTAGTATTAAGATTATCATAAATCCATATAAGCCGAAAATAGCACCCGATGCTCCAACTGTATTAACTTCATCATGCCATAATAAACTTGTAATTCCGGCACCAATCCCACATATTAGGTAAACGGTTATAAATTTCCATCTTCCTATTATAGGCTCTAAAATTATCCCCACAAAGAACAAACTCAATAAATTGTTGAGAATATGCATAATTCCGCCATGCAAAAACATATATGTAAAAAGACGCCAATATTGACCGTCTAATTTTATATATGGAGTATATAGACTTCCCTTTTCAATCAACTCAAGTCCACTCATGCTAACAAAACCTAATCCTGAAAAAATCAGCCACAAAAAGACTATTATATTAGTGTAAATTAGTATTAGAGAGGCAAAATTGTTTCCTTGTGGAATTATAAAACTATATTTTTGGCGCCATGATTTTCTTTTTTCAAGTACTACTTTTTTATTGTAGATAATCCATTCTTCTGGTGTTTTTAATCGGAAGCACAGAAGTAATAGGAGTAAGACTACTAGTGCTATTCCTGCAGATATAAATATCCAAACCAATGATTTTCCACTGCGGTCATCAAACTTCCCTTGTTTTGTAATTAATAAAATATTTTCATCACTACTTGTCCATTTGTTTTTTTCTGTTGCTTTTGTATAAAATTTTATATCACTGCTATTTTTTAATCTTTCGAGATAAGTAAATTTATATCGTTCTTTAAAAAATTCACTTTGACTTCGTTTAGTAAAATCCTGAAATGCGGTTACTTTTTCTTCATCGGATTTGTAATTACTCATTTGATATTGATAACGTTTACACATCCAGTAGTGCGTCTGATGAACAAGCGTATCCTGTGAAGTTTCCATTATTGGAACAACACTATAAATGTAAAAGTTGAGCTTTTCGCTATTTTTCCCACTTGTTTCTGCATTTTGCTCTATACTGACATCTTTTTTTAGCAGATAATAGTCATCAAGCGTGTAGTATTTTGTTTTGGGATACTGGTCGATTTCGCTTATTGTTCGAAGATGTGTAATACTTCCCGTTGCTGAGGTAAGATAGTTTTGCGAGATTATTAACGGAGCTGACCATCCTACTATTACGATAAGATATATAAAATCACGTTTTTTATCGTCTTTAAAATACAATCGGTTAATACTGCGTTTCATGTAAAATAATGCAGTAATAACAGCAATTCCCAAAGGAATAAATATGTTTATGATACTGTCATCTAAATTAATCCAATCGAGCTTAATGAATAGAAACCAGTTCCAAAAGCTATACCCAATAATAAGTAGTAGCATGCATGCTAAAAAAGGGAGCAGTATGTATTTTAATTTGAGAAAGTAGTTATTCATGCAATATTTTAATCAAGCCCCAAACTTTTGATATACGATTTATTATTAGATGGTCTTCCTAAAAATTCCTCTACTGCTTGAATAATATCTTTCTGTGTTCCGTTGGCTAAAATTATATTACGGTAACGAATACCCGTTTTTGTATCTGTTAACCCATTCTTTTCAAAGACAGTAAACATATCCTTTGCATATACTTCAGACCAAAGGTAACCATAATAATACACTGGGTGTGTATTGATATGGATCCAACTAGCCTGTGGGTGGGTATTGTTTACATAAAAGTTAAATACGCCCAATTCTTTATCAATAGTTCTCCATAATTGATCTGAAGAAACTGGTGCTTTCGCATTGTATTTGTCATATAAATTCATATCATACAAACATTTTTGTAGCGATTGTAATGTACCCAATCCTGAAGCTACTTTTTTTGCTTTTTGTAAATTATCAAATGTCGCCTTTGGCAATACTTCGCCCGTTTTATAGTGTTTGGCAAACGAACTTAGTATTGCATAATCATCCAGCCAATTTTCGAACAACTGCGACATTGATTCGGTGAAGTCGGCTTTAGAATCTGATTGTGAAGAGTATTCGCCATGATACGACATCATGTTAACGATGTGACCAAATTCGTGAAAAAGGGTATTGAGTTCTTTTCGGCTTAACAATGAAGGTTGCGTTTTTGTCGGTCGGGTAAAATTCCCAAGAAGCATAGATACTGGTATTTCATTTCCTTTTCCGGAAACAATATTTACGCCATAGAACCAGGTTTCTTTGTTAGGTCTTGGAAACAAATCCATATAAAATCTTCCTTTAAGTTTTCCAGATTCATACACTTCATATAGTTCCACTTCTTCATGCCAAACGGATGGATTTTGTACTTTTTTGAATTCAAATCCTAGAAGCTTTTGATATATAGTAAACATGCCATTTAAGCATTCTGTCATTGGAAAATAAGATCTTAAATCTTCGTTGTTTACATTGAACTGTTTTTTTTGAATTTGAGTTTTATAAAATGCAATATCCCAAGGTTCTAATTTTATATTTTGATTTTTTAATTCAGTCTTTTTTTCATTTTCTAATAGTATAACATCGGCTTTTGCTTTTTCGGTTACTTTACTAACTAAGTTATTAATAAAACTCCATGCTGTTTTAGAATCTTTAGCCATTCTTGGAACCAAACTATACGAAGCATAAGTTGGATACCCCATTATTTTTGCCAACTCATCACGCTTTTTAACCAAACTATCTAAAATGCTTAAGTTTTTTTCCGCCGCTCTACTTGTAAACTTGATAAAATAGGCTTTTCGTGTAGCTGCTTCAGTAGCAGTTCCCATTACGGTTTCATTGGTAGCATTTATAATTGGAATTTCATAGGTACCTTCAGCTACTTTGTAATTGGTTTTAAACCCTTCAGGAAGTCCAGCCACTCCTTTTTCATCAAGTGTTAAAACATCTTTTGATGAATTCATATTGTTAGAATAGTTTGTAGAAAGTTCGCTAATCGCTGTCGATAGATTTTTAAATTTCTGAAGCTCCTTTTCGTCCAAATTAACTCCAGAGCGTTCAAAACTAAGAATCATATCATCCACCAAGTTTTTCCTGTTTCCTTTAAGCAAATTGTAGCTAGGAGACGCTTTAAAACTTAGCATTTTGGAATATAGTTCCTTATCAGAATTGATGCTTGTAGAGAGTGAATCTAATAATTGATAATTTGATAACCCTTTTGCTCTGATGATTGAATCAGTAGCTACCCAATATAGCATGAAGCAATTGTTACTTGTGGTGTTAATTTTATTTTTAACAACATCCATAGCTTCAAAAATAGATGAAAATGTCACCGTTGGTTGTTTTTTTATTTCAATAATACTTTTAGAAACTTGACCAATTGTGTTATTGGTATAATCGGTTACGTCTTTCGGAGTAACGGCGGCATACATCACAGGAACATTAAGGTCTACTAGAAAAGGGTTTTTAGAGATGTTCTCATTTGATTGTGAATAGGAGTTGAAAATAGCTACAAAACACACTGAGAAAATAACATAGTTTAGTTTCATAATAAAGATACGTTTTTGGATAATTTTTTTATATTTTTCAAAGTTAAGCTATATTAGCTAAAATAAAATAACGCTCGTAAATAATTTCACGAGCGTTTTTTTATTATGAAAATGGAATACTTTATTTCATTTTACCATTGACAACTGCTACAATCGCACCAACAACAGACCCAATTACTGCAGAAGCAACTACGTCTATTCCCATCAATTTAATATCAATGGCATCTTTATACATATTGTAAAAGAAATTATTGCATAAACTCATAAAAAGAGCAATACCTGCAGCCATTTTTATTCCGGCAACACATTGGGAGATTCCTTCACCCTGCGAAAACACATACGAAACCAAGAACCCAAAACACATACAACCTAAGAAAATGAACATCATGTTTTCTGGTCCTGCACCTTCTGGTTTAGGCATAGTATCTTTTAGTAAGATACCCCAAATCAGCCATCCCATAAGGAAATCAGCAATTCCGCCAACAATTCCACCGACAATAAAGTTTTTTACATTCATAATTAATAATTTAATTGGTTAGTGTAATAAAATTATAAATTATTAAACAACTGTTAAAATTCCATAGTATTAATTATTAACTATTTAAAAATCAATAATGTTAATAACGTATATATCAAAAAATGTATCTGTTATCGTTGCAAAAAGAATGCTGAAATAAAACAAAGGTATTTTCTTGATAATACTTTATTTAAAGGTGCATTAGATGTATTTTAATTACTATCTTCATGTTATTTTTTCCTATTTTCTAATTATATTTTTATAAAGAAATTATGTTTTTATATAAAAAAATGTGATACCTATTTATTTTTTATCTATTTTAGATAAAATTATTGCATAGAAAAACTATACATCAACAATACAAATACAACTATTCCTAATTTTGATTTTTGTTTTACTAAACAAAAAAATCCTTTGTAAATAGGGTACTGTAGATTATTTCAAGTAGTAATGATTATTATTTTTTTGTATAGTTATTATATACAAATGGGTGCTGTTTTTAGTTTGATAGTTATGTACATTTAATGTCCTGAATTTCATCTATGCCTATTTATAAATTGGATAACCTACAAACTCCAAATAAAAACATAAGTTTTATTACTTTATATCAAATTACATGAAATTATTTTTTTTTTCATCTTTATTTTTACTTACTTCATACAGTAGCATTGCTCAAGTTGGTGTTGGTACAACTGCTCCGGCAAGTACACTCGATGTTACTGCTGTAAACCCAACAGGAACGGGAACTACCGTTGATGGTATTTTAATACCTAGGGTTACTCGGGAACGAGCTCAAAGTATGACCGGTACTACAACTTCAACTTTGATTTATGTAAGTGAAGTAGCAACTGGCAGCGCCCTTGGTACAACAATTAATGTGACATCTGTGGGGTTTTATTTTTATGATGGTACTGTTTGGCAAAAATTAGCTTCAGGAACATCAACAGACTGGAGCTTAATTGGCAATGCAGGAACTGCGCCTGCTACAAACTTTCTAGGCACTACGGATGATGTTGATTTGGTTTTTAGAAGGAACGCAATAAGAGGAGGATTTATTGGTAATCCAACGTATGATGGGTCTTTTGATTTCATTAATGGTAATACTTCATTTGGAGCTAATTCGTTATTAAATCCAACTTTAAATTTTGCAACACAATCTGGTGTTAGAAATACTGCTATTGGAGTAAATGTTATGCCGGGATTAACTTCGGGTAGACTAAATACAGGTATTGGCGAATTTGCCTTGTTTTCAAATACTACTGGTAATGCTAATACTGCATTGGGTTCAGGAAGTCTATATTCAAATTCTATTGGTTTTAATAATGTTGCTATTGGAAGACAGGCATTAACATCCTCTAACAGTAATAATAATACTGCGGTAGGTTTTTCATCTTTAAGAAATAACGTGGCAGGAACGGGCAATAGCGCTCTTGGATATAGAACATTAAGTTCAAGTACAGGTTCCAATAACACAGCCATAGGTTTTGATGCTGGTACAGCCTTAACCACTGGTTCCAACAATATTATGATTGGAGCTAATACTGTTGCTCCGGTTGTAACGGGAAGTGACCAATTGAATATAGGAAATACAATTTTTGGGAGTATGGCCGGCGTACTCACGGCTGGTGTAAACACTAGTAGAACTATCGGTATAAATGTAACAGCACCTCAGGGAGCTTTGGATATCACTTCTACTACCGATGGAGTATTAATTCCAAGAGTGGCTTTAACTGCTACAAATGTTGCGACTGTACTTACACCTACTGTATCTGAATTGGTGTACAACTCTGCTACATCTGCTGTTGGACCCAATCAAGTATCGCCCGGATATTATTATTGGGACGGCAGTTTGTGGATTAGACTAGCTACAGGTAATCCTAACACCGATTGGGGTGTATTAGGAAATTCAGGTTTATCGGGCACCACAAATTTTTTAGGAACCACAGATGATGTAGATGTTGCTTTTAGAAGAAATAATTTAGCCGCAGGAAAAATAGGTGCTACGAGCACTTCTTTTGGATTAGCTTCTGCTAATCTAAATACCGCTGCTGGAACAACTGCCTTTGGGGTGAATGCCTTAGCGGTGAATGTTGCCGCAATAGGTAACACCGCAGTGGGCAGCAGTGCTTTAGCGGCAAATACAGCAGGAACTGCAAATACAGCTGTTGGTTCTAGTGCTTTGGCAGCAAATACGACATCAGTTAATAATACTGCTGTAGGGTTTGGTTCTTTGGCTGCTCAAACCACTGCGGGTAATAATACAGCGATTGGAACTAATGCCTTAACATCAGCAAATGGCGGAGGTGGCAGTAATACAGCAATTGGTTCATTGGCAGCAGATGCAATCACTACAGGTAGTTTTAACGTTGCTGTAGGTTCAGGATCATTAGGTGCTCAAACTACTTCACAATTTAATGTTGGTGTTGGTGCTAATGCACTGTTAAATAATGTTAGTGGAGCTAATAATGTTGCTGTTGGTACAAGTGCATTAAACACTAATACAGCAAGTGATAATACAGCTGTTGGTCACGTAGCATTATTTGCCAATACAACAGGAACTCGTAATACAGCCATTGGGTTGTCTGCTCTAGGCGCTAATACCACAGCAACGGGAAATACTGCTGTTGGAGCAAGTGCTTTGGCTGCTAATACAACTGCACCTGGCAATACTGCTGTTGGTTCAAGTGCCTTGGCAGCCAATACTGCTACAAATAATACAGCAGTTGGTGCATCTGCTTTGGCAGCTAATACAACGAGTCTAAATAATGTTGCTGTTGGTTATAATGCATTGCTTACAAATACAACCGGTGTAGGGAATAATACCGCTGTTGGTAGTGAAGCTTTACTTACATCTAATGGAGGTGTTGAGAATACAGCTATAGGAAGAAATGCTTTGCGATCAAGTGTTACTTCTGCATCATTTAATACTGCTGTTGGAAGTAATTCACTTAGATTTATAAATGATGCTGCAGCCCAAAATAATGTTGCTGTAGGTTATAATGCAATGGAAAACTCTGCTGGAAATGTAAACCAAAATGTGGCAATTGGTTCTTTAGCTTCAAGAAATAATAGGGGAAATAATTGTACTTCTATTGGCTTTAGGGCATTAGGTTGCGATAATGGAGCTAGTACTGGTGTTGACAATGTAGCTGTTGGACAACAATCTATGAGGTTAAATACTTCAGGGCAACAAAATGTTGCAATTGGAAGTTTTTCGCTTCAAAATAATGGATCTGGAAGCTTCAATACAGCAGTTGGATTTTTATCGGGTAACGGAAATTCAATCGGATCTAATAATACATATCTTGGAATGCAGGCAGGTAGCGCTTCCTCTGGTTCTTTTAACACTTTTATAGGACATCAAGCTGGTAATATTTCGTCAGGGAATAGCGTAGCTATTGGAAATCTGGCGGGTTCAACTGATAATACCTCAAATAAATTATATATTTCTAATTCAGCAACTACAGCTAGCACTTCCTTAATTTATGGTGAATTTAGTCCAGCGCGAATATTGCGAACTAACAGTACTTTTCAAATTGGTGATCCAGCTGGCACAGGATATGTATTTCCGGTTGCAAGAGGAACTGTTGGTCAGGTATTGCAAACTGATGCAGCAGGAGTTCTTACATGGCAATCCGCAGCTTCTGTTGAAACTGACCCACAAGTTTCTTCAGCAACAAATAATAGAATTCCAAAATGGAACGGAACCACTCTTGTTGATGGTATAGTAACCGATGACGGAACAACTGTTACTGTTGCAGGTAAAACTTCAACAACTAATTTCCAAATGCCAACAGGCGCATCGGCTAATTTTATACTACAAAGTGATGCAACAGGAAATGGTACTTGGGTTCAAAATCCATTAAACACTTTATCTATGGTGAGAACAAACCTTGGAGGCACAAATCAGGTGTTAACGGCACCATTTCCTCCGGGCTCTTGGGAAAAAATCAACTTTCCGAATGAAGTTTTTGATACCAGTTCAGAATTTACGGGTGGGACTTTTACTGCTACTAAAGCGGGTTTTTACCAAATTAATGCTGGATTTCATACCAATGACCAAAGCAATACGCAGCAATATGCTATTGGTGTATTTGTAAATGGTACCTTATATCAAGAAACTTCTGGAAATCATACCAATATTGGTGAAGTATGTCGCAACATAAATTGTATTGTTAACTTGGCCGTTGGAAATACTGTAGAAATTCATGTAAAAAACTTTATTGCAGGTGTTCAAATTAATGGTTTTGTTGGGAAGACCTTTTTTGAAGTACAACAAATTAGATAGTCATACTTTTAAAAGACAAAAGACCTTCAAAAATATTTGAAGGTCTTTTTGTTTAGTATACTTTGAGAAGTTATTGTTTATTAAAAGTTCCACGATCTACTTCTTTTAAAAAACTTATAACACCCGGAAAATAATGTTCCTGATCGTCATATTGAGAGCAATGACTTCCATTCGGGCAATATAAAAAGCGACCGTTTTGGACTTCTTTTGATATCCATTCCATGTGTTTTGGATCCATAGTGTCATATTTTGCTCCGATAACTAGGGTTGGAACTGTTAGTGTTTTTAGTTTTGAGGTAACATCCCAGTATTTTAATGTAGCATCACCTGTAATACCAAATTCACTCGGACCTTGCATATAAACATATACATTTGGATTTAAATGCTTGAAAGCTCTGTTAATTGATTCTGGCCATTTGTCTATAGGCATCCTTAAAATATGCTCCGTGTAGTAATACTGGAATAATAATTTGGCATATTTTGGATTTTTATAATCTTTGTTTTTTTCAAATGCTTTAATCTGTTCAAAAACTTCTTTTGGCAGTTTTGGTCCAAGAACCTCTTCAGCATATTTGTTATATGCTGGTGCGCTTGCCATCATGTTAGAAATGATAAGTCCTTTTAGGTTTTTCTGGTATTTTAGTGCATATTCCATAGCTAGAATACCACCCCAAGATTGTCCCATCAAATAAAAGTTTGAACTGTCTAATTTTAGTGCTTTTCGGACTTGTTCTACTTCTTCTACAAAACGTTCAGTAGTCCAAAGTCTATTATCATTTGGTTGGTCACTGTAATAGGAACCTAATTGGTCATAGTAAATGTATTCGATACTTTCATTTGGAAAAAATCCATCAAAGCTTTCAAAAAATTCATGAGTTCCGCCTGGACCACCATGCAAAAGAAGGACTTTTATTTTCGGATTGTTCCCAACTCTTTTGGTCCACACATTAAAGTTCCCGATAGGAGTGGAGATGGGAATCATTTTGATGCCACCTGTGGCTTGATCATCTCTTTTAGAAAAATCAAGATAGTCGTTTTTATTCGTATCAACTGTTTTACTTTCTTTACATCCTGAAAATAAAAACAAAATGATCAAAGTGCTGAATAGTAGTTTTAGTTTCATGGAGGTAATAGTATAGGATTTAATTGTAAATTTTTTGATACAGATCTTTATAGATTTCTTTTACAATTTTACGTTTGAGTTTCATAGTAGGGGTCAGGTGTCCACCTTCAATTGTCCATGCATCGGGAGTTAATTCAAAACGTTTAATTTTTTCCCAGTTTCCAAATTTTTCATTGTACTTATTTACTTCTTTTTCAATTCGGTCAATAACGAACTGGTTCGAAGAAATTTCTTTTGTTGTTTGTCCAACGTCATAATTTTTACGTTTCGCCCATTCTTTTATAAACTCAAAACTTGGTTGAATAAAAGCAGCCGGCATTTTTTCACCATCACCAATAACCATGATTTGTTCAATAAATAGTGATTGCTTCATTTCATTTTCAATAATTTGTGGAGCAATATACTTACCACCAGAGGTTTTGAACATTTCTTTTTTACGATCGGTAATTTTTAAAAAATTATCATTGTCAAGTTCCCCAATATCACCAGTGTGAAAAAAGCCATCTTTAATTACTTCATTTGTTAATTGCTCGTCTTTATAATACCCCATCATCACATTGGGACCTTTGCAAAGAATTTCACCATCTTCGGCTATTTTAACTTCAACATTATTGATAACCCTTCCTACGGTTCCAACTTTAAAACCTCTATTTTTCTCGTCATTTACGGAAATTACTGGGGATGTTTCGGTCAAACCATAGCCCTCCATTACGGGCATTCCAGCCGCCGCAAAAATTCTAATTAAACGATGTTGAAGTGCAGCACTACCCGATACGAGTACATTTATATTTCCACCCAAACCTGCTTTCCATTTACTAAAGATGAGTTTTCGAGCAATACTTAGCTGAAATTCATACCACCAACCATTAGCTCCATAAGGTTCGTAACGCAGACCAATTTCGACCGCCCAAAAGAACAGTATCTTTTTGACACCCGTCAAGTCTTCTCCTTTGTCAATAATTTTATCATATACTTTTTCCAAAAGTCTAGGAACTACACTAAATACGGTTGGTTTTACTTCTTTTATATTGTCGGATAATTTTTCTATGGATTCCGCAAAATAGATGGAAACCGAATAATATTGATAGATATACAATATCACACGCTCAAAAATATGACAAATAGGAAGAAAGCTTAAAGCAACACTCGTACCTTCTTCAAATGGAATTCGAGGCGAACTATCTAAAACGTTCGAAACAATATTGTTATGGGAAAGCATGACACCTTTGGGTCTTCCTGTGGTTCCAGAAGTGTAAATTATGGTCGCTAACTCTTCCGGTTTTACATTATTTTTTCGGTCTTCAACCACGTCTTGATTACTTTCGTCCTTTCCTAATTCTAATAATGTTTTCCAGCTTTTACAACCTTCAATATCATTAAAGGAATAAATTTCTGAAAGTAAAGGAATATTCGATTTTACAGAAATAAGTTTTTGATACACCACATCATCTGAGACAAAACAGTATTTTGCTTCGCTATGATTTAATATATATTCATAATCTTCTGCCGAAATAGTTGGATAAATCGGAACCGTTTGGGCACCAGTTTGTAATGAACCTATATCCATTATGTTCCATTCGGTTCTATTAGAAGAAGATATAATGGCAATTTTATCATTTTTTTGAACCCCTACACGAATTAATGCTCTCGAAATAGCATTCGATTTATCTATATATTCTTGTGTTGAGGTTTTGATCCATTCACCATCGTATTTTGTAACAAGACAACTAGGGTTATTGTTTTTTTCAAGTTGGTAATACGGAAAGTCGAAAAGTCTTGTGATTGGAGTCATGAATTTTATAATTTTATTGCAAATTAATTAATATTAGTTTCTTGCACAATAATAATTTAAAATATGCAGCATTTATCATCGAAATATGTAGTTTTGTTGCCTAGAAAATAACTTTTTTTAATGAAAAAATACCCACGTTTACAAGAATATATAACGTTAGCTATTAGGTTGTTATTGGCGTATATTTTTTACTCAATTGCAAGAGTTTTATTTTATTTTTATAATAGTTCGTTAATTAAAGTTGATAGTGTAATGGACTTTTTAAAATTGTGTCAACATGGATTAGCTTTTGACACAACAACTATTTTGTATGTAAATGGATTGTTTATTTTATTGTCAATCATTCCATTACTTTACAATACGAAAAAGCAATTTCAAAAGTTTTTGTTTTACCTTTATTTTGGAACTAATTTAGTGGCCTATGCTACTAATTTTATCGATTTTATTTATTACCGTTATACTTTTAGTAGAAGTACAAGAGCTTCGCTTGATACTCTTGAAAATGAGAGTAATAAGATGCTTTTATTTTTTGATTTTTTAATTCACTTTTGGGATGTTTTTTTATGGTTTTTTCTACTTTCTTATTTTTGGATATTTTTATACAAAAAAACGAAAGTTCACCAAAAAACGGAACTACTAAATCTAAAATACTTTGGTTTTTCTATTTTAAGTTTTCTCTTAATTTTGACACTTTGTGTTGGTGGTATTCGTGGTGATTTTAAGAAAAGTACGCGGCCAATTAATATTTTAGATGCTAGTCGTTATGTGACAAACGTTTCCCAATCGGATATTGTTTTAAACACCCCTTTTTCGATTATTAGAACGTGGAATGCCAATACCTTTCAAAAAGTAAATTTACTACCAAAAACGCAAGTAGACAGTTTACTGGTTCCGATTAAGCAGTATTCAAATAACCCAACTACCAACCCAAATATTGTCATTTTTATATTAGAAAGTTTCGGACGAGAGTACAGCGGCGCATTTAACAAAGATGCTAAGATTCCAGGTTATGAAGGGTATACGCCCTTTGTTGATTCATTAGCCAATCACAGTTTAATTTTTACCAATGCCTATGCCAACGGATGGAAATCTATTCACGGGATGTCATCTGTAATTGCCGGAATACCTTCTTTTCAAAATGCGTTTACTTCTTCGCCTTATCCGAAGCAAAAAATAGAATCACTTGTTTCAGTTTTGAAAAGTCAAGGATATGACACTTCTTTTTTTCATGGTGCACCTAATGGTTCGATGGGCTTTTTGGGTTTTGGAAATATATTGGGGTATGATCATTATTATGGAAAAACCGAATATAATAATGATGCTGATTTTGACGGAGTATGGGGTATTTGGGATGAACCTTTTTTTCAGTATTTTAGCAAAACCTTGTCTAAAAAAGAACAACCTTTTATGGCAACTTTATTTTCAATTTCATCTCATGAGCCTTATAAAGTTCCTGATAAATATGAAGGTAAATTTCCAACAGGAAAAGTAAATATTAACGAAAGTATTGGGTATACTGACTATTCATTAAAGCAGTTTTTTGCAGCAGCCAAAAAGCAATCGTGGTACAAAAACACGATTTTTGTGATGGTTGCAGATCATGGTAATACAATTGCTTATGATGAATACAGAAAGGAGTTTAATAAACATACGGTTCCGATTTTATTCTTTTCACCCGATGAAAAGTATGTTGGCGTAAACAGGGATTGGGCACAACAAATCGATATTTATCCAACACTTTTAGACATGATGGGATATCAAAAATCTTTTAGAAGTTGGGGTAGAAGTTTGATCAACGATAAACAAGTGCCGCCCTTTGTCATAAAATACGGTTCTAATTTGTACCAGTTTATGTGCGGAAATTATATTTGTACGTTTGATGGTAAAAAAGCAGTTGGATTTTATGCTGCAAATGACAAGGCAATGGACCGTAACTTGATTTCTAAACGAAATGCCGAAATGGATGCGTTAGAATTACGATGTAAGGCGTTTGTGCAAGATTATATGGATCGAATTATCGATAGGCGATTGACGACGGTTAAATAAATTTAGGTTTTGTTTATTTGTCATTCCCACCTTCGCGAGAAAGACAAGAGAGTTGTTTTAAAGCTTATGCATATTCTCTGCCAAAGTCTCTATAAATTTAGAGATTGGTCCTTTAATCATCATCGCCATCATTGGATTAAAATCGCCTTCAAAATGTAATTGTACGGCACTCGAGGAATCAGAAATAGTATCAATATTCGCAGTTAAGGTGAATGGTAATTTATCACTTGCGGCAGCAAGATTTACTTTTAAATTAGGAACACCTTCTTTTAATCTCAATTTGATTTCGGGCATACCTTTTAAACCAAAGTTAAAAATATCATCGCCTAACACTTCGAACTTGGCAATATTTTCAGGCATTAGTTTTTCATAATTCTTTACATCTGACAACGCATTGAATATATGTTCAGCAGATTTTTCTATAGTAACTTTTGGGCTTTCTAGGTTCATTTTATAGTTTGTTGTTTATGGTTTTAGAGAAAAGAAGCAAGAGACAAGAGCCAAGACGCTTATGGTTTAAATACTACTTCTCTCTTCTTTTTTCTTTGTTCTTGCTTCTGCTAAACTTTCCAAGTCGACGGACTTTCGCGCCATTCTTGTAATGTTGTGAGTTCTTTTTCAGTAATATAATTTTTGGCTACCGCGAAATGCAATAACGTTTCATAATTGCTTAAAGTCTTTAATTCAATTTTTGCTTTATTAAAGTTTTCCTCAGCTACTTCAAATCCATAGGTAAAAATAGCTGCCATTCCTTTTATAGTTGCGCCTGCTTCTTTTAATGCTTCAACCGCTAACAAACTACTATTTCCAGTACTAATCAAATCTTCAACGACCACTACATTTTGACCGCTTTGTAAGAATCCTTCGACCTGATTTTGTCTTCCGTGTTTTTTCGGTTCCGGACGAACGTAAACAAAGGGTAATCCGAGTTCTTCGGCAACCAATATTCCGATACCGATAGCTCCAGTGGCTACTCCAGCAATTACGTCGGGTTTCCCAAATTCTTTTTCAATATGCTTAGAAAATTCTTCTCTAACAAAATTTCTTATCGCTGGGAACGACAGTATTAATCGGTTGTCGCAGTAAATTGGAGAATTCCATCCCGAAGCCCACGTAAAAGGATTTTTTGGATTCAATTTAATTGCATTTATTTGTAAAAGCAATTCGGCTGTTTTTTCGGCTGTATCTTTATTAAAAATCATAGTACAAATGTATAAAGTTTTTGTCAACGACAAACCTCTTTTTTTAACAAACGAAATCGCCAAAGAAACCGATTTCCAGTTGTTTTTATTGGAAAGTATTGATATTGAGCAACTCATCATCAAAATGTTTCAAAATAAAATTCAAAAAGCATCGTTATACTATCCGGACGAGAAAGCCATCCTAAAAAAACTAAAGGATAAAATTCCAGTTTGCAAAGCAGGAGGCGGATTGGTTTTTAACAAAAATGGAGCTGTTTTATTCATTTTCAGAAATGGAAAATGGGACTTGCCCAAAGGCGGCATCGAAAAAGGAGAAGAAATAGAAGAAACTGCCGTACGTGAAGTAGAAGAAGAGACAGGCGTTGATAAATTAGTCATCACCCGAAAACTTCAAAAAACCTATCATGTATTTAAGCGCAACGGCAAATACAAATTAAAAGTGACTCATTGGTTCGAAATGCAGACTACTTTTGAAGGAACACCATTCCCTCAAGCTAATGAAGGCATAGAAAAAGCAGAATGGCTTAATCCGGAGCAAATTAAAGAAGCGTTGAAAAATTCGTATGAGAATATCAAGTTATTATTTGAAGAGGAAAACCTGCTTGTCAGCAGGCAGGAATCCTAAAATAGTTTTAATCGACTAAATAGTTCGCTCATTTTTTTTGCCGGAAATTACTCAAAAGCAAATTTAAGTTTCAATTGCAAGCTTATATCCTTTTCCGCGTATCACAACAATTTTGATATTGGGATCTAATTCTAATTTTTTTCTAAGTTTTGATATGAACATATCAAGACTTCGCCCTACGACAACGCCTTCATCTTCCCAAACTTCTTTTTGCAGTCGGGTTCGCTCTACAATCTCATTGGGAGACAATGCGAAAATGAGCAATACCCGGGTTTCAGTTCCGGTCAGGTCTATTATCGTTCCATTTATGTTGAGTTTCCTGTTTTTTGCATCAAACAAAATCGAGCCCCAAGTGAACCTATCAGCATCATGACTTTCCGATAAAATTTTTCTTTGGGTACCAGATCTCAAAAAAATAAATCCGGCAACTACTAAAAATGATACGCTGCTCAGGATGAATCCATTCTTTACTGTAGTTATTTCTGTTGGTTGGAATTTAATGTTGATTCTATAACAGGCGACGGGTTGTTTTCTTCCTATACAAGCTATAATATCATTTTTTTTGTTTTTGGATACGGCATATCCATAGGCTACACTCGAGTCAGCGCAGTTTAGAACATTCACAACGTAATCGCTTGTACGCGAGTCTTTGGTTAACAAACGCTGGGTTGTATTTACGAGCGCGTTTGATTGAAAAGTAAAATCATTCTCAAACCTGATTTGGTATTCATTCTCGGCAATCTTTTTTATCGGGAGCACCCTTGATGTACTATCGCCCGATTGTAAAAGTAGTTCATGTCCGATTCTGCGTAGTAAAACTTCAAGCCTAGCAAAGTCAAAGGCATTATTATCTTCTCTCGTAAAGGCCGCACAGATCACACCTATAAACGAGAGTAATAGCAATCCAATCACATAGTGTCGTTTTCCTGATAACAGATTTTGAACGAGAGGCATAGTGTCAAGTTTTAATTTACAAAGTTTACATTTTTATTTACAAAACAAGTTATTCAGGTTGAAAAATATAAAGGTAAGTTTGCTAAGTCAACTTTGAAAGCGTAGGAAAAATAAAAGTATGTTCTATCCAGTCTGACTTATTGAGAAAATTTATATTAATTTAATAAACCCACAAAAATTATGAAAAAAGTATTTTATGCGCTAATGGTACTACTGCTTGTGGTGAGTGGATTCGTATTTAGTAATTGTGACATGAAGAATGAAACTACTAAAAAGCCTTCGCCAAAGCCGCTTTCTGCCTCTGAAATGAAGGCCAAAATGAAAAAATGGGAAGCTACCCCCGATGGTATCGCGTTCAAAAAATGGAAAACGTCTCCGCAAGGTAAAAAAGTGCTTTCCAGTGCTGCTAAATTAAAAAATCATACTAGTGCTTTTACTGATATGGAGGCTGTTGTAACCTCACTTTCTCTTCCGCCAGGATCAAGATTGGGTTTCGGTGTTATGATCAGGATTAATGGTGACGATTATATTGTAAATTTTGATACGCAAAAGTCTCAGCTAGAGCAATTGCATAGCCTGAAAGTTAACGACAAAATAATTATAAGAAGCCACAGCGTATCGTACGCGCCTAAGTATTCCTATCCAATAGTATCGGGCGACTATGTTGAACGAAATACTAAAGTGATTTTTAAACGCGTCCCCCGAAAAGACGGTTGCTGAGTAAATAAATTATGAAATAGATACTCTTTTATACGTTGTTGTTAAAGGTAGATAGGAAGACTAGTTGACTATTTTTTATGGAAAACACCTATTTGGCTTTACCTTTGCCAAATGTATAAAAATCCACATTCCAATAATTTACTTCTGAATTTAGGCATTGACAGCCTCAACGAAATGCAGGAAACCGCTTCGGATGCTATTCTGAATGATGCCAATGTATTATTGCTTTCGCCCACAGGGTCAGGAAAAACATTAGCGTTCTTATTGCCGATATTTGAATTGTTGGATGAATATGTAGCTGGAGTGCAATGCCTGATTTTAGTGCCATCCAGAGAATTGGCATTGCAAATTGAACAAGTTTGGAAAAAAATGGGCACCACCTATAAAGTCAATGTGTGTTATGGTGGCCATTCCATCGATACTGAATTCAAGAATCTGTCTAATCCTCCAGCGGTTTTAATTGGAACTCCCGGGCGAATTGCCGATCATCTTGACCGCGCCACTTTTAAGACGGATGCTATACTGACTTTAGTTTTGGATGAATTTGACAAATCATTGCAATTGGGTTTCCATGAAGAAATGTCTTTTATCATCAGTAAACTATCCAAATTAAATAAACGGGTATTGGTTTCGGCGACCTCTGGAATTGAGATTCCTAAATATACTCGAGTTCTAAATCCAACTATTTTAGATTTTATTCCATCCGAAGAAACCAAAGTAAATCTTTCGATGAAACTGATAATTTCTAAAGAGAAAGACAAAATTGGGAGCTTGTTTAATTTGATTTGTTCCTTGAAGTCGCAATCGGCTTTAGTCTTTTGCAATCACAGAGACGCTGCCGAACGCATTAGCGGTGCGCTAAACGAAAAAGGGATTTATGCCACCTATTATCATGGCGGCATGGATCAAGACGAAAGAGAACGCGCTTTAATTCAGTTTAGAAACGGAAGCATGCCTTATTTAATTACAACCGATTTGGCCGCTCGAGGTTTGGATATTCCCGAAATGAAACACGTGATTCATTACCATCTGCCTTCAACAGAAGATGAATTCACGCATAGAAACGGTCGAACCGCGCGAATGTTGGCCTCTGGAACGGCTTACATCATCACTCATGAAAGCGAGAAAAAGCAAGAATACATAAACTACGGCATGCCCATTTTAAAAGTAGACAACGCCACCACTTTACCAAAACCGCCCGAATTCCAAACAATTTATATCAGCGGAGGCAAGAAAAATAAACTGAATAAAATTGACATCGTGGGTTTCTTTTCTCAAAAAGGAAAACTAGAGAAAGGCGATTTGGGATTAATAGAAGTCAAGGATTTTATTTCGTTTGCCGCGGTAAAATTCAATAAAGTAAAAGATTTTCTGTCTAACATTCGTGACGAAAAAATGAAAGGAAAGAAGTTTAAAATTGAAGTGGCTCGGAAAGTGATTAAGAAAGAGGAATAGGGAAGTGGTCAACAAAAAATGGTTACAAATGCATTTGTTATTTGTAAAACCACACGAGAGATTCGTGCCTCTGCTTTCCTTTTAAAAAGATAATCATTTTTTATAAAATACAAAGTAAAGCGTGAAGCCGTTCGCACGTATGACGACAAAAGCATTTTTGCCAAGGACTAGTTTATCATTTTTAGCCGGAAATTACTACGTTACTATTTTGTTTATATTTATCCCTAATTAAAAATATCGCAACTAAAATATTCAGCATGAGAATTGAAAAACTTTGTAACGAATTGAATGAGATTTTAGTGTCCATTATTGATAAAGAGTCGAAAATAGATGAAACAATTTCCGAAATAGACGAAGAGTATAGATTAAGTGCCAAAAATTTATATCGATACTTAATCTTGAGGAGTTTTGATTTAAGAAATTATCATAGTAATTTATCAGATTATGGATTATCCTCGTTAGGCACTTCGGAAGGATATGTCTATAGTAATTTGTATAATGTGGTTAAAAACTTAAAATTAATTCAAGGACTTCCAATTGAAGAAAAGTCAAAAATTGAAATCATTGGTTACAAAAGAAGTAAGGAATTAGTAAAAAAACATGCTAACACTCTTTTTAATACAGTTTCTAAAAACCATTTTATAAGGGTGATGGTCACTTTACCAGATGAAGCAGCCTACGATAAATCAATTATTGAGAAAATGGTTGAAAGCGGAATGGAAATAGCTCGTATCAATTTAAGTCACGGAGATATAGATATTTGGACTAAAATGATTCAGTTTATCCATGAAATCAGGGCAGAAACTAAAAAAGATTTAAGAATATATATTGACTTGTCTGGTCCTAAAATTAGAACTGCACAAATTGAAATCACAAATAAAAAAGGTACGGTCAAAAAGGGTATTCCAATTCGAGTTGGTGAACATATTATCGTAACAAAACGAGTTACTTTAGGAAAAAAATCGAAATTTGGAAAAAATGGAGAGCAACTTACAAAAGCCGAAGTTGGTGTTTCACTACCAGAAATAATAGCTGATGTCAAAATTGACGACATAGTGCTTTTTGATGATGGGATGATACAATCAGTTGTGGTATCAAAAACAGAGAACGATATAGAACTTCGCATTACCCATTGTTATAAATCAAAATTATTATCCCAAAAAGGCATCAACTTACCAAATACCAAATTAAACCTTCCTGCATTAACCCGACAAGATATTGACAACTTGCCTTTTGTTTTTAAAAATGCCGATATCGTAGGTTATTCATTCGTAAGAACCTCAGAAGATGTCAAGTATCTATACCGTCAATTAGCCCTACACAATGCACCTAATTTGGGGGTTGTTTTTAAAATTGAAAACAAAGAGGCATTCGAAAATTTGCCTTTTATTCTTTTCGAGGGAATGAAAAGGAACAAAATTGGAGTCATGATTGCGAGGGGAGACTTGGCTGTTGAAATTGGTTTTGAAAGAATTTCAGAAGTGCAAAATGAAATCCTTTGGCTATGCGAAGCAGCTCATATTCCTGTGATTTGGGCTACACAAGTACTCGAAAATCTTGCTAAAACTGGAATTCCAACAAGAGCAGAAATTAGTGATGTCGTACAAGGTGTTCAGGCTGAATGTATAATGCTTAATAAAGGTCCATATATTAATGAGGCTATCCTAATGCTCAACAATATCTTAGTTCGAATGGAAGCTCATTCCTTCAAGAAAAAAAATTCACTTAGACCACTTAATATTGCTATAAATTCAATTCAACAGTTATTAGGTAAGTAAAAAGAGCGTTGGGTTTTTTATTACTTGATACTTTTTTTGATTAATTATAAAACAATACAAAATCAAAAAAGAAAGTTGTGTATTGAAAAGAGTGTAACTGTAGTAAAAGAACTCTAGCTAATGTTATTATCGACCATTAAAGTTAATACCAACTTAACATTCAGATTTTGGAATTGACGTAAATTTGTATATGAAATTTTTTGCAATTTTACTTGTAACCTTATTTTGTTCTTGTTCTCAGAATAATGAAACTATAAAAATTAAAGGTTCAGATACAGAGGTAAATCTTGCTGTTGTTTTGGCAGAAGAATTTCATAAAGTAAATGGAGATGTTTTGGTTTCTGTTTCAGGCGGTGGTTCAGGTTTAGGTTTAGCTTCTTTATTAAATGGAAACGCAGACATTGCAAATTCTTCACGAAGCATGAAACAAACAGAATTTGAGTTGTTTAAACAAAAAAAAACTGAGATTGAATCTTTTGTTTTTGCTCAAGATGCCATTGCCTTTGTAGTGTCGGATCAACTAACCATTGATTCACTTAGTACCAATGATATTGCTAAAATTTTAAGTGGAAAATATACTAATTGGACTTCTTTAAGGCAAAATAGTAAACCAATAACTATTTACGGAAGGCAAAGCAACTCAGGAACACACGACTATGTGAAGAGTATCTTAAATATCCATTTCTCACCTTATGCCAAACAAATGAATGGGAATGCCCAGATAATTGAAGCGATTAAAGCGGATGCTTCAGGTATTGGTTATGTAAGTGCTGGATATGTTTTGAAAGGGAACACAACCGGTATAAAAGTTTTGTCAATTTACACAGGCAAGTCTAATGCCGTTTCCCCACTTAATGCTGAGGCAATTGCTTCGGGTAGCTATTTTTTTCAACGTCCCTTATTTCAATATTTCAAAAAAAATGATTACAAAAAAATTAAGCCCTTTCTTGATTTTGAAAAATCGACAATAGGGGCGAAAATTATAAAAGATTCGGGCTATTATCCAGTGAATAAATAAAAATGAACACTAAAAAGAGAGAACTACTAGACAGCTTGTTTAAAATTATTTTTAAAGGCACAGGATTGGTAACAATTGCTTTGTTAGCAGGTATTTTCATAATGCTTTTTTCTAATAGTATTTTATTCTTTTTAAAAATTTCTCCAATAGATTTTTTTACGGGCTCGCAGTGGGATCCAGAAACACATTACAGTATACTGCCTTTATTGGTTAGTACATTTTTGGTAGCAGTAGGTTCTATGCTAATTGCAGTTCCGTTAGGTATTTTAACGGCAGCTTATTTATCTGAATTAGCTCCTAGAAAACTACAAATGTTCTTAAAACCAATTATAGAAATGCTTGCGGCTATACCTTCTGTGGCAATTGGTTTTTTGGGAATCGTTTTAGTGGGACCAGGTTTGGCGCATATATTTGGTATTCAAAATGGATTAAATGCTTTAAATGGTTCTATTTTATTAGCAATAATGGCTTTACCAACCATTGTTACTATTAGTGAAGATGCCATTAATGCTGTACCTAAATCACACAGAGAAGCTTCCTTGGCATTGGGCGCAAACAAATGGGAAACGCTTTTTAAAGTATTGCTACCTGCAGCATTACCGGGGTTAATAGCAGCAGTTATGTTAGGTCTGGGAAGGGCGTTGGGAGAAACAATGACGGTGTTGATGGCAACAGGAAATGCTGCTGCTATTCCAAAAGGATTCTTAGATTCAGTTAGAACAATTACCGCAACCATTGCTATTGAAATGGGAGAAGTGCCATACCAAACTACGCATTATTTTGCCTTATTCGCTATTGCAGCTTTGCTTTTCATAATTACGCTTTTCGTCAATTTGCTAGGCGAATATTTTGCCAATCGATTAAGAAAATTTCACGCCTGATGAA
>NZ_JBIPLW010000086.1:0-5407 GCF_044369455.1 Flavobacterium sp. | reverse complement strand
AACCGCTGTGAAGTTTAGTCTAACTACGTTTGCACTGGAGGAATCCCAAGCGAACGAACCAAGGGAAGCGTTTGGTGCACTGTCTCCAACTAGGGAAATCGTATCGAACACCGATCCACCATTATTGAATGTTCCAGTGAAGACATCCCAGTTACGATTCTGATTCCAGAAAGAGCTATCGAAGCCGTTGATGTCGAGTCTGGATGTTACACCGCTACCGATGGACAGACTAGTCAACCCGGTGACGGTATCGAAACCGGGAACCGTTCCGTTGAGTTGCCAAACAAAGGTCGACCCAGTGTTCATTGCCAAACCGTTTACTTGCTGAGTTCCGATTCCAGCAACACCCGGAGCATAACTACCTCCGTTTTGCACCGTCAGCAACCCACCAATCGACCCAACCCCATCGATGTTTCCAGCCGATGTGACCGCACCGCTGAATGAATTTCCTGCAACGCTTCCAAGCCGGACTGTACCATTGCCTGCACCCACGGTCACAGTGTTGGCAGTGACGCTCGAGTTGAACTCAACTAAGCCAGTCGCATTCGAATTGGTTACCGAAACGCCGTTCGCGGAGTTGATCCCGCCCGTAAAGACCATCGCTCCAGAACTAGACTTGTTGACCGTCAATGCTCCAGTGTTGTTGACCGGTCCGCCTACCGTGACTAGCCCGGTTCCAGAGTTGGATATCGTGCCAGCTGTCGAGGTAATCCCTGCGTAGTTGATCGCTCCAGCACCCGAATTCGTGACCGAATTGGAGGTCACGGTACCGCCGAAAGAAACCGCTCCTGTTGCGTCCGAATTACTAACAGCTAGACCGGTTGCCGAGTTGACAGGTCCATTGAATGCCACAGCTCCGGTGGATGACTTGTTGACGGTCAGAGTACCAGTATTGGTGACCGTTCCGCCTACTGTAACTAGCCCCGATCCAGAGTTTGATATTGTGCCAGCTGTCGACGTAATCCCTGCGTAGTTGATCGCTCCAACACCCGAATTTGTGACGGAGTTCGCACTCACCGTGTTGGTGAAGGAAACTTCGCCAGTCGCGTTTTGATTATCTACCACAACACCGCTTGTCGAGTTTACGGCTCCAGTAAAGCTCATCACGCCGGTGTTAGCCTTGGTGATGGTCAAGGGGTTTGCTGTACCATTGGTAACCGTTCCAGTCACGTCGACACTTCCTGTACCCGAGTTCGAGATCGAACTGGTGTTTGCAGCAACATAACTCTTGGCTCCAACCCCGGTGTTCGTGATGGTGTTGGCTGTTACTGTATTGGTGAAGGAAACACCACCCGTAGCGTTTTGATTATCCACAGCCAAACCATTGGTGGAGTTGATAGCTCCTGTGAAGTTCATCGCGCCTGTGTTCGATTTGGTGACAAGCAAAGGATTTGCCGTGCCATTGGTGACCGTTCCGGTTACATCCACTTGGCCTGTTCCCGAGTTCGAGATGGAACTGGTGTTCGCAGCAGCGAAGCTCTTGGCACCCACGCCAGTATTGATGATGGAATTCGCTGTCACCGTATTAGTGAAGGAGACACCACCAGTGGTGTTTTGATTGTCGACAGTTAAACCACTTGCCGAGTTAACGACTCCCGTGAAGCCAATTGCACCTGTGCTAGATTTGGTGATTAATAAAGGGGCTGCAGCACTGTTGGTAAGCGTTCCCGTTACATCGACTTGCCCTGCTCCTGAGTTCGAGATCGCGCCTGTGTTGGCCACTACAAAGCTTTTTGCTCCATCCCCAAGAATGTTTATCGAATTCGCTGTTACTGCTCCGTTGAAAAACACATTGCCATTGGAGCCGTTCACAGTCAACCCGCTAGGGGTGATGACTGCTCCCTGAAACGTAGTCGCCCCCGAACCACTGTTGACGACGTTTAGCACGCTCGTACCGTTGTTTGTGACGATGCTATTCGCAGGATTTGTCGCTCCAAAGGTAATGCTACCGGTCGACGAATTGGTTATTGTCCGAGTTCCTCCAGCTGTGGAAAGAAACGTCATTGGAACATTGATCGTGTGACTACCGGTAGAGGAATTGGTAATGAAAGGGTTCGAGTTGGCTGCTCCATTGCCTATCGTTATGCCGTTATTGGTATTTCCGTTTGTAAACGCATAATTCACTGCGGCATTAAACGTTATTGAGTTTGCTACTTCGTTTCCGTTTCCTATGAGAATATTGAGGCCGGCTGGATTGTTGACAGGGATACCGAACGTAACTGCGTTGGTGTTAGCAGGGAGTCCATTGTTCCAGTTTAAGGGATCGCTCCAGTAGTACCCTAACCCCAAAAAAGCGTTAGTCTCGCTGTCGCCCTGCCAACTTTGTGCCATGGACGATCCTGAGAATGCGAAACATGCCAACGTTGCATAAACTATCTTCCGGAACTTTCGATTCATTGCGGTGTCTCTTCTAGTGCAGATTGAAAAGGGATCTTGGATCCACAATAAACAGGTTTTACGTGGAATGCAACTTTTGCCAGAATTATTTTTCGAAAAGGTTTGGATGTTCGTAGACCGTACCACTATAATATTGAAAGTAGATTCCACCTTGCGAAGGTCACTATAATGGCCATCGGTGGCAGTTTGTAGTACCCTCGGATGATGGTTGCTCGTTTACAAATGATGGTTGCTCGTTTACAAAGAGGTAGAAAATGAGGTTGCGTGTTAAAGGCTTTACGCTGGTGGAACTCCTGGTTGTCATTGCTATTATAGGGATCCTGGTTGGATTGCTTTTACCAGCAGTTCAGGCTGCGCGGGAGGCTGCTCGAAGAATGCAATGTTCCAACAATTTGAAGCAATTCGGGCTTGCAGCACATAACCACGAAAGTGCGCTAAAGTACTTCCCTGCCGCATTGCATACCAAAGTTTTTCAAAGCCCCAATTTAGCAACATCGTCAGAAGCGAGTTTGCAAATCGCATTGTTGCCATATTTCGAGCAGAATGCAGCGTTCAATCTGTTCAACCTCGACTACAACGTTCAAACGAATGTGAAGATTCACATTTCCGTTCCGAATTGGGTAGCAACGCCAACTGATCCGACACCAAACGGTAGGGCTCAAGTTACGGAAGTTCCTAGTTTTCTTTGTCCTTCGGAATCTTCAAATGTTCGCATCAATAATTGGGGCCGTCTGAATTATCACGGATGCATGGGAGGGGCAAACCTGTTTGGGGGGACACCTATCGATGGAATCTTCGCGAAGGCTCGTCCGGCTAATGCAGTCATGCGTGGCCCAACGATGGGGGAAATTTCAGACGGTACTAGTAACACCGCCTTGTTTGCTGAAGTAATGCGCAGCACAAATGCAACGACTAACGATCATACTAGTGCACCCCTGATCACTACCGCATACACTACAGCATTGCAGCTTGTGGATGGACGAACCATAGCTCAATGTATGCCCGGTGGGGCTACTGGAAATGCAGCCAGGGAAACTGGGTTGAAATTTTTCCATTTTGTTCCTCACAACTCCACGTACACGCACACTCTTCCACCAAACTGGAATAGGAGAACTGGAGTTACTACGACCCAGAGATATAACTGTGGAACAACCGCAACTCTAGCCGGTTACCAGTATCAACAGCATATGTCTGCGTCCAGTTATCATACTGGCGGGGTAGTCATGGGGCGAGCTGACGGTTCTGTTCAGTTCCAATCGGATGCCGTTGACTTCGCAACATGGCAAGCGCTAGGTAGCCGATCCGGTGGTGAAGTCGTTAATATCGACAACTAATTTTGACCGAGCTTCCCTAGCTCAACAAAAGCTTTCGAGAAAAGGAACGCAATCGCGTTCCTTTTTTTTCGGCCACTGGCTTCCCGCCCTGACACGGAATCGAGCACCGGCCAAGAATTGTTGGCTAACGAGATATTGCACGATTCATCCGTTCACCGTGGCTTGGGTTCAACGGCCCAGTGGTTTAGGAACCGGGGCTAGCGCCCGTCGGCTTAGTGGTTATCAACAACAGATGCTTGCGACTGACCTTGACTGAAGATAACTTCAAGGATTTGACAAGCTGGAAGCTATCTCTACCTACTATTTGACAAGCTGAAGCTATCTCTAACTACTATTTGACAAGCTGGAAGCTTATCCCACATCCTATGCATACGCACCTACCGCCGGCACTCCGATTCGCACATGGACTCTTATGGGCCTGTCTGTCCATCGGCACACTAGTCTCCACATTCTCAACGGGCCGTTGTTTCTCCGCCGAGAAACCAGAGATTACGCGATTCACTCCGCCAAGTACGAAAGTGGGTGGCACCGAATCTGTCACGGGCGTTGGTAGCTTCAAAAGTTGGCCGGTTTCGATCTGGTCCAGCAGCCAAGACGTGCAATGGAAATGCCTTGAAAAAGCGGGCGAATTCGAAGTCACTGTCCGAGCCAATGCAAAGCCTGCCATCACGTGGGTTCGATTCTACAACGAGGCCGGCGCTACGCCCCCAAAACCGTTTCTCATCTCCAACAAGAAACCCTTTCGCGAATCGGAACCGAACGATCGAATCACGCAAGTCAAAGAAAGCGTTGCCCCCGATGCAGAAGTCTTTGGTGTGCTAGAAAAAAATGGCGATATCGATCACTATCGCCTAGATCTAAAGCAAGGAGAAACGATCTCCGCTATCGTCGATGCAACACGATATCTGAAGTCACCACTGGACGCTCATCTGCAGTTACTCGATAGTCGCGGGTTCGTCCTGCTCGAGAATCTAGATCACTACGGACTTGATCCTGCGATCGAATACAAAATCTCCAAAGATGGGCCATACTACCTTCGCGTCTTTGGCTTTCCCGAACAACCCGATAGCACCATTTCGTTTCGCGGCGGCGCTGAGTACATTTATCGACTTCGATGGAACGTCGGGCCATTGGAATTGGACACGCTACCGGTGGTTGACGAACATTGGATAGTACCATCGATACCAACTGTCCAAGCGACTTCCATCCAGGAGGCGACCGCCGTCACAACGTCCGAGCCTCAATTCGGGATTTTTCCCTCGGCAGCCCAAACACATTCCTTCAAACTACCTGCGGCCAACGGAAAGCTTCTTCATCTCCGTGTGTTGTCGCAGTCGATCGGTTCCGACCTGGATCCGACCCTAACCATTGTCGACAAAGACGGAAAACAGCAGTCTTTTCAGGACGACGCTGGAACCAATCGGGATCCGGATATTCGTTGGGTCGTTCCGAAGGAAGGAGAATATTGGGCCAACATCAATGACTTCCACAAACGTGGGAACAACGCGAGTCCCTATTGGTTCAAGCTCGATGTACTGGAACCTGGCATTGCTCCATCCATCACGAACGATCTACTCGATGCGAAGACCAGCAAAGAGTTTGATGTTAGCATCAAGATCGAAAGGCTGGCCAATTGGACCGGGGATCTGGAACTCATCACGACAGGCTTGCCAGAA
>NZ_JBIPLW010000042.1:0-7892 GCF_044369455.1 Flavobacterium sp. | reverse complement strand
CCGTGGGAGAATTGATCGATGCAATCAACCTATCTTTAGATTCCAATGGTCTAGTACGAGCTCGCTTGGTTAGTGGCTCTTTATTTACTCGAATTGGTGCCAATCCAACTACTTACTCGCCATTGACTTTGGTGGCTGGTGACGACGTTGCGATTACTCCATCCTTTATTGGTTTTGGGGACACGAATCGCGAAGTTGTCATTCGATTTGCTGAGACACTGCCAGACGATTTTTACATTATCGATATCTTGGGCGCAGGACCATTTGCGCTTCGAAACCTTGCAGGACAAGCATTCAATTCGGGTGTGAGCAAGAGTGTTCGGTTCGATTTGGATCTTGGTACCACCATTCAATCCGTGGTACCTCAACCGATCGTTCGCAATTTGAATGGCACTTTGAGCCAATTGCGCAACGTTATTCATGTCTACTTCAATGATGATGATTTGAATCCTGTGGAGGCGCAGAAGCCTGAGTACTATCAATTGGTGCACACGGGTAACACGCTTCGCGGCACAGACGATGTCGTGTTTTTACCAGTGTCTGTCAATTACGATTCCGTACTGAATCGATCGACATTAACGTTCAGCCGTAATCTAGACGCTTTGGTGGATTCTTTAGGTAATCCGTTACCGATTACCGCTTTGCGTTTGCGGATTGGTAACAATCAAGGGGCCACTGCGGGTGGCGTGACAGAAGTTTCTCAGGCAACGGATCCGGGTAGTCGCTTTACGAGTGCAGCCGATCTGGGTGGCGCTTGGGCCGCCGGAAGCGGTGCCAAGTCGGTTATCGTGAATTCTCAAATTCTAAACGAAACACCGTACGAATTAGATTTCCCTGGTGCCAACAATGAAGCTGGAAACCGGGACAGTCGTTATCAACATCACGTGACTCGAACAGATGCCGATGGCATCGCGGTGATCAGTTACAATTTCGCATCGGAACTAGGGACAGCGAATCAAAGCGTTCAATTGAACGCGATCACTGAACCTCAAAAGGATTTGGTTCGCCAAATTTTCTCGCTCTACGAAAAGTATTTGGGAGTACGATTTCTCGAGAGTGATTCGTTAGGCTTCACCGTAGCCGTAGGCGATATGCTGGCGATCAATCCGCTGACTGCGTTGACTCCGATTGAGGCCAACCGCGCTGGAGGTTTGACTTTCGCGGCCGGACCATTGGTTTCGAATCCAGCCATCTCTGCTGCAATTATTGACATCCAAGATTTCAACTCGGCGGATGATAATTTGTTCGGAACGGAATTGTTCCGATCTTTCATGCGTGGTATTGGCGTGTTGCTGGGCTTGGGAAGCGCTGATGAACTACCGCAATCGACGGTTCAAAACAATTTGCCGTTGGCGACTTCTACTAATGCCGAACCTGTTTTCCCGGGCAATCACGATATCGTCCACGGACAGCATATTCTTCGACCAGAAGGTCGAGACATCGACCTATATCGTTTCACTCTGCCTAGTGTGGGTGGGCAGCTCAACCTGGAGATCGTGGCTGAGAGGCAAGCAGATTCCAGTTTGCTAGACGCGGCGATACGGCTCTATCGCAATGAGGGGACAACTTTGGCCCCTCGCTGGGTGGAACTTGCAGCGAATGACGATTACTTTAGCAAAGATCCTCGAGTGCAACTCGAGTTTGTCAAAGGTGGTGACTACATTGTCGGCGTTAGTGCCAAAGGCAACACGAGTTACAATCCTGAGATCGAAGACTCGGGTTTAGGTGGAAAATCAGAGGGCAAGTATCAGCTTCGCATCGATTATCGTCCACCTGCTCCAGCATCCTTAGTGGACGTCAATGGATTACCGACTCCGTTGGATGGAGATGGGGATGGTCGACCTGGTGGGGTTCATAATTATTGGTTCGTACCTACGAGACCTGACCGGGCAACTCCTGTTCCTGGAGTTGCAGATGCTTCTGCCTATACGATTTGGGTTGACAAGACGGCAGCCAATGGCGGTTCGGGCACGCTCGCTTCACCGTACAACACCATCAGTCGAGCATTAACCGAGGCAGCTACCATCTCCCAATCGGATCCGCTGGCGACACGCAACGTCGTCGTGCGAATTTTGGGGAATACTCAAAACCGAGCCTTCGAAATAGGTTTCAATCGTTTTGGACAGAGTTTGGCGGACGGCTCAACGTTTGATGTTCCCAAGAATGTTACGGTGATGATCGATGCGGGCGCCATCATCAAGATGGGGCGTGCGAGAATCAGCGCAGGTAGTTCCACGGTGAGCGTGGATCGCAGCGGTGGTTCCCTTCAATTGCTTGGAATCCCTGATTCGAAAGTGATCGTCACATCCATAAACGACACCGTGGGTGTCGGAGTGAATCCTGACAAAACGCCTCCTGCACCCGGACCAGGGGACTGGGGCGGGATCGAATTTCGCAACAGAATTGACGGCGGAGATGAAACGAGAACAGATCGCGAGCGCGATGGATTGTTCTTGAACACGGTCGTCCACTCCGATTTGCGGTTCGGCGGTGGCCAAGTTTTTGTGGACGGTGTTTCGCAAGTCATTACTCCCATTCACATCGTCGACTCGCGACCTTCTATTGCGAACAATTTGATTACTCGAAGCGCCGATGCGGCGATGTCCGCGACACCAAACAGCTTCCGCGAAGACAACTTCAATGATCCTCGATCGCAAGGCAATGGTTTGTTTGTCGCCGACTACGACAGAGTCGGACCTGACATTCGAGGCAATCGAATTGTTAACAATACAGTCAACGGATTGTTCATCCGCACGCGAACAGGTGCAGCAGAAAATCCAGAGACCATTACGGTCGCTGCGCGATTTGACGATTTGGATATCGTTCACGTGGTCGGTGAAAACTTGATTGTTGATGGACGTCCAGGAGGCGGCATTATTGATGTTGCAGCTCCCCCGACTACAGTCGTGACTTTAGTTGCATCTACAGGTGGTTCGTTATCGGCTGGAACCTACAATTACAAGCTTGTTTATGTCGATGCAGCAGGAAGTGAAAGCTTAGCATCGTTACCAACATCCTCGGTGACTGTAGCGGCGAATGGATCTATTGCTCTCGACAATCTGCCACCTATCGGTCCAGGATTGCCTTATGTGGCCAGACGCATTTATCGCAGTGATGCAACCGGTGGTGGAACTTATCGCTTTGTTGCGCAAATCAATGCCGTTACAACGACTTTTGTTGACAATGGAAACGTCACCGGCTCTGCACTGGTAGAGTTAACATCAAAAGTTCGCTCCAGGCTTGACGGCAGCTTGATCGTCGACCCGGGGTTGATTATCAAATCGCAAGGCTCTCGAATCGAAGTCCGTAATGGTGGGCATCTGGTCGCTGAGGGCACCGCTTCACTTCCGATTGTGATGACGAGTATCAACGATGCTCGTTTCGGGGTCGGTGGAACATCGGACACTTCGAACACGCGAGCGACACGAACTCCGAATCGCGGTGACTGGGGTGGAGTGTTCGTTGGGCACGCTAGTTCTGGATCTTTAGACAATATTCGAATGGCATTCGCTGGCGGTTCCACGCGAATCGAAGGGGGCTTCGCGTCGTTCAATCCGATTGAAGTCCATCAAGCAGACTTCCGGCTCACGAATTCGAGAATTGAGCAAAGCGCGTCGGGAACTGAGAGCTCGACATCGGCATCGAGAACAGGTCGAGGCACTAACGGCGCTGCAGCCATCTTCGTTCGAGGGTCGCAACCGATTATCGTCAACAACCGCATTTACGATAACGATGGCGCGGCGATTAACATCGATGTCAATTCTTTGAGCCATGAGTACGTTACCGATCGCGGTCGATCGACGGGCGAATTGGGTCTCGTGGGCGAGTTTCTGGAGAACCAAGGACCGCTCGTCAAGGGCAATCAGCTTTCACGAAACACCACCAATGGTATGCTGGTTCGTGGTCAGACAATTACAACGCAAAGTGTCTGGGACGATTCTGACATCGTGCATGTCGTCTCCAGTTCAATCACCTCTGACAATTTGCACACCTTCGGCGGGCTACGATTGAAGAGTAGTGCATCCGAAAGTCTAGTTGTTAAATTCGGCGGAGCCGCTGGATCTGTTGGGCTGACAGCCACCGGTACTCCACTCGACTATGCGTCGCGAATCGGCGGTAGTCTGCAAGTGTTAGGGCAACCAAATTTCCCAGTGATATTGACTAGTCTCTCGGATGATACGGTCGGTGCAGGATTCGGAATCGATGGTCGCTCCAATTTTGATACCAACAACGATGGTACTGGTTCTGTAGCGACGGCAGGTGCATGGACTGGGTTGACTGCTCGAACGTACTCTAATGACCGCAACGTAGCCGCAGTGTCTGAACGCGAGTCCGCTCGTGCAAGTTCACCTGCCGCTAATGATACGCCTAGCAGTGCACAATATCTGGGGCAATTATCACGACAATCAACAGGTGGTGACGAAAACGCTCGCTTAGGTTTTGAGATCCAAGGTACGATCAACAAACCATCGGACGTCGACGTTTATAGTTTCACCGCAAACGGTCGAACCGAAGTTTGGTTGGACATTGATAGAACGACCTTTGGGTTGGACACGGTTGTGGAATTGATTGCGGCAGACGGAACGATTTTGGCGTTGTCTGACGATTCCTTCTTGGAGGAAACAGAGCGTACCACGAATCCGATCTTTACAACGCTTTCGGGCAACTCTGCGAATCCTCTTCGCAAGAGTTCTTTGATTCAAGTACCAACAACTGCGGCTGGCGATGCACGGGACGACTACGGGACCAATCCGAAAGATGCGGGTATGCGAGTTGTGCTGCCAGGCCAAGAGTCGGTCGCTAGCCTGTATCACATTCGCGTTCGAAGCAGCAATCAAGTGGCAGGTCAAGCCGCAGGCACTCCTGCATTGTCCAATCCTGCATCGGTAGGTCTAGGGAAATCGAAAGGCTCGTACCAATTGCAAGTGCGATTGGGCGAAGCGCAAGAATTCCCGGGAACGGTGATATCACACGCCGACATTCGTTTTGCTACGAATGGTGTGACGCTTTCTGGCGTTCCACGCCACTCTCCGCTGGTGGGTGAAACAGCAGAAGTTGAAACAGCGACAACCAACAATAATACGTTTGCGTCCGCGCAATACCTAGGCAACCTCCTTCAAACGGATCGTAGTACGATTTCTGTCGCGGGTAGCCTTTCGTCTCCATCAGACATAGACTGGTTTTCGTTTGACATCAGCTATCAACAACTGTTGTCGCCGTTGGCTCAATATTTATCGACGATTTTCGACATCGATTATGCGGATGGAATCGGTCGAGCTGATATGTCGATGTATCTATTCAATTCCAATGGTAACTTGATCCATCTTGGTGAAGATAGCAATATCCTTGACGACCGAGCGACCGCATTGCGATCGGCGGACAATTCTGACCTAAGTCGCGGATCGACAGGTACATTGGATCCGTATATCGGTTCGGTTGAACTTCCTGCGGGTCGTTATTTCCTCGCAGTTACTAGTCGATCTCAGATTCCAACGGTGCTGGCCAATCGTCTTAGTACAACAGGTAACAACGACAGCGGCGTACGATTGCAACCTGTCAATAGCGGTCGCTACATCGTCGAAGACCGTGTAGATGGTCGACTTGGTGCATCTGCACAAGGTCCGATTGTTCCGCAATTCCTCCCAGAATCGTCTCGGGTTGAGTATGTACTTGGTGATGTGCCGTTGTATTTGCTGCAGGATCTTGCGAACGGAGCTTCTCAAATATTTCTTGCAAACTCAATGACTGGCCAGCTTTCCAATTTCGTTGGAGCGACGGTATTGGCAGAAATCAATGACTTCGCGATACGTCCCAACGGGGATATCCGAGCGTTCAGCGGCCGAGTGAACAACGTCAGAAACGACGCGAATGCCAACTACATTTTGATCGATCCAGGTACTGGGACAGCACAGGTCGACGGCAACTTTGGTGTGACGACTCGACAGTTGAACCCGGCGGACGGTCAACTGGCAGACCAAAACGAAGGGCTTATCTTCAATGCCCTGACGTATGCGAATTTAGGTGGCACGGAAATTGGATTCGCGATAGCGAACCGACCTCTTGCGCCAGCAAGTCCTGGGGTGCGTTATGAACAGAATATCTTGTATCGATTCAATGCGGGAACCGGTGCCGGCGATAGTGGTCCAACGCCAAACAATGACAATGCATTCAACATCGTTACAGCGGGTAATCCAAACCCACCGGACATAATTCTAGGTGCTGGAACTTCGGTCACAGAGCGTGGTTTCATTCAAACCTCGCCATTGCCCGGTCTTACGGTATCCACTCGAGTTGCGTTAACAGAGGCTACCCAAGTTCGATCTACAACGCAGAATTTGGTAAATGACGGTGATACGGTTTCGATTCGCGTTTTGCCGAGCACCAACGTAACGTTTGAGTTCAATGCAGGACCGGAATTACGGTTGCAGCTCGATCCTGTCAATTTCCCATCACGGGTACTTTTGGACGGGGATCAGTTTGTGATCGATGGCGTTACCTATCAGATCACGACGAATGCTTCGCCAGGTGTCATACCTGGAGTAACGACAGTATTCTACAGCCCAACGATGACAAACGCACAGTTTGTTGCATCCCTGAAACAAGCGGTTCCTTCAACGATCCAAGTTGGATTCGATGGCAATCGCGTTAATTTCAGCGGGGCAGTAACCGGCTCTTTCAACATCTTGAGCACTCGAGGAGTTGCACAAGATCTTGGTTCGACTGGCAATGTTGGTAGCGGACGAATCGCGGTGGATTTCTTGGCTGAAGACACTGCCGAGACGATGGCACTACGCTTAGCACAAGCTCTAAACTCCGCTGGGTTTGCAGGTCTATCGGCAGTAGCAGTCAACAATGAAGTGCAATTGGTTAACGCACAAGTAACGGCCGCAACCGGCAGTGCTCGACGCGTTGGCATTGCTCCCGGAGGAGCTGTCACTGGGATTGCACAAGTGAACGGTGATCTCTTCGCGGTAAGCGACCAAGGGGGACTATATCGCGTTTCCTCAAATAGATTGACATCGAACTTCGCTGGCAATATCGCCGATTACGTTTCCTCGTCATACAATCTAACAGGTATCCGATTCACGGGCTTGTCTGCGGGACCACGTCACGTTGGTGGTGGACAGTATGAAGATATTCTCTTTGGTACAGACGTATTCGGGAATATTCATGCGTTCGATACGAATGGGGTCCCACAGGGGGTATTTGCCAACGGTGAATCGCAAGTATCCACTGGTCTGGTCTCGCTTTCAGGCCTTGCGTTCTCGAACCTGGATTACAATTTGTGGCACCAATCTGCTCGGCGAGGGAACGATGCAGGCCATAATCTAAATGCCCCAACGGATCGAACTGATGTCTCGACCAACGGCGGGTTGAGTTGGTACTTTGGTTTTGAGAACCGATTTGCCAATAACAACGTAAACTTCGATAACTTCTCGAATCCCCTGGCTCAGCCTCGCGCCTTGGGTACACCTTTGGCAAACACCTACAACTTCCCAGGCGGTGCGGCAGGCGTGCTCGAGAGTCAACCATTCTCGTTGGCCGGTATGTCTTCTGCTGACAAGCCTACGTTGTACTTCAATTATTTCTTGAGCACCGAAGATGCGAATTCTTCGCTGACCAACCCGATCCGTGATTCGTTCCGAGTCTATGGACAAGGAGACGATGGCGTTTGGAGATTGTTGGTAACGAACAATAGTTCAACACAGGAGGCCCCAGTAGAGCGTGCGATCGACAATGATCTTACCGCTGGACAAACAGCCCCCGGTGTTGCATGGCGTCAAGCACGTGTCGATATCGGCCAACTCGCGGGTAGTCGTGAAGTGCGGCTCCGTTTCGAATTTAGCACCGCTGGCGGTATGGGAGACACATTTGCCGGCGGTCGCGGACCT
>NZ_JBIPLW010000072.1:0-7901 GCF_044369455.1 Flavobacterium sp. | reverse complement strand
GGACAACCGGTGGGCGACCTGCGTCGCTACATCCGCACCTCGATGTCGACCACAGTGCCTGCCAGCGCGGGGGAATCGGTCTTTACCGATATGACCGCCTATCTCTTGCGGGTCAACGGCTTTGCGGCGGGCGCGCGCGAATTGACGGCGGACCGGTCGGATCCGATCGGCGCTCCGGATGGGGCGCCGCCGGTTGCCGCACGGTCCTCGGAGGCCGCAACCCCCGTTGGAGCAGGGGCGGAGTCGGGCGCGCGGTCCTGGGAAGGGGCGAGCGGAGTGATGGAGGCCGCGGAGAGGGCAGGGCGCTGGACCAACCGGTCCACGCCGCCCTTGTCTCCGGTCACCGACACGATGCTGCGCGATCCGCCGGCCTCCGCCTGGTTGAACTGGCGTCGGACGCAGGACGGTCAGGGCTTCTCGCCCCTTGCGCAGATAGACCTCGGCAACGTCCGCGGGCTGCGGCTCGCGTGGACCCTGACGATGCGGGAGGGCAGCAACCAGGTGACGCCCTTGGTGCACGACGGGATCATGTTCCTCACGCATCCTGGGAACGTCATCCAGGCCCTCGATGCGGCGACGGGCTCGCTCATCTGGGAGTACGCCTACCCGCATCCGCCCGAGTCGAAGACGCTCGGGGGACCGACGCGGAACATCGCCCTCTACAAGGACCGGGTGTTCGTCGCCACCTACGACGCCGCATTGATCGCCCTCGACGCCCGGACCGGCAAGCTCCTCTGGCGCACCACCAAGGCGGACTACTCCGAGGGGTACACGCACTCGGCGGGTCCGATCATCGCCGATGGCGTCGTGGTCAGCGGCATCAACGGTTGCGAGCGCTTCAAGAAGGGCGGCTGCTTCATCACCGGACATGATCCGGACACCGGCCGCGAACTTTGGCGCACCTCCACCATCGCCTTGCCGGGCGATCCCAACGACGCGAGTTGGGGTGGGGTGCCGCCGGCCTTGCGCGGCGGCGGCGACAACTGGATCGCCGGCTCCTACGACCCGGCACTGGGTCTCGTCTTCCTCGGCACTTCGCAGGCCAAGCCCTGGGTGGCGGCGAGCCGGGGCATGACGGTGCGTTCCGAGGCCCTCTATACCAACTCCACGCTCGCGCTCGAGCCCAAGACCGGCAAGCTGCGCTGGTTCTTCCAACACATGCCGGGCGAGACGCTGGACATGGAGACGGGTTTCGAGCGCGTGTTGGCAGACGTCGCGGGCCGGCAGTACGTGGTGACCGTCGGCAAGGACGGCATCCTGTGGAAGCTGGACCGCCGCACCGGCAAGTTCGTGGACTTCGTCGAGATGCTGCCGCAGGACATCTTCAAGAGGCCGATCGACCGGAAGACCGGTCGCCTTCAGTACCGCGACGACATCGCCGCCGCAAGGATCGGCGATACCGTGAGGGCTTGTCCTAGCATCTATGGCGGGCACAACTGGCAGGCGAGCGCGTTCGATCCCCGTTCCAAGGCGCTGATCGTGCCGTTGCACCAGACCTGCATGGAGTTCACCGGTCGCAAGGTGGAGTTCGCCGAGGGCGGCGGCGGATATGGCGGTGAGTCGACGATGCTGCCGATGCCGGGCGCTGACGGCATGCTTGGCCGCCTGACCTCCATCGATCTGCGCGACATGTCCGTCAGGTGGTCGCACACCCAACGCGCGATGTTCATGACCGGCGTGCTGACCACGGGCGGCGGGCTGACATTCGTAGGTGACCTCGACCGCTACTTCAAGGCGTTCGATACGGAAACAGGCAAGGTGCTTTGGCAGACCCGGCTCGGCGCTCCGCTGCACGGCTACCCGATCGCCTATTCGGTCGCCGGCAAGCAGTACATCGCCGTGCCGACCGGCATGGGTGTGTTCAAGCTGATGACGGCCCGTGAGGCGCCTGACATCTACCAGCCTTCGGGCGGCAACGCGATCTATGTCTTCGAACTGCCTGATTGAGGCGATACTGCACGACCATGCCTGACGCATTCATCTTCGACCATCTTCGCACCCCGCGTGGACGCGGCAAGCCGGACGGTGCGTTGCACCCGATCACGCCGATGAGCCTGATGGCACAGGTGCTCGCCGGCCTCCGGGACCGCAACGGCTTCGACACGCGGCTGGTCGACGACGTCGTGCTCGGTTGCGTCTCGCCCGTCGCCGAGCAGGGGGCGAACATCGCCCGCGTGGCGACGCTGGTCGCCGGCTACGATGAGGGCGTCGCGGGGCAACAGGTCAACCGCTTCTGCGCCTCGGGTCTCGAGGCGGTCAACATCGCCGCCGCGCAGGTCATGAGCGGGCAATCGGTCTGCGCCATCGGCGGTGGCGTCGAGTCCATGTCGCGCGTCGCGATGGGCTCCGACGGCGGGGCCTGGTACTGCGATCCGGCGGTGGCCTATCCCGTCCACTACGTGCCGCAGGGCATCGGTGCCGATTTGATCGCCACGCTGGACGGTTACGACCGTGAGCGCCTCGACGGTTTCGCGGTGGAGAGCCAGCGCCGCGCGGCGCGGGCCTGGGACGAGGGCCGCTTCGCGAGGTCGGTCATCCCCGTCCGCAACAGCGTGGGGGAGGTCGTGTTGGCGCGTGACGAGCATATCCGCGCGGACACCACGGTCGAGTCGTTGGGCAAGCTGAAGCCCGCCTTCGCCGCCCCCGGCGAGAAGCTCGGCTTCGACGTCGTCGCGCAACTGCGCTATCCCCATGTGGAGTCCATCCATCACCTCCATACCGCCGGCAACTCGAGCGGCATCGTCGATGGCGCCGCCGCCGTGCTGGTCGGTGGCGCCGAGTTCGCGTCCATGTCCGGCCTGAAGCCGCGGGCGCGCATCCGCGCGTTCACCTCCATCGGCAGCGAGCCCGCCATCATGCTGACCGGCCCGGCCCTGGTGACCGAGAAGCTCCTCGCCAGGGCCGGCATGAAGATCGGCGACATCGACCTTTTCGAGATCAACGAGGCTTTCGCGGCGGTGGCCTTGCGGTTCATCCGCCACTTCGACCTGCCGTCGGACCGCGTGAACGTCAACGGCGGGGCGATCGCGATGGGACATCCGCTCGGCGCGACCGGCGCGATGATCCTTGGCACCGTGCTGGATGAGCTCGAGCGGCGCGACCTGCGCACAGCCCTCGTCACGCTGTGCGTGGGTGCGGGCATGGGTACGGCCACCGTGATCGAGCGGGTCTGAAGGAACACGATGAGCAACAACATCACCGTTGAGACGGGCTCGGACGGCGTGGCCGTCGTGACGCTCGATGTGCCCCAGGGGCCCTTGAACCCGCTGTCCGACGAGTTCGTCCGCGAGCTCGACGCGGCCATCGACCTGTTCGCCGGCCGTGACGACGTGCGGGGCGTCCTCGTCACCTCGGGCAAGGCGACGGCCTTCGCCGCGGGCTGGAACCTCAAGACCTTGCTGGTCCAGCTCGAGTCGACGAAGGATGCGGCGTCTCTGTATGCGGCCACGGGCGGGCTCTCGCGGGTGCTGCGCAAGCTCGAGACTTGCGGCAAGCCGGTGGCGGCCGCCATCAACGGCATGGCGTTGGGCGGCGGCCTCGAACTCGCGCTGGCCTGTCATCACCGCGTGCTCGCCGACCACGACGCCGCCAAGGTGGGGCTCCCGGAGGTCAAGGTCGGCTTGTTGCCGGGCGCGGGCGGCACGCAGCGCCTGCCGCGGCTGATCGGCGTCGAAGCCGCGGTGAAGATGATGGTCGACGGAGAACCGGTCACGCCGGCCGAAGCGCTGCGTCTCGGCATCGTCCATGAACTGGCGCCCATGGGTGAGGTCGTCGGCCGGGCGCGCGCGTGGCTGATGTCGACCGCCAGCGCCACGCAGCCTTGGGACCGCAAGGACGCGGGGCGATCCGGTGGCGCCCAGTCGCCTTTGAGGGGCGACGTCACCCAGTTCTTCATGGGCGCGGTGCCGGAGGCCACGCGCCGGACACTGCGCAACTACCCGGCTCCGGTCGCCATACTGTCCTGCGTCTACGAGGGCTCGCAGTTGCCGCTCGACCGCGGCCTGGACATCGAGCACCAGCAGTTCGCGCTGCTCGCCTCCAAGCCTGAGGCGCGGAACTTGATCCGAACGATGTTCATCAACAAGGGCAAGGCGGACAAGCTGGGCCGACGCCCTGCGGGGATCGGCCAGAAGCCGGTCACGAAGGTGGCCGTCCTGGGCGCTGGCATGATGGGCGCGGGACTGGCTCACGTGCTCGCGCGCGCGGGCTGCTCGGTAGCCGTGCTCGACCGGACGCCGGAGCTCGCACAGCGCGCGGTGAACTACGCCGAGCGCCAGCTCCAAAAGGCCCAGGCGGCGGGGAAGCTGGATGCCGCAGCGGCGACCGATACCTTGGCCCGGGTGAAGCCGACAGCGGACTACGCCGATCTGGCCGGCAGCGAGTTCGTCATCGAGGCGGTGTTCGAGAACCGCGCCGTGAAGGCCGAGGCGCTCGCGCGCTCGGAGGCCGTCATCGACCGGGACGCAGTGTTCGCGACCAATACCTCCACCCTTCCGGTCACGGGTCTCGCGGCCGCATCGTCGCGTCCCCACCGGTTCATCGGCATGCATTTCTTCTCGCCGGTCGAGCGCATGCCGCTGGTCGAGATCATCCGCAGCCGGACCACGGACGAGACCACCTTGGCTTGGACCTTGGACCTCGCGCGTCGGCTCGGAAAGACGCCGATCGTGGTCAACGACAGCCGGGGCTTCTTCACGAGCCGTGTGTTCGGCACCTATTGCTATGAAGGACAGATGCTGCTGAAGGAGGGTGTCCACCCCGCGTTGATCGAGAATGCTGGCCGGTTCGCCGGGATGCCGGTTGGGCCGCTCGCCGTGATGGATGAGGTCTCGCTCGAGCTGCAGTACGACGTGGTGAAGCAGTCACGCGAGGACCTCGGTGAGGACTTCGTGTACCCCGTCAGTTGGGACGTCCTGCGCCGTTTCGTCGAGGACCTGAAGCGCACGGGCCGCAAGGCAGGGGCGGGGTTCTACGAGTACCCCGCCTCCGGCAAGAAACATCTGTGGCCCGGGCTTGCGACCGAGTACCCGGTCGCGAGGGTGCAGCCCGTCCTCGATGAGGTGAAGCAGCGTCTGCTGTGCATCCAGTCGCTGGAGACGGCGCGCTGTCTTCAGGAGGGCGTGCTGACCCATCCGGTCGACGGCGACCTCGGTTCGATCCTCGGCTGGGGATATCCCGCGTACACCGGCGGCGCGCTCTCTTACGTGGACATGGTCGGGGTCGGACGGTTCGTCGAGACCTGCAAGCGTTTCGCGGCCGTCACCGGTCCGCGATACGAGCCCTGCGAGCTGCTGCTCGACATGGCGAAGAAGGGAGCGCGGTTCCGTGACGCCGAGTGACCGGGCGGAGGACGAACCCTCGTATCTGCTCGGCGCGGAGCCGGAGCCGGCGCCGGCGGCCGCGCCGCCGCCCGTCCGCGGACCGCTCGTAGGTCTACGGGTCATCGAACTGGCGGGCATCGGTCCGGGACCCTACGCCGGGATGCTGCTCGGCGATCTCGGAGCGGAGGTGATCCGCATCGAGCGACCGGGAGCGGGGGCACCCCACCCGGCCGATCCGACCTTGCGCAACCGCCGCACGATGGTGCTCGATCTGAAGAACCCCGCCGCGATCGAGGTCGTGCTACGACTGGTCGAGCGCAGCGATGTGCTGCTGGAAGGGTTCCGGCCCGGCGTGGCGGAGCGCTTGGGCGTCGGGCCCGATGTCTGCACCCGGCGGAACTCCCGGTTGATCTACGCCCGCATCACCGGTTGGGGTCAGGAGGGGCCGCTGGCACGGGCCGCCGGGCACGACATCAACTACATCGCGTTGACCGGCTTGCTTCATCAGATCGGTGACCGCCACGGCAAGCCCGTGCCGCCGCTGAACGTCATCGGCGACTATGGCGGAGGCGGCTTGATGGTGGCTTTCGGCATCGTCTGTGCGCTCTTCGAACGTGCACGCAGCGGCAAGGGCCAGGTGGTCGACACTGCGATGATCGACAGCGTCATCTCTTTCATGGCGCCGTTGATCGGCCTGCGCAACCAAGGTCACTGGCTGGACCGGCCGGCGGCGAATTTTCTGTCGGGCGCAGCCCATTTCTACGACACCTACGAGACCCGCGATGGCAAGTGGGTCGCCGTCGGTGCCATCGAACCCCAGTTCCACCGCATGTTGCTCGAGAAGCTGGGTCTCGATGCCGCGGAGTTCGCCGCCGGCGTCGGCTTCGAGTCCAGGCCCTATGAGGAACTGGTGGGACAGGTCTGGCCAGGCCTGCGCGAGAAGCTCGCTGTCGCGGTGAAACGGCATACGCGCGCCGAACTCGAGTCGCTGTTCGCATCCTCCGATGCCTGCGTCGCACCCGTGCTGTCGATGGAGGAGGCGCCCCGTCATCCGCACAACGTCGCGCGACAGGCGTTCATCGAGGTCGGCGGCGTGCTGCAGAACGCGCCGGTGCCGCGCTTCAGCCGCTCGCACTCGTCCGCTCCGGTCCCGCCAAAGTCCGCCGATGCGGACACCGCCGACATCCTGCGGGAGCTCGGCTTGAGCGCGGAGCAGGCATACGAGGCCCTGAAGCCCCGTTAGGGTCACTTCGCGCGGACCACCTCGACCTTGCCGTCTGCGAACAGCCGGCGCAGGGCGACTTTGTCGATCTTCCCCACGCTCGTCTTCGGCAGTGCCGGCAGGAACGCGAAGTTCTCGGGGACGGCGATCCGCGCCACTGAAGGTGCCAGATGGTCGCGTACCGCCTGCGGCGAGACCGGCGGCTGCCGGGGATCGCAGACGAGGAACACCAAAGGGCGCTCCTCCCAGCGCGGGTCGGGGATGCCGATCACGCCGACCTCGATCACGCCGGGGTACCCCGCCAGCTTGTTCTCGAGCTCCACGGACGACACCCATTCGCCTCCGGACTTGATGACGTCTTTCGTCCGGTCGGTGATCTGCACATAGCCGCGCGAATCGATGGTGCCGACATCGCCGGTGCGCAGCCAACCATCCGGCGAGAAGCTCTCCGGTGACGGGTTGTCGTGGTAACCGGCGGTCACCCAAGGCCCGCGCAGCTGCAGGTTCCCCACCGTCGTCCCGTCTTCGGGCAGCGGCGCGTCATCGGCACCGACAATCCGCACTTCCATGCCGGGCACCGGTCGTCCGCTCTTGGCGCGCCACTCGGCCTCCTCGTCGACGGACGCCGTGCGCGGCGGGATCGAGAGGCAGCACATCGGGCTCGTCTCGGTCATCCCCCAGCCTTGCAGCACCGGGACGCCCCATCGCTCGCGGACCTTGCGGATCAGGGCCGGCGACACCGCCGAACCGCCGGATACCAGTACCCGGAAGCAGCCCATGTCGATGGGCGCCGCATCGTCGGCGACCAGCAGGTCGTTGATCAAGGTCGGCACCATCGCGGTGAAGGTGGGGCGCTCCTGCGCGATGGCCCTGCGGATGTCCGTCGACTTCAGGTGCGGACCGGGCAGCAGCAGGTCCGCACCCGCGAACCATGCGGAGTAGGGCAGTCCCCATGCATTGGCGTGGAACATCGACGGGAGCAGCAGTATGCGGTCCGATTGGCAGATGCCGAAGGTGTCCTTGCCGAGTGTGGCCAGCGTGTGCAGGAACACCGAGCGGTGGCTGTAGACGACGCCCTTCGGCGCGCCGGTCGTGCCGCTGGTGTAGCAGACGACGGCGGCGTCGCGCTCGTCGAGTTCGGGCCACGTGAAGCGTGGCGCGCCCGTCGACAGCAGGGCCTCGTAGCCATGTGTCCGGAAATGTCCCGACGGCGTGGCCGCCGTGGCATCGCCCACCACGATGACATGCCGGAGAGAACGGATGGACGGCAGTACGTCGGCGACTTGCGGCAGCAGCGCGCCGTCGACGATCAGGACGTCGTCCTGCGCATGGTCCATCACGCCCGCCACCTGCTCGGG
>NZ_JBIPLW010000074.1:0-7906 GCF_044369455.1 Flavobacterium sp. | reverse complement strand
TCGCACTCAATCCCTGGCAAATCAGTTACTTGCTGGTAGAGGTCTTGCCCATCTCTGTTTTGGTATCCACTCGGAGCCCAATCACGAGTAGGTCGTTTGGTAACTCGCAAGTGAGAGACGTATGGCAAAGCGGATCGTAGTTCTGGCATGGATTATCCTAGCGTTAAGTAAGGGTCACAGATTTCATGGTTCCACCATCATTGGCCCACAAACGTAATAAACCTGATGTCGTGTTTTTCACGAGTCGTGATTGACCTGCGGTGAGGTCTAGGGTCGTTGGATCGGCAGACAGGGATTGGAAACCGGCAGTCACATGACTAGCAACCTCTACTGCGGCATTGAAGGTGAATATGCCACCACTTCGCTCATTGACGAATCCGATGTTTTCACCAGAATCAAATCCAACATAGCCTTGCCTAGTACCGCCAGGCTTAAACCAAGCAAAGAATCCTGTACCGGAGAACCCACCTGCTGCTATTGCTGCTGCACCTTTGCCGGGTTCAATAGCAGTGAATCCGACTGCTTGAGGATTACCCTTGATGATCGTACTTTGCGTAATATCACTTCCGATAGTGATGCTAGTGTAGCCACCATTGGAACACTTAAAGACATCGTACCCACCATTGGTGATTGCAAACGATCGATCCGAGTTCCAGTTGTTTTCGATGACCGTACGATAGGCGGGAATTACTCCTACAAAGGTGATGGTTTCTGCACCAAGGTTATCGTTACCCAGGCTGAGTGAGCGATTCGAGTTGACGCTACCCGTTGAGTCTATAGCTCCCCAGGTAGTTACGTGCCCTGCTGCGGTAACACGAAAATATGGGAGTGCCGTTAAGGCATTGCGAAATTGAACTCCTCCACCATTGCTATCGATGTGGAAACTATTGGAGTCCTGAAAGATCCAATTACTTCCATTGCCGAAGTACAACAATCCGCCGAGTGCTCCTGCTCCTATCCTAGCTGAGGTAGTAACTGCCAGACTGTCAGCTATGGCTTGTCCTCCAAATGCAGCAATTCCTGTCGTTCCGTCTATCGATGCAGTAATAGCTCCGCCTATTGACGGTCTAAAGTACGTGATTCCTCCAAGATAGTTATTGGGTCCCGCATCAAAACCAATGTGGGAAGCGTTTGAAGCTACTTGTAAGCCTTGATTCACAACGACATGGGATTCAAAACCAACAGTGGAGGCGTATGATGTAGCTCCAGGGTAGATGATCACATGGTTATGACTGTTGACCATATCTCGGATATACAGTGGTTGTCCTACGCCCGCATTCTTATAAAGCAACCATTGCATTGTGGAGGTGCCGAGTTCGGTTATGGTCATGCCATACTGGCAGGCCATTGTTCCGCCAAACACCGCAGGACCAGTAGTCGTAAGTGCACCTGTTGGTGATACGCTAAACTTTGTTGTTGGTTGCGAAGGTAGTACCGATCCTGGGGCAGCAGTGGTTGCGTCTGTAGTTATGTACCGTAATCCTGCGAAGTCGTTCAACAAGGCAGTTCTAGATAAAGCACCATAGTCCCATCCAGACAACCAACTGGTTGTATTATCTTGATACATGCCCCAGGCAAGCCCAATAGCTATAGATCCTCGTTCAGCTACTAAGCCAGATGCGAAATGTCCATTGGCTGACCCATCGTAGTTCGGGGATATCAGTCGTCTTCCATCGCTACCAGTCCCAGAACCAACAAACATTGGTCCGTCTATAAGCGTAGTACCGCTGTCTCGGATGGTTAAACGATCAGTACCTGCACCATTTCTAAAAATGTGTGGAAATGATCCATGTCCCTGATAGTAACTGGTTGCATCTACGCTAAAGAAAAGCCGTTGTTTTGGTGTAGACTCTGTACTCGTGTGCCACGTTCCGGTTGGAAGTCTTACAGTACCGGAAAACGTTGCCCCGTTTGAAAACGTTACGTTACCCGTTGCCCCTGCAATCGTGATATTAGGCGTAGGTGGGTTGAGAAGGTTGGGGTTAGCACACAACAACATATTTGTGGCTAGACTGTCGTTTGCGTAGCTTTCGGTATAGATCGCTCCAGTACGATACGAGTAGTTACCGCTCCAGAAATCCAGCCTAGAACGAGATGGAGAAGAGATCGAACCTCCAGACATGGAATGGGCTATCAGCCCGTTAAACGCCCCAGTACCGGCAAAGGTCGTACTAACTCCTGGAAAGTTTACGTTTTGTGTTCCCGAATGTCCTATGGTCAACGAGTTGTACACATCTGAGGAGCATTTGATTACATCGTATCCACCTGCCGTAATCGCAAAAGCTCTACCAGAGTCCCAATTGTTTTCAATTGCAGTGCGATAACCAGAATTTGGACCTAGGAAGGTGAGACGAGTAGCACGGCTAAGTTCAACATTGCCAGTATTTCCACGAATCGCTAAGTCGTTTGAAAGGTTACTACCGTCTGTAATCAATATGGAAGGATTGGCCGACAGAACCAGATCGCCATAAATGAGGTTTGCAGCGTACGTTCTTCCTTCAATTCTACCAGCCGAATAAGTCCAACCCCCACTTCGGAAATCTACAAAAGCTTTTGCGGGAGTTGCTGTGGAACCACTAGGATCACTGGTGCCAGAGCTTACAACAAGACTTCCACGAAGTAGTTGGTCTCCATTGTCTTGGTTTCGAAACACATCTTGCCCAGAAGCGTTTCGGTGAATAACAGGGTAAGTACCTTGTCCAGCTAAATAAGTAGATGAACCCCCAGCAAACATGATTCGATTGTAGGAATCTCGAATCCAATACCAAGACGGGAATACAGTGTCGTTTCCGGCTGGATTGATTTGCAGGGGCTTTGATGCAAAACTTTGGAGGATTGGACCGTTGGCGTCTCCATGAAGTTTGACTTGGTAATCGCCTGCATTGATTTCAAAAGCACCAGTGTTGCCGTTAATAGTTGCTCTGGTGGTGTAGTCTGTGCCTTTGACACTTAGCAATCCGGCTACTTCTGCGTTACCATGAAAAAGCTGGTTCTGAGTAAACGTGTTCGACAGATCGGTGCGAGCTACGGTTACAGGTAGATCGGCACTACCATGGGAATGCGGACTCGGTGGAAAAAGCAGAGGCTTGCTGAGGATGCTCGCCCACAGCAAATCCGCTGGTTTAAGACCATCTGTTGGCACGCCTGGAATCACGGGAGCGCTCATAAGCTGACAATCACTCCGATATAGCGTGTGTGAATTCGCAGCTTGTGTCGGAACGGATCGCAGAATCGATACGGTTGCTCGGCCCCGAAATTACTAACCTCGAATGCGTGCAATGCTCCGCCGATTGATTCAATAATACGATCTCCGACTTCCGGCAGGGCTGGGAAATCGTCAAGCAAAAGGTTGGCAGCCGAAATCAAAAAGTCCCTCGACTCGATAGAAATAAGAATTCCGCTCGTATCCGTTAGCTCGAACGTCGTTCGTCCCTTGCCCGCTTGAACTGGGACCGTCAGCGAACCACGACGATACAGCACGCTAGAAGCTGCGTACTGGTCGATCTGATCGCTCAGCCATTGGCTGCCTTTCTCGAGCACATTTGTCATTTGCAACACCCTCTACGACTTGACGACTTCGGCAACCTTGGCTTTAACTGCGGCTTCCTTGTCCGCCGTCTGCTTCTTCAATAGTGCATTGCGAATAATTTGAATCTCCGATTCATCGAGCCCATCGGATAAGTCGATTGTCGAAAGCTCTTTTCTTGTCGCAGTCAATCGGTACGCGCCGACTCCGACAAACAACAGAACCAACAAGAGAATCATCAATACGACCAATACGGTGATTCCCACAAACAGAGCGCTCATGAAACTGGTTCCCATGGCATTTACCTAAATGGTTTGAGGAGGAGGGTGAGGAGACCAGACTATCTCCAAAGCATGCGCACAATTAGCATTGCACCCACAAGCAAAACGAAGAAGAAAAGTACGAATCCGAGGGCGATGACCGAGAACACCAGCCAGATACCGGACGAAATCGAGTCGCTAAACCAGCCAGTTACTATATTGTCGAGTGGATTTTTCGCCGGTTGCTTGAACGGATTCAGTCGCGGGAATCGAACGTCTTGGTCAACCGATTGATCGGGATAGCACGTTCCATCCGGGCAATCGGCTTGGAGTACACTTGGCACTTCCATTTCCACAGGGAGGCGCGTCGATGGCCTAGCATTCTTGGCGAGGAATGCTGCCGCTTTCATTTCTTGAAACAAATTGGCGCCATTGGACGGTAACGTGTTACGGTCCGCAAAGTACACGATCCCACCGTCCGACCGAAGATACGCAACGATTGGAAAGTCTGTACCAAGCGTAGACTGATATCGCTCTCGAAATAGCTTGGAAGTCGGAGTGAACAACGTGAAAGACACCGCATTCTTCACTTGAACCAACTCCGAGACTTCATTGAACCATTTCGCGGGCGCTTCACCTGGTTGGCCCACGATGATAAGCTGATTCTTGCCAGCGTCATTGGCCGGAAGATCGGCAGCCGCCGCGAGTGAAGCACATCCACAGAGTGCGATGAGTATCGATAATAGATTTTTCATTATTCGCCGATTTCCTGGTGTAAGAGAGCAGCACGACCATTCTTCGTCGTTTGACGTGAAGCGTAGGCTTCGTATGCTTCCAGCCTCTGCTGTGAGCTCATGCGTGAATAGCAGCTTTCGCAGAGGAAGGTGATGGGCGTACCGTCCGCAGCCCAATCCGTATGCCACTCTTCACCCACATGCGACTTCCTGCAACGCGAACACATGAATGCCCCTGTTTTGTTCTCCGATCGGGGCGATACTTTCTTGCGAAGAAGCTTTTCTATTTCCACAGAGGGGCGACAGGTTGGACAATCTCCGCTTTGAGGCTCGAGCGGATTGACCGCGGGGTATTCCTTAAACGCGTCTGATGGCGATTCGATACCAGTTGCTTGGATCACATACGGCTGAGGCTCGATCACCCTTGTGTCTTGAACGGGAACGCATGCTTGCTGTTGGACCGGCGCGCAGATCCTCGATTGCCGAGTGTCGCGAATCCTTGCAAACAAGCCATTTTTGATTTCTTTTGCTGCATCCAGATTGACGGGACCATATTTCAAATCGTTGATAGCTCTTTCAGTGTCTCCGATCGCTCCCGAATTTGGCTTGAAGATGGCCGGTGCCATCGTAGGCTCTGTGCTATCGATGCAAAGCGTGGCACCAATCGCTACGCAGAGCATCAAGACCAAGCACCCAATGAACAGGCCCGTTCCAACGGAAACCGATACAACAATTGCTCTGGACATTAGTTCACCTCGTAAGCTTGGAAGGGTAGATTCGGGGCTGGCGTTAATAGTGGGATTGCACAGAAGCCTCCATAGCCGCGCCACTCCGTCAGAAACTGTTGTTTTGGAATGGGGATAAACCGCTCTTTGCGATTGTTATCGAGCAGCCATGCCACCTCACGACCTTGCCAAAGGGAGAATCCACAAAAAGTCACGCAATGATTGGGGAAATACCAAATGATTGCTGCTCGGCGAGTCCGACTGGCCCACTCTAGAAAGTCGGGATCGCCATATTCGTTATCTCTTTCAGGAGCAATGAACTTGATTCCGTTGGCAGCCCATTTTTGTTTAATGCTGGTCTCCGTTTGCCCGCCTGAATAGGACTTACGAAAGCGTTCAGCCAGTTCCGGCTTGTTGTGCCACTGAAGTGCTGAACAGGTCGAGGCGATAACACACGACCCGGATCCGCGCGCGTCGGGCCAGTTCTTTTGGCGCAGAGCCAGTGGCACGTTCGCAGCCGGAACTTCCACAGAAGGATGTGCTAGCTCTCTCCATTGTTGTTCTTCACAGCCGGTGAATAGCATGCTCATCCACAAGAGCACCATCACCCACCAGCCAGTAGTCGCGTTCACCTCTCGAACCATGTCTGTTCCCCATTCCATTGACGGATTGACTAGTTGAAGTTGATAGCAACCTTGACCTTGGTAGGCCCGTTACCGGCAGCCTCGACACATCGGCCGAGTGCAATAATGCCCGCACCGACGACAGCATTGGTGGCAAGCTTTGTTGCCGTCACAAAATTGACATCGTCCCCAACCGCAAAGGTTGTCGCACTCGCTTTGTCACAATTGAAGACGGCGCCATGCTTTCTGCAGATCCCTGCGGTTTCGTTGGCTGCGATAGGACGATGTGTGATGCCAAGTGGCTTGCTATTGGCAACAATGATTTCCCCTGCGGCGAGAGCGGTACCTCCGTTGGTGTAATCGATTGCGTCGCCATGCTTTAAATAATCGTGTGACATCCGTTATGAGTCCCCTTTTCGAGTAATGACGCTTCTTGAATTGAATGCGGCTAGATTAAGACTACGCTTCGCCCTTGGACTTCAATCCGCCGCGTGGATCTTGAAGTGCCACACCAAAATCGTGGTAGCCACGCATCTTCACGCCCAAGATGTTGAAATCCGCTTCGGCCGTTTCGATCGTGGGAGACTCTTGGCCGTTGAGGAATGCGACTTCGATCACAGGTAGGTCGTTCGGATCCGCGAGCAAATACCAAGCTCTGCCCGATGCGCCCGCATAGGTTGCATTGCCCAAATAGCGGCTTACTTCAACCCGGTACTTACCTTGGTGAGGGTTGCTCGTGGTCGTCTTGGAATTGGCCGTGTTGTCGCGCATTTCCAAGGACTTGTAGAGTTGCGCAGCCGTGGTCGAAATGGCCGTTGGTACAAGCAGGATCTGAGGCATGATGCCAACTGGCTTGCCGTCGGCATCTACTTGGTCCATGAATGTCGTTTCGCCAAGCGTCAATCCATCAATTCCTAGGTTCGTATTAGCCCCCAGGATGTAGTTTCTATTACCGGCTGCAAAGAATGCAGCATTGTTGAGGAACGTTGTCCAGAAGATGTCGTTAATCTTGAGGCCTGATCCGCGACCGAGTTTCCGAGGCACGGTCGTAATAGCACCAAGATCATCATTGATAAAATCCCTGCGATCGATGGCTAGCATGAGACCGTACGTATCGGCTTTGTTGGTATACTTTTCTTCACCAAGCGTTCCGGTGGAAATCTCACCACCAGGTGCAACCAGTTCGTACTGATCCTTGCCAATGAGTCGATAGCTACTGATGGTCTTGAAATCGTTGACGGTTCGTACCGCGCAGATGTTGCGCCACACGCGTTCGACCGAGAAGAACCCCTCAAGCAGAAACTTGTTAGCGACATTGGAGAGGATGCCCGAGACTTCAATCGTCGAAAGACCCGCTTGAATCGAGGGCGCGAATGCAAAGCGAAGTACTTCACGCGAGTCACGGAAGTTGCGACCGGTGTATCCGTTGGCCCAAGCGGCTTCGAGGATGAGTTCTTGAAGTGTGATCCCGCCCCGGAAGCGACGTGTTGCTGCCTCGAGCGTCTTAGGTTCATACAGAGTTTCCACGTCGCTGTGACGTGAAGCAATCATGCAAGCAGCCTCGAGGATTTCACCGCTGACCGAACGATCGATGGACTGGATGGCTGGTGCTTGTGGGCGTTGTGTTCGCAAGATTTCTAACTCCGTTCGAGTGGTATCCCATCCTTCTGCGATCGCCCGAGCTTCGATTGATGTGTCCCGCTCCTTGCAAATCGTCCGGATGGTGGCGATGCGTTTGAGTTCTGACGCCATTGAGGCACGTAGCGCAGTTACGGCATCGGCAGCCGGGCCAGAAGCGGATTGAGCAGGCTCGCTATTGGATTCGCTAGTTCGGGCTGGAGCGGAATCGATCTTGCTGTGGGCGACCGCAAACATTTGCTTCAATGCATGGGTTTGGGCTGCGGTTAAGGTTTCAGTCTCAAATCCATGGACTCCCAACCAAGCGTCGATAGCGGTTGGTTTTTCCACAGGTGAATCGCTGCTGGACGAGATATTGGTCGCATCTTGTGAGGCTGCGATCTGTGCGCTCGTATTGTCA
>NZ_JBIPLW010000021.1:0-21446 GCF_044369455.1 Flavobacterium sp. | reverse complement strand
TACGTGGAATATTGTTGGATTACAAGACCAACCGGGAGCACGAATCTACATTTTTGATCGTTATGGAAAACTACTAAAGCAAATCAGTGCTAGAGGAAATGGTTGGGATGGAACGTATAATGGCTATCTGATGCCATCGGATGATTATTGGTTTACGGTGGATTATGTAGAACCATCGACTAGCAGTGCGAAACAATTTAAAGCGCACTTTGCTTTGAAACGATAAGTTAAACTTTAAAAAAAAATATAAAAGTCTCGAGTAAAATCGGGACTTTTTTTATGATAGAAAAGGCAAACGTGAATTTAGCCCCGATGGGAACAACTACCCTGCCAAAGGCAGGTAGTTTGGACAGCGGGAGCAGTAGTGAGAATTGGCAGGGTCGTCCGCTCCTGAAATTAAAAATCCCGCCTTGTTTTAAAACGAGACAGGATTTTAGCTGTATAATTCTAAATTATTTTTTATTATAAACGGCTAAAGCATCTTTCAAAATAGCAACAGAACGAATTAAATCCTCTTTTTTCAAGACGTAAGCAATTCTTACTTCATCTAAACCAACATTTGGAGTCGAATAAAAGCCTGCAGCAGGAGCGACCATAACCGTTTCTTTGTTGTTGTCATAGGTTTCTAAAAGCCATTGTGCAAAATCGTCAGCATTTTTTACGGGTAATTTAGCGATGCAATAAAAGGCACCTTTTGGAGTGGCTACCTTAACGCCTTCAATTTTTTGTAATTCCGCAATTAGCGTATCTCTTCGTTCTTTGTACTCGTCGATAACCGCATCAAAATAGCTTTGAGGTGTTTCCAACGCTGCTTCACTGGCAATTTGAGCATAGGTTGGCGGACTCAATCTTGCCTGTGCAAACTTCATAGCAGTTGCCATAACATCTTTATTTTTAGAAACAATACAACCTATTCGGGCTCCACACATACTGTATCTTTTAGAAACTGAGTCAATCATTATGGCATTTTCTTCTAAACCAGGTACATTCATTACCGAAAAATGGGTATCGTTTTTATCATAAATAAACTCTCTATACACTTCATCAGCAATTAAGAATAAATCATGTTTTTTAACCATTTCAGCCAATTGCATTATTTCTTCATGTGAATATAAATAACCCGTTGGATTTCCGGGATTACAGATCAAAATAGCTTTTGTTTTTGAAGTAATTAATTTTTCAAAAGCAGCTATTGGAGGTAAAGCAAAACCTTCATCAATAGTAGAAATTACGGGAACAACTGTTACTCCAGAAGCCGTCGAGAACCCATTATAATTGGCATAAAAAGGTTCTGGAATAATAATTTCGTCACCAACATCCATGGTACTTCCCATTCCAAAAAGCAAGGCTTCTGAACCACCTGTAGTGATGATGATATCGGCAATATCAATGGGTAAACCATGTGATTTGTAATACGCAGATAATTTTGTTCTATAGCTTTCAAATCCAGCAGAATGGCTATACTCTAACACTTTTATATCCGCATTTTTTACTGCATTTAATGCTACTTCCGGGGTTTTTATATCAGGTTGACCGATATTTAAATGATATACTTTATTGCCTTTCTTTTTTGCAATTTCGGCATAGGGAACCAATTTTCTGATTGGTGATTCGGGCATTTTTTGTCCTTTTAATGAAATTTTCGGCATAAATTTATTATTTGAATTACTAGTTCAGTTTACTGACTCTTGGGTGCAAATTTGCGATTTTTTCATCGGATTACCATTCATTTGAATCGATATAATTTGTTAAAAATAGTAATGACAGAAAATTATTTTTTATTTTTATTAAAAATCAATTAAAATGCGATTTAATTTACTTTTCTTTTTATTATTATTTTCATTTTATGGATATAGTCAATCAGACTTTCAAATAGAGAATAAAAGAACGAAAGTTGTTATTCCCTTTAAATTTATCAATAACTTAATTTTTATTCCTGTAATTGTAAATGGGGTAGAATTGATTTTTTTGCTAGATACTGGCGTTGAACAAACCATACTTTTTAGTTTAGACGATAAAGAGGAAGTTATGTTATTTGAATTGGAAAAATTAAAACTAAGAGGATTGGGTAGCAAAGAGGCAATTGACTCTTATAAATCATCTAAAAATAAAGTTGAAATAAAAGATTATGTTGATTACAACCATGAAATTTATATTATTCTAGACCAAGAGTTTAATTTTTCTTCTCATGTTGGAATACCTGTAAATGGAATTATAGGGTATAATTTTTTTAGTAAAAATATTGTTGAAATTGATTATGATCGGAAGAAAATAATTGTTTACGACCATAATCATAAAAAAATTAGAAATCGACTAAATAAAAAGTTTATTATGGATTCTATTACTATAGAAGGTAATAAACCCTATTGTGTAGCAAACATAAAATCTAATAACGAAACCGTTTCCTCCAAATTATTAATAGACACCGGAAATAGTGATGGTGTATGGGTTTTTACAAATAATACGGATAAAATAAAATTGCCTCAAAAAACCATTCAAGATTATTTAGGGAAAGGTTTTAGTGGGAGTGTCTTTGGTAGAAGAGGACGAATTACCAGTTTTGAATTTGGCAACAAAATTTTTGATTCAACATTAGTTACGTTTCCAGATTCAACTTCAATTAAAAATGTAAACTTTGTTCCTAATAGGGTTGGCTCTGTTGGCAGTGAAATTATCTCAAGATTTTCAATAGTTTTTGATTACTTGAATAATGTCATTTATACGAAACCAAATAGTAGACTAAAGAAACCATTTCAATTTAATATGAGTGGAATAGAAGTGGAACATGCTGGCCTTGAATGGGTAAAAGAAACAATTGAAGAAAATCAAAATGATAAAATAAAAATTTATACGGATAATAGTAGTAAAAATTTAGAGAACAGTTTAAAAATTCGTTTCACACTTAAACCCATTTTCAATATTGCTAGTGTCCGAACTGGTTCCGAAGCTGAAAAAGTAGGAATAAAAGTTGGCGATAAACTACTAAAAATCAATAATAATTCCGTGTATGGCTATACCATCGAAAAAATAAATGAATTACTCAAATCAGAAGAAGGAAAAACAATTGAGATAGAAGTTGAACGAAAGAACAAAACGTATACTTGCAATTTCCAACTCAAAAAAATAATATAAAAAAACCCGTCTGGTTTTGAAACAAGACGGGATTTTTTCTATTGCATCATCGGACTAGTTGATTTTTTTTCCAGCAAATTTACTACTGGTTTTTCAATAACTTCTCCTTTAATCTTCAGAACAACTCGACCCTCTTCGGCATTGACAGCATTCGTCTCAACAGTAATCGTTTTTCTGATTGGTCCAGGATTCATATTATATTTTACATCAATCTTTCCGGTTTTGCCCGGTAAAATAGGCTCGGTTGGTTTAGAGGGAACCGTACAACCGCAGGTAGATTGCACATTGCTAATAATCAAAGGTGCATCACCCGTATTGGTGAACTCAAAAGAACGCAAACCATTGTCATCCTCTTTATTGACCTTTCCATAATCAATAGTATTGTCTTTATCCTTAAACTCAATTTTCGGTCCAATTTGGGCGAAAACCGAAGCATTTATAAGGATTGCCGTAATGAGTAGAACTTTTTTCATAGGTCAAAATTTAATATTTGGTTGAGTAAAAATACTTCCTTTAAATTAAAACACAAAAATTTAATTCTTAATTTTTTCTAAAGTCTTTATTAATTACTTTTGCACTTAAGTTTACAAAAGTAATGCCAATAGAAAATTCAATTGCAAAATCAATAGCAAAAGCAAATTAAATAGCAATAGCAATTACAATTTCAAAAATCAATTGCAATAGTAATAACAATTTCAAAAATCTAATATCTAACATCAAATATCAAATATCAAATATCAAATATCATATATCTAATATCTAAAATCTGAAATCAAAAATCATATGATTCCCGCCCAATTCAACGCCTCCGAAGTAGAAAAAAAATGGTACGATTACTGGATGAAAAACAACTATTTTCATTCCAAACCCGACCATAGAACGCCTTATACCATCACTATTCCACCGCCAAACGTAACCGGTGTACTTCACATGGGACATATGTTGAATAACACTATTCAAGATGTGTTAATTCGACGGGCACGGTTAAAAGGGTTCAATGCCTGTTGGGTTCCGGGAACCGATCACGCCTCTATTGCTACCGAAGCAAAGGTCGTAGCAAAGTTGAAAAGCGAAGGCATTAACAAAAATGATTTAACTCGTGAGGAATTTCTAGTTCATGCGTATGCCTGGACCGATAAATATGGCGGAACAATATTAGAGCAATTAAAGCAATTAGGATGTTCTTGCGATTGGGAGAGAACCAAATTTACAATGGACCCCGATATGAATGTTTCGGTAATCAAATCTTTTGTTGACTTGTATCAAAAAGGCTATATCTATCGTGGGTATCGCATGGTCAATTGGGATCCAGAAGCCAAGACAACTTTGTCCGACGAAGAAGTAATTTACGAAGAACGTCAAGGCAAATTGTATTTCATTCAATATCAAATTGTTGATAAAGATAGTCAAACTCCCTCTCCTTTGGAGAGGGTTGGGCAGAGGCTAACCATTGCCACTACGCGTCCGGAAACCATTTTGGGCGATACTGCTATTTGTATCCATCCTGATGATGAACGCTATCAGCATTTGAGAGGCAAACAAGCCATTGTTCCTATTTGCAACCGATTTATTCCCATCATCTTTGATGAGTATGTCGATATGGAATTCGGGACAGGATGTTTGAAAGTTACTCCAGCGCACGATATTAACGATAAAGCTTTAGGAGAAAAACACCAGCTTGAAATCATCGATATCTTTAATGATGATGCTACACTGAATAGTTTTGGCCTACATTATCAAGGCAAAGATCGTTTTGTGGTAAGAGAAGAAATCGCGAAAGAGCTTGAAAATATAGGTGCTTTATCCAAAACCGAAAATCATATCAACAAAATAGGCACTTCCGAAAGAACCAAAGCTGTGATTGAACCTCGCTTATCTGACCAATGGTTTTTGAAGATGGAAGATTTGGTAAAGCCAGCCATTAAAGCGGTATTAGAAACCAAAGAAATCAAGCTATATCCATCCCGTTTTGACAATACCTATCGTCATTGGTTGGAAAATATCCGCGACTGGAATATTTCACGCCAATTGTGGTGGGGACAACAAATTCCGGCCTATTTCTATGGCGACGGTAAGGAAGATTTCGTAGTAGCTGAAAACATAGAAACTGCACTTGAGTTTGCAAGGATAAAAACTCAAAACCCGCAACTCGAAACCCGTAACTTAAAACAAGACGAAGACGCGCTCGATACTTGGTTTTCCTCCTGGTTATGGCCAATGGCTGTTTTTGGTGGTATCACTGATCCTGAAAACGAAGATTTTAAATACTATTATCCAACGAATGATTTGGTTACTGGACCCGATATTTTATTCTTTTGGGTAGCTCGTATGATTATTGCAGGTTATGAATACACGGGTCAAAAACCGTTTAGCAATGTGTATCTAACTGGATTGGTTCGCGACAAGCAACGTCGTAAAATGTCAAAATCGTTAGGAAATTCGCCAGAACCGTTAGAACTGATTAAAAAATTCGGTGCTGATGGCGTTAGAGTAGGGTTGCTTTTGAGTGCTTCTGCTGGAAATGACATCATGTTTGACGAAGAATTGTGTAATAACGGTAAAGCGTTTGCCAATAAAATATGGAACGCTTTCCGACTTATAAAAGGTTGGGAAGTGGCTGATATTCCACAACCCGAAAGCTCCAAAGTCGCTATTGCATGGTATGAAGCTAAATTGCAACAAACCTTAGTAGAGATAGAAGACCATTTTGAGAAATACCGTTTGTCTGATGCGTTGATGAGTATTTACAAATTGGTTTGGGATGATTTCTGTTCGTGGTTCTTGGAAATAATTAAACCAGGTTACCAGCAACCTATTGACCGTGCTACTTTCAACAAAGCGATAGAAATGCTTGAAGCCAATTTGAAACTGTTGCATCCGTTTATGCCATTTTTAACCGAAGAAATTTGGCAACATATTATTGAACGTACTCCAGAGCAAGCATTGATTATAGCAGAGTATCCAAAAGTAACTTCCTTTATCGCCAAATTAATTGCTGATTTCGATTTTGCTACCGAAGTAATAGCTGGTGTGAGAACCATCCGTAAAGACAAAAACATTCCGATGAAAGAGCCGATAGATTTGAAAGTGGTGAATAACGAAAAAATGAGTACATATTTTGATTGTGTAATAATGAAACTGGGCAACATCACTTCATTAGAATATATTAGTGATAAAATTGATGACGCATTGACCTATAGAGTAAACGCTAACGAATATTTTATTCCGGTTTCTGGCAAAATTGATATTGCTGCCGAAATTGCCAAGCTAACCGAAGAGTTGAACTATACACAAGGTTTCTTGCGAAGTGCGCAAGGGAAATTATCCAACGAGAAGTTTGTAGCTGGCGCGCCACCACAAGTGATAGCAAACGAACGAAAAAAAGAAGCCGATGCTCTAGCAACAATTGCTACTATTGAGCAGAGTTTGGCTAGTTTGCAATAATGAGAAACTCTTGATACTAGTATAAAAGGCACTTCAATTGAAATGCCTTTTTTTATTCTTTAATAATTTTGGTAGACAACACTTTGCTTTCGGTTTATTAATTGACTGTCGATGATTTCGAGCAACGCGAAGGTGGTTTTCTAATAATAAATAAGTCTAAGTTAGCAATGAACCGCCACTTTTGACAAACAGGAGTTTTCTGAATATTTGTTTATTGTTTCTTTATAAATTCATTTACCCTCTTTACTGGTTTCTATAATCTGAATATCTTTTGGGGTCAATAGTTTTCTATTTCAATATTAAAACGAATACTGATACATCCACATAAACGTCACCCCTTGATTATCGTTTAGCCCTAAGTATTGAGTAGACTTATGGGTTAGCTCAATTCCGGTTGATACCGTTTTATTAACCTCCCAAATAACATTACCAAAATAGGTGCTGTTTTTCCAAACGCCAGCTCCCATTAAATCTTGCTTATTACATTCATCCTGTCCATATCCGAAACGGCTTTGCAGATTTTTTTGCCAAAAATAGGTGGCCTCTGTCCAAAATCCCTTACTACGGATTTCATTGTCGTTATCTCCTTTAGTAGTTTGCAGTATAGTTCCCAAATAGTTGCCAAGGGCTTGACCGGCATATACTTCTCCCTGAATTCCGAATCGCTTTCCTAAACGAAGAGCATACTCGCCGCATATCCCATTTACCTGAGGTTTATTAATACGGGTATTTACTATTACTCCCCCAATGGTTTCATTTTTAAATACTCTATAACTACCTGTTATACCCGAAATAGCTAATTCAAATGCATTGAAGGGTACCCAGGCATTATCATCTTTTTTGGTTTCATACTTAACAGCCCACTCTAAATTAGGAACGCCATTGTTTTCGGAATTGTTTCGGAGGTCTTTAGAAAAGTAAGTTGAAACTGGCTGAGAAGCGGCGAGTGTAATAGAGAGTTTACTGTTTTTTCCCGTTTCAATAAATCGGGTGGCCCGAAGCTGTCCTCTTGAGCTATTGCCTACACACCCCGAAGAGGCGAGGGCAAAATACCCATCAATCATATTAGGTATTCGCTCGGAAAAAACATCTACCTGTTGGCCCACTGCAAACCTCCACTGATCATTCTTCATATCCACATACATCATAGCGGGTAACAAGCCATAAGCAGGATCTGACAAATCGCGAATAACATAAAAAACCATTTTTGTACCCAACTTAAATGAACCCATTTGAGGTCCGTCGGCAGCCAGATAAATGGTACTGGCTCGGGCATTGATATCAAAGGTTCCCTCTACCCCTGTGGCATCTTTTGGTAAAAGCAAATAGGCCGTTCCTGTACTGGGGGCTGGTCTACGATTGGTAAGCAGCATCGTTGTTTTTAAGTTTGCCCCAAAATAAACATTTATCGAGCTATCTGCTAAGCTGAAAATGGGCTTAGGAGTTTGTGAAAATCCGTGTTTGAACCAAGCGACCAAGAGGAAATAAATAATTATATTTTTTTTCATAACAAAGTTAGCATGTATGATTGATTTTTTTAATTTTCAAAAATATAATCAAAACTTTTATTGAGCACTTTGTACTAATCTAGCTACTATTTTTTGTTGGCTTTTACTTAATGGCTTTTGTTGGCCGGTTTCGTGGTGATGATCGCTCATGCTAACCGGGGTATAAGCCCTAGGGGAACTTAGCTTAAAAATAGACTTTCCTTCTTTGATGGTTTGAACCACATTAATATCTGTAATTTTTGCAGGAGTTACTTTGAGGGGATTATTATCTAGAATAACAAAATCAGCCAATTTACCGGCTTGAAGGGTTCCTTTGCTTTTTTCTTCCTTAATTTGATAAGCAGCGGCTGATGTAACTGCTTGCAGTGCCTGATAGGGAGAAATTCGCTGATCGGCGCCTAACACTTTTCCGGAACTGGTTACTCTATTCACGGCTGCCGATATCAGGGGCATTATCATAGGAGGAGTAATTGGCGCATCATGAGAAAGCGTGAAAGGAACGCCGGCTTTTAGCATAGACTGTGCTGCCATCCCATTGGAGGCACGTTTTGTTCCCCATATTATTTCTATCTCATCTCCCTGTCCATATAAGCCAAAAGATAAGAAAGACGGGATTGCACCCACTGCTTTCATTCGGGCAATTTGATCGGGCCTTGCGTAACCACAATGAACAAAAACCGGCCTATGGTCGCTCATGCCATGTTTTTTAATGGCAGCTTCAATAGCCCTCAACGCCTGCTCAATTGCCTCATCACCCATCACATGCATATTGATTTGCATATTGGTTTTCCAATACTTGTCAAAAAACGAAAAAATTAGTGAATCCGGAATCTGTCCATATCCTTTAAAGCCGGGCTCTCTTCCGGGCGGAGGAGTGGCATATGCTTCAGACATCCAGGCCATAACCGGATTTCCATCTAACCATAATTTTATTCCCCCCAATCTTACTCGATTTATATATCGCTTATCTAAGTCAACACGCTTGCTAAGTAATTTGGTTGCATTTTTAGTTGACTTAGGTGAATAGGATTCGCTAACTCCATACGCAGCATTAACGACATCATCCGTTGCAGATTCTTTAGAAAAAACCACCAAATCTATAGGCAATATTTTCTTTTCTATGGCATTTTCAACAATAGAAATATCGTCTGCCCCTAATCCCAATCCGCATTCCATAGCGGTGGTTTGTCCATTACTAACCCAAAACTCACTCGCTCCTTTAATTACTTTATCAGCAGCTTCTCCTGTAAATGCGGGACGTTGGTTTCTTACATCAATAAGGGCAGTTTCTTCCATGGGACCTAAGGGCTTTTTACTGCCTTTTTCTCTAATGTATTCTCCACCGGCAGGATCAACTGTTTTCTCGTCTATATGTAAAAGTTTCATCAGCGCATGGTTCATAGAACCGCCATGCCCCGAAGCATGAACAATAAGTACGGGTCTATCCATGGAGATTTGATCTAATTCATCTGCAGTTGGATGTCGTAACTCTTTCATTTTTAGCGGAGCATACCCCATACCCACTATCCATCCATCTCCAGCAACCTGAGCAATATGCGATTGCATGCGCTTAATAATTTCCGGAATATCTTTCACACCAGTCAAGGATTGATCCATTAGGTTTTTCCCGTAATAAACCATATGTCCATGGGCATCTATAAAACCAGGGAGCAATGTTTTGCCTTGCAGGTCGTTCATAACCGTATTATCACCCTTCATTTTTTCTGCTTCCGATTTGCTACCTACAAAAACAATCTTGCCCTCTTTGACGGCAACAGCTTCGGCATACTTTGCCTCATTGCCTTCCATGGTAATGATATCCCCTCCAAAATAAATAGCATCTGCGGAGTTGGTAACTTCTTGTTTTTTGCAACTAACTAAAACTAGTAAAAAGCATGCGATAATTGATTTTTTCATTTTATGACTTTTTAGTTGTTATTGTTTTTTATAAATTGATTTACCTTCTTTAATGGTCTCCACCACTTTTACATCCTTAATTTCTATGGGAGCTACTTTCAAAGGATTTTTATCCAATATTACAATGTCGGCCAGTTTACCCGCCTTCAAACTGCCTTTAGTATTTTCTTCGAAATACTGATAAGCACCATTGATGGTAAGTGCTTTCAACCCACGATAGGCATCAATGCGTTGCGTTCCGCCCACTACAACCCCATTACGGGAAATTCGGTTTACCGAAGTCCACAATAAAAACAATTGATCCATCGGGGTTACACTGGCATCGGTATGGTTGGTTGCAATGATATCCATGTCCATGGCTGATTTCATGGGGCTAAGAAAACTCGCTCTTTCCATACCCAAATTGGCAATATGCACGTCGCCCCAATAGAAAGTATGGTTGGTAAAAAAGCTTGGCAACATTTTGTATTTCTTATAACTATCGAGTTGGTCGGGCCGCATAATTTGGGAGTGAATAATCACAGTGCGTCGATCTGCAGTACTGTCATTCAGTTTTCGCAGGGCATTCTCATGACCTTTTATCATCATATCAATAGAGGCATCGCCATTGCAATGCGAATATAGTTGCACTTTATTGGAGTAGCAACCTAACATCAGTTCATTGATTTGTTCTTGTGTCAGATTTGGAAAACCTTTACAGTCGTGACTACATCCCGGTACAGGCGTTAAATAGGATTTTGTAAGAAAGGCGGTTTTCCCTTGTGGTGAGCCATCAGTAGCAATTTTCAGCCCACAATATTTCAAATGATTATTATAAACACCCCATTTAATTTTTCCCGTTCCCAATAACTCTTTCGCCATTTGAAAAGATGGGGCTGCTTCCAAATCGATAAACAGCAGTTTGGCAGCAGCAGCTTTTGCTAGTAAAGGCATTTTTTCTGGTGTTACTAAATGTTCTGCCGCAGTAGTGACCCCACAACTGGCATAATATTCCTGCGCCGCTTTTATTTTTTTAAATTCCTGTTCATCTGATAATACCGTTTTGGTTAAGGGCATAAAAGACACCATGGCCATTTCCTGTACCAGGCCTTCCAAATCGTTACTTCCTTTTTTGCGAATAAACGTACCGCCAGAAGGATCTTTTGTTGCTGCTGAAACACCAGCTAGTTTAAAAGCAAGAGTATTGGCCACTAGCATATGGCCCGATGTATGAATTAATACCACGGGATTGGTCGGAAAAGCAGCATCCAATTCGGCTGCAGTGGGATGTCTTTTTTCAGTTAAAAAATCCTGGTCATATCCCCAGCCAATCAATAAGCTGGTATCACTGAATTTTTGTTTTGTTTTCAATGCTTTTAGGGCAGTAACAATGTCGGGTATGGAAGCTACAGTACCTACCGGTGCAGGACTGAGGTTGGCCTGCATCGTACCATCGGCAATCGTCAATAAGTGGCTATGGCAGTCAATAAAACCCGGTAATAATGTTTTGCCTTGCAGGTCGTTCATAACCGTTTTGTCACCCCTCATTTTTTCTGCTTCCGATTTGCTTCCTACAAAAACAATTTTGCCCTCTTTTATGGCAACAGCTTCGGCATACTGTGCCTCATTGCCTTCCATGGTAATGATATCCCCGCCAAAATAAATAGCATCTGCGGGATTGGTAACTTCTTGTTTTTTGCAACCAACTATTCCTAAAAAGGAAATAAAAATTACGAAGAGATTGATTTGTTTCATGATTGTTTTGTTTTTTATATTTTACTTTCCAATCTAATAAGTTTTAAAATAGTTTATTTATGATTTTGAAGATGGTTTATCGTCAACATAAGGCGACATTTAAAATGCTTCTTTTTCGATTACTGAAAAACGAAGTTAAGATTTTTTTTTTTGCAATAAATGATTTATGTTTTTTTTCAATAAACAAAAAATCCTGCTTATCATTAAACAGGATTTTTAATCTTCAGGACTATTCAATAGTAGCTACTAAAACTTAAACCCAAAGCTGAAATAGATCGAATTAAGCTGTTCAACTTTTCGTTCTACACCGTCTTTTTTCATTTTACTCAAGTCACCCTGACCTTCAAATCCAATTCCGATACTCGTTTTATCTGAAATTAAAAATTTTACCCCGGTATTAAAAACTATACCATAATTCCAACCTAAGTTTTTTGTAGTACTATTACCAGTAAGGGTTTCTAGTTCTGATTTTAGCAATGTGCTAGCATAGAATCCAGCACCAACATTAAAAAATACTTTTGAATTTGATTGATCCATGTTAAACATAACATAATCGCCTCCTATTTTTAGTGGAATTTGCAGGTAAGAATTTTGTAGACTTGCCGTGGCTCCATTTAGCGTTAGGTTAGTATTAAGTTCCATTAAACTAACCCCTGAGGATAACCCCCAATTTTTACCCAATTTATAGGATAATAATAAATCGCCAGCATTACTATTGGCATTTAAAGACACAAAACCAGATTGATTTATTTTAGCCCATCCCAGTTTTGCAGTGGCTACAAACTCTAATTTACTTTCTTTTGCTTCTTTTGTGTTTTGAGCTAAACATACAACAGTAATTAAAAGTAACGATGTGGTAAGCAATAATTTTTTCATAAGAAATTTGTTGATTTTTAAATTAAAATAGTAATAGACATATAATTCATACAAAATAAATAAAAAAATCCCATTGAAACAAATGATTGGGATTTGATAAAAAATGTATTGAGAGTTTGTGGAGTTGGGTTATTCGGTCATCTTTTCAAATGCTACTTTAGCATTAGCTTTTCCTTTTGAATTGGTGTCTAAATACAATTCATATCCTACAAGCAGTTTTACTTTTTTGGTTTCGCCGTTTTTAATGGGTATAATCTCTATAATTTTTCCATTTTGTTGTGTTCGAATAGAAAATTCCCTTTTACCAATATTTTCAACCATCGCAAAGCAATTTTGTCCGTCGTAAGGGTTTTTTGTTGCATCTTGTCCTGGTCCTTTTCCAGTTATAGACATACTTTGGGAAGGATTCAATTCAAATTCAGCTTGAGCGGACAGGTCATATTGGGTGAAGAATACAGCACAGAGTAGTATAATCAGTTTTTTCATTTTATGATGTTTAGTTATTAGTTATTTTTTTTTGGTTTTGATTTTTTTTATTAACAAAAGACCCGCACTAATTCCTTACTGAAACTAGGAGCAATTTGCTTCTTTTTTATTGCTAATAGTCGAGAGCCATCGAGCAACTAGTTAGTATCAAAGTTAAAAGATTTTATATTTGTTGGTTTTATTTTAACTTTTTGTTGGGTTGTTGGTTGTTGACTGAAAGTTGGGAGCGTAAGCGGAGCTTTTAAATTCTTGCACGGATTGCAAATCCGAGCTAATCGGACTGACGTTTTTAATAATTTCACCCAACGGGTTCTTTTATTTATTTTATTATAAATGATTACAAAGGTATTAATAACCGCAAATTTGTTATAAATTATATCACTATAATTAATCAATAAAAAAAAAAACAAGTCAAAACATTCTAAAATTAAATCTGTTTTTAATATTAAAAATGCTAATAAGTGGCTCTTTTCGGTTTCATTTATAAATAAAATAGGTTTTTAATCGATTTTTAATGACGTTTATCCATAAAGAGTAGCATGAACGGTCACTTTTAATAACTTTGAAATACCTTAATCTATAAATCTATTTCTTAACCATCTTAATTGCGTAAATATGAAAAAGTGTGCCCCTTTTTTTGTTGCGATTGCTAATGTTTCATTTTTTTATTGTTTTTCTCAACAAAATAATCAAAATTTTATTTCTAATAATCAACAACTTGTAGTTGTTTCCTATCATGTTGAAGAAAGAATAAACATGAATTTCGGAAGTCGAATAACGACCTATAATGTGCCCAGCTTAGATTATATTGAAAGGAAAGATTTAGGAGAAAATAATTCCAGAAAAATAACACCTAAGTATGCTAAAGTAAGGACTAAATTGAATGCGCTAAGGATTGATTGCGATAAAAAACCTAAGCAATTATTTAAAAGTTCCTTTATTATATCACAATTAGTCGATTCTGATGTTATTGCTCCTAAAAAAAGAGCAAGGCCTTTTGTTACTATTGATGTTGTGGGCACTTATGAAAGAGTTATGGATAAAGGTTACAGATCGGTTGATATGCTCACTAAAGTTGCGGATAGACATTTTTTTGATGGCAACTTAATACTGGCAGCTAAATGGTATAGCGAGTTATTTGAAAATAAAACAGATTTGGGAGCAGTCTATTATTATCGATACGCCCAATCTTTATTAGGTGTTGGTGAAACTGTTAAAGGCAATGAGATGATGAAAATATTTGAAACAAAAAGTTTGTAAAAAAAAGCACAAAAAAATCCCGTCATGTTTAAAGAATCAAGACGGGATTTTTTAAATATAAGTTATTAAAACTGCTCTCTTCCTGCAAAATGGAAAGCACTTTCAATTGCAGCATTCTCATCAGAATCTGAACCGTGAACTGCATTTTCACCAACTGAAATAGCATATTTTTTGCGGATAGTTCCTTCTGCAGCTTGCGCTGGATTTGTTGCACCGATTAACGTTCTGAAATCTTCAACAGCATTATCTTTCTCCAAGATGGCTGCTACGATTGGTCCACGAGTCATAAATTCTACTAATTCTCCGTAGAAAGGTCGTTCTGCGTGTACAGCATAAAATGCTTTTGCATCAGCTACCGTTAGTTGCGTTAATTTCATTGCTACAATTCTGAAACCACCTTCAGTAATCATATTTAAAATTCCACCGATGTGTCCGTTTTCAACACCATCAGGTTTAATCATTGTGAATGTTCTATTCGTTGCCATTTTTGTTTTATTTTAATTTTGGTGCAAAAGTAATACTTTTAAATAGAATTTTAAAGCGTTGTATGCTATAAAGTAATAATAGTAAAGTTTGGTTCCAAAGGTTTTAATTCTGAAATCAATTTTTGGATAAATTCATTTCCATAATCTGCATAAAACTCAGCAAAATTGGCTATTCGTTCTTGCAACCCTTGATTTGGGAATAACTCGTTTTGCAGTTGGATAATTCGTTCGAGTTCGTCTGCATGCATTTTTTTTTCGGCTTTAAGTAAACGTTTTTCTAAATTTTCTAAGCCTTTTATTTGTTTGGTTTGTTGAGCATTTACTGCGCCGATAAACGATTTGTCGGTTTGATTTGCAATAGTAATTAACTTCTCAAACTGTTGTTTTAGATGCTCTTTTTGCTCTGAAAAGTCGATTTTGAATTGAGAGAATTCTTTGGTTTTATTATTGAAAAGTTTTTGTTGATTGCTAAACAAATCAGCCCACGAAAGTTGTAATCGGTCTGCTTTTTGAGCTTGCTTTTCTGATGCTAATACTACGGAGTTTCGAACAAGTAGTATTGGAAATGTAATGTTGTTTGCATCAAAATTTGATTTTAATTGCAACCAATAAGCAATTTCGCCTGCTCCACCAATATAACATAAATTAGGTAAAATTACTTCCTCGTACAAAGGACGTAGGATTACATTTGGGCTAAATTTTTCAGGATTTTTTTCTAATAATTCTAAAATTTCTTTTTCAGAAAAGGCTAGAGTAGTTTTATTTATTTTGAACAAATCATCTTCAAACACAATGCGTTCTCGGAGGGTATCTTCTATGTAAAACAGATTAATTTCTCTAGGGTTAACCTGAATTTCATAATCATTAACCAGGATAGCATTAACTTCAGAAACCTTTTGAAATGAGGTGCGATTTGATAATTCTTCTCTCGCAAATGGAACGAATAACTGTTTTAAAGAAGTGTCATCACTATCTAGAATCACTAATCCTTTCGAACCAAATAATTCATTCGCCAGAAAGCGCGTAGCATCTGCTAGAGTATCAAATTTTAAATAACTGTTCTCGAAAAGTTCTTTTAAATAATTTGCGTTTTGACCAATACCTAGTTCTAAGTCAAATGTTTTTAAAACCTTGTCTAATCCTTTTGTTGAAAGTCTACCAACTGGTCCGTTACTTTCTGCATTCCATTTGATTTTCACCTTTTTAAAATTGAAAAAATTAATTTCTTCAAAATCATGATCTTCGGTTGCCATCCAATAAATGGGAACAAAATTATGATTGGGATATTCTTTTTTTAAAGTAGCACAAAGGTTTATGGTGGAAACTATTTTGTATAAAAAATATAATGGTCCTGTAAATAAATTAAGTTGATGCCCGGTGGTAATCGTAAACGTTTTTGAATCGGATAAAAGTGAAATATTCTTTGCAGTATCTTCAGTAATTATAAATCCTTTGTATTGATTTTGAATTGCATTTACTAATATTTTCCTGTTTTCCAGAGGATAATTTAATGCTTTTTCTTCAATCTGACTTTTAAAATTTTCGAGTTTAGGGAATCGATTGTAAAGCGATTTTAGTTCAGGCTTTTCATCTAAATAATCGACAATTAATTTAGTAAAATATCCCGATTTTTGATAGCTTATACAGTCAGTTGGCATCATAGAAACTAATTACGGATTTGTTACAAAGTTTCCAAAAATATAGTCATCGCCAAGGGTAAACTCACTATTCTCCTTATTTAATGTTACTTTTTTAAAATGAATAATGTGTTGAAAACCATTACCTAAAGTAGTAGTACTTACTTCGATAATTCCACTAACAGCTTCAACACCCGTTACCGCATTCCATTCTTGTGAAAGTATTGGTGTCGTTGGACTTGGTGTTGTACAAAAAAACGCATTAGTAATTGCAGTGTTGTACAATCTATAGGTTAATTTATTTGTCGCATTAATTATAGCTGTCCTCGGTGTTGTGGTTACGGCATTGGCAAATAATGTTGCATAATTAGAGCCAACATCTAAGAAAAAAACTTCACTGCCATTAAAATTGAAGATTCGATTATCACTAACACTACAAGTGCTTTTAGCAACTTGGTCATCAAAATCGAATGCTAATGGACTGAATGAGGTGCTATAGTTTCCAAAAATAAAAGTTTCATACGACTGAGGACCACTAGGTTTTTGAAAGGTCACATTTTTAAGCACTATATAATATTTATAACCCGTAATTTCTGTAGCATTGGTAATGGCGTCAGTTGTTTTAATTGCCGTTGCAGTAATTTGAATTATTCCATCACTAGCAATCCATTGTTCCGTTACATTCGGAGTTGCATCTGGAATTGTTGGGCATATATTATTAACAGAAACGGTACCATTATATTTTCTATAGGTCACTTTATTTGTTGCGTTTATAACCAATTCTATTGGCTCGCCATCAAGAGTTTGATTTTCAACAAAAGTAGAAGCTGGAATTTCAAGCAGCAGCATTTCACGGTCTTTAATTTTGTATATCACATCTTTTGTACTGCATTTTTGAGCAGTAACTTCCGAAAAGTCGATGACATCAACCGTTAAATTTCCATCATCACATGCCGTTAAGAATAGTAATAATGAGAGTATACTGATAATTCTTTTCATTGGAATTGAATAAGTTTTTAGCAAAAATAAGTTTTTTATACTATTAATTTTGCCTTTTATCATTTAATTAAGAACCTCCTTTTTATATTTGCACCATGCAAAATATATATCTAGACAATGCCGCTACAACACCAATCCGTCAAGAAGTTATTGATGAAATGGTTGGGGTTATGCAATCTGAATATGGAAATCCATCTTCAACGCATGGCATTGGGAGAAGTTCAAAAGCAATTATCGAAACAGCTAGAAAAACAATTGCCAACTATTTGCATTGCAATGCACAGGAAATTGTATTTATATCAACTGCTACCGAAGCAACGAATTGGATTTTAAGAAGTGCTGTTAAAGATTTTGGTGTGAAACGAATCATAACTTCCAAAGTAGAACATCATGCCACTTTATATTCTATTTTGGCTTTGCAATCAGAATTTGGAATTCAGACAGAATACCTCACTGTTGATGCCGATGGCGCTTTAGATTATGAAAGATTAGTGTCATTGCTTTCGGCAGAAGTTAAAACCATCGTATCACTGATGCATGTCAATAACGAAACCGGTCTAATCAATGATATCAATAGGATTGGGGCGATGTGTCATCAAGCAAAGGCCTTGTTTCATTGTGATACCGTACAATCAATAGGAAAAACAGAATTAGATTTGCAGCAATTACCTATTGATTTTGTGGTGGCAAGCGCACATAAATTTCATGGTCCAAAGGGAATTGGATTTGCATTTGTTCGAAAAAATTTAGTGCTTCAACCCATGATTTTTGGCGGTGAACAGGAAAAAGGATGGCGTGCCGGAACAGAAGCAGTGCATCAAATTGCTGGCATGGCGAAAGCATTAGCACTTTCATATGATCATTTAGCTGAGGAGCGAAACTATATTTCTGATTTAAAAGCGTATTGTTTGAAGCAATTGCAATCTGCTTTTTCTGAAGTGAAGGTTAACGGAAAAGATACGTTTTATAATATTCTAAATATTTTACTGCCTTTTTCGCCAGAAAAGACTGCCATGATATTATTTAATTTGGATATGAAAGGAATAGCTGTTTCAAGAGGTAGTGCTTGTCAAAGCGGAAGTATAAAGCCTTCGCATGTTTTGGCTCAAATGCTACCAGATGAGGATTTAAAAAAGCCAAGTCTACGTATTTCTTTTAGTCATTATAATACCAAAGAAGAAATCAATTATTTTGTGGAAACTTTGAAAAACATCTAGATTATTTTATATAATCTTCTTAATAACACGCAATCGGTGCGTATGTCTATTTTGCTCTGCATTATAAATTCCAAGATGGTCTAATCGGTCAATCCTTACTTTCCCACTGGCATGAATGATGTAGTTGTTTTCCATAATAATCCCGACGTGGATTATCTTTCCTTCTTCGTTGTCAAAGAAAGCCAAATCGCCTGGTTCACTTTCTTCAATAAAACTTAATACTTCTCCTTGCGTTGATTGTTGAGAGGCATCTCGAAGTAATTTATAACCGTTAAGTTTATAAACCATTTGGGTAAATCCAGAACAATCAATTCCAAAAGGTGTTTTTCCGCCCCAAAGATAGGGTGCATTCAAATAAAGAAATGAAGTTGTTATCAAGTCAGATTTTGGCTTAAGACCACTGACTCTCAAACCTTCAAATTCAAAATTTTCAATATTAATTTCGCTATGATGTAAAAATGACACTGATGCTCCTAACGGAATTGGCAATAAAATATTGGATGGGTTAGAGACATATTCCACCAAATCGGAGTTTAAGATTATGGCGTCTTTTGATAATTCTTTGAAACTTTTTTCTGAAATGATTTGATATTGCTTAGAATCAACCCAACCCTCATAATCATCAAAATATAACTTAATTTTTGACCATTGATTTTGAGTTTCAATAATTTCAAAATGCTCCCCAAACAAGATCTGCGAAACGATTTCGCTTCGATCGCTAGGTTCAGCACGTAATGGAATTATAGCAAGATTACAAATGGCAAACATCAATGTGATTTTGGATTATGGATTTTGGATTAAGGAATCTAAATATAGGAAACAAATCCTAATTCCCAATTCTTAAATTAATTTTCTTTCGATAACAATAGCCGAAGCACCACCACCTCCATTACAAATAGCGGCAGCTCCAATTTTAGCATTGTTCTGTTCTAATACATTGATTAAGGTAACAATGATTCTAGCTCCTGAACATCCTAGCGGATGTCCTAAAGAAACTGCTCCACCATTTACATTTACTTTGTCATGATCAAGACCAAGGATTTTAGCATTAGCCAAACCAACCACTGCAAAGGCTTCGTTAAATTCGAAAAAATCAACATCTGATACAGATATTCCAGCCTTGTCCAGTGCTTTTGGTAATGCTTTTGCTGGAGATGTAGTAAACCATTTTGGTTCTTGTTCCGCATCGGCATAAGATTTAATGTAAGCCAATGGTTTTAACCCTAATGATTTTGCTTTCTCTTCACTCATTAAAATCAAAGCTGCAGCTCCATCATTAATTGTTGAAGCATTGGCCGCCGTAACTGTTCCATCTTTGGAAAAAACAGCATTTAAAGCTGGAATTTTATCTAATTTTACATTGGTATATTCTTCGTCTTTTGAGAAAATAATGGGTTCTCCACGACGTTGTGGAATTTCAACAGGTACAATTTCATTATTGAATTTTCCAGATTCCCAAGCTTTTGCAGAACGCTCGTACGATTGAATTGCGAAAGCATCTTGCTCTTCTCTTGATATTTTATATTCAGTTGCACACAAGTCGGCACAAACGCCCATAGCGTTATTATCGTATGCGTCTGTCAGTCCATCTTTTTGCATTCCATCAACCATTGTAGTTGGGCCAAACTTCACACCGTTTCTCAAATGTACATAATGTGGAATTAAACTCATATTTTCCATTCCGCCTGCAACAACAATATCAGCATCACCTAGCATAATGGCTTGAGCACCTTGCATTACCGCTTTCATACCTGAAGCACATACTTTGTTAACTGTAGTACACGGAATAGTGTCGGGTAAACCGGCAAAACGAGCTGCTTGTCTTGCTGGGGCTTGTCCAACTCCAGCTTGGACTACATTGCCCATCATGACTTCGTCTACTAAACTTGGCTCTAAATTGATTTTATCTAAAGCCCCCTTGATCGCTGCTGCACCTAATTGGGCAGCAGAAACAGTAGATAAGGAACCCATAAAACTTCCAATTGGCGTTCTAACTGCTGAAACGATAACTACTTTTTTATTCATAATAAATGGATTGTTTATTTCCGCTATACGCTACACTGATTGTGTCTTTCGCATTTGTATTGCAAAACTAAACTTTTATTATAAATTATGGAATTCAAAGCAGAATTATTATCAAATCATTAAAAACAAAAAATTGCATTAGGAGTTACTTTATTGAGAGTGAACTTGTTTTAGGAATATTAATTTTATTCGCTAAAAAAAGAAATGAAATAGTTGTAAATTATAGAATGATAAATTACATTTGCAACCGCTTAAAGAGAAAAAGTTCTTATTTTATATATTGAATTTGGAGAGTTGCCTGAGTGGCCGAAAGGACATGTTTGCTAAACATGCGTATGGGAAACTGTACCAAGGGTTCGAATCCCTTACTCTCCGCTTTTTGTCTTCGGGGTGTAGCGTAGCCCGGTTATCGCGCCTGCTTTGGGAGCAGGAGGCCGCAGGTTCGAATCCTGCCACCCCGACTTTTTAATAGCTTTTTTTGCAAAAACTATTTATGGTTCCATAGCTCAGCTGGATAGAGCAACTGCCTTCTAAGCAGTAGGTCGAAGGTTCGAATCCTTCTGGGATCACGAATGAATGAAAACTCCAATAAAATGTCCAAACTCGTTTGAGCATTTTATTGGAGTTTTTAATTCTCAAAGCGGAGCTTTGAAGGAAGGGCGAAGCCAATCCTTGGCGTATAAACTCGTTTGAGCATTTTATTGGAGTTTTTAATTCTCAAAGCGG
>NZ_JBIPLW010000073.1:0-8202 GCF_044369455.1 Flavobacterium sp. | reverse complement strand
AGCACTAAGCACTAAGCACTAAGCACTAAGCACTAAGCACTAAGCACCAAGAACTAAACCCGTAAGCGAGGGATAAGAGTTGACCACGAATCACACGAATGCCACGAATAAGAAGACATGGGTGATGTGTTTCGTGTGATTCGTCCTATTCGTGGTTAAAAAAGTATTCATTGACCTGCAAGTTGTTGCTGCCTATTTTTACGATCCCTGCGCTTTTTCGCGGCTATTTCATTCAACTGACAACTGCTAACTCCAAAACTCTTCATTCCGAATTCCCAATCCGTGTTTCATCTGTGTCGCATCCGTGGCTAAAGATCGTTTTGAACAAATAGCCACGGATTAACACGGATCTCCACGGATTCGATCCACCTGCCAACTAAGCACTACGAACCAAGCACAACGCACCAAGCACTAAGCACTAAGCACCAAGCACCAAGCACTAAGCACTAAGCACTAAGCACCAAGCACCAAGCACCAAGCACTAAGCACTAACTACCAACTGACAACTAGCAACTTAAAAGAATGCTATCTCCAGAAACCCTTGAATCTTATCGACGCATGACGGCATCGGAGCGACTGCGGTTGACGATTGACCTGAGTAGATCGGCATGGAGAGCGTTGAACCAGGGGAGTCCGGAGCTTGTAACAAGGCGATACATGAGACTGGAACAAGAAAACAACCACCGCAATTTAATGATAAGCGAGGGATTGCGCAGATCAGAAAATCGCAGCGATCTGGATTAATGGCCATGATCAAAACGGTAGAGGACGTATTGCTGGAGATGGTTGGTGTTTGCGAGAGGTTGGCTTTGTCATATGCCATTCTCGGCGGGTTGGCAGTTCGCGTGCATGGTATTCCTCGTCCCACTTACGACGTGGATTTCGAGGTTACGGTTACGGACCAGCAATTGATTGATTTTTTCGAAGCATCAGAAAAGATAGGTTATGAGGTAGCAGCTCCTTATCGAAAGGGTTGGCGTGACGTCGTCGGGGGCATGCCTTTGGTCAAGCTGAAGACGTACGTTGAAATTGGCCGTACGATCGATGTAGATGTGTTCGTGAACGACACGCCCTTTCAAGCTTCGATGATGGAACGTCGATTGCCGGTTGCATTTGATGATCAGCATCTCTGGTTTGTGACTCCGGAGGACTTGATACTGATGAAACTATTGGCCAACCGTCCAAGAGATCAGGGAGACGTCGCAGACGTGATATTCGTCCAGGGCCAGCTCGACGAAAGCTACATGCGCCATTGGGCCCACCAGTTAGACATAACCGACCGACTGAACACCGCCCTAGCAACTAGCAACTAACCGATATTCACGATGTCACAAACTGAGCAATGGTGCGACCTACTGATTGAAAAACACGAATGCGGACCGATGCCGACTCGTGTCGAGCTCGTTCAGATCGATGGCGACACGATTCGACTGCACGTGCCAGAGTGGGTACCCCGATTCGAATTCGTTGAGTGCTCGCGTGCTGAAAACAGGCTCTATTATATATTGAAAGATCTGGAAACCGTCGGCTGGGATCAACCACAGGGTATCGTTGTCATAGCTACGCGAAAATCCGATGGATCTTTTGCAACCATTCTCTGGCATACGACCTATCCCTATATCTGGAAACACTTACAACCGGTTAAAGACTAACCGTCGTCGTCTACGATGAAACTCAGTTATTCCGAGCGACAAGAGCAACGCAGACTTGCTGAGCTTCGTTTGACAGAAAATCTCATTGCAAACAAGCAATCGCTTGAAAAATTACTCGCATCCTGCAACGATCACTGGGGTTATGAAGATCCCATTTACCGGTTTTATCACCAAAGTTTCAAAGTCTTCATTGTTCAAGAATCAACCGGAGAAATTGTTTCGGCTTTGCGATCGCTTTTGCCAGAACAACCCATCAACGAGTGGTTCGAGAAGATCATCGAGGACGGGATAAGTCGAACGTTTACGGATCAAACCAATGAAAATTGGCTTGCCGAAACTCGCCCCGTTCTCGAAGCATTTTTTCACGCCAAATACTTTCTCGAGATGGCAGTCCGCTACGCTGGAAAATTTGAAGAGCCACCTACCATCTTACCAAGCGGTTGGGCGAGCCTCCTCTACCTTTACGGACTGCGATAAACAATCAGCCCTAAGCCGCACTACGCACCAAACCCGTGATCGAGGGATAAGAGTTGACCACGAATCACACGAATACCACGAATAAGAAGACATGGGTGATGTGATTCGTGTGATTCGTCCTATTCGTGATTAAAAAAGTATTCATTGACCTGCAAGTTGTTACTGCCCAATTTTGCGATCCCTGCGCTTTTTCGCGGCCATTTCATTCAACTGACAACTGCTAACTCTAAAACTCTGCATTCCGAATTCCCAATCCGTGTTTCATCCGTGTCGCATCCGTGGCTAAAGAAGGTTTTGAGCAAACAGCCACGGATTAACACGGATCTCCACGGATTCGATCCACCCGCCAACTAAGAACTAAGCACCCCGCACTAAGCACAACGCACTAAGCACAACGCACTAAGCACTACGCACCAAGCACTAAGCACTAAGCACTAAGCACGTGCGAAGCACAACGCACTACGCACTACGCACGAGGCAACGCCGCACCAAGCACCAAGCACCAATCCTCTCGCGTCTAACTTCCCCGTTCTTCTTTTTTTCTCATGCGTTTACTCGTTACCGGTTCGTCCGGGCTGATCGGTTCAGAGGTTTGCGTCCATTTCGCCTCCAAGGGTTGGACCATTCATGGAGTCGACAACAATCAACGTCCTGTATTCTTCGGCCCGCAAGGGGACACCCGTTGGAATCAGACGCGGCTTACAGAACAAATCCGTGGTTTCCAGCACCACGAAGTCGATATCCGCGACCGGGTGGGAATTCTAGAACTTGTAAAAACAGTCAAACCCAATGCGATCGTCCACACTGCAGCTCAACCAAGTCACGATCGCGCTGCTGCAATTCCGTTTGATGACTTCGATACCAACGCCGTTGGCACATTTAATCTTCTCGAAGCCGCCCGACAATCCTGTCCAGAATCACCTTTCGTTCACATGTCGACGAACAAGGTCTACGGTGACCGCCCAAACATGATCAAGCTAAAGGAACTAGATACCAAATTTGACTATGACGATCCTGCCTACGAGTACGGTATCGCAGAAGATTTTTCGATCGATCAATCGAAACATTCTTTGTTTGGCGCCTCCAAAGTGGCGGCTGATATTGTCGTTCAAGAGTACGGTCGCTATTTCAATATGCCGACGTGCTGTTTACGTGGCGGTTGCCTCACCGGCCCCAATCATTCAGGGGTCGAACTCCATGGATTTCTCAGTTACTTGGTGAAATGCAATTTAGAAGGACGCGAGTACAAGATATTTGGTTACAAAGGAAAGCAAGTTCGCGACAATATACATAGTGAAGATGTTGCTAGATTCATGGCTGCCTTCATTGAAAGTCCACGGAGTGCGGAAGTTTACAATTTGGGAGGTGGCAAAGCCAACAGTTGTTCGATACACGAAGCGTTCAAGATAGCGGAGTCATTTACCTGCAAACCGCAAGTGTATTCTTACGTAGACGAGAACCGCATCGGCGACCACATTTGCTACTACAGTGACCTGCGTAAGATGCGAGCTCACTATCCTGGATGGGACATAACACATACGCTGGAAGACACCATCAAGCAGATCATTGATGCTTGGAAGAACAGAGGAACGAGTGCAGCGCATCGCTGACGTATGTCAACAAAGAAGAAATTCAGGTTAGCAGTGCACCACGCATTACGCACTAAGCACAACGCACTAAGCACAACGCACTAAGCACTAAGCACTAAGCACTAAGCACCAAGCACCAAGCACCAAGCACCAAGCCCTAGCCTCTAGCCCCTCTTTTAGCCACTTAGAAAAATGATCGTACAAATCACTTCAACATCTGGACACCAGACGATCGTATTGCCAGAGGGCTTTCAAATGGAAGGAACGCAAGTCTCTGTACGGCGTCGCGGGAACGCTTTGATTTTAGAGCCGATTGCCGATAACTGGGAATGGTTAGAAAAGGTTTCCGGGCAACTGGATCCCGAAGTACTGGAAGCGGTCCAGAGTGCCAATTCTTCCGACCAATTTGATCACACTAGTCCTCCCGATCTGGACGGCATCTGAATCGGATGTCTCAGTTTTTACTCGATACCAATGCAGTCATTGCACTCCTGAAAACGAACGACAGCGCAGTCCGTCGACGAATACGAGAAAATTCACCGAAGGATGTCTTCATCTCCACGGTGGTTATGTTTGAGTTGTATTACGGTGCTTATCGAAGTGCGCGAGTGCAGCGGAACTTGGAGTTACTTGAAAACATCTTGTTACCAAAATTAGAGTTTGATTCTGGCGATGCAATGGCGGCCGGTCAGATCCGTGCCATCTTGGCGGAAGCAGGTACTCCGATAGGCCCATAGGATGTGTTGATTGCAGGCCAAGCTCTTTCTCGCGGGATGTGCCTAGTCACGCGAAACACGAGGGAGTTCCAGCGTGTCGCAGGATTGCAAGTAACAGACTGGGAATCAAACTAATATCCCTCCCACCAACCCTCAACTGCCCACCCCGCACTACGCACTACGCACCCCGCACTACGCACTACGCACCCCGCACTACGCACCAAGCACTAAGCACCAAGCACTAAGCACCAAGCACCAAGCACTAAGCACCAAGCACCAAGCACTAAGCACCCCGCACCAAGCACTTCCCTCTTCCTTTGCTCTCCCCCAACAAAATATCGACTCGCGTCGAACCTCGTCCTCTCGCCGTCGCCAAGCCCAAAGATCAGCTCCTATACTATTTAGTCCTCGTCTACATCGCGTTATGGATTTTTGAGGGCGGGTTACGACGTTGGATATTGCCATCGTTAAGCAATCCGCTTTTGTTGATACGCGACCCGTTGGTCGTGTTGATCTATTCGGTCGCGGCCGCCATGCGTCGATTTCCATTCAATATCTTTATATCTTCCGCGATCGGTTTAGCGCTTTTAGAGGCGGCGATTGTACCTTTTGGGCACGGGAACCCGATCGTTGGCGCGTATGGCATACGCAGTGATTTTCTGCATGTCCCGATGATCTTCATTATCGGACGAACGTTGACACCCGCCAGGTTGATGACCGTGTGTCAAGCCGCTGTGATACTCTCCATCCCGTATACACTGTTGCTAGTCGCCCAGTTTTATTCACCCCAGTCCGCTTGGGTGAACCGTGGTCTCGGAGGTAGTCTCACGGGAGCTGGTTTCAGTGGTGCCGAAGGCAAGTTCCGCCCGCCGGGCACCTTTAGTTTCATCACGGGCCCGGCAGCGCTTTACCCGATGTTCGCTGCCTGTTGGTTCCTCTACGTTTACAAAAGTAAGGACAAATTTGCTAGCCTCCTCGGCTCCATTTCTGCTTTGGCGATATTGGTCGCAATCCCTGTTTCCATCAGTCGTTCATTGTTTATTTCGGTATTGCTGGTTGTTGTAGCGGGCGTCGCGGCAGGTCCTCTTCGTTTCGGGATACGGTTGCAAGCCCACACTGCGATCGTTCTTCTGGGCGCGATCTGTCTTGCACCACTCGCGCTGACGATCCCAGCCGTCCAGGATGGATTGTTTGCGTTTAGCTCCCGCTGGACAGCATCGACGACATCTCAGGGTGGAGTCAAGGAAGCCATCTTGCAAAGATTCTATAACGATACGCTAGGGGCGGTGCTCAATCCGAATGTTCCGTTCTTTGGATCGGGAACTGGCTATTCCACGAATTTTGGACAACAGCAGTTGCGGTCGTTCGTCGGGTTTGGAAACTCGGAGGGTGAGTTTGGTAGATTGTTGTATGACAACGGCGTGGTGGTGGGAGGTTTTCTTTTGATGTATCGCGTCGCACTAGCGTTGTTTCTTGCGATTCGGTCTTTTCATGGTTGGTTTCGAAACGACCAGATCGCGTTTGTCTTTTTGATGGCCTCTTTTCTCTTAGTGTTGTCTGGCCAGTGGTCTCAAACGACAGCCCAGGGGGCAGCCACGATTGCTGCCGGATTGACACTCGCCGCGTGCCGTCCTCAGCCTACCGAAAAACCCATCAAGCGACGAAACCAAAAGAAACTCCTAGCCCCGCGCATCAAGCATCCCGCCCTAGCCACTAGCCACTGACAACGCACCAAGAACTAAGCACCAAGCATAACGCACCAAGCACAACGCACCAAGCACTAAGCACTAACAAGTTTAATTTTGAAAATTCAATTCATATCTAGCGGTCTCGAATCTGGAAAAGATGGTGTCGGAGATTACACTCGCCGTTTGGCTGGAGCATGCGTTCGCATGGGGCATCCATGCCAAATGCTATCCCTGAACGACAAATATGCCTCCCCAACTCAGGCAGCGATCGAATACCAAGTCGACGGTGAGACTAAGATTCCAACCCTACGCCTATCAGCCGACACTTCGTGGCATCAGCGAGAAAAAAGTGCAAGATCGCTTACTCGAAGCTTTGTTCCAGATTTGATGAGCTTGCAGTTTGTGCCGTATGGTTTTCATCCCAAGGGGCTTCCATTTGGTCTATCGAAGCGTTTGAATCGAATTGGAATGAATACGACTTGGCACGTGATGTTTCACGAGCTGTGGATTGGCTCGATTGGAAGTGGTCCGTGGAAGAAACGGATTGTCGGTGCGTTGCAAAAACGAGTTGTCACCAAACTTCTATCTACACTAAAACCGCCAGTCATTCATACGCATGCTACACCATATGTCCGTCTGTTAAAGTTGCTGGCACCACGAGTAGGTCAATTGCCTCTCTTCGGGAATTTCGATACGGAGCTTGGAAACGCTGACATTGGCTGGGGAAAACTGAAGCAATTGCTAGGAACGAGTGATGTCCAATGTGTTCGCGGACAACATCACATTGCCGGAGTTTTTGGTTCAGTCCATCCAGAATGGGACCCAAGAGACTTCGTCAACCGATGGTCTCAAGGTTGCAAGGAAGTCGGAAAGAGCCCCCTGCTGGTATTCCTTGGTAAAGGAGTCGTATCAACTCCTACCAATGAACCACAGTCCAATCATGGGAGCGCGCATTCGCGAACGGAATTTGGGTCGCACCAAGCAATGATTGACGAGCTACGCCGCAAAGTTTCCGTCATAGTCCTGGGAGAGCATTCGGATGAACATGTTGCATCGTTCCTAAAGTCGTTTGACTTTGTGATATCCACCACACCAGCTATCCTTTCAGAAAAGAGTAGCTCGTCGTCGAGTTGCCGCGATTTTGGACTTCCTGTCGTCGTGACTCGAGAGAACCAACAAGATTCATCTATTGAGTTGGATGGTTTTCATCTGGCCTCGCAATTGGATTCAAAAGAGATCATGGCGTTGCGCCGAGGCCCAGAGCGACCGCAAAGATTGAATGAAATCGCAGGCCAGTTCATCGCGAGTTTGAAACGAGCACATTGAAAATCCTTGTTTCGTCTTATTTTTTCCACCCGTCTGTCGGAGGGATCGAATCCGTATCGTTATCACTCGTCCAGGAATGGCTCAAGCTTGGACACGAAGTGCGAGTGATGACAACAACGGTTGCCGAGGATCCAATCGGACTACAGAAAGAGTTAGTCATCTATCGAAATCCCAACAGCAAAACCATGTTGGAGATGGTCGATTGGTGCGACGTCTTTTGGCAAAACAACATCAGTATTCGGTTCGCTCGGCCTTTATTTCGCAAGAGGAAGCCCTGGTTGGTAACGACTGCGACATGGCTAAACCACACCACCGGCAAAACGTCGATTGCGTCCACATTCAAGCGCTGGTTACTTGGCCTTGCTCACAATATTTACATCAGTGAAGCGATCGCAAAACATGTTGGTTGGCCGGGAACACGGATACCGAATCCATATGATGCCAATACATTTCGAATTCTTCCTGAGGGGCAAAGAGCCAAAGAGTTAGTTTTTCTTGGACGATTGGTATCAGATAAAGGATGTGATCTGATTCTCGAAGCGCTTTCCCATTTAAAGAGTAATGGGAAAATGCATAACCTTACGATTATAGGTAGTGGCCCTGACCAAGCGACGCTTAAGGCAATGTCATCACGACTCGGGGTCGAAGATCAAGTTCTTTTTGCTGGAGTGTTGCGAGGTGAACAACTTGCGGCAGAACTGAATCGGCATAGAGTACTTGTGGTTCCGAGTCGGTGGAATGAGCCATTCGGAGT
>NZ_JBIPLW010000003.1:0-262404 GCF_044369455.1 Flavobacterium sp. | reverse complement strand
GGTTGGGATGGAACGTATAATGGTAGACAAATGCCATCCGATGATTATTGGTTTAGCGTTACCTATACCGATGAGAAACAAGTTGCACAAGAATTTAGAGCCCATTTCGCTATGAAGCGATAAACTAAATACCTACTATGTTAAGAAAAGTCATCTCTAAAAAAAAGAGATGGCTTTTTTAATTTTAAAATTTTCAACTGCTAAATAGTCGATAGGAATTAAAAAAAAGAAGATAATAATTCTCTATAACTAGAATGTTTAAGGATAAAGGTATAACATTAAACAAATGATAATTTCGTTTAAGTTAACATAGATGAACAAAAAAAGAGATTGAATAACAAATCAAACTTTATAAAAAATAGTAAAAAAGATTAAAAAATATTTATTTGTAAGTATAATACTTAATGTTTTAACATTATCATGACTTTAATCGATTTTATTTGCTTTTAAACGATAGTTTATAAATATTTGTTGTGTCAAAATCTACTAATTATGAAAAAGATCCTACTATTAACTGCTTTCCTGTTTAGCCTATTTAGTTTCTCTCAGCCAATATCAGTAAATTCAACTAATTACACAGTACCACAATTGGTCAATAATGTGTTAATCAATTCCTCATGTGTATCAGCTACAAATATTTCATGGAGTACTGGAACCAATTTTGGTTCCTCTAATGGTATCGGATATTTCCAAAATACAAATCCGAACTTTCCTATGCAAAATGGTGTTGTCTTGAGTACAGGAAATGCTATGAATTCAGTCGGTCCAAATACTACGATTCTTAATGACGGATCAACAGCATGGCCTGGAGATGCATCTCTAGAAGCAACGCTGGCTGCCTCAGGAATTAATATGGTATCAAAAAATGCTTCGGTTTTAGAATTTGACTTTACACCAATTTCTCCCAACTTTAGTTTTGATTTTATCTTTGCTTCAGAAGAATATGGTAATTTTCAATGTTTGTATTCTGATGCGTTTGCGTTTTTGCTTACTAATTTATCTACAGGAGTAACTACGAACTTAGCGGTAGTTCCAAATACAAACTTGCCAATTTCTGTGGTTACTATTAGAGATTTTCAATACAACTCATCTTGTCCATCAGTAAATCCACAATATTTTGGAAATTTTAATGGCGGCTCTGGTGCTGCGAATTCTGCTACTAATTTTAATGGACAAACTAAAGTCTTAACAGCAGCTTCAGTATTAACAACTGGCGTGCCTTATCATATTAAGTTAGTAATTGCTGACAGAGCTGACCCACAATCCGATTCTTCAATTTTTATATCATCTGACAGTTTTAATATTGGTCAAGATGTTTTAGGTCCAGACATAACTTTTGCTAATAATTCAGCTTTGTGTTATGGAACTAACCACACAATTTCAACAAGCTTAAGCGCTACTAACTATTCATTTGTTTGGTCATCTGGAGAAAATGGTATTATTACTGGCCAAACTGGTCCAAGTATAACGGTAACTCAACCTGGCACTTATTCTGTTACCTATAGAAATCTTATTGGTTCTTGTACTCCAATAACAGATTCCGTTGTGATTGAATATTATCCTGAAATAGTTTCTCAAAATCCTATAACACTATATAAATGTGACATGGGATTAGCAACATATACTTTTAATTTAGACCAAAATACGCCTATTGTGACTCAAGGTTTACCTGTAGGAACAACTACTAGTTATTTTGCAAATCAAAATGATGCTAACAATAATACAAATGCTTTGCCTTTAATGTATACTAGTCCAAGCGGAGTCACTGTGTACGTAAGGACTCAATCACCAAATAATCAGTGTTTTATTATTAAATCATTTCAATTATTGACATCACCTGCTCCCATTGCATATCAGCCTCAAGATATTATTAAATGCTCTGAGTCACCAATTCTTAACGCCGCATTCAATCTAACACAACAAACAGGAACAATATTGAATGGACAATCAATCGCTATAAATACTGTGTCTTATTATACTTCTTTGAGTAATGCTATTAATGCAATAGAACCTGTTGTATCTGGTTACTCACCTGGTCAACCTATCTATGTTAGAGTACAAAACGCAACCGATTCTGCTTGTTTTAGCACAACAAGTTTCAATTTAGTAGTATTGCCATTACCCGTTGTAGATGTACTACAAGATGTTATGGTTTGCGATCAATTCATATTAGCTCCTTTAACAAATGGTAATTATTTTACAGCTATTGGAGGCGGTGGAACACCAATGTTTGCTGGAGATGTAATTATTGAAACACAAACAATTTATATTTTCAATCAACCAGGTGGCCCTGGTACTTGTGCTGCTAATAGCTCATTTAAAGTTACCATAGTTGATGAAGATGAACTCACACCAGATGATGTAACAAATTGTGGTAGTTATACTTTACCACCATTAACTAATGGGAAATACTATACACAACCAGGTGGACCAACAGGTAGTGGTACTCTAATTCCTTTTGGAACTGTTATATCAACTTCTCAGTTAGTTTACTTCTATTTTACAACTACAACTTTACCAATTTGTACAGTAGATTCTAGCTTTAATATTACTATAATAAACAATTTAAACGTTGGCACACGAACAGATGTTTTTCATTGTTCATCCTACACTTTACCTTCATTAACTGTTGGGAATTACTTCACAGCGCCAGGCGGTACAGGAACTCAATTAGCTAGCGGAGCTGTTATTACAACTAGTCAAACGATATATGTTTATGCTGCTACCAGTGGATCAAATCCTTGTACTGCTGAAGATAGTTTTGAAGTAGTTATTGGTATTGCGCAACCTGCAGATATCTCCCAATGTAACGGATATTCCTTGCCAGCATTGCCAATTGGAAACTATTACACTGGACCAAGTGGAACGGGAACAGTGATTCCAGCTGGTACAACAATTAATGATAATTCAATCATTTATATCTTCGCTCCAATGACTGGTGAAGGAACCAACTGTACCGATAATTTAAGTTTTACGTTGACATTTGCTCAACCTTCTATTGATACTTTACCTGATGTTTCTGTTTGTGAAACTTATACACTACCTTCATTAACAAATGGAGATTATTTTTCTAGTATTGATGGAACTGGAACTCCAATGTTTGCAGGAGATGTAATTCTTGCTTCTCAAACTATTTACATTTTCAAAAGATTGGATGCTACTTGTTTTAATCAATCTAGTTTTACAGTTACAATAAATCCGTTACCTGCTATTGACTCTCGTTCTGATATTGATATTTGCGACCAATATGTTTTAACCCCCTTAACTGTGGGTGATTATTACACAGGTCCAAACGGAACTGGAACTTTAATTCCAGCTAATACAGTGATAACTTCTTCACAATTGATCTATATATATGCGGTTTCAAATACGACACCACCATGTACTGTTCAAAACAGTTTCCAGATAAACATCTTTAGCACAACTGCTGATAGTTTACAAAACGTAACGGCTTGTGATAGTTATTCTCTGCCAGCATTAACTACAAACAATAAATATTATACTCAATCTGGTGGGCCTTTAGGAACTGGAATGGAAATAGCTGCTGGAGCAACTATAACATTAAGTCAAACTATTTACATATTTAAAGAATCTACTATTAGAACCTCTTTCTCTTGTGTGGATGAGACTTCGTTTACAGTAATTATTAATAATACGCCAGCTATTGCTCCAATAACTAATGTTTCCGCTTGTAATTCTTATACACTACCAGCGCTTGCTGTTGGAAACTATTATACAGGTTCTAATGCATCAGGAACTTTATTAAATGCGGGTGATATTTTAACAACTAATCAAACTGTATATGTTTATGCAAATACTGCCACATCTCCTGATTGTAGTAGTGAAAGAAGCTTTACTGTAACTATTTTTAATGTCGATAATTTACCAAACGTAACCATTTGTGAAAATTATACCTTACCAACTGTAAACATTGGTAGATTTTATACTGGTCCTAATGGAACCGGAACTCAATTATCAGCAGGTTCGGTGATTAACACTTCGATGACCGTTTATATCTTTGCACAATCTCCTTTTATACCAGGATGTAGTGATGAAAGTACATTTACAGTGACCATAATTGATACTCCAATTGCAAATGCTGTTCCAGTAACTTTGAGAACTGTTTGCGATGAAGATGGAACTAACGATGGGGTTACTCCATTCAATTTTGCAACGTTATCGTCAACTGTGCTTGGTGCTCAAACTGGAAGTGAATTTACTATATCGTATTACGAAAGCATGGCAAATGCGGATAGCCAGACCAATGCTGTAACTACATCTAGTGTAACTCCTATTTATGTTAGAGTAGGAAATTCATTAGCTCCAAACTGTTATGATATTAAACCGATAACAATAATTGTGAATAAACTTCCAGAACCAACTCCAATTGATGGTATCATTTGTATTGATAGTGAAACGGGGACTTTGTTGAACCCATATACAATGTATAGTAACTTAAGTCCTTCTGCTCATACATTTATTTGGAAAGATGAAGCTGGAAATACCGTTAGTACTTCAGCTAATTACCAAGCTATTTTGCCTGGAGTGTATACTTTAGTAGCAACCAGTATTGCAACCAATTGTCCCTCCGAAACCATAAGTGTAACTGTTTCACCTTCTGAACCAGCTGTTGTAGCCTATGAAGTAAGTCAAGATTTTGGAGACAATCAATCAATTACTATTACTGCGACAGGTCAAGGAAATAATTTTGAATACCAATTAGATGATGGACCATTTCAAGACAGCAATGTTTTTAACAATGTCTCATCAGGTATTCATACCATAACTGTTAGAGATAAAAATGGTTGCGGTAGCACTACTATTCAAGCATTAGTGGTAAACTATCCTAAATTTTTCACTCCAAATAATGATGGATATAATGACACTTGGAATATTAGAGATTTATCTGGTCAACCGACTGCTAAAATTGTTATCTATGACCGATATGGCAAAATACTTACTCAGATATTACCTAGTAACGCTGGTTGGGATGGAACGTATAATGGTAGACAAATGCCATCCGATGATTATTGGTTTAGCGTTACCTATACCGATGAGAAACAAGTTGCACAAGAATTTAGAGCCCATTTCGCTATGAAGCGATAAACTACATACCTACTATGTTAAGAAAAGCCATCTTTGAAAAATGAGATGGCTTTTTTAATTACCATTTTATTATAGCGCTGGCCCAAGTAAATCCACTACCAAAAGCAGCTAAAACAACGGTATCGCCTTTCTTTATTTTTCCTTGTTCCCAAGCTTCGGTCAATGCAATTGGAATAGACGCTGCAGTGGTGTTTCCGTATTTTTGAATGTTATTAAAAACCTGATCATCAGTCAAGCCGAATTTCTTTTGGATAAATTGTGAAATTCTTAAATTGGCCTGATGCGGAATCAACATATCAATATCTGAAACTTGCAAATTATTAGCTAGTAAACCTTCATTAATTACTTCACTAAAACGAACTACCGCATGTTTAAAAACAAATTGTCCGTTCATATAAGGGAAATAACTTTCATCATCTGGATTATTATCTGCTAAAATATCAGTTATCCATCTTCCTCCCATTCCCGGTGCTAAAACGGCTAATTCTTTAGCATGTTCGCCTTCTGAATGAAGATGTGTAGACAAAATTCCACTACCATCATCACTTCTACTTAAAACAATGGCTCCTGCCCCATCTCCGAAAATCACAGAAACGCCTCGACCCCGAGTAGTCATATCCAATCCCAAAGACTGAACTTCAGAAGCAACAACCAATATGTTTTTATACATTCCGGTTTTGATAAATTGATCTGCTATAGACAAAGCATAAATAAAACCCGAACATTGGTTGCGAATGTCTAAAGCACCTATGGTTTTCAATCCGAGTTCTTTTTGTAATTCAACTCCAGGACCTGGAAAATAATAATCGGGGGAAATTGTTGCAAAAACGATAAAATCAATATCGTCATTAGAAATTGCAGATCGTTCGATTGCAATTTTTGCTGCTTTAACACCCATAGATGTTGTGGTGTCTTCACCTCTAATAATATGTCTTCGTTCTTGAATTCCAGTTCTCTCTTGAATCCATTCATCATTAGTGTCCATTATTTTAGATAAATCATCATTGGTAACAACATTATCTGGCACATAAAATCCTAAACCAGTTATTTTGGATTGAAACATAGCTGTAAATTATTAAATTATCAAAATTTGTTAGACAAAATTAAACATTTTTAAATGGTAACGATTTTATTTTAAGATTTAATACATTTGTCACAACACTATAATTATTATACATACAACAAACCAATACTTCAACTAATGAAAAATCATTTTTTACTATTGTTCGTTTTTTGCTTTTTAGCAACGATAACTGTAGCTCAAGAAAACCTCAGCTATCAAAAACCTTCAGCAACCATTTTGGCGTTGTCAGACTATGAAAGAGCACCAAGCGTTAGTATGGATTCAAAAAAAGAATATATGCTTTTCTCGTATCGAAGTACATATAAATCACTTGAAGATTTGAATCAAGAAGAAATACGTTTGGGTGGTTTGAGAATAAATCCAATTACCAATATTGGCAGTGCAATGAATTATATTTCGAATCTAAAAATTAGAAAAGTTGCTGATAAAACAGAAACTCAAATCAAAGGTTTACCTGATAATCCTAAGATTGCATATGTAAGCTGGTCACCTAATGAAAATAAAATTGCTTTCACCAATACAATTGCTATTGGAGTAGAATTATGGGTTATTGATGTAACCACTGCAACCGCAAAAAAACTTACCCAAGCTAATTTGAATGCTAATCTTGGAAGTCCTTATAGTTGGATGAAAGACAATGAAACGTTATTGCTAAAAATGATACCAAAAAATCGTCCTAACATAATTGACAGCAAAAAAGATTTACCAAAAGGGCCAACTGTATCTTCTAGTGATGGTTCTAAATCGCAAAATAGAACCTATCCAGACTTATTAAAAAATAAGACTGATGAAACTAATTTTGAGACTTTAATGACTTCCGAACTAAATAAAGTGAATCTTAACGGAGATATTTATTTTTATAAAGAAGCCAATATGTATGCAGGCGAAAGCTTTTCTCCAGATGGAAATTTTGTAATGATAACAACCATACAAAAACCATTTTCTTATATTGTTCCATACAGTCGTTTTCCTCTAAAGACTGTCGTTTATACTACAGATACTCCTGGAAAAGAAGTTAAAATAGTAAATGAAGTTCCTTTAAACGAAGTAATTCCAAAAGGTTTTTCATCCGTAAGAAAAGGAAAAAGAAGCATGAACTGGAGAGCAGACAAACCAGCGACTTTGGCTTATGTTGTGGCACTTGATGAAGGTGATCAGGCAAAAAAAGCAGATTTTAGAGATGAACTTTTCTCATGGAATGCACCATTTACCAATGAGCCAAATTCTTTATTAAAAACACAACAACGTTTTGATGGCGTTATTTGGGGAAATGAAAACATTGCAATCGTATCAGATGATTGGTATGATACCCGAAATACGAAAACCTATTTAATCAATCCGTCTAATCCAAATCAGGCACCAAAAATTATTTCTGATAGAAATTCACAAGATATCTATTCCGATCCAGGAAATTTTGAAACTAAAAGAAATGAGTACAACCGTTATGTTTTGGCTATTGAAAACAATAATGTTTATTTGATTGGTAATGGTTTTACAAAAGAGGGACAATTTCCGTTTATAGATGAATATAATTTGGGCACTTTAAAATCAAAACGTCTTTATACTTCAGCTTTCAAAGACAAAAAAGAAGATTTGTTGTCTATAGAAGATTTCAAAAAAGGAGAAGTCTTGGTTCAAATACAATCTAAAAATGAATTCCCAAACTATTATTTCAGAAGTCTTAAAACAAAGAAATTGACACAACTCACCAATTTCAAAAATCCGTTTGAAAGTATCAAAAATGTACATAAAGAAGTCATTAAATACAAACGTAAAGATGGTGTCGATTTATCGGGAACCTTATATTTACCTGATGGTTATGACAGAATTAAAAAAACAGAGAAATTGCCTTTATTGATTTGGGCTTATCCAGCAGAATATAAGGATAAAAACTCTGCAGGACAAAATGATAAAAATCCAAATGAGTTTACCTTTCCTTATTACGGTTCGTTTGTATATTGGGTAACTAAAGGCTATGCCGTTCTTGACGATGCATCATTTCCAATTATTGGTGAAGGAACAACAGAACCAAACGATACCTTCATGATGCAATTGGTTGACGATGCTGCAGCGGCAATCGATGCTGTGGATAATTTGGGTTATATTAATAAAAAGAAAGTTGCCATTGGCGGACATTCTTATGGTGCGTTTATGACGGCTAATTTATTAACACATTGTAATCTATTTGCATGTGGTATTGCTCGAAGTGGCGCTTATAACAGAACGTTGACACCTTTCGGTTTTCAAAGCGAGCAAAGAAATTATTGGGATGTTCCAAGCATTTATAACGAAATGTCTCCGTTTATGAATGCCGATAAAATGAAAACGCCGTTATTGTTAGTTCACGGAGATGCTGATAATAATCCAGGGACATTTACGTTACAATCTGAGCGATATTTCCAAGCCCTGAAAAATTTAGGAGCTCCGATTCGATTGGTATTATTGCCAAAAGAAGCACACAGTTATGTTGCCAAAGAAAACATTTTACATTTGTTGTGGGAACAAGATCAGTTCTTGGAAAAATATTTGAAAAACTAGTATAAAGAAAATAGAAAAAAGAGAATAGAAAATAGAAACCCTGAAGTTAAATGATTTAGGGTTTCTTTTTTAAATATATTATTGTTCCAGTTGCAAGTTCTTTTTCACTCTCAAAAAATATAGCTTTGTCATTATAATTTGCTTCGATAAGAAAATGATTTCCCAAAAAATAAGATCTAACAACTTCAGCTTTTACTATTGATTTTTCGCATAGTACCAATTGATTTGGATAAATAAGTTCTGTTCTACCATCAATTTCTATTTCGTTTACATCTCCAAAAAGAGAGGCAATATAGCTGTTTTTGGGTTTATTGTAGATGCCTTTTGGATTTCCTTCTGCAATAATTTTTCCATCTTTAAGAACCAAAACTTCATCTGCAAAAGACAAAACATCTGAACTATCGTGTGTAGCAAAAATTGTAGTGATTTGTTTTTCCTTCAGGTAGCCAAATAACTTTCTCCGCAGGCTATTTTTTCTGAAATTATCAATATGACTAAACGGTTCATCTAACAGTAATACTTCGGGTTCGAGCGCTAAAACTCTAGCTAAAGCAATACGTTGCATTTGTCCACCACTTAAGTTTTTTGCCTTTACATTGGCATAATCTGTCATTTCTACTATTTCCAAAAGTTCTAAAATTCGCTTTTTTTTCTTTTCAGGATAAACATTTGAAAGATATTTACCTATATTTTCAGAAACCGAAATAAAAGGCATTAAATCAAAATCTTGTGCTAAATATTTCATGAAATCCATTCCTGGAATGAGCTGAAATTTAGGTCCCAATACTTCTGTATCTTTCCAAAAAATCTGCCCTTCATCTAAATCATACAAGCCGTAAATAAGCTTTAATAAGGTGCTTTTACCACAGCCGCTTTCTCCAATAATAGCTAGGTTTTTACCTTTGCCCAATTTAAAAGAAAGTGAACTGAGTGTGGTTTTTTCCTGATAAGAAAATGAAATATTTTTAACTTTTAACATTGTAAAAATTGATAGGCAAAATTGAGGATTTTGAATTGAATTAAAAAATATATTTCTTTAGCTTTTAATGGAACTTCTAGTAATAATTTAGGTATTGGTTTTAGAACATTAGGTCTAATTTGACGGAACCGATTGGTTTATAATTGTAATTAAAAAAAGAACGAAACTTAAAGAGGAGAACCGTTCTTTTCAACCTAAACAATAAACAACGTTTATTTCCTTATGAAATATATTTTTCGAATGACTTCGTATCGATTCTGGCTTTTAAATCGTGTAACAAATTATACAAACCGAAAAAAGTTCTATTGATGTATAAAAAGTGCTTTGAACCTCTATTCCCATTCATTTTTCTTAATTGTGTATCTTTTGCAAAATCTTCCCCCATTTGTGCTATTTTCCCAAAAAAAACTTCATCAGAAAAATCAAAAAAGTCTTCATGAAATGGTTTAGTAAACAAACTCAATAAATCGTAAAAAATCTTTGTGAAGTACACTACTTCTTCTTTTGTATCATCTAATCTCAAGATTTCCAATTCATACAATTTAGCATTGAATAATTTTGGATTATTAATTATTTCTGGTTTTGCCAATTCAAAATAAGGAACATAAAACTCGTTTGGAACATGCTTGATGCAACCAAAATCTATAGCTACTAAAATACCGTCTTTATCAATCAAAAAATTACCAGGATGCGGATCGGCATGAACTTGTTTTAAATGATGCATTTGATACATATAGAAATCCCACATCGCTTGGCCAATTTTATCACCTTTTGACCTGTCTTCATTATGTGAAGTGAACTCAGATAAATGCTCTCCATCTATCCATTCCATAGTCAAAATTTTCTCAGAGGACAATTCGGGATAGTATTTTGGAAATCGTAAATTTTGAATTTCACCACACCATTCTGAAATTTCAATACTTTGTTTTAACTCCAATAAATAATCGGTTTCTTCCAATAATTTATTTTCAACTTCCTTAAAATATTTATCCGAATCTTTACCTTTAATATTAAACATTCGCGTTGCAAATGGTTTAACCAAGGCTAAATCTGAACTAATACTTTCCGCCACTCCAGGATATTGGATTTTCACAGCAAATTTTTCCCCATCTTTGGTTGCTTTATGTACCTGACCGATACTTGCAGCATTCATAGCATCTGGGGTGAAGGAATCGTATATTTCTTCTGGAAATTTTCCTAAATATTTTTTAAATGTTTTTCTAACTAATGGCGCTGATAACGGCGGAACCGAAAATTGAGAAAGTGAAAATTTCTCAACATAGGCTTGCGGCATAATGCTTTTATCCATGCTCAACATCTGAGCCACTTTCAAAGCGCTTCCTTTTAAATTCTTTAAACCATCGTAGATATCTTCGGCATTATTTTCATTCAATTTATCCCGGTTCAAAGTAGGATTGACCATTTTTTTACCATAATAGGCTACATAGTTTCCTCCAACCTTAAAACCAGTTTTAACCAACTGACTTGCTCGTTCAATTTTTCCTGTTGGAATTTTATCTAGTGTTTTCATTTACTAATTTCTTTCCTTCCAAAGGAATTTACCCAAATCAAATAAATTTTCTAGTTGTTTTGTATCTAGCAATCCAACTACCGTATTTACTGATTTCTCAATTAGCACATCTGTTTTCTCGAAACTTTTAGAAGTATCTTCTATCCAAAATTTTAACAAAAATAAAAACTGTATCCATGCGCCTTCTGAAAAAACAGGTTCACTGACCTGCAGAAATTTTTCATTTCCAGAAGTAGCACCCAATCTAATAATATCTACAATAAAATCCTTAAAGCGATTTCTAAAATGCTTCAGATATTTTAGATTTTTCAAACCTGCCTTATTTTCTTTTAATGAAAATAAAACATACGTTCTGTTTAATGTTAGTATTTCAAAAAAAGTGAAAAATAACGTAAGTAATTTATCTTTATCCGAATAACTGTTGTATTCTTTATCCTTTTCAATTGTTTTTACTGCATTCTCAAAGAACTTTACCCAAATATCTTGTTTCAAAGAATCGAATGAACCGTAAAAAGAATAAAAATCGGTTTCGCTTAGGTTGTTGTTTTTACAAAAAACATAAACATTCTTGGGTTCTTGATTATCTTGTAGAACACTATTCATATATAATGAAATGATTTTATTATCATCCAGTATCTCTTTATTTGTAGAAGCCTTTTTTGTGGTAGCCATATGAGTAATTTTAGACGGTGTAAAAATACATATTGTTCAATTATTTTTAATAATTATTAAACAAAAAGTTTTGTTAAAGTTTAAGTTGCATAAAAAAAGCTGCCTATAACGACAGCTTTTTGCTTTTGTATTGTGTCTTATAATTTATTTTCCGGCTTCTTTTTGGGCATCTTGAACCATTTTTTCATTTGCAGTAATGGCAAACTCAACACGTCGGTTTTGACTTCTTCCTTCTGGCGTGTCATTAGATGCTATAGGATCAGCGATTCCCATACCAACCATTTTAAAACGCGACATATTCAAACCCTTAGACTCTAAATATTTTTCAACAGAAGTAGCTCTTTGATCTGATAATTTTAAATTAAATTCCGCAGAACCAGTACTATCTGTATAACCAAAAATTTGAATGTTAGTATCTGGATATTGATTAAAAACTGGAACTAGTTTATCTAAATTTGCTTTGGCAGTAGCCGTTAATGTTGACTTACTGGTATCAAAACGGACCGCATTCTCTCCAAGAACTAATTTAATTCCTTCTCCAACTCTTTCTACTTGAGCACCAGGCAAAGCAGTTTCAATTTCACGAGCTTGTTTGTCCATTTTATTTCCAATTACACCACCTGCAACGCCACCAATTACACCACCAAGAACTGCACCCATAGCACCATTACCGCCTTTACCTAAATTATTTCCTAAAACACCACCTAATATCGCGCCACCAACAGCACCGATTGTTGCACCACGTTGCGTTTTATTGGTGTTCTTTACTGACTCACAACCTGTGAAAAGGTTTCCTGTAAGGAAAATGCTTGCTAACGCTATAACTTTAATATTTCTCATCATTATCTAAATTTTAGTTTCTATTAAACTGATAAACTACCTCTGTCATTTTTCCAGCCACATCAATTTTGTCAATTAATTGGAATGAATTATCCGTTGAATTGGCAACTCTTAATACATAACCTGACTTAATTTTTGTTGACTTAGATTCATCCAAAATTTTCATTACAAATTGACCTTCTTTATTAAGAAACCATGTAATTGGTGTGCTGTAAGCGGCGCAATTCACCGAAGTCAAAGTAAAGTTACCTTTATTGTTGTTTGAAATAAGTTTCCAAGAACTCCCAACAAAACATTTGGAATCTGCCAAATCAAATGAAGTAACTTTTATTACATCAGAACCGGGATAAGTAACCGAGGCGATGGTCCAATTTCCTTTGAGATCAACTTGTGATTTAGAATCTAACTTGGTTGTAGTAGCAGAATTTGATTTGCAAGAGAAAATCAAAAGAGAAAATACTCCTAACAAAATAATTTTTTTCATGCTCAATAATTTATATAATTTATAATGCAAATATACATCGATTTTCATTTTGGGTTTTTATATTATTTTACAGCATTGTTACAGAATTACTTTAGAATTGTTCCTACGTCAATTTGTCAGTGAAACTACAATTGGTCTTACTTTTGTATACTGAGAATTCAAATTGTTTAACCCGTCTGCCTAACAGCAGGTCTAAAAAATATAAAATATGACAACAGGAAAAATTAATGTATCCGTAGAAAACATCTTTCCATTAATCAAGAAGTTTTTATACAATGACCACGAAATTTTCTTGCGTGAATTGGTCTCGAATGCAACTGATGCAACATTAAAATTGAAACACTTAACCAGCATTGGCGATGCTAAAGTAGAATATGGCAACCCAATCATCGAAATCAAAATTGACAAAGAGGGCAAAAAGCTTCACATCATTGACCAAGGATTGGGAATGACTGCTGAAGAAGTTGAAAAATACATCAACCAAATTGCTTTTTCGGGTGCTGAAGAATTTTTAGAAAAATATAAAGACTCTGCTAAAGATTCTGGAATCATCGGTCACTTTGGCCTCGGATTTTATTCTGCTTTTATGGTAGCTTCTAAAGTTGAAATTATCACAAAATCATACAAAGACGAACCTGCGGCACATTGGACATGCGACGGAAGTCCGGAATTCACTTTAGTTCCATCTGATAAAACTGAAAGAGGAACCGAAATCATCCTTCACATTGCGGAAGATTCTTTAGAATTTTTAGAAGATTTTAAAATTCGTGAATTGTTGACTAAGTATAATAAATTCATGCCGATTCCAATTAAATTTGGCACTAAAAAAGAAGCACTTCCTAAACCCGATGATGCTCCTGAGGATTACAAAACAGAATACATTGATATAGATAATATTATCAACAATCCAAATCCAGCTTGGACCAAACAACCAGTTGATTTGACCGATGAAGATTATAAAAACTTCTATCGTGAATTGTATCCAATGCAATTTGAAGAACCGTTATTCAATATTCATTTGAATGTAGATTATCCGTTTAATTTAACCGGAATTTTATATTTCCCGAAAATGTCGGCCGATTTGCAACTGCAAAAAGATAAAATCCAAATGTACCAAAACCAGGTCTTTGTTACGGACAACGTAGAAGGAATTGTGCCTGAGTTTTTGGGTATGTTAAAAGGTGTTATTGACTCTCCAGATATTCCGTTAAACGTTTCCCGTTCAGGCTTACAGGCGGATAGTAATGTGAAAAAAATATCGAATTACATTACTCGTAAAGTAGCTGATAAATTGAAATCGTTATTCACAGAAAACCGAGAAGACTTTGAACAAAAGTGGAACGATATCAAAATCGTATTGGAATATGGAATGTTATCTGAACCAAAATTCTATGAAAAATCAGCTGACTTTGTATTGTATCCATCTGTTGATGACAAGTATTATACTTTAGCAGAATTGAAAGAAGCTATAACAGCAAACCAAACCGATAAAAACGGAAAACTGGTCGTATTATATGCCTCGAACAAAGATGCGCAACACGGTTATATCGAAATTGCTAAAGAAAAAGGATATGAAGTGTTGTTGTTAGATTCGCCTATCGTTTCACATTTAATTCAGAAATTAGAATCAGATAATGAGAACCTAACATTTGTTCGTGTCGATTCTGATCATATTGATAAACTTATTCAGAAAGAAGACACGCAAATTTCTAAATTGTCAGAAGACGAATCAACCCAATTGAAAACCGTTTTAGAAGAGATTGTGCCAAAAACAAGTTACTCAGTACAACTAGAACCAATGGACAGCTCAGCAGCACCATTCATCATCACACAACCAGAATTCATGCGACGAATGAAAGAAATGAGTCAAACTGGCGGCGGCGGAATGTTCGGCATGGGCAATTTCCCGGAAATGTATAATTTGGTAGTAAACACCAACTCTGATTTAGCTACAACAATCTTAAATACATCCGACAAATCAGCTCAGGAAAGCTTGGTAAAACAAGCATTAGACTTAGCCAAGATTTCTCAAGGTTTATTGAAAGGCGAAGAGTTGACGGCTTTTGTGAAGCGTAGTTTTGAGTTGATAAAATAGTATTAAGATAATAGTATTAAGTATTAAGACCTGCGGGTGAAAACTTGCAGGTTTTTTATTGCAATTATTTCACGACCTTCGTGATTTAAAGAAAACAATTATTACTTACTAATTTTAATGACTTCGACTAGTCAGTCTGACATTTGACGACTATAAATTTTAATAATATGACCTTACACATCGAAACCCCAGCACTACTTTTCTCAGCAACATCATTGATTTTGCTTGCCTATACCAACCGCTTTCTAACGATTGCTCAAATCGTTCGCAGTTTGAAAAAAAATTATGATGAGAATCAAACTAAAAGCATTTTGCTGCAAATCAAAAACCTCAACTTACGATTATCACTCATTAGATACATGCAACTTTTTGGTGTGTTGTGCTTATTTCTTTCGGTGTTTGCGATGCTGTGTTTATTTTTAGAACAACAAACTTTGGGAATTTATCTCTTTGCCGGAAGTCTGCTTTGTTTACTAGCTTCTTTAGGTATTTCCTTTTGGGAAATCAGTATTTCAGTCACAGCACTTCGTCTGCATTTGAGTGATTTAATTGATGAGAAAACTAATTAAAAATTAAAAATCCCGATTTCTCGGGATTTCTATTTATTTACTTAAATACATCTTACGTCTCGAATACAATTCATAAAACTGATCATCCTTCAAATCATCAATAAACAAAATGCTTTCACCTGTAGATTTCATTTCGGGTCCAAGCGCTTTATTTACATCTTTGAATTTACTAAACGAGAAAACCGGTTGTTTAATGGCATATCCTTTTAATTGGGGATTGAATTTAAAATCGGTTACTTTATTCACGCCCAACATTACTTTAGTGGCATAATTCACATACGGTTCGCCATACGCTTTGGCAATAAAAGGTACTGTTCTAGACGCTCTTGGATTGGCCTCAATAATGTAAACGATATCATCTTTTATCGCAAATTGAATATTGATTAATCCAACGGTTCTTAATGCTAATGCTATCTTTTTGGTATGATCTTTAATTTGCTGCATCACGAATTCACCCAAATTAAATGGTGGCAAAGTTGCATTAGAATCTCCCGAATGAATTCCGCAGGGTTCGATGTGTTCCATTATACCAATGATGTAGACGTTTTCTCCATCACAGATTGCATCGGCTTCTGCCTCAATAGCACCATCAAGATAATTATCTAATAGCAATTTATTGCCTGGAATATTTTTAAGTAAATCGATAACATGTTCTTCTAGTTCTTGTTTGTTGATTACAATTTTCATCCCTTGTCCACCCAGAACATAAGAAGGACGAACCAATAAAGGAAAATCTAAAACATCTGCCAATGCAGATGCTTGATCCGCATTTTCGGCAATTCCAAATTTTGGAAATGGTATTTTTAATTCGGTCAACAATTCAGAAAAACGTCCTCTATCTTCGGCTAAATCTAGTGCATCAAAAGTAGTTCCTAAAATTTTTATACCATACTTTGATAGTTTCTCAGCCAATTTCAGGGCAGTTTGCCCACCCAATTGTACAATTACACCTTCGGGATTTTCGTGTCGAATGATATCATAAATATGTTCCCAAAAAACTGGCTCAAAATACAATTTATCGGCGGTATCAAAATCGGTGGAAACCGTCTCGGGATTACAGTTAATCATAATGGTTTCATAGCCACATTCTTTCGCAGCTAAAACACCGTGAACACAAGAATAATCAAATTCAATTCCTTGTCCAATTCTATTAGGCCCTGAACCAAGAACAACTACTTTCTTTTTTGGAGTAACTATACTTTCATTATGAACATATCGTTCTCCGCTAGCAGTTTCAACTTCAGCTTCAAAAGTGGAATAATAATAGGGAGTCAATGCTTTAAATTCAGCAGCGCAAGTATCAACTAATTTATACACACGCTTGATATTCATTTCATCACGCAATTTATAAACTTGACTTTCTAAACAACCCAACATATGTGCTATTTGACGGTCGCCATAGCCTTTTTGTTTGGCTTCGAGCAATAATTCCTTTGGAAGATTGGTGATATCGTATTTGGATATCTGTTTTTCAATCGTGTATAATTCTTCGTATTGTTTCAAAAACCACATATCGATTTTAGTGATTTCGTGGATTCTGCTTAATGGAATTCCCATGGCAATAGCATCATAAATTACAAAAACTCTATCCCAACTGGCGTAAGTTAGTTTTTCTATGATTTGCTCGTAGTTTTTGTAACCTTTTCCGTCGGCTCCTAATCCGTTTCTTTTAATTTCTAACGATTGTGTGGCTTTGTGTAAGGCTTCCTGAAACGAACGACCAATTCCCATAACTTCACCAACCGATTTCATTTGCAATCCCAAAGTCCTATCAGCACCTTCAAATTTGTCGAAGTTCCAACGTGGAATTTTCACGATAACATAATCCAAAGTAGGTTCAAATAAAGCTGAAGTAAGTTTTGTAATTTGATTGGGTAATTCATCAAGATGATATCCTAAAGCTAATTTTGAAGCCACTTTCGCAATAGGATAACCTGTAGCTTTTGAAGCCAATGCTGAGGAACGAGAAACTCTCGGGTTAATTTCTATCGCCACAATATCTTCTTTTTCATCAGGTGAAACAGCAAATTGAACGTTACAACCTCCGGCAAAATTGCCAATACTGCGCATCATCAAAATGGCCATGTCACGCATTTTTTGAAAAGTAGTGTCCGATAAAGTCATGGCTGGTGCCACTGTGATAGAGTCCCCGGTATGAATTCCCATTGGATCCATATTTTCGATAGAGCAGATGATAACTACGTTGTCGTTTTTATCGCGAAGCAATTCTAATTCGTATTCTTTCCAACCAATCAATGCCTTATCAATCAATACTTCATGTATGGGAGACATTTCTAAACCGTAAGTTAGTTTTTCATCAAATTCTTCCTTGTTATGAACAAAAGCGGCTCCCGTTCCGCCCAATGTAAATGACGGACGAATAACTAGTGGAAACCCAAATTCTTGAGCAATTTCTTTTCCACGAAGGAAAGAAGTACAAATTTCGGCAGGTGCTGATGGTATTTCTATTTTTTTAAGTAATTGTTTGAATTGTTCTCTGTCTTCGGTAATATTGATGGCATTGATATCAACACCAATTAGTTTTACTCCAAAATCTTTCCAAATTCCTTTTTCGTCCGCCTCTAAACATAGGTTTAAGGCTGTTTGTCCGCCCATGGTTGGCAAAACGGCATCAATTTGAGGATGTTCTTTTAGGATTTGAATGATTGATTTTGTGGTTAATGGCAATAGGTAAATGTGATCCGCCATACTTGGGTCGGTCATGATGGTTGCGGGATTGGAGTTGATTAGGATAACTTCAATTCCTTCTTCACGGATGGAACGTGCCGATTGTGAACCGGCATAATCGAATTCGCATGCCTGACCAATTACGATTGGACCTGAGCCTATAATTAAAACCGATTTAATAGAGTTGTCTTTTGGCATTGTAGTGTGTTGTTGTTTTGTATTATATGTTGTTTGTCAAAATTAATTCGTTTGTTTCTAATGTTTAAAACTTGTTATTGAAACTTATCAAAATTTATAAACAAGTTGAAAAAAAAGCCGCTACTAATAAAAGTAACGGCTTTAAATTGATTATTTGCTAATCATTATTTTTTGTGTCTTGGTTCACAAGAAACTGTCAATTTATGTCTTCCTTTAGCTCTACGACGTGCTAGAACTTTTCTTCCGTTCGCAGATTCCATTCTGTCCATAAATCCGTGTTTATTTCTTCTCTTTCTTTTCGATGGCTGAAACGTTCTTTTACTCATTGCTTTATATCTTTAAAATCTTGTATTAATTTCTATATGATGTGGCTCTTTTAAAACCGAGTGCAAATATACAAACCTTTTTTTTTCTGGCAAGTAGTTTTATAAAAATATTTTCAAATCCTTTTATTACCTTTGCGATCATAAAAAATAATAATTATGTTTCACAAAAATATCAAACTTATACTAGCTGTGTTCATTTTTGGTGTCGCTATATGGCAATTTACGGAAAGCAACATTGGAAATGGCATCTTTTTAATACTACTATCATTTATTCCGCAGTTTTTATATTTTAAAAACGAATACATCCTCTTAGCTTTCTTAAAACTCAGAAAACAAGATTTTGCTGGCGCAAAAGTATGGTTGGATAAAATTAAAAATCCGGAAACGGCATTGGTTAGAAAGCAACAAGGCTATTATAATTATCTTCACGGATTGATGCTGTCGCAAACGAATTTGCATCAATCAGAGAAATTCTTCAAAAAAGCAATTGAATTAGGGTTGAGTATGGATATGGATTTGGCGGTTGCTAAATTGAATCTTGCTGGAATCGCAATGTCGAGAAGACGTAAAATGGAAGCTACCGCTTTATTAAACGAAGCAAAAAAGTTGGACAAACAAAATATGCTTAATGATCAGATTAAAATGATGAAGGAGCAAATGAAGAAGATTTAGTGTTCAGTAATTAGTAATCAGTATAATGTATAAAAAAAACAGATTTCAGGACGTTTTTTTATTTTGGGAATCACTGCCAACTAAATACTGAACAATGAACACTTTAAATTGGAATTTTAATTTCGTATTTTTTCTTACTCGGATTCAAAAGTTTTTTGTCGCGTAACCAAGGATTGTGAATTTTAAGAACTTTATAGTTGATTCCTTGAGACTGAGCAAAGCTAGTTAAACTGTTTATAGTACTGTCAACTTCAACATTTTTGGTTGGAATTGGAGGATACAATTCGGTTGGATAAATACTAAACCCATATAAAGCTGGTTGTTTCATTATTTCTTTAAGTGCCAAAATTCGGAAGACATATCGAGAAGTTTCTTCTGTCAAACCTAAGTCATAATAATCGGAAACTTTTTGTTCGTCGATTTTTTTACTCAAACCGCTCATTCCACCATTATAGGAAGCAGCAGCCATTGTCCATGATCCAAATTTTGCTTTTGCAGCTAAAAGATATTGACACGCCGCTTCGGTAGATTTTTCAAGATGGTAGCGTTCATCAACAAGATCATTAACTTCCATTCCCTTTTCTCTTGCAGTATCAGGCATAAACTGCCAAACACCTTTGGCGCCAGAAGACGATGTTGCATTAACCAGAGCGCTTTCTATTACGGCTAAATATTTAAAATCATCAGGCACTCCATATTGCTGGAGGATTGGTTCAATAACAGGAAAAACACGATTGGCTCTTCGAATAATTAAAACTGTAGTAGCATCCAAATTGGCATTGATGAGTAATTCTCTATCCAATCGTTCTCTCACGTCATTTATTTGAAGCGGAGCAGGTTCTCCGGCTAAATCAACAGCCGTTGGAAAATACATTGGAGTGCCTTCTCGCAGTACTTTTGCTTTGTTATCTCCAGAGATACTAAAAATTAGAATTCCTGATATTAAAACTACTCCAAAAATCGATAATAGGGCTTTATTCGTTTTCATTGTATTAATTTTTTGTTTCGTAAAACTACAGAAATCAGTTCAATTTTGATAACTATCTAACATAATTTTAGGGAGATTATCACTAATCCAACGATATTTTGATAGAATCATAATATGTGTTCCGCCTTTAACAGCAATGCATTTTTTTATGTTTTTGATTGGAAAAACTTCATCAGCATCACCATGAATATGAATAATTTCTAGATCAGCTACTGTTCGTTTCCAATTGATAATTTGCTCGATTGCCCAATCCAAATAAACTTTATCTCGAACAGCTAAAAATTTTTCATATAATTTCACTCTTTGTTTTATACTAGAAGATCCAAAGGTAAACTTTGCTAAACTTTCAATATTTTCAAGGAGTTTAGTTGGAATGAGTTTATACGCTTTGGTAGTTTTTGCAATTATAAAACGCTTTGGATATTCCAAATTAGATTTAACACTAGAAATAATGATCACTTTTCTTGTCTTGACAAAGGGTTTCATTTCCTGTACTAAAATACCACCAAAGGATACTCCAACTAAAATAATATTATCATGGGTAATGTTTTTTGCTATTCGTTGTGCGTAATGTTCTATAGTTTCCTCTTTTTCAGGCAATAACCATTCTAACAAATGCATTTCAAAAGTATCGGAAGGCAGCTGAATTCGCTCAAAAATAGAAGAACTTGCTGCCATTCCCGGCATAAAATAAACATGAATTTTAGACATAATTTAACTCAAAAACGGTTAATTATTAGTAACTTTGCCTAAAAATAATCCTTTTTGTTTATAATCACATGGAAGCAACCGCATTTTTAGAAAAAATCGAGATTAAAGACAACACTTTTGCTCGTCAGTTTGAAACTTTAGTAGATGGAAAATTAATTTCGGTAGAGTATTCTTTTCAAGAGAAGAAGATTTTCTTAACCCGAATTAATGTTTTTGATGGATTTGATAATGATGAATTTATCAATGATTTGTTGAAAAACATTATGGAAATTGCTTACGAAAGAAAATTAAAAGTAGTTCCCATTTTACCTAAAATTGCCCTATTTTTTAGAAAAAACATTTGTTATAGAGATTTACTTCCTCCAGGAATTAAAATATAAGTTTTAGAAAAATCCAACATAGAAATTCCAAATTCCAAAATGAGTTTGGAATTTTTTTTATATTTAGCATATGGATACAGAAGCATTACGACAGGGAATCATTGATTTCTTTGAAAAGATTGATAAATATTATGGTAGTAAAACAGAAGTAACTCAAGGATTATTTTCTGAATTGGACAAATTGGATGCCAATTTAACAGCTTGGAACTTATCTGAATTTAATTTAGTTCGTTCGGCATACAGAAAAAATGGCGAAAAATTTATGTTAGAAGGCAAAGGCACTTACTATGAGATTTCGGCTGATCGAATTATTGATTTTCAACAAAAAGGAAGAAATAAATTTGAGTTTATTGAACAATATGGTGAAACTGTTTTTAGGATTACTAAGATTCGGTTTCATTATAAGTATTAGAAAATCCGATTTTTTTAAATTCCAAATTCTAAGTCTACACAGTTGGAATTTGGGATTTTTCGTTTTGGAATTTTAACCTCACACACCCATCTTCATCAATTTTGGTCAAATTGATTTCGTGTAACGTATTGACTAATTCAGGATTCCAAGGTGTTTTTACTTTTACATAATTTTCGGTAAAGCCATGAATGTATCCTTCCTTATTTTCGCTTTCAAACAATACTGTTTTGTTAGTTCCTATTTGACTTTCATAAAAAGCACGACGTTTTTTAACGGATAATCCACGTAGCATTTTACTCCTTTTATTACGCACATTCATAGGAACAACATCAGACATTGCAGCAGCTTCGGTATTATCCCTTTCGGAATAAGTAAAAACGTGCAAATAAGAAATATCCATTTCATTTAAAAAATGATAGGTTTCCAAAAAATGTTGATCAGTTTCGCCTGGAAACCCAACAATCACATCGACACCAATACAGGCGTGTGGCATTACTTCACGAATTTTATTTACACGTTCGGTATACACTTCTCGTTGATAGCGTCTTTTCATTTTACCAAGAATTTCGTTGCTCCCACTTTGTAATGGAATATGAAAATGTGGCACAAATGTTCTGCTTTGAGATACAAATTCGATGGTTTCGTTTTTGAGTAAATTTGGTTCTATGGAAGAAATTCGTAAACGCTCAATTCCTTCCACTTCGTCTAAAGCTTTTACTAAATCTAGAAAAGTATGTTCGTGTTTTTTATTCCCAAATTCACCTTTGCCATAATCGCCAATATTCACCCCAGTTAAAACGATTTCTTTAATTCCTTGCTGAGAAATTTCGGCAGCATTTTTCAAGACATTTTCCAAAGCATCACTTCTGGAAATCCCACGTGCCAAAGGAATGGTACAATACGTACATTTATAATCACAACCATCCTGTACTTTTAAAAAAGCTCGTGTTCGATCGCCTATGGAGTAACTGCCTACATAAAAATCAGCTTCGGCAATCTCGCAAGAATGCACTTCACCAAAATCATTTTTAGACAGGTCGTTGATATAATCGGTAATTTTAAATTTTTCAGTCGCACCCAAAACCAAATCAACACCATCAACAGCCGCTAATTCTTCTGGTTTTAATTGTGCATAACAACCCACTGCAGCAACGAACGCTTTATCGTTGAGCTTCATGGCTTTTTTTACTACTTGTTTGAATTGTTTATCGGCATTTTCGGTAACCGAACAAGTATTGATGACATAGATATCGGCTACTTCTTCAAAGTCAACTCTGTCAAATCCTTCGTTTTGAAAATTCCTTGCTATAGTAGACGTTTCGGAGAAATTTAATTTACATCCCAAAGTGTAGAATGCTACTTTCTTTATTTGTTCCATAAGTTTGCTCAATTACTAAAATCGGACTCCGGACAAGCATGTCGTTGTCAAAAATTGAGTGGACAAATTTATGAATAGTTTTAAAAAAATAGCCACAGATTCACAGATTAAAATAATTTTAAAAATCTGTGAGTCTGTGGCTAAACTTATTAAACTATTCTTTTCTAAACTTTTTAGTTACTTCAAAAACATGTTCCAAAATCTTAGCGTCTTCTTCAGTAAATTCCACTTGACGTCTTGCCATAACTATTTTGGCAGTTTGAATTGCTTTAGACGTTAAATAAGTAGTAAATCCAGAAGCGCCACCCCATGAAAAACTTGGCACAAAATTGCGAGGAAAACCAGCTCCAAAAATGTTGGCATTTACACCCACTACAGTTCCAGTATTGAACATGGTATTAATACCACATTTGCTATGATCGCCCATCATCAGTCCGCAAAACTGCAAACCAGTTCGTGCAAATCCTTCGGTTTCATAACTCCACAAACGCACTTCTTCGTAGTTGTTTTTTAAATTGGAATTGTTGCTGTCGGCACCCATATTGCACCATTCGCCAAGAACCGAATTTCCTAAAAATCCGTCGTGGCCTTTATTGGAATAGCCAAACAAAACCGAGTTATTCACTTCGCCACCTATTCTACAATGAGGTCCAATAGTTGTAGCGCCATATACTTTTGTAGCCAGTTTTACTTGAGCTTCTTCACACAAAGCAAATGGTCCACGTATGACTGAACCTTCCATAATTTCAGCGTTTTTTCCAATGTAAATTGGTCCAGTAGAGGCATTTAAAGTGACAAATTCTAGCTTTGCTCCTTCTTCGATAAAAATGTTTTCGGGAGAAATTACATTGACACTTTTAGGAATCGGTTGTGACTTTCTGTCTTCTGTAATCAATTCAAAATCTTCGCGAAGTGCGGCATCATTTTTGGCAAAAATATCCCAAGTGTGTTCCAATTTTAAGCACTCTTCATTGAATTCAATTATTTCATAAGTATCAAAATCAACTTCTTCTTGCGTATCATTAGTATAAAAAGCAATCACTTCTTCTCCTTGAAAAACAGCTTGATTTTTCTCTAAATTTTTGACCATTTCTGCCAAAATATCGTTGGGTAAAAAAGAAGCGTTAATCAATACATTATTCTCCATTTCCACCATAGGAAACTTTTCAGAAAGGTATTCCTCCGTTAAAGTTGTTGTTGTATAGCCTAACTGTTTTTCCCATTTTTCTCTAATGGTTAAAATACCGATTCGAATATCGGCTACCGGACGAGTAAAGGTAAAAGGAAGTAGAGCATTGCGAACTGTTCCGTCAAAAAGGATATAATTCATTTGAGAAGTTTAAAAGTTTAAGGGTTTAAAAGTTTAAGGGTTCAATTCTTACTTTTAAATACATTTCAAAGTTACAAAACTTTGGTTCATAAAAAAACCTTCCATTAAATGAAAGGTTTTGTAAAAATTTGAAAATCTATCCAGAAGGTTAGGGACTTATTTAGCGTGTTTAGCGTATTTTGTTTTAAATTTATCAATACGACCTGCAGTATCGATAAGTTTAGATTTGCCTGTGTAAAAAGGGTGAGACGTTCTAGAAATCTCCATTTTGAAAACTGGGTATTCCACACCTTCGTGCGTGATAGTTTCTTTTGTTTCTACTGTTGATTTAGTGATAAAAACATCTTCGTTCGACATGTCTTTGAAAGCAACTAATCTGTAATTTTCTGGGTGAATTCCTTTTTTCATGATACTCTTTTTATGTTTTGAAGTAGTTTTGTTTTGAAGCTTTCAGTCTGAAAGGTATAAACTAGCTACAGCTTTTATTATTACTTTTTAATTTAGCGTGTGCAAAAATACAATTTTTTTATAATAATCAAAGCGTTGTGTAACTTTTTTTAAATAAACGCAACTTACAAATTGTAATAATGGAATTACTATATTTGTTAATTAATTAAAACTTAAAAATCATGAATGAAATTATTAAGAAAAACGGAATTACATTTGGAATTATCCTAGGATTATTTTCATTACTAATTACAACTGCTATTTACACAATAGACTTGCAGTTATTTACAAGTTGGTGGATTGGAGGTGTGGCTATTGTTGTACCAATAATTATCGGTTTTGTTTTAGTTTCAAAAACAAAAAAACAATTGAATGGCAACATTACTTTCAAAGAGGCCTTCACCGTTTATTTTATTGCTGCAGTTATTGGATCGTTCATTTCTAAACTTTATGAATATGTTTTATTTAACTTCATAGACCCACAAGCTAAAGAAACTATCAAAGAAATCACCATCAAGTATACAACTGAAATGATGGAAAAGTTTGGAGCTCCAGCAGCATCAATAAATGAAGCTATGCAAAAAGTAGCAGAAACTGACAATTATTCTATTGGCAATATTATGTTTGGATTAGCTATGGGATTAGTTTTTCATGCTATTTTCGGATTAATTTTAGCTGCTATTTTCAAATCTAAATCAGCTTCATCACAAGGATTATAAATGAATTTATCCCTAATCATTCCGCTTCTTAACGAGCAGGAATCGTTACCTGAATTGCATCAATGGATTGTCAGAGTCATGACAACTCATAATTATTCTTATGAAATTATTTTTATAGATGATGGAAGCACTGATGATTCATGGAAAATTATTGAAAAGCTTTCAAACGAAAATCCAAATGTAAAAGGGATTCGTTTTCTTCGGAATTTTGGAAAATCACAAGCATTACATGCTGGTTTTGCTAAAGCTCAAGGTGATGTAATCATTACGATGGATGCCGATTTGCAAGATAGTCCAGAGGAAATTCCAGATTTGTACAAAATGGTAATGACCCAAGATTATGATTTGGTTTCGGGTTGGAAAAAGAAACGTTATGATTCGGTTGTAACAAAGAATTTACCATCCAAACTTTTCAATTGGGCTGCACGAAAAACTTCTGGAGTTCATCTTAATGATTTTAATTGTGGCTTAAAAGCTTACAAAAATACCGTAATTAAAAACATTGAAGTTTCGGGCGAAATGCACCGTTACATCCCTGTTTTAGCCAAGAATGCTGGATTTTCCAAAATTGGCGAAAAAGTGGTCATTCATCAAGCCCGAAAATATGGAGAGTCTAAATTTGGCATGAACCGATTCATCAATGGATTTTTGGATTTGATTACCATTTGGTTTTTATCACGTTATGGCAAAAGACCGATGCATCTTTTTGGCGCTGGTGGCGTTTTGATGTTTATCATTGGATTCATAGCTACTGGTTTTATTATTTCTATCAAACTTATTAGGTTATATTCTGGTTTTAAAACTGTTTTAGTGACAGAGAATCCTCTTTTTTATATCGCTTTAACGGCTATGATTATAGGTTCACAATTATTTTTAGCTGGATTTTTGGGCGAAATTATTCTTCGGACTAAGAATAACGAGGAACGCTATAAAATTTCAAGTGAGGTGAATTTGTAGTTCAACTTGAGGACACAATTTGTGACCTCAAACCAAAATGTAGTATGGAAATAGAAGTTATTCAAAATAAAATATTTGAAATTCGAGGATGTAAAGTAATGCTTGATTTTGATTTGTCATTGCTATATGGAGTTGAAACACGTGTTTTAAAACAAAGTATTAGGAGGAATTTAAAAAGATTTCCAGAAGATTTTATGTTTGAACTTTCGGATTTAGAGATAAATCGCCTGGTATCACAAAATGTGATACCATCAAAAAGCTATTTAGGTGGTTCTTCTCCTTTTGCCTTTACAGAACAGGGTATTGCAATGTTATCAAGTGTTTTAAAAAGTGATAAAAAGCCCCACCCCAGCCCTCCCCAAAGGGGAGGGAGAAGGAAAAAAATTGGATTTAAAAAATAATTTAAGAATTTGATGATTAATTTTGTATTGAAAATGTAATTTAACAAACGTAAAACAACGATTGATATAATAAATAAGTTTACAAATTAGCTTAGCCCTGATAGAAGCGGTATCCTTTTTATTTTTGTCCTTCGACAAGCTCAGGATGACAAAAATAAAAAGATATAGCGAATAGCAGGATTGGCTTCAAAAAAAGATTATGCACATCGAAAAAAATATATTAGATAAAGTAAACGAATGGCTTACGCCTACATTTGACGCAGCAACACAAGACGAAATCATCGAAATGATGACTACTTCTCCAAAAAATTTGGAGGAGAGTTTTTATAAGAATTTGGAATTCGGAACTGGTGGAATGCGCGGAATTATGGGTGTGGGCACCAATCGTATTAATAAATATACTCTTGGTAAAAACACGCAAGGATTATCAGATTACTTAAAAAAATCATTTCCAAGCGAAGAATTGAAAGTAGTAATTGCTTATGATTGTCGTCATAATAGCGACTCCTTGGCAAAAGTAGTCGCCGATGTTTTTTCAGCCAACGGAATTTATGTGTATTTATTTTCGGAAATGCGACCTACTCCAGAATTATCTTTTGCCTTAAAACACCTTAATTGTCATGCCGGAATCGTTTTAACTGCTTCGCACAATCCGCCGGAATACAATGGTTATAAAGTGTATTGGCAGGATGGCGGACAATTAGTACCACCTCAAGACGAAGAAATTATTCAAGTGATTGAAGACTTAAAATATAGTGAAATTAAATTTGAAGCAAACGAAAGTTTAATAGAATATATTGACGTAGCTATTGATAAAGCGTTTATAAATTCTACTATTGAAAATGCAAGTTTTAACACTTCGGCAGAAGCCCAACAAAATTTAAAAATCGTCTATACTTCTTTGCATGGAACGTCTATAAAATTGGTTCCAGCAGTTTTGTCAAAAGCGGGTTATACCGATGTAAATATTGTGCCAGAACAAGCTGAACCTAATGGTGATTTCCCAACTGTTAAGTCTCCAAATCCCGAAGAGCCTGAAGCTTTGTCCATGGCCGTAGCTTTGGCAGATAAAATAAAAGCAGATATCGTTTTTGGAACAGATCCTGATAGCGACCGACTGGGTGTAGCCGTTAGAAATAATGAAGGAAAATTGCAATTATTGAATGGAAACCAAACCATGGTTGTAATGACGCATTTTCTTTTGGAACAATGGAAAAAAGCAGGTAAGATTAATGGCAAACAGTTCGTAGGTTCGACTATCGTTTCTACACCAATGATGCTCGAATTGGCTTCTGCATATAACGTAGAATGTAAAGTTGGTTTAACTGGATTTAAATGGATTGCGAAATTTATCAAAGACTTTCCTGAATTACAATTTATTGGCGGTGGCGAAGAAAGTTTTGGCTTTATGGTTGGTGACGCTGTGCGCGATAAGGATGCCGTTGGCGCGATTTTGCTAATGTGTGAAATTGCAGCACAGGCAAAAGAAAAAGGAAGTTCTGTTTATAAAGAATTGGAACAAATGTATGTTGACTTTGGTTTTTACAAAGAACATCTAATTTCGATTACCAAAAAAGGAATTGAAGGCGCAAACGAAATCAAGCAAATGATGGTAGATATGCGCGAAAAACCGGTATCTGAAATCAACAGTCAACGTGTGGTTATGGTCGAAGATTATCAAAATTCAACGGCACGAAATCTTTTGAGTGATGAGTTTGAAACTTTAATTATACCAAAATCGGACGTTTTAATTTATTATTTAGAAGATGGCTCTAAAATTTGTGCGCGTCCTAGTGGAACCGAACCCAAAATAAAATTTTATTTTAGTGTGAATACTGCCATAGAAAGCTTAGATGAAATAAAGACCGCAGATGCATTTTTAGACACTAAAATCAAAAATATAATTTCACAAATGCAGTTAAACTAATGGATAGTAATCTCAAAAAAATACTTCCTTTTGCCTTAAAATACAAGAAGAATGTAATTTTGAATATCGTTTTTAATATATTTTATGCCTTTTTTTCGACATTGGGAATGGTTTCTATTATTCCAACTTTAAAAGTTCTTTTTAAAGAGACGGAACAAGTAACTGTTATGCCAGTATATAAAGGCATTGGTTTTTTGGGCAAATATGGCGAAGATTTATTGAATTATTATATTACGAAGTTATCAACCGAAAGAGGAGAAGAATATGCGCTTTTACTTGTAGTATCCATTGTCATTGTAATTTTTTTACTGAAAAATATTTTCAATTATCTCGCTTCTTTTCATGTAACTCGATTAAGAACCGGCGTTTTAAAAGACTTACGCGAAAAATTATATCGAAAAATTATTCATTTACCTGTCTCTTATTATTCTGATACCCGAAAAGGTGATGTGATGTCGAGAATGCTTGGTGATATTAACGAAGTTCAAAACTCTTTTTTTCAGGTATTAGAATTAGTAGTTCGTGAACCTTTAACCATTATTTTTTCAATTGTTGCCATGTTGGCAATAAGCTCTAAACTGACACTATTCGTATTTATTTTTATCCCAATTTCGGGATTAATCATTTCAAGGATTGGTAAAAACTTAAAATCTAAATCCAAAAAAGCCCAACAAGAAACAGGTTATTTCATTTCTATTTTAGACGAAACCTTGGGTGGAATGAAAGTGGTAAAAAGCTACAATGCTGAGAATCTCTTTATATCAAAATTCAACACATCGGTTAAAAAGTTACAACAGTTGTCCAATAGTATCGGTAACAAAAGCAACTTGGCCTCGCCGATGAGTGAATTTCTGGGAATTCTAACCATAGCCGTACTTTTATATTATGGAGGATATATGGTTTTAGTTGATAAATCGTTGGCAAGTACTGCATTTATTGGTTATATTGCTTTGGCATACACAATATTAACTCCTGCTAAAAACATTTCAAAAGCTTCCTATCAGGTAAAAACTGGTTTGGCTGCAGCCGAACGAGTATTCACTTTGATGGAAGAAGAAAATACCATAACATCGAAACCAAATGCTATTCATAAAGACAATTTTGAAACCGGAATTTCTTTGGAAAACATCAACTTCAGATATCAAGAAGAAAATGTATTGAAAGACTTTTCACTTAAAGTTCCCAAAGGGAAAACAGTCGCATTGGTTGGACAATCGGGAAGTGGAAAAAGTACTATTGCTAATTTACTTACTCGTTTTTATGATGTCAGCAAAGGAAAAATTACCATTGACAACATTGACATAAAAGATATGGATTTGCAATCGCTTCGCGGTTTGATGGGATTGGTTACTCAGGATTCTATTTTGTTTAATGATACCATTAAAGCAAATATTTCTCTAGGAAAACTTGATGCCACTGAGAATGAAATTATCGAAGCCTTAAAAATTGCAAATGCCTACGAATTTGTAAAAGAGTTACCCGAAGGTATTCATACCAATATAGGCGACAGTGGAAATAAACTTTCGGGCGGACAGAAACAACGCTTGTCTATTGCACGTGCGGTTTTGAAAAATCCACCTATAATGATTTTGGACGAAGCCACTTCAGCTTTGGATACCGAAAGCGAAAGATTGGTTCAAATAGCATTAGAAAACATGATGCAAAACAGGACTTCCATTGTGATCGCGCACCGACTTTCCACGATTCAAAAAGCCGATGTAATTGTGGTGATGCAAAAGGGAAAAATTGTGGAACAAGGAAATCACGAAGAGCTTTTAGCCCAAAACGGAACCTATTCCAAATTGGTTTCGATGCAGTCTTTTGATTAGTTAGATTGGTCTATAACTATTAACTTTCCAGTCTTTATCTACTAAATTTACGAAGTAATATTGAAGTTGATCATCAGCATCAAATGCCCCATTTTTATTAGTGTCTTCAATAGTTCTGAAATACAAAATATTATTTGTTTCTATTATTTTCCAATCAATTACTTCTTGAAAATCAGTTGAAAGTTTGGTGAATTTTTTACCAGAAATAGTACTAATATACAAGGACTTTATATCATTACCATCAAGTTTATCATCTTTGTTCGTATCCATATCGGCTAATGAATAGACGATTAATTGTAATTTACTTTTATCCGCAACTGTTTTTAAATAGGTTGCCGTTTCAATCATCACTTGCTTATCTGTCAAAGTATAAATACTATCGGTTCCTATTTCCTGAAACTTCAGGTTTTTCAAATAACCTGTAATTTCATATTCACCATAATTCGAAACCGCAAAACTCTGCTCTGAATCAGAATAGGATTTAAATCCTTTGCTTTTTCCCGAAATTACTCCAATAGGATGTATTAGAAAGTTAGTTCCTTCCATAGTGATTGGCAAGTCGGCCACTTCTATTTGAGAAGTATCAACTAGAGCTACTCGTTTTGATTTCGTGGCATCCTCATAAATAACTTTGGGTTTATCTATTGCTTCTTTTTTGCAACTAACCAAAGTAAAACCAACTATAATTGAAATATATAAAGCGTATTTTTTCATTTTCATAAAATTAAACACTAAAATTAGTGAATTCTTTCTATAATCTTGCCGTCAGTTTAATATTGAAAACGCGCGTTGTCATGTAGTTTGGAATTCCGTACTGGTTTTTCGTATACACATCGCGTACCCATGTATTTGTGATGGCATTTTGATTATTAAACAAATTGAAGATTTCAAATCCTGCAGATAAATCTTTGAATTTCTTTAACCAATGTCCTTCTGGTCTTTCGTTATTTCTTTCGGTCAAGACATAAGAGAATCCAACATCAGCGCGACGATAATCTCGTAAACGACTTTGATATACATAAGGATCTGCATACGATGGTGAACCGCCAGGTAATCCTGTGTTATAAACCAAGTTCATATACAATTTCATATTCGGAATATTTGGCATATAATCTTGGAAAAGAATTCCAAATTTCAATCGCTGATCGGTTGGACGAGCAATAAAACCTCTATTATCAAGATTTTCTTCTGTTTTCATATATCCAAAACTCAACCAGGATTCGGTTCCCGGAACGAACTCTCCGTTCAAGCGCATATCCAATCCATAAGCATAGGCTTCGGCATCATTATTGGCTCGGTATCGAATCCTAACATTTTCTAAAGTATAACTATTTACATCAGTCATTGTTTTATAATACGCTTCAGTTACCAACTTGAAGGGTCGATTATTCAACTTAAAATTATAATCATTACTGAATACAAAATGAATTGATTGTTGGGCTTTTACATTTGGATTTACCGCTCCATTTAAATCTCTTAACTCGCGATAAAATGGCGGCTGATGGTAATATCCAAGAGACAAACGGAAAATCATATCTTTTTCCCAATCGGGTTTGAAAGCCAATTGCGCTCTGGGGCTAAAAACCGTTTGCTGTTTTGCATTTGAAATTCTATCGCCTGAAACAATCCAAGAATGAAAACGAGAACCAGCCGTAATCCAAAGTTGATTTTCGCCAATTTTAGTTTTGGTACTCCATTGTGCATAGCCCGAAAGACGGTTAATATCAATAAAATTTGTGGCTCTAACATTTTGATACGGAACCAAAGGTCCAACATAAGGATTATAGGGTTGCTCATTTGGGAAATCAAAAGCCGGTGGATTAATTGAAAAACCAGCGGAATCAATCACTTCCCATTCTACAATTCGGTCACGAATATTTTCACGAGTGTATTTAAAACCCCAATCTATTTGTTGTTTTTTGTTATTGATTTGATGCACTCCTTTAATTTCTGCATTGACAATCAAAGCATCTAAATCATTACGAGCGTGATTTAATTGCGTACCAATACCTCGATTAAAAGTTACTTGTCCCAATGTTTCTGAGCCGATATTCGTATCCACTTCACCTAAAAAATAAGCCGCAAAAATATCAAAGTACTCTTGCTCTTGTGTATGATAAACAGATGTGATTAACTTAAAAGTATTGTTTTCATTGGCAACAAAATTGGTTTTAAATGCTCCAAAAAGGGTTTGATACCTATCATTTTCCTGACCTTCATAAAAAACTTGTAATGCAATGGGTTCGTCAATAGTTCCAAAATTTGTTTGACGGGTTAAAGGTTGATAATTATATATGTTTTGAGAGGCATTACCCAAGAAACTAAAATGCCATTTTTCATTTGGACTGAAATTTACATTAGTTTGAACATCTACAAATGTTGGTCTAAAATTAGTTTGGGTTTCCTGACTATTAACTAAAAGTGAGTTATCACGATAACGAACTCCCGTAATTGCTGACCATTTTTTATTTTTAGAAGCGCCTTCTGCAGTTACACTGCCACCAAGGAAACTTGCTTCTGCTGCAAGTCCGAATTTAGTTGGTTTTCTATACGTAATATCTAAAACAGAAGATAATTTATCACCGTACTTTGCTTGAAATCCACCAGCCGAGAAGTCCACATTTTGAACCATATCAGTATTGGTGAAACTCAATCCTTCTTGCTGGCCTGAACGAATTAAAAACGGACGATAGACTTCAATTTCATTTACATAAACTAAATTTTCGTCATAATTTCCGCCACGAACTGCATATTGCGTACTCAATTCACTATTCGAATTTACTCCAGCAAACGTTTTTAAGACACTTTCTATTCCGGCATTTGCACTTGGGTTTTTACGTATTGTTTCTGGCTCAATTGAAGTAATTCCTTGAACTCTTCTTCTACTACTGGTTATAATAACATCACTTAATTGCTCTGCTTTGTCACTCATTACTACATGAAATTCAAAATTTTCATCAGGTTTTAATTGCAGTGTTGCCGTGATGCTTTTTAAAGCCGTATGGGTAAAAACGATAACAATTTTTTGATTGGCAGGAACCGTTAATTCATAAAATCCGTTTGAATTGGTTGTAGCTGATTTAGTTTTGTAGCTAATATTTACACCTTCAACAGGTTTGTTATTTTCATCGAGCACAATTCCAGCAACTTTAGCAGTTTGATTTTGTGCAAAAGAAAATATACTTATAATAAAAAATAGGAGCGTGAAAAGGAATCTAATTGTTTTCAAATTATAGAATTAAGGTTTTTGACTTCTAAAAAATTGTGTTTCAAAGATAGTAGAATTTCCAACATTATCAGTAACCACAACTTTTAAATCATTTTTTCCTTCGGCCACGATACCATCAGAAAAACGATGAATCAATTTTTTTGTTTTAGGTTCATATTCTAATAAAATCCATTTTCCATTCAGATATCCATCGTAACTTTTAATGCCAGATAATTGATCCGAAATTGTAAATCTAAGTTCATTGATATCACTAATCCATTTACCACCAATACTTTTATCACTTTTAACTTTAGGTGGTGTTCCATCTTTAAACAGCTTATATTCGCCCAAATATTTGGTATAGATGGTAAACGAATTTTTGTAGCGTTTAGTATTGTAGTAGTTTATTTTCTTTCCATCAATCAAACCGATAAACATAATTTCTCTATCTTTTTGAGCCGTCAAACTATCTTCAAAAGTAATAGAAAAATTGGTATGTGCGGGAACGCTATCTTCATGAAGTTTTAGAATTCCTTTCTCAACTTCGAAATTCATATAAAAATCATCATAGAATGTATTTGCTGGAAAATTTACAGTTACATTTTCAAATGAAAAAATATTTTCTTTTTTAGATTTCACAACATATTTTGAAGTTTTTGGTATTTCAGAAACTTTTGCTGCCAAATCAGAATAATGAATTGGAATAAATATTTTTGTGATGTTCTCACCAAAGTCGGCAATTTCTATACGATAGGATTGTGTTATGTTGTTTGAAACAGTAATCACCCCATTATCAACTCCGGGCTTGATAATACTTAACGAATATGGATTTTTCATAAACAATTTCTGAACCCGTTGTCCCAATTTTTTATAGCGTTCATAATCAATTAAAGCATTCACAAATCGGGTTTCATCAAAATCAAAAGTGTCAAATTGATACCCAAAATCGGCTTTGCCATTCAAAAAAGTTTGAACTCTAAATTCGCCGTTAGCATTCCACGACACATCATCAAAATCTGTTGCTGTAATTCCGAAGCCAATCTTACCTTTTGCAGCAACCTTCTCTGCTAAATAACTTCCATCTTCTTGTAATGATAAATTCACTGAAATAGGTCTTTTAGATTGATTTACAGTAGCATCTTCATCTAACGGATAAACCCATAAACTTGTAATGTTTGGTCTTTTAGAATCAGAAATAAGAGAATCAAAACCAAAATACAATGGATTAATGATTTTCTCAGATTGTGTGTTACGTATTTCAAAATGCAAATGTGGCCCTTCAGAACCACCGGTATTACCAGAAATTGCAATAACATCTCCTTTTTTAACGAATAAATCATTTGGATTTAATGTGATATCAATTTCATAGGATTTGGCTTTATATTGTTCTTTTTTGATATACTTTTCAATATACCCAAAACCCGATTGTAAATGACCATAAACAGAGGTATAACCGTTAGGATGTGAAACGTAAATTGCTTTTCCGTAACCATATTCCGAAATTTTAATTCGAGACACATTGCCATCCGCGACAGCGTAAACAGGAAAACCTTCTTTTTTTTGAGTTTTAAAATCAAATCCAGAATGAAAATGATTGGGTCGTAATTCACCAAAATTTCCAGAAAGTAATAACGGAATGTCTAATGGGGAACGAAAAAAATCTTTTGGATATTGATTTTGTCCAAAACTAAAAAGAGAAAAGAGAAAAAAAAAGCAAAAATTCTTCATACCGCTTATTTTCGCTAAGGTAATGAAAAGTGCGTAAAAATTTACAATTAACTAACTTTTTGTAACTCCTTAAAAAACAAAATATTATAATTATAGTTTGTAATTGGAATAAATAATTGTCAAAACTATTGTACAACCGAAATAGAATTCTAACTTTGTGAAGTAAGTAATGAATAAAAATTCATGAGTGAAATTGCAGAAATAATTGATTCCCTCGAAAATAGAATTGGCAAACTTTTTACTAAAATTAAGGGTTTAGAACAAGATTCTGAAACGGTAAAAACGGAATTAGTTAATGCTGCTGGTATAATAAAAAACCAAGCTGATACGATTGAACAATTAAAATCAGAATGTGAATCACTCCGAATGGCCAATTCATTATTAGGCGGTGAAGAAAATAAACGAGATACAAAGCTTAAAATAAATTCATTAATCCGAGAGATAGATCACTGTATAGCGCAGTTATCAGACTAAAAACATGGATGAAAAGCTTAAAATAAAAATATCAATTGCAGACAGAGTGTATCCGTTAACGGTAGACATGTCTCAAGAAGAAGGGCTGCGGAGTGCTTCCAAAAAAATTGATGCAATGATTAAGCAATTCGAAGAAAACTATGCGGTTCGTGACAAACAAGATGTATTGGCTATGTGTGCTTTACAGTTTGCATCACAAGTAGAACAAAAGCAGGTCGACAAATCCATTGAGAGTAAAGATTTGGATAGATTAAAAAAAATTAATGATGTATTATTTGATTATCTCGAAAAAAAATAACGTTCTTAACATAGGATTACAATACCGCCTACATTAGATTTTTATTGGTAAACTCAACACTAACAAATTAAAATGAGTAAATCGTCGTTACTAAAGCATGCTCCGCCACGGCGGAGAAACTTGACCAACGAGTTAGCTCAAAACTTGTCCTTTCGAGTTTATGCATTCACCTAATGTAGGCTTTTTTTATATATAAATACAAACAAAAAATGGAAACTATACTAATTATAATTGCGCTTATTGCTGGAATTGCTGGAGGTTTTGGAATTGCAAAATTCCTTGAAAAAAGCAACATTTCCAACATGGTAAAAAATGCAAAAAAAGACGCGGCATCTATATTAAAAGATGCCAACCTGGAAGCTGAGAATATTAAGAAAGACAAGTTATTACAAGCCAAAGAAAAATTTTTAGAGCTTAAATCGGAACATGAACAAGAGATTTTAGGTAAGGATAAACGAATAGCTGAAGTTGAAAAAAGAACACGTGATAAAGAATCACAAGTTTCGAGTGAATTGGCTAAAGCTAAAAAAATAAATGATGACTTTGAAGCTAAAACTATTGAATACACTACCAAAATTGAAACATTAGACAAGAAGCAACAAGAACTTGAAAAACTGCACAAAAGCCAAGTAGATCAATTGGAAGTTATTTCAGGACTTTCCGCCGAAGATGCTCGAGAACAATTGGTAGAAAGTTTAAAAGCGGAAGCCAAAACCAAAGCGATGGCATATATTCAGGATACCATTGAGGAATCAAAATTAACCGCTCAACAAGAAGCTAAGAAAGTAATCATCAACACCATTCAACGTGTTGGAACAGAAGAAGCAGTAGAAAATTGCGTTTCTGTTTTTAATATTGAATCGGATGATGTTAAAGGAAGAATCATCGGACGTGAAGGAAGAAATATTCGTGCACTTGAAGCGGCAACCGGAGTTGAAATTATTGTAGATGATACTCCTGAAGCGATTATCCTTTCTTGTTTTGATCCAGTGAGAAGAGAAATCGCTCGTTTATCATTACATAAATTAGTAACTGATGGTAGAATTCACCCTGCTCGAATTGAAGAAGTTGTTGCTAAAACCACTAAACAAATTGATGATGAAATCGTTGAAGTTGGTAAACGTACCGTAATCGATTTAGGAATTCATGGTTTACATCCTGAGTTAATTAAAGTTGTTGGTAGAATGAAATACCGTTCTTCTTACGGACAAAACTTGTTGCAACACTCTAGAGAAGTTTCTAAACTTTGTGGTATCATGGCTGCCGAATTAGGCTTAAATGTTAAGTTGGCAAAACGTGCTGGTTTACTGCACGATATCGGAAAAGTGCCGGATGCCGAAAGTGATTTGCCTCACGCATTATTGGGAATGCAATGGGCTGAGAAATTTGGTGAAAAAGAAGAAGTTTGCAATGCCATTGGAGCGCATCATGATGAGATTGAAATGAAATATTTAATTTCTCCAATTATACAGGTTTGCGATGCTATTTCGGGAGCAAGACCAGGAGCAAGACGTCAGGTTTTAGATTCATACATTCAAAGATTAAAAGACTTGGAAAACATCGCATTTGGATTTAACGGAGTTAAAAATGCTTATGCCATTCAAGCGGGGCGTGAACTGCGTGTAATCGTTGAAAGCGAAAAAGTAAGCGACGAAAATGCTGCAAGTCTTTCTTTTGAAATTTCACAAAAGATTCAAACCGAAATGACGTACCCAGGTCAAGTAAAAATTACGGTAATTAGAGAAACTCGCGCGGTAAATATTGCGAAATAAAGAATATAAAGGAAAAAAATGCGGTATCGTTTGTATAACGATATCGCATTTTTTTATTAATAAAAAATTGATTTTAAACCATCAACTGTAATTGGTTTTAGAAAGTAATCTTTGATTTCATCTTTAAAATCTTTAGCTCTATTCCTATCCACAATATTATCAGAAGAGCTTATGATATAAATAGCAATTTCTTTTTGAAGACGATTTTTTAGTATTTTAAATTCCTCTAAAAATTCCCAACCATCAAGAATGGGCATGTTAATATCCAATAAAATTAAATCAGGTGGAGCTTCCTCTTTTTGAAGATTAATTTTAATTCCTTCTAAAGCTTGAAGTCCATTTTCGAAAAATCTTGGTTCAACATTAATGTTGTTACTGGCCAACAATTTCTTAATGATAAAATGAAATACTTTATCATCATCTATAACAAAAACGTTATTGAATTTCATTTAAAACAGCGTTTGGGGTTATTGTTTTATCTTGACTAAAACAAAAATATAAAAAAAAACAAGAAACTATACTTTTCTAGGATGAAATTTATTAATGATTTGTGTTAAATGTTTTCTGTCTAAATGCACGTAGATTTCAGTAGTTGTAATGGACTCATGGCCAAGCATCATTTGTATAGAGCGCAAATCAGCACCGTTTTCTAAAAGATGTGTGGCAAAGGAATGACGTAAAGTATGAGGACTGATATTTTTTTGCAAATTAATCTTAATCGCCAAAGATTTGATTATAGTAAAAATCATGGCCCGTGTGAGCTGTTTACCTCTTCTGTTTAGAAACAAAGTATCTTCGGCACCTTTGATAATTGTCATATGATTTCTGATCGTGTTTTTGTATAGCTCAATATACTTTTGTGTCGATTTTGCTATGGGAACAAATCGCTGTTTATTTCCTTTTCCTGTAATTTTTATAAAACCTTCTTCAAAAAACAAATCGGAAATCTTTAAGGTGGTAATTTCTGAAACCCGAAGACCGCAACCATAAAGCGTTTCAAGAATGGCTCTATTACGTTCTCCTTCTGGTGTTGATAAATCAATGGCGGCTATTAGATTATCCACATCTTCTAACGATAACGTATCAGGAAGTTTTCGGCCTACTCGTGGTGCTTCAATCAATTCCATTGGACTATCTTTTCGATAATCTTCAAAAATGAGATAGGAAAAAAAACTCTTTAATCCCGAAATAATTCGCGCTTGCGAACGCGCGTTTACTTCTTTGGAAACAGCATAAATAAACTGTTGAATCGTTTCTTCGGATATTTTTTCGGGGGAAACCGAAATGTCATTTTCAAGTAAGAACGCACACAAACGTTCTAAATCAAACGTATAATTAGCGACGGTGTTTTTTGACAAACCCCGTTCAATTTTGAGATAGGATTGAAAACTCTTGATGTAATTGTTCCAGTTCATAGAGCAAAGAAACGAAAAGTGAAGGTATAAAAAAACCTCCAAAAAAGAGGTTTATTACTATTGTTGGATTTCTATTTTAATTATATTTTAAAAACGCCTCCAACATTAAAAGAATTGTAAGCGTTTTTATAACTTACTTCAGAGTTTTTTTCTACATCCGTTAATCCTGATACTCCTTGGTAATCAATTAAAATACTAAACTTTTCAGAAACTTCTATTTTGTATCCAATTCCAACATTAAAACCAAATTGGGTATAAGTTGCAAGACTTTTAACATCTTCACCACCAGACTTCGCTGACATCAAAAATCCGATACTTGGACCAAAATTCAAATTCCATTTTCTGGTACTTCCAAAATGCCAATTTGCATTGAGAGGCACTGTCAAATAACTTAACTCATCTGTTATTCCAGAATATTTAGAACCCATTGGTTGTAGATGCAGTCCAGAGCGCAAACTCCAACGGTTATTAAAAAAATAATCAGCACCAACTCCAAAAGTCACTCCTGATCGAGGAGTGTTATTGGTGTTAATATTAGCCGCAGTATAATTAGAGCTAGCATACCCTATTTGTGGCGCTAATTCAATGGCTCCTTTCTCTCTTAGTTAGGCATTTGCAATAGTGGCCGTCAATACGACAGCAATAGTTAAAATAATTTTTTTCATGTTTTGTTTTTATTAATTTGACTGCAAATGTATTTTAAATAAATTTCAAAACAAATCTTACAATCTAGTTTTTTTCAATAAAAAAACCGCGCTAGTGGCGCGGTTTTTATAAATATTTTTTCAAATATTAGAAATATAAAGCAAATCCAATTAATCCTTGGAAACCGCTAACAGCTTTTGCTTCATCCATAGTAGCGTTGTATCTCAATTTAGGTGTTACAGCAACATTTGATCCTAAAAACCAAGCGTAACCTCCTTCGATTCCAATCCAACTAGCGTTTGTCCCTTCAGAACTGAAACCAGTATAATCAACTCCTACTGGAATTTTGCCCATAATGTAATATTGAGCTCCAATTTTGTAAGTAGTACTTGTAGTACTATCTCCCCCGTCTGGTTTTGAACCACCAAAACCTACTCCTGCTTTAATAGCTAAATTCTCCATTATAAAATAACCACCATCTAAACCGATGTTGTAAGAAGTACTTCCATCAAAAGAAGAATAAGAAAAAGCAGTGCTACCAGTTGCTAGAGAACCAGTGTTTGCTTCAATTACCCATTTACCTTCAGAAGTTTGAGCACCACTTTTCTCTTTTTTGTCTTGTGCATTAGCAAACGATAAAGCGAATACTGCTGCTACTGTTAAAATAATTTTTTTCATGTTTGTTTAATTTTAAAATTAATATCACAAATTTATCTGTATTATACTTCATGAGACCTAAAATACGTTTGCAGTTATTAACAAAATCATTAACAATTTTTCTGATAGTATTATTAACAATGTGTTTTGCTTTTTGATACATTTTTACAGTTTCATTTGATTGTGTAAAAAAACCGCCTCAGTTTTGAGACGGCTTCCTATATTCAATCAAACAATTAAATTACCATTTGTATAATAATCCAAATCTAGCCACAGCGAATGGGTTATTTATCGTACCAACTTGTACATTTAATCCATTATTAGATTCTCCACCATTATCAACAGTATCATAACTTACTAGGTTAGCCAATGTAAATGTTATAGCCCAATTTTTTGTAAGGAAATAATTCATACCTAAATCAATTCCTCCATTCAAATTATCACTCTTTCCTATTTCATTACCATTACTATCTTTTTCTTTAGTTCCGCTAAATCCTAAACTAGCTTGTCCATAAGCTTGGAAGCTTTTGTCTTCTCCTAAAGACAAGAAAAAATAACGCGCGAATACACCTGCACCAAATGTATTTGTTTTATTTTCACTGTAGAATTTTTCTTGAGTTGCATCTATTCTAACCCCTAAAGCTATCTTTTCATTAATCATATAACCCACTTTAGGACTAAATGTGTAACTCGTTTCTACATCATTTGGGCCTTGAGAAGTATTACCAGATCTAACTCCGAAAGAGCCTTCTAAAAACATATCTCCTTTAGAGAAGCCCTTTACGTTTTTCGCATCATCTTGTGCATTAGCAAATCCAAATGCAAATACTGCTGCTACTGTTAAAATAATTTTTTTCATTTTTTTTAATTTTAAAATTAGTATGCATCAAAATTATATGTAATCCTTGTGAAAGGTCATTGTTGGTTATTGTAGTTGTTAACAATGTTATCAACATTTTTTTGGTAATAATATACTAACTATCAATCAATTACAATAGATAGCAAATCAAAAAAACAAGTTTACAACTAAAATAAAATACTCTTATTGTAGTAAAATTGACATCATTTAGTTAAATTAATTATTTAAAAAAGTGCCTAAACACGCGTTGAAATACTAAAGATTCTATATTTTTACTCCAAACACTTTCAAAAAATGAAAATCATAATCATAAATGGTCCAAACCTAAACCTATTAGGTAAACGTGAGCCCGAAATTTATTGCAACATTACTTTTGAAGATTACTTTTTAGAACTAAGACAAAAATTCACATCTGTCGACTTAGAGTATTATCAAAGTAATATAGAAGGCGAGCTTATTGATAAGTTGCAAGAAGTGGGTTTTACTTATGATGGAATTATTTTGAATGCCGCCGGGTATACCCATACATCCGTTGGCATTGGAGATGCGGTAAAAGCCATTACAACTCCAGTAATCGAAGTGCACATATCCAACACCTTTGCCAGAGAAGAATTTAGACATCATTCTTATCTATCGCCAAATGTTAAAGGAATTATAATTGGTTTTGGTATGAAAAGCTATGAATTAGCTTTACAGTCTTTTCTATAATTTTATTACTATTTATATGCTACTTAGAAATTCTATTTCATTTATCGTTTTCATTTTCTCTTTTGCTTCTTTTGCTCAAATCAAAGGAACTGTAAACGATGTAAACGGAAAACCATTACCGTTCGTTACTATTTTTGAAGAAAACACCTATAACGGAACCACAACCAATGAACAAGGCAAGTTTGTATTGAATGTTAAGATTCCTGGCGATCATATCATTCTTTTTCAGTATTTGGGATATAAAACCAATAAACAAATTGTGACTATTCAGCAGAATAACAATAGTCCAATTGATATTGAAGTAATCATGCTTGAAGAAAATATCACGCTCAAAGAAGTCGTAATTAATCCGAAAGACAATCCAGCCAATGAAATTATAAGAAACGCTATTAAGAACAAAAAAGCAAATTCTGAAAAGTCTTCAAAGTATACAGCCGATTTTTATTCTAGAGGAATTTTTAGAGTTAAAAATTTGCCCAAGAAAATCTTAGGACAAAAACTAGACTTTTTTGATGAAATTATTGATTCGAGTCGGAGTGGAATTTTATATTTATCAGAAACCGTTTCAAAAGTTACGTTTCAAAAACCAGATAAACTAAAAGAAGTGATTGTGGCTTCTAAAGTAAGCGGAAATGACAACGGCTTTAGCTTTAATAATGCTTCGTCAGCCAATTTTGATTTTTACGATAATTATTTAGAATTTAACACCAATGTAATTTCACCTATTGCTGACAATGCTTTCAATTATTATAAGTTCAAATTTGAAGGTTCCTTTTTTACCGAAAACCGTCAACAAATCAATAAAATAAAAATCATTCCACGTCGTGAGACCGAACCCGTGATGAATGGTTATATCTATATTGTGGATGATACTTACGCTATTTATGCTGTGGATGTCACTTTTACTGGAAAGCAAATTCAAAATCCCGCGTTGAATACTCTAAATTTAAAACAAAATTTCAGTTATAATAGTACCACCAGAGTTTGGACAAAAAATACACAAACATTAGACTTTGACGCCGGAATGTTGGGTATCAATATCTCAGGTGGATTTACCTATGTGTTTACCAACTTCGAGTTTCCAGAAAAATTCGAGAAAAAAACATTTACCGCCGAAGTCATTCGTTTTGAAGAAAACGCCAATAAAAAAGAGGATTCTTTTTGGAATATTATCAGGCCAGTTCCTTTAACCGAAGAAGAAGTTACTGATTATATCAAAAAAGACGCCCTTCAGGAAAAGAAAAAATCAAAGGTTTATTTAGATTCTATTGATAAAAAGAAAAATAAATTTGGTTTCATGGATATTTTGAATGGCTATACGTATTCTAATTCCTTTAAAAAATGGTCTATAAGCTATGAATCGCCTCTAATGAATACTTCATTCAACACGGTTCAAGGTTGGAATTCAAAAATTGGAGTGTCTTATTTTAAACGAAATGAAGATAAAAATACCTATTATCAGTTTGGCTCATCGTTAGCTTATGGTTTTTCAGATGAAAGAGCAAGAACAACTGCTTATTTTTCATCAAAATTGAGCAACAAATCGAAATCGTATCTTTCTGTTTTTGGAGGAAATTCTGTTAATCAATTTAATGGTGAAGAACCCATTTCAAAATTGGTAAATATGGTAAGCACCTTATTTTTTAAAGACAATTACATGAAATTGTATGAGAAGAATTTTATATCCACTAATTTTTCCAGAGAAATATTCAATGGCTTAAACATGAGTTTGGGTTTGGAATACGCAGAACGAAAACCGCTTTTCAATACAACCGATTATACTTTCATTAAATCGGATGACTTATATACCTCTAATAATCCTTTATTGCCATTTGATTTTACAACTTCGGCTATAGAAAAACACAATTTAGTTAAACTGAATCTTGGTGCTCGAATAAAATTTGGACAACAATTCATCACACGACCAGATGGTAAGTATACCATTGGAAATGACAAATATCCTTCATTATCGTTAAGCTATGAAAAAGGATTTGCAGGCAGTGAAAACCAATATAACTTTGACAAGATTGCGGCTAGAATAACCCATACGCTTACTTTAGGCAACAAAGGAGAAATGCAAATTAATTCCAGAGCAGGAAAATTTTTTAATGCCGACGGGATATCATTTGTAGATTACAAACATTTTAACGGTAATGAAACGCATGTTGTATTAGGGAATTCGTATACAAATTCGTTTAACTTATTGCCATATTATGCTGCAAGTACAAACGATAGTTATTTCGAAACGCACATTGAACATAATGACAAAGGATTTTTTATGAATAAAATTCCGTTATTAAATAAACTACAGTCTAAGTTAATGTTAGGATTTAAAAACCTTGCAGTTCCTGACAGAAAACCCTATCAAGAGTTTTCAGTGGGCTTAAGTAATTTAGGCTTTGGAAAAGTAAGAATCCTTAGAATTGATTATGTTCGTTCATATCAAGGCGGTTATCTTGGCGATGGCGTGATGTTTGGGATAAATTTTTAGAATAATAAGTTCTTGATTTTATCGTTTACTTTAATGTAAATCTACAATTCATGAAAAAAATTGTTTATGTTTTTATCATATTCATCGTTGTAGCGTTTTTTATCATTTTATCGACTGCTATAGACACTTCAAAGGAAAATTCCATTAAAGTTTATGGAACTGTAAAGTCAATAACTGAAGGCGGTGTTAAAGATGTGGTATTTGAATTAGAAAACAATAAAACGCTCTACTACATCAATCGGGGTTTTGAAAACAGATTTGAAATTTTTAAAGCGAAAAAAGATTTTGAAGGAAAAAAAATCACATTGTTTTATGCTAAATCATGGACACCTTTGGCCCCTTTTGGAACTTGCAGTAAACATATTACACATGTTTCGATAAACGATAGTGTTGTGTATTCCGAATGGGAATAATTACTTAAAAAACACATCATATCCAAAACGAATCAACGTTCCGATAACCACAATTAAAAAGAAAATACGGATAAATTCATTACCTTTTTTGATGGCTAATTTTGCACCAACCCAACCGCCAAATGCATTGCATATCGCCATTGGAATAGCAATTGCCCAAATTATTTTTCCTTTTAAAATAAATAAACAAATAGAACCAAAGTTGGTTGCTAGGTTTACCATCTTGGCATTTGCAGAAGCATGAAGAAAGTCAAAACCCAAAACGCTTACAAAAGCCAACACCAAAAAACTCCCCGTTCCTGGACCAATAAATCCATCATAAAAACCAATAACAACACTGATGATGATAGCATAAAATAGCTGTCTTTTAACCGAATGTTCTTTAGCTTGATGTATGCCAAAATCTTTTTTGACAAAAGTGTAAATAGCGATAAATATCAAAACCATAAAAAGTAAGGGTTTCATAAAATCGTTGTGAACCAAGGTCAACAAATTAGACCCAAAAAAAGCAGCAATGAAAGCTATTATTGCCATGATGGAAAGCAATTTCCAGTTCATTTGAACTTTTTTAACATACTGATAAGCCGCAAAACTGGTACCACTAAAAGCTGGTATTTTCAACGAACCTATAACATTGGCAACCGCCAAATTAGGCAACAATATCATAGCTACCGGAGTTTGAATTAATCCACCACCGCCGACAATTGCGTCTACAAATCCGGCAATGAATGCAGCAAGGCAAAGAAGTATGAGGACGTAGTTTTCCATAAATAGTAAAAAATACTAAAACTAAAAACCATTAAGATATTAAGTTTCATTAAGTCGTTCTTAATTCTCTTAATACCTTAATGGTTTAAAATAAATTTTTTTCGGTTTATAATCTAACGATATTAGCTCCAAGCGCACGAAGTCTCTCGTCTATACGTTCGTAACCTCTATCAATTTGTTCAATGTTTTGAATGGTTGAAGTTCCTTTGGCAGAAAGTGCGGCTATCAATAATGAAATTCCAGCTCGAATATCTGGTGAACTCATGGTAGTAGCTTTTAATTGTGATTGGAAATTGTGACCCATAACTACGGCTCTGTGTGGATCACACAGCATGATTTTAGCTCCCATATCAATCAATTTATCTACAAAGAACAAACGGCTTTCAAACATTTTTTGGTGAATTAATACATCACCATTAGCTTGCGTTGCCACCACCAAAACAATACTCAATAAATCGGGAGTAAACCCTGGCCAAGGTGCATCGGCAATGGTTAAGATAGAACCGTCAATATCGGTTTTTACAGTATATCCTTTAGTATGCGCTGGGATATAAATATCATCTCCTTTTTTCTCAAGTGTAATCCCTAATTTTCTAAAAACACTTGGAATAACGCCAAGGTTTTCCCAAGAAACATTTTTAATGGTGATTTCGCTTCTAGTCATCGCCGCAAGGCCAATCCAAGAACCAATTTCTATCATATCGGGTAAAATTCTGTGTTCGCAACCTCCTAATTTTTCAACACCTTCAATCGTTAATAAATTGGAACTAACTCCCGTAATTTTTGCCCCCATCGAGTTCAACATTTTACACAATTGTTGCAAATAAGGTTCGCATGCCGCATTATAAACAGTCGTAATTCCCTCTGCTAAAACAGCTGCCATAACAATGTTAGCGGTTCCGGTTACAGAAGCTTCGTCAAGTAGCATGCTGGTCCCTTTTAATCTTCCTTTAGTTTCTACGCCATAGAAATGGTCTTCCCGTTCGTATCTGAACTTGGCTCCAAGATTAATAAATCCTTCAAAGTGTGTATCCAAACGTCGACGACCAATCTTATCGCCACCCGGTTTTGGAATATATCCTTTTCCGAAACGAGCCAAAAGTGGTCCAACTATCATGATCGAACCTCGTAAACTTCCACCTTCTTTTTTGAACGCTTCTGTTTCAAGATACCCAACATTCACTTCATCTGCCTGAAATGTAATGGAACCTGGACCATTTTTTTGGATTTTTACTCCAAGGTTTCCCAATAGCGTGATCAATTTATTGACATCGATAATATCTGGAATATTATTTATTGTTACTTTTTCTGGAGTTACAAGCACCGCACATAATATTTGTAATGCTTCATTCTTTGCTCCTTGTGGTGTTACATCTCCTTTAAGTTGGATGCCGCCTTCTATTTTAAAAGTTCCCATTTTTAAGAATTATGAATTATGAATTATGAGTTAAATCAATGTAAATAAATAACTCATTACTAACATCTACTTTGGACTAGTATTATTTTTTTTTATGAAAGGTTTTTTACCGTTTTTGATGATTTTCGCTTTGCTATTTAAGGGCATGTTTTTATTGGACATTTTTTTGTTGGTGCGCATCAAATCGTTTGTAGTTAATAACTCTTCTGTACTGTGCAACAAATTTAATTTTCCTCCTGACAATTCAAAAAGATGCTCAAAAATAACGGTATCGGTTACGGTATCCTTATTCCAACTCAAATAGGATTTTTTCATGTGGTTGGCAATTACTTTTACCAAAGCACTTTTCATTTCGCCTTCATCCCAACTATTGGCCACATCAATCATATATTTGATGTTGTTACCATAAAAACGGTATTTTGGGTTTTTTTGGGGATAGGCTAATCGTTCTGGTTTAAGATATATTACATCTCGAGTCGGAATAGGATAAGGAGAATCGACATCCAATTTAAAATCGGACATGATAAAAATCTGATCCCATAATTTATGTTGAAAATCAAGCACATCACGTAAATGTGGATTTAAACTTCCCATTACTTGAATGATGTATTTCGCCGCTTTATTACGTGTTTCCTTATCTTCTATAATCGTGGCCTGATCAATCAGTTTTTGTAAATGGCGACCATATTCTGGAATGATTAAATGTGGCCGTTCTGCGTTATATTCTAGGTTGAATACAACATCGTTTGCATTTTCTTTTATGTATTTTTCAATCATTATAATGAAATTATTCCTTCAATTGTGGACACCGCAATATATTTTTCAATCACACTTTCTGGGCTTTCCAGCATTACGTTTATTGAAATACTAGTGTACTTTGCATTTTTGGATTGTGTAGTTTGAATTACGGCGCCAATGTTATCAAAAGCATTTTCTATTTCTTCTATTTTCTTGGCGTCGGTTGGCACTATAAATTTGTATAAATATTCACTTGGCCATGTTGAAGTGTTATTTAACTCTTCGCGCAATCTTTCGTAAAATTCTTCCGTCTTCTTATCCATTCCTTATTAAATAAAAGCAAATATACAGTATTGATTTTAGATTTTAGCAACCGCTTTAATTTCATCAATTATTCTGAAAGCCAAAGCATCTGCTAATTCCTGTGTTTGTGCTTCAGTATAAATTCTGATTATTGGTTCTGTATTCGATTTTCTAAGGTGAACCCAATTCTCGGCAAAGTCAATTTTTACTCCGTCAATCGTATTGATTTCTTCAGAAGCATACTTCTCTGTCATTGCAACCAAAATAGCATCCACATCAATTTGTGGTGTTAGTTCAATTTTGTTTTTGCTCATATAATACTGAGGATAGGAAGCTCTTAAATCGGCTACCGTCATATCAAGACTAGCCAAATGTGTTAAAAACAGCGCCACACCAACTAAGCTATCCCTTCCATAATGCGATTCTGGGTAAATGATTCCACCGTTACCTTCGCCTCCAATTATAGCATTGGTTTTCTTCATCAGCTCCACTACATTTACTTCACCCACCGCACTTGCTTGATAATTTCCGTTGTGTTTGTTTGTAATGTCTCTCAAAGCTCGAGAGGAACTCATGTTCGAAACCGTATTTCCTGCTGTTTTACTCAGTACATAATCGGCACAGGCCACCAAAGTGTATTCTTCTCCAAACATTTCTCCATCATTAGAAATGAATGCTAAACGATCCACGTCAGGATCTACTACTATTCCGAAATCGGCTTTTTCTTTAACTACCAATTTGCAAATATCACCCAAATGCTCTTTTAAAGGTTCTGGATTATGCGGAAAATGTCCGTTGGGTTCGCAATACAATTTCACACACTCCACGCCCATTTGTTCTAATAATTTTGGAATGATTATACCACCTGAAGAATTTACACCATCAACCACTACCTTAAATTTTCTTTTGGCAACCGCTTCGGCATCAACCAAAGGCAAATTCAAAACTTCATCAATATGAATATCCATATAAGCGTCATTCACCGTGATTTCTCCCAAAGAATCCACATCCGAAAAGTCAAACGCTTCTGATTCGGCAATTTCTAAAATCAATTCGCCTGCTGCACCGCTTAAGAACTCTCCTTTCGAATTCAGTAATTTCAGGGCATTCCATTGTTTCGGATTGTGTGATGCCGTTAAAATGATTCCGCCATCAGCTTGTTCCAAAGGCACTGCAATTTCAACTGTTGGCGTAGTTGACAACCCCAAATCGATAACATCAATTCCTAATCCGAGTAACGTATTCATGACTAAATTATGAATCATCGGTCCCGAAATACGGGCATCTCGACCAATAACTACTTTTAGTTTCGAGTTGCGAGTTGCAGGTTGCGCGTTTTTCAAAAAAGTTCCGTAAGCAGCAGCGAATTTTACAGCATCAATTGGTGTTAAATTATCACCAACTTTTCCTCCAATAGTGCCACGAATGCCTGATATCGATTTGATTAAAGTCATTTTTATTATTTTGAATTTTGAATAATAATTTTTATTTGTTTACAAATATAAAGAATGGGTTTTTTCAATTCTAATTTAAAATTCAAAATTTATAGTTTAAAATTCCTAAATTAGGCACATGAACTTCTTAGCCCATATTTATCTTTCTGGTGATAACGATTTGTTGAAAATCGGAAACTTTATGGCGGACAGTATTCACGGACATGATTATAATCATTACCAAACCGAAATTAGAAAAGGAATTTTGCTGCATCGTTCTATTGACAGTTTTACCGATATGCATCCTATTTATCGACAAAGCAAGCATCGATTACATGAAAAATACGGACACTATTCTGGTGTAATAATGGATATTTTTTACGATCACTTTTTAGCTAAAAATTGGAATCATTATTCGAAAATAAAACTCGAACACTATACACAAACATTCTATAAATTACTTCAGGATAATTATGATTTATTAACCGATAAAGCAAAAGGAATGTTACCTAATATGTTGGGTAGAAACTGGCTAGTAAGTTATGCCTCTATTGAAGGGTTACAAATGATTATGTTTCAAATGGACCACAGAACTAAAAACCGTGTTGCTATGCACGAATCTACAGTGGAGCTTCTGTACTATTACAATGAATTTGAAGACGAATTTACTTTGTTTTTTGAAGAATTACGCCAACACTGCTCCGATAAATTAATAGAACTGAATGGATGAAAAATACTAGTCGTCAGTTCAAGGTATTTAAGAACAAAAAAGTATTGAGAGCACTTAGTTTAAAAAAGCTTCTCGATACATTCCATCTCGTTTTAAAAAACGAGATCGGAACACTCGAGGTGACGGTTCTACTATTATTCTGCTCTTTCATTTCATTTGGTCAACAAAAAGGATTGATTGCTAGCAAAGCAATGGTCGTCTCAGCACGTGAAGAAGCTTCTAAAATTGGTCTAGAAATTATCAAAAAAGGTGGGAATGCTTTTGATGCAATGATAGCGACCCAACTTGCACTAGCGGTAGCTTATCCCTATGCTGGAAACATTTCTGGCGGTGGATTTATGGTGTACAGAAAAGCAAATGGCGAAATCGGCACCTTAGACTTTCGAGAAAAAGCACCACAAAAAGCCACTAAAAACATGTATCAAGACAAAGATGGAAATGTGATTCCGAATTTGAGTACCAACGGCGCATTATCGGTCGGAACTCCGGGAAGCATTGCAGCGATTTTTGAAGTACATAAAAAATTTGGAAAAACACCAATAAAAAATTTGTTCCAACCTGCAATAGATTTAGCACAAAAAGGAATTGTGGTAACCGAAAAAGAGAAAATAAAGTTAGATGAATATCATGATGTTATATTAAAAATTAGCGGTGATAAAACCTTATATAATAAGACATTTAAAGTTGGAGATACTATAAAGTATTTAGCGTTAGCTAATACATTGAAAAAAATTCAAAAAAACGGCAAAAAAGAATTTTATAAAAGAACTACAGCTAAAAAGTTGATAGCATTTCTAGAAAAAAAGGGGGGAATTATTTCTATGAAAGATTTAGCTGATTATAAAGTCGTTTGGCGCAAACCCATTACTTTTAAATATAAAGAACTGAATATTATTTTGATGGCGCCACCATCAAGCGGAGGCATTACTGTGGCACAAATCATGAAGATGATTGAACCTTATGACATCTCTAAATTCGGCCATAATTCAACTGAATACATTCAACTTTTAACAGAAGCAGAACGAAGAGCATATGCCGATAGAAACTACTTTTTAGGCGATCCTGATTTTGTAAAAATTCCACAAAAGCAATTACTGAACGAAAGTTATTTACTAGACCGAATGAAGAATTTTTCTTATGACAAAGCAACACCTTCTTCCGAAGTGAGTCATGAAACTATAGAAACATACGAAAGTGATGAAACTACCCACTTCTCTATTGTTGATACCGAAGGCAATGCCGTTTCGTTAACCACGACGCTTAACGGCGCTTATGGTTCCAAATTGTATTGCGACGAACTCGGTTTCTTTTTGAACAATCAAATGGATGATTTTTCAGCCAAACCCGGAGTTCCTAATTCTTATGGCTTAGTTGGTGCCGAAGCCAATAGTATTGCTCCTCAAAAAAGAATGTTAAGTTCGATGACACCAACTATAGTTGAGAAAAACGGCAAACTGTTTATGCTGTTAGGTTCTCCAGGTGGTTCTACGATTATTACTTCGGTACTGCAAACTATCTTAAATGTATACGAATTTAACATGTCTATGCAATACGCTGTGAATGCCCCCAGATTTCATCATCAGTGGCTGCCCGATGACATTATAATTGAGCCGAATAAATTTGACAAAAATATACTTGAGAATCTCACTCTGAAGGGTTATAAAATAAATGAAAAGTTTGCTCCAGTTCTAGGAAAAGTAGATGCTATATTGGTTGAGCCAAATGGCAAACTTGAAGGCGGAGCTGATTTTCGTGGCGATGATAAAGCGGTAGGATTTTAAAAAAAACATGGACTTTATATCTGAATTGACATCTAAATTATCCGAACTAAAGAACATTGAAAATGCAAAATCAATGCAAGCCTACATGAAAGATAATTTTGTTTTTTTGGGTATCAAAACAAAAGAAAGAAGAGTCATTTTGCAAAACCTATGGAAAAAACATCAACAAGAAATTAAAATCAATTTTAGAGCGATAGCTTGGGAATTATTTAATAAAAAGGAACGTGAATTTCATTATTGTGGTGTAGAAATAATGATTAAAGAAGCCAAAAAAAAGTATACCATTGAAGATATTGAGCTTATAGAAAAATTTATCATTACTCATTCTTGGTGGGATAGTGTTGATTTTATTGCGAAATACATTTTGGGAAATTATTTGCGTCAATTTCCAAATGAAACGTATGTTGTTATTGAACGATTTTCAAACGCAAATAATATGTGGCTCAATAGAAGTACTATCATTTTTCAGTTAGATTATAAAGCTACAACCAATTTTGAGTTACTTATTTCGGAGTGCGAAAAACATAAAGAATCGAATGAATTTTTTATTCAGAAAGCCATTGGTTGGGCATTGCGAGAATATGGCACTTTTAATCCAAAAGGTGTCATTCATTATGTTGAAAACACGAATCTAAAATCATTAAGTAAAAAAGAAGCATTGCGTAAATTAATCTAAAACTAATTACTACTATTTTTTTACTTTTTCTATATATGGGTTACTTTTGTTATTCATCAAATTAATATGCCATCGAACAAAGCTTCCCATTTTAAAATTATTTTCAGGAGTATTTTCAGGAGAGTAGAGAATTTAATTTTTCTTTTGAAAGGCAAATTAAGCGAAAGAAATTTTATCTACTTTGCTAGTGTTGCTGTAGCCATTACTTGTGCTTTTGCAGTAATTCTACTAAAAAGTTTTGCGCACAATATTTTTCTATGGGCAAATGACATAAACGGCTTTTTAAAACTTCCGTATATAAACAGTTTGCTACCAATAGCTGGAATTATATTAACCGTTTTTGTAGTTCGCAATTTCTTAGGCAATAGTTTAGAAAAAGGAAGTTCCAAAATATTGTATGCCGTTGCCAAAAAAGGCGGAATAGTTCCCAAAAAGCAGATGTACGCGCAAATTATTACCAGTTCCTTAACCGTTGGACTTGGCGGTTCTGCCGGATTAGAGAGTCCAATTGTGATTACTGGCGCAGCTTTTGGTTCTAACTTTGCGCAGAAATATCATCTTTCTCAAAAAGACCGGATTCTACTTTTGGCTTGTGGTGTCGCGGCCGGAATTGGAGCCGCATTTAATGCTCCTATTGCAGGTGTTTTATTTGCAATAGAAGTTGTGCTTACCGATGTTTCTATTGCAGCTTTTATCCCCATTATTATATCGGCAGCTACAGGTGCTCTTATTTCTACTATGGTTTTGAGTAACGATGTTATTCTTAATTTTCAGCAAACACTTAAATTTGATTACCATAATACTCCTTATTATATTTTACTTGGAATTTTAGCGGGTTTAACTTCCATTTACCACGCTCGAAATTTTCGAAAAGTAGAGATTTTCTTTGGAACATTCAAAAACAAAGGGTATCGAAGAGCGCTTTTTGGCGCAATCATTTTAGCAATATTAATTTTCTTTTTTCCGACATTATTTGGGGAAGGTTACGAGAGTATTAAAACTTTGGCTTCCAAAAATCCAAGTGTTTTATTAGAAAATACTTTGCTGGAAAACTTCAAAAGCAACGAATGGGTTTTGTTAGGTTTTATTGGAGTAACTATGTTATTAAAAGCGTTTGCCACTGGACTAACTATAGGAAGTGGAGGAAATGGAGGAAACTTTGCTCCTTCGCTTTTTGTGGGTTCGTACTTAGGTTATTTTGTTGCAAAAACTATAAATCTTTTGAACATCACGCATCATTTACCAATAGCAAATTTCACCATTGTTGGCATGGCAGGAATATTGAGTGGCTTGTTTCATGCGCCATTAACTGCTATTTTCCTTATAGTAGAAATTACGGGTGGTTATGATTTGATGGTGCCTTTAATGATTGTGTCTTCGGTTAGTTTTGCAGTTTCCAAACAATTTGAAAAACACTCAATGGATGTAAAAGGATTGGCTGATAAAGGCGATGTTTTTACAAGTGATAAAGACAAAAATATTTTGCAAAGCATTGATATTCATAATTTGGTCCAAAAAAGCTATAAATCGCTAACTATTGAAAGCCCTCTGGAAAATATGGTCGAGATTTTCTCTACTACCAAACAGAAAATCATTCCTATAATTGACGAAAACAAGATATTGATTGGAATCGTAGATTTTGAAGAAGTAAAAGCTATAATTTTCAATCCTTTGAAGTTGAAATTTATGAATATGAATGAAATTATAAGTCAACCCAAAGAAATTATTTTACTTGAAGATAAAGTAGAAAAAATAATGAAACAATTTGAAACTTCAAAAACACAACTTTTACCCGTTATTCAAAAAGGAAAGTACTTTGGTTTCCTGTCCAAAATTGATGTGCTTGAAAGCTATCGCCAACGTCTTAAAGAAATGATTATTGAATAAAATTTTAATATCGGATAAAAATAATTTTTATATCAACCGATAATAATGTATCTTTGTTTTGTAATGTGGAACATAGATTTAACATATCGCGAAGAATTCAAAACAACTTTCGAAAGATTGTATGAAAAACTGGCTGTTTTGCAAAAAAGCAGGCCATTGCCTAACATCGCTTTGCAAAAAATAAAAGAAGCGCTTTCAATAGAATGGACCTATAATTCCAATAGTATTGAAGGAAATACGCTAACACTTAGAGAAACTCAAATGGTTCTTCAAGAAGGAATTACGATAAAAGGAATTACCCTTCGAGAACATTTTGAAGCAAAAAATCATGAGAATGCTATCAATCATTTGTACTCTATTATCAATGCTGATTATACATTAAAAAGCATTGATGTTCTATCGTTGCACGGTTTGGTTTTACGTTCTATTGAAGATGATTTTGCGGGAAGAATTAGAACTGCTGGTGTTAGGATTACTGGAGCCAATTTTGTTCCTCCAAATGCTACTAAAGTTTCGGATTTATTGGATGAATTGATTGATTTTGTGAATACAAATCCTCTTAATTTAAATGACATTGAATTGGCTACTGTTTTTCATCATAAACTAGTATGGATTCATCCCTTTTTTGATGGAAATGGAAGAACAGTTCGTCTGGCGATGAATTTACTGTTGATGCGAAAGGGTTTTCCGCCTGCTATTATTTTAAAAAATGATCGAAAAAAATATTATGAAGCGCTTAATCAAGCGAATGGCGGAAATTATCAAAAACTCACCTTATTAATGTATCAAGCATTAGAACGAACTCTTAATATTTACATTAGTTCATTACCAGATAATGATTATGATTTTCAAGAAATTTCGAATATAGTAAACGAACCAAGTTCACCATATAGTCAAGAATATATATCGCTCTTGGCACGTCAAGGCAAAATTGACGCTCACAAAGAAGGTAGAAACTGGTTTACCACCAAGAAAGCTATTAACGATTATATTAATAACAGGAAACGAAAGCGCTAAAGCAATTTTAGTGCTTTGTTTCACAATAACTTTTGAACTCTCTATTCAAAATTTCTTTTCAATACACTACCTTTGCATTTTGCAAAAAATGCTATGGTTGAAACAGAAAATAGGATAGAAGTTCTCGGCGCTCGAGTTCACAATCTTAAAAATATTGATATTAACATTCCACGTGAAAAACTGGTTGTTATTACCGGTCTTTCAGGTTCGGGGAAATCGTCTTTGGCTTTTGACACTATTTATGCCGAAGGACAGCGTCGTTATATTGAAACCTTTTCTGCCTATGCGCGCCAATTCCTTGGCGGATTAGAACGTCCCGATGTGGATAAAATTGATGGCCTGTCGCCAGTTATTGCCATTGAGCAAAAAACAACCAGCAAAAGTCCGCGCTCTACTGTGGGTACCATTACTGAAATTTATGACTTTCTGCGTTTGCTTTATGCCCGAGCTGGTGAAGCTTATAGTTATGTCAGTGGCGAAAAAATGGTTTCCTACTCGGATGAGCAAATCAAAGAATTGATTATTCAGTATTTTATAGGAAAACGCATTACTATTTTAGCTCCCATCATTCGAGCACGGAAAGGACACTATGCCGAATTGTTTCAACAAATAACCAAACAAGGTTTCCTCAAAGTGCGTGTAAATGGTGAAGTACAAGATTTGCTTCCCGGCATGAAACTCGACCGTTACAAAACCCACGATATCGAAATTGTCATTGACCGAATGGCGATTGAGAATACTGAAGAGAATGAAAAGCGATTGACCGAAAGTATCAAAACAGCGATGTATCATGGTGAAAATGTGCTGATGATTTTAGACCAAGACACCCAAGAAGTTCGCTATTTCAGTAGAAATTTGATGTGTCCAACATCTGGAATTTCGTATCAAAATCCGGAACCCAATTTATTTTCGTTTAACTCTCCAAAGGGAGCATGTGAACATTGTAAAGGATTGGGCTCAGTACATGAAATCAATGTTAAAAAAATAATTCCTAATCCGAAAATTTCTATTAAAAATGGCGGTTTTGCCCCACTAGGTGAATATAAAAGTTCATGGATTTTCAAGCAATTGGAAATCATTGGCGAAAAATTTGGCTTCACTGTAAATGACGCTATCGAAACGATAACTGAAGAAGCAATGCAGGTTATTTTGCAGGGTGGAAAAGAAAAATTTGCTGTAGAATCGAAAACTTTGGGCATTACCAAAGAATACAAAATTGAATTTGAAGGCATTTCCCATTTCATCAAAAATCAATTTGATGAAAGTAATTCCACTTCTATCAAACGTTGGGCTAAGGAATTTATGGATGAAATTGAGTGCCCAGAATGTCATGGTTCACGTTTGAAAAAAGAAGCGATGTATTTTCGAATTCACGAAAAAAACATTTTCGATTTATCCGCTATGGATATTTCAGATTTATCCCTTTGGTTTGACGATTTAGACAAAAACCTTTCCGAAAAACAAAAAATCATTGCTACAGAAGTTGTCAAAGAAATCAAAGACCGATTGCGTTTTTTGGTCAATGTGGGATTGAATTATTTATCGATAAACCGCAGTTCTAAATCGCTTTCGGGCGGTGAAGCACAGCGCATTCGATTGGCAACACAAATTGGTTCGCAGTTGGTTGGAGTGTTGTACATTTTAGACGAACCAAGCATTGGTTTACACCAAAGAGACAATGAAAAACTCATCCATTCTTTGGAACAATTACGGGATATTGGCAATTCGGTTTTAGTAGTTGAACATGATAAAGACATGATTGAACGCGCTGATTACGTGATTGACATTGGTCCAAAAGCCGGAAAATTTGGTGGTGAAATTATCAGCAAAGGAACACCAGCCGAATTGCACCAGCAACATACCATGACAGCGATGTACTTGAATGGTGAAATGAAAATTGAAGTGCCCAAAAAACGACGTGAAGGCAATGGAAAATTTTTAAAATTAAGTGGCGCAACAGGAAATAACTTGAAAAATGTTTCCATCGAATTGCCATTAGGAAAACTGATTTGCGTGACTGGAGTTTCAGGAAGTGGAAAATCGACTTTAATTAATGAAACGCTTTACCCTATTTTAAATGCCTATTATTTTAATGGCGTTAAAAAACCACAACCTTATAAAAAAATTGAAGGTTTGGAGCATATTGATAAAGTCATTGATATTGACCAAAGTCCAATTGGAAGAACCCCACGTTCAAATCCGGCAACGTATACCGATGTGTTTTCTGAAATTAGGAGTTTGTACACGATGACTCCTGAAGCCATGATTCGTGGTTACAAAGCAGGTCGTTTTAGTTTTAATGTTTCGGGCGGAAGGTGCGAAACCTGCGAGGGCTCGGGAGTAAGAACGATTGAAATGAGTTTCCTTCCCGATGTGTATGTGGAATGCGAAACCTGTCAGGGAAAACGTTTCAACAGAGAAACTTTGGAAATTCGATACAAAGGGAAATCCATTTCGGATGTGTTGAATATGACGGTAGATGAAGCCGTTCCGTTTTTTGAAAATATACCGAAAATCTATCGTAAAGTGAAAACAATACAGGATGTTGGTTTGGGTTATATCACTTTGGGACAACAAAGTACCACACTTTCGGGTGGTGAAGCGCAACGTATAAAATTGGCCACGGAGTTATCCAAAAAAGATACCGGAAATACCTTTTACATTATGGATGAACCTACAACAGGTTTGCACTTTGAAGACATTCGAGTATTAATGGACGTCATCAATAAGTTGGTCGATAAAGGCAATACTATTGTGATTATCGAACACAATATGGACGTAATTAAATTAGCTGATTATATTATTGACATTGGTCCCGAAGGCGGAAAAGGTGGCGGTGAAGTGGTTGCAAAAGGAACACCCGAAGAAATTATTAAAAACAAAAAAAGCTATACTGCAGAATTTTTGAAAAAAGAGTTTGATTAAATTTAAATCAAACTCTTTTAAAAAAACATAATTTAATAAGTCAATTTTGCATAAAATTTACTACATCATTTTTATCTCTATTTGTCATATTATTTACATCAATAATAAATGAGTCAATTATTGAAATGTAGTTAACATCAGTACTTAGCTTTTTATAAGCGTTAAGTACTTTGATTAACTTTATGTTTAAATCAGTTGAGACAATAACACCATTATAAGATGGGTCAAGGAATTTATTATATGCTTCATAAATATTTGGCATTAAATCAATTACATCAACAAAATTTTCTATTGTAAATTTTTTGTAATCTTTCTCAATACCCGAAGTTAAATAGTATTCATCAATGTATCTTTTTCCTCTTGGTGATTTAGACAATATACTGTCCCTTATACTATAAAGAATATCTTTATTAGCTGGTACATTTGCAACTTGTCTTTCAACACATTCTTCTTCAATCTCTGTTGATAAATCTTTACTTTCATCTTCATACTCATCTTGATTACATTCATCTGGACCTTTCATAAAGGCACTATCTTTACTATTAGATGGCTCACTGTCACTACAGGAAACGACTAAAACGAAAGAGAATAAAAAAATACCAATAAGCAAAACACTAATTTTTTTCATAATAAAATAATTAAAAGTTTAAGGTAAAAAAAAATTACCTATTAAATTAAACCAAATGATAAATCCTAAGAAAGAACCTATCAAACTACCAATTATAAAATTCAGTCTTATACTTTTAGGAATTAAAACAAAATAAACATATAAACATATCAAAGTAGATGCAACTCCCAAAAAAGTAACTAATAATCCTGATTGCAGCCCTAATATCTTTGCTATTTTAGCCTCATCACCACCAAAAATAAATTTTCCCTTTAGGTAAGAATTTGCCAGAGCATAAAACATAACAAAAACTTGCCTTAAAAGAAATAAAGTCAAGAAAATACCTATCCACCAAATTTTAGTTCGAACTTTATTTCGTCTAATAACTATAAGACCTAAAATACCTGTAAAAAGGGTTTGCAATGGACCCGCTATTTTAATTAATAAAACTTTAGTATCTGAATAAAACTCGCTATTACTTTCAATATCATAACTAACACTTGCGAAATGTAATTTTGGATTGAAGTTAAAATAATACGCTGTTAAATAATGTCCATACTCATGTAACTGAGTACCTATTACTGTTAGTAGAATGAAAATTAAACTAAAATAAAATATTTTAGTGTACCTAATTTCGTTGAGCATAATAAAGAATTATAATTGATAATAAATTTCTTTAAAGAAATTTTTCATAAAATGAGATTATCAGCCTCGAAAAGATATTTAAAAGCATAAATTAATAAAAAATAAAATTAATAAGTAATTTTATTACAAATAAAATTTAAAGTATTTATTTGCAACTTAAACGGCACTTTTACTACTTTTGAGGAAACTTAAAAAAATAATTATGGATATTAAAAAAGTCTCAGAAAACATTAAGAAATTTAGAGAATTAAAAGGTATAACTAGAGATGATATTGCTGGCGAATTGGAAATGAGTGTAAGCGGTTTTAGTAAAATTGAGAGAGGAGAAATTGATTTAACATTGTCAAAACTAGATAAGATTGCAAACATAATTGGTGTTTCAGTTTCACAAATATTAAATTTTGATGCAACGAATATTTTCAATGTAAGTAATAACAAAACTGTAAACTCAATAGGTACTGACAACAACATCACTAATCAGAATGAAGGAAACTATACCGAAAAATACATTCAAAAATTAGAGGAAGAAATAGAGTTGTTAAAAAAACGGAATTAATGAATATTTAGATTGTTAATCCTTTCTGTAATGGTTATGGTAGAAAATCAGCTCTAAGAACATGAACACTTTTTAAAAAAAAGAATTACTTTAGCTCGCCTTTTTTAGCCCAGATAGTAATGGAAAGCTTTGTGAAAATGAAATCTAATTTTTTTGCTAGAAAAAAGCGACTAAAGGAAGCTTTTTAATAGCTTAAAAAATAGATTGAATTGAATAAACTTGAAATGAATAGCTGGAAATAGCTACAAAAAAAATAAAATTTACGAATATGGCAATTGAAAAATACGAAAACGAAGATGATAAAATCCATGATAAATTAAAACAAAAACCATGGAACGAGATACGAACGAACGATTCCTGGGCGATTTTCAAAATCATGTCGGAATTTGTAAATGGCTACGAAACCATGGCTCGAATTGGTCCTTGTGTTTCTATTTTTGGGTCAGCCAGAACAAAACCAGACAACAAATATTATTTACTTGCTGAAAAGATAGCCTACAAAATTAGTAAAGCGGGTTACGGCGTAATCACGGGTGGCGGACCCGGAATTATGGAAGCAGGTAACAAAGGTGCTCATAATGGTGGTGGATCATCAGTGGGTTTAAACATTGAACTTCCTTTTGAGCAACATTATAACCCATTTATAGACAAAGATAAAAACCTAAATTTTGACTATTTCTTTGTACGTAAAGTAATGTTCGTCAAGTATTCACAAGGTTTTGTGGTGATGCCGGGCGGTTTTGGGACTTTAGATGAATTATTCGAAGCGGTTACACTTATTCAAACTAAGAAAATTGGAAAATTTCCAATTATTTTAGTAGGCTCCGAATTTTGGGCTGGTTTATTAGACTGGGTAAAAGCAGTAATGATTGAAAAAGAAGGAAATGCCAATCCAGAAGACTTGAACTTGATAAAAATTGTAGACACGGAAGATGAAGTGGTGGAAGTTTTGGATAATTTCTATAAAAAATACAATTTGAGTCCAAATTTCTAACTTAAATTCCAAGTATTAAATTCCAAATTCCAATACTATCTGCTATGGAATTTGGAATTTGATTTTTGAAAATTATATACCCTATGTTTTTCAACTCGCTTCATTTTGCCATTTTCCTTCCAATAGTATTTCTGTTGTATTGGTTCATGCCAAATAAATCGAAGACTTCTCAGAACTATATTTTAATTGTTGCGAGTTATTATTTCTATTCTTGTTGGGATTACCGCTTTTTATTTTTGTTGATTTTCTCAACGTTGCTTGACTATTTCTCTGCCATACAAATTGAAAACAGCAACACACAAAACCAGCGGAAATTTTGGCTATGGCTTTGTGTGTCTATCAATATTGGTTTTCTTGGAATTTTCAAATACTATAATTTCTTTATTGCTTCATTCACAGATTTATTGAATGCTGTTGGATTTCATGCTAATCCTCTTTTGCTGAAAGTGATTCTTCCAGTCGGGATTTCGTTTTATACTTTTCATGGGCTATCCTATATTATTGATATTTATTATGGCCGAATCAAATCAGAAAGGAACTTTATTGATTATTCATTGTTTGTGAGCTATTTCCCTTTACTTGTAGCTGGTCCAATAGAAAGAGCGACGCATTTGTTACCGCAATTAAAAGCTAAGAGAGCATTCGATTTTGAAAAAGCTAAAGAAGGAATCTATCAAATAGTTTGGGGTTTGGTCAAGAAAGTGGTTATCGCTGATACCTGTGCCAATTATGCTAACGAAATTTTCAATCACTCCAATTCGATGAATTCATTGTCTTTGATTTTAGGTGCAGTGTACTTTGCATTTCAAATTTATGGAGACTTTTCGGGGTATTCCGATATTGCTTTAGGAACTTCTAAACTCTTTGGAATTGATTTACTGAAAAACTTCAACTATCCTTATTTTTCTAGAGATATCGCTGAATTTTGGAGGCGATGGCATATATCATTAACTACTTGGTTTCGCGACTATTTATATATTCCATTAGGCGGAAGCAAAGGTTCAAAATGGTTAAAAGTTAGAAATACGTTTATTATTTTCCTTGTCAGTGGATTTTGGCATGGCGCTAACTGGACATTTATTGCATGGGGGTTTATCAATGCCTTGTATTTCCTTCCGCTATTGTTATTAAATAGAAACCGAAACAATATTGACGCGTTTGAATTGGGTTTCAATTTATCGTCATTGAGAATTCTATTTAATATACTGACAACCTTTGCTATTACTTGCTTTGCTTGGATATTTTTTAGAGCTAAAACCATTCACGATGCTATAACCTATATCAAACGAATGTTTACAAACTTAGAGTTTTCTGAACAATATTTAAGGATTGAACGCTATAGTTATGAAATTGTTTTAATGTTATTTCTATTCGTTATTGTAGAATGGAATAACAGAACCAAAATAGAACCTATATCGGGAAGATTTAGCGGGTTGAAGTTGTCTTTATGCTTAGCTTCTATAGTAGCTTTGGGCGTTTTTTCGGATTATAAAGAATTTATTTATTTTCAATTTTAATGAAATCATTTTTTAAATTCATAGTAAAAGCTTTATTCCTACTTATAGTAACAATGGTGGTGCTCGACATCGTGTATACGGTTGTTTACGAACAAACAAATGACCGAAATAAAATCAGTTATTTATACCATTCTAAAGATAAAAACTATGATGTTGTTTTTTTAGGTTCGTCAAGAATGAATAATCATTTAGTACCCAAAATATTTAATGACAACGGCTATAAAACTTTTAATTTTGGGGTTACGCGTTCCCGACTTGAAGAATCCGCTTTGATGCTAAAATTGATGGTAGAACGCAATTACAAAATCAAAAATTTAATCCTTCAAGTCGATTTAAATATTAATACAAATGACCATTCTGAAGCAATACGTTCTCTGTTTATGCCTTATTTGCATCAATCTAAAATTATTAGAAACCATTATAAAACTATTCCAGAATATAATAAATTACTTTACCTTCCGTTTTACAGGTATTTGCATTATGATGCACGTATTGGCTTTAGGGAAATGTATTATTCACTTGTTCATAAAAAAACCAATGCTTTAGAAAATGGGGGTTTTAATCCATTGAAATCAAATCCGGGGAAAATGATTCCGGCAGATTTATCAAAATACTATCCCAAAAGGAATATTGGTTACGAAGAAATAAAAGCCATTTGCAAAAAAAACAACATCAATTTAATTGCAATAACAACGCCGATGTGCATGAGTACTATTAATAGAGACTATTTTAATCATATTCAATCTGTTTATCCAGAAATTCGTAGATTTGAAAATGCCGTAACAGCCGATGCCTATTTTTCAACGTGCGGCCACATGAATAAAGCTGGTGCAATTGAATTTACCAAGGTTGTTTTTAATGCCTTTTTTAAACCCAAAACAAAACCTTGAAAAAATTACACTACATAATACTCTTAATTGGTTATTTCGTTTCAGCCCAACACCATTCTAAAATGGTAGTAGAAGTAGATGACGAAAAAAAAACAGCTACTGTTTTTCAAGAACTAATTTTTTTTAATCAAACAAATGACACGCTCACAAATATTGTTTTAAATGATTGGATGAATGCGTATGGCAATAAAAATTCAGATATCGGAAAACGATTTGCAGACGAATTTGAGCGTGCGTTTCATCTGGCCAAAGAGAAAGATCGTGGACGAACTGAAAACATTACCATTTCAAATCAGGAAAAATCATTCCTCACCTGGGAACGTAATGAAAATAGAGCAGATGTCATCCAAGTGCGACTTCAATCTAAACTTCTTCCAAAGGAAAAAATTACGCTTTATCTGACCTATACTGTTAAAATTCCAAATGCGCGGTTTACAAAATATGGCTATTATGATGATGGTGGAATGTATCTAAAAAATTGGTTTTTAACACCCGCTCGTTATGAGAATAAAGCATTTGTAAAAAACAATAATAATAATCTGGATGATATTGCCAATGCCCTTTGTGACTATGACCTTTTACTAAAAATAAATCAAAAAAATGCTGCAGTTTCTGATTTAGATGAGATTCAACTAGAGATAGTAAATAATCAAAAACACTATTCATTTTCGGGAAAAAACCGAATGGATTTTTCACTTTTTATTGATTCAAAAAAAGAATTTGAGATATTCAAAAACGAAAAAGTTGAAGTCGTTACCAATTTTAAAGATAATCGAATTAATGATCTTCAGCGTGCACTTGTTATTGATAAAATCTCTAATTGGGTAAATGAAAGAATTGGCAATTATCCCAACAAAAAAATAGTTGTTTCAAAAATAGATTACGAGCGAAATCCCTTTTATGGTTTAAATCAGCTTCCTGCATTTATTGCGCCATTCCCAGACGAATTCATGTATGAAATAAAATTTTTAAAAACCTATATAAATACGTTTATTCATAGCACCATTAATTTAAATCCGAGAGACGACAACTGGATTTACGACGGAATGCAGGTGTATTTAATGATGAAATATATCGAAGAATTTTATCCTGGAATTAAAATGATGGGGAATGTCTCTAAATTTAAACCTGTCAAAGGATACAATTTAGTAAGTTTAGATTTTAATGGCCAATACAGTTATTTTTATATGTTGATGGCTCGAAAAAATTTAGACCAACAACTTAATATACCCAAGGACAAACTAATTAAATTTAACGAAAAAATAGCCTCAAAATACCGTTCTGGTTTAAGTTTAAAATATCTAAACGACTATTCCGAAAGCAATTTAGTAGATAAAACCATTCCTGTTTTTTATAATGCTAATTTAAAACAACAACGTTCCGCAGATGATTTTGAATCGCTTCTAAAACAAAATTCCACAAAAAAAATAGATTGGTATTTTGACAAAATAATTAATTCTAGAGAAACATTTGACTATAAATTTGATGCGGTAACAAAGACAAAAGACAGCATTAGCTTTCGGTTAAAAAACAAAACAGAAACCAATGTTCCTATTTCAATTTATGGCACAAAAAATAGAGAAATTGTATTCAAAAAATGGATAGATGCTTTGCCTAAAGACAGTTTATATACTATTTCTAGAAATGAAGCTGATAGAATTATCATTAACTATAAAAATGAAGTTCCCGAATTTAATCTACGAAACAATTGGCGATCATTAAAAGGTCTTCGTTTAAGTAATAGGCCAATAAAATTTATATTTTTTAAAGATTTAGAAGATCCTAATTATAATCAAATTATTTATCTACCAACATTAGAGTTCAATATCTATGACGGATTTTATCCTGGGATGCGGTTTCATAATAAAACCATTCTTGACAAACCTTTTATATTTGATATCAATCCAACCTATTCAACAAAAACCCAAAGTTTAACCGGAAAAGGTTCAATCTTATTTAACCAATTCAATCGGAATAGTAATTTATATCATATTCGTTATTTGTTGAGCGGAAATACGTTTCACTATGCACCCGAAGCTAGATACTTTAAAGTAACACCCATTATCAATTTCAGAATTCGTCCTGATGATTACAGAGATAATAAAATTCAAAGTATAACATTCAAACAAACGATTATCGATAGGGAAAAATCTAATTTTACAACATCCGAAAACACCGAAAACTATTCTGTTTTTTCAGCAAAATATTATAACGGAAGAACCGAAATAACAAATCATTATAACTTTATAACAGAAACACAATTCTCCAAAAATTTTGGAAAATTACAAGCAGAAATGCAATACCGTAGACTCTTTGATAACAACAGACAATTAAATATCAGAGTTTTTGCAGGAACATTTTTATACAATACCACGACAACAAATTTTTTTGATTTTGGCCTAGACAGACCATCTGATTATTTATTTGAAAGCGACTACTTAGGAAGATCAGAAACTAAGGGTATTTTTAGTCAACAATCAATTGTGGCCGATGGTTTTTTTAAATCAATTTTTGAAACTCGTTTTGCTAACCGTTGGATGGCAACTACTAATCTTAGTTGTAATGTTTGGAATTGGGTAGAAGTCTATGGTGATATTGGTGCGTTTAAAAATAAAAATATTCCAGCTCAATTTGTATATGATAGTGGTATACGGCTTAATTTAGTTACTGATTATTTCGAACTATACTTACCAATTTATTCTAGTAATGGTTGGGAAATAGGGCAACAAAATTATGGTGAAAGAATACGATTTATAATAACATTTCAACCAGATACTTTAGTTAGCTTATTTACAAGAAAGTGGTTTTAAAAATCACATGATTCATTACATTTTTAAACATACTCTTAAATTATGTTTCTTTTAATGCATAATTCTCAACATAAATCGTTTATGAAGCAGAGAAATTACAGATAATTAAAATTATATTTTTACTAGAGATTATACTTTATAATCAGTTTTTAGTTAAATTTGTTACTTCTTGAAATAATCTACCACTATGTCTGAGACTACATCCAAAACCGAAATCACCTTTGAAGACTTCAAACAAGAAGTTTTAAATGATTATAAAATTGCCACAATTAGTAGAGAATGTAGCCTTTTGGGACGAAAAGAAGTACTTACTGGAAAAGCAAAATTCGGGATATTTGGTGACGGAAAAGAGGTGCCGCAATTGGCAATGGCTAAAGCATTTCAAAATGGTGATTTTCGTTCGGGTTACTATCGTGATCAAACCTTCATGATGGCCATTGGTCAATTGTCAATCGAACAATTTTTCGCTGGTTTATACGGCCATTCTGATTTGGAGCATGATCCTATGAGTGCCGGAAGACAAATGGGTGGACATTTTACCACTCATTCTATTGATGAAAATGGCAATTGGAAAAATCTTACCCAACAAAAAAACTCTAGTGCTGATATCTCTCCAACTGCCGGTCAAATGCCACGATTATTAGGATTAGCTCAAGCGTCGAAAATCTATAGAAATGTTCGTGGATTGGAAAATTTTTCAAATTTTTCTAACAACGGAAACGAAGTAGCATGGGGAACAATTGGAAATGCTTCCACCTCTGAAGGATTATTCTTTGAAACCTTTAATGCCGCTGGAGTGTTACAAGTGCCAATGGTAATTAGTGTTTGGGATGACGAGTACGGAATTTCGGTACACGCACGTTATCAAACCACTAAAGAAAGTATCTCTGAAATTATGAAAGGCTTTCAGCGTGATGCTACTGCAAATGGTTACGAAATCTTAACGGTGAAAGGTTGGGATTATCCGTCATTAGTTGCTACTTATGAAAAAGCTTCCGAAATTGCTCGTGAAGAACATGTACCGGTATTAATTCACGTTCAAGAACTAACTCAACCGCAAGGACATTCCACTTCAGGATCACACGAGCGTTATAAAAATTCGGAACGATTGGCATGGGAAACCGAATTTGATTGTGTTTCCCAAATGAAAACTTGGTTGTTACAAAATGATTTGGCAAGTGCTGAAGAATTAGAAACCCTTGAAACCAATTCTAAAAAAGAAGTTTTAGAAGGAAAGAAAGCCGCTTGGACTGCTTTTGTTACTCCAATGAAGGAAGAACAACAGGAGTTGGTTTCGTTATTAAATACTATTGCCGCAACAAGTGATAAGAAATCTTTTATCGAAAAAGAAGCCCATGATTTAGCTTCTATTAAAGAACCTATTCGTAAAGAAATTATAACAGTCGCTCGTAAAGTGTTACGATTGATTGTCAATGAAAATAGCAGAAAGAAATTGGCAACATGGATTACAAATTATACTGAAAAAATCCAACCCAAATTCAGTTCTCATTTATTCTCCCAATCGGATAAAAATGTACTAAAAGCAACTGAAACTGCTGCAACCTATGATGAAAATGCTGAAGAAGTAGATGCACGTTTGATTTTGCGTGATAACTTTGATGCTATTTTTTCAAAACACCCTGAAGCCTTGGTTTTTGGGGAAGATGTAGGAAATATTGGCGATGTGAATCAAGGATTAGAAGGCATGCAAGAGAAATATGGAGAACTTCGTGTGGCTGATGCTGGAATCAGAGAAGCTACGATTCTTGGACAAGGAATCGGAATGGCTATGCGTGGTTTACGACCCATTGCTGAAATTCAGTATTTAGATTATCTATTATATGCTATCCAAATCATGAGTGATGATTTGGCAACCCTACAATACAGAACCAGAGGTAGACAAAAAGCACCTTTAATAATCAGGACGCGTGGGCATCGTTTAGAAGGCATTTGGCATTCAGGTTCACCTATGGGAATGATTATTAATGCCATTCGTGGCATCCACGTTTTGGTTCCGAGAAACATGACTAAAGCAGCAGGTTTTTACAATACATTGTTAGAAACGGATGAACCTGCCTTAGTTATCGAATGTTTAAACGGTTATCGATTAAAAGAAAAAATGCCAACTAATTTAGGTGAATTTAAAACAGCCATTGGTGTAGTCGAAACCATCAAAACAGGAAGTGATATTACTATTGTTTCTTATGGCTCAACTTTGCGAATTATTGAACAAGCGGCCAAAGAATTACAAGAAATAGGAATAGTAGTAGAAATAATTGATGCGCAATCCTTATTGCCATTTGATATTCATCATGATTGTGTGAAAAGCGTCATGAAAACAAACCGATTATTAGTTATTGATGAAGATGTTCCTGGCGGAGCAAGTGCTTTCATCTTACAACAAATTATAGACGAGCAAAAAGGGTATAATTATTTAGATAGTCAACCGCAAACATTAACTGCAAAAGCGCACAGACCTGCATACGGAACCGATGGCGATTATTTCTCGAAACCTTCGGCAGAAGATGTTTTTGAAAAAGTATATGCCATTATGCATGAGGCAAAACCGAATCAGTTTCCGAGTTTGTATTAAATTACTTTTGAGACGTTGCTTTGCAACGTCTCACTTTTTAAAGGCTATTTCATATCTTTGCCAAAAAATAATACCATGCAACCCAAAGATTTACTTAACCTAGCTGAAACCTTCGGGAATCCATTATATGTCTATGACGCTGATACAATTGCGTTTCAATTCCAACGCTTAACGAATGCTTTTTCTAAGGTAGAAAAGTTACGCATCAATTATGCGATGAAAGCGTTGTCTAATATTTCTATTCTAAAATTGCTAAAAAGTTTAGGTTCCGGATTAGATACCGTTTCTATACAGGAAGTGCAATTGGGTTTGCATGCTGGTTTTACTCCAGATAAAATAATATTTACTCCCAACGGCGTTTCGTTTGAAGAAATTGAAGAAGTGGCTAAAATGGGGGTTCAAATTAATATTGATAACCTTTCGATTTTAGAACATTTTGGTGCTAAATATCCCAAAGTTCCTGTTTGTATTCGCATCAATCCGCATGTGATGGCTGGCGGGAATGAGAATATTTCGGTTGGACATATCGATAGTAAATTTGGGATTTCTATTTATCAAATTCCACATGTGTTGCGTATTGTTGAGAATACCAAAATGAACATCAACGGCATTCACATGCATACGGGTTCTGATATTTTAGATATTGAAGTGTTTTTGTATGCTTCGGAAATACTGTTTGATGCTGCTAAACAATTCAAAGATTTAGAGTTTCTTGATTTTGGTTCTGGATTTAAAGTTCCTTATAAAAAAGGCGATATTGAAACCAACATTGAAGAATTAGGTAAAAAACTCTCCAAACGTTTCTTGGCATTCGAAAAAGAATATGGTCGAGAACTTACTTTGGCATTTGAACCAGGTAAATTTTTGGTAAGTGAAGCGGGGTATTTTTTAGCCAAAGTGAATGTGGTGAAACAAACCACATCTACTGTTTTTGCTGGTATCAATAGTGGGTTTAATCATTTAATTCGTCCCATGTTTTATGGATCACAACATCAAATAGAAAACATTTCTAACCCAAAAGGCAAAGAGCGTTTTTATACTGTAGTTGGTTACATTTGTGAAACGGATACGTTTGCCAATAATCGTAGAATTGCCGAAATCCATGAAGGCGACACACTTTGTTTTAAAAATGCTGGTGCGTATTGCTTCTCTATGGCATCCAACTATAATTCGCGTTACAAACCTGCAGAAGTATTGTGGAAAGATGGAAAAGGCCATTTAATTCGCGAGCGCGAAACTTTTGATGATTTACTTCAAAATCAGATTTTGATTGATGTATAAAACAACCTTTAAAGTTGTGATACTGATGAAGTAATCATCTGATTAATAACAAAGCAAAAGTATTTTAAAATAATTATGAGATTCCTCTCTCGCCTAAAAAGTCGAGACGGAATGACAAAAATGAAAAAATTATTTATTCAAAATCTCTGTCAAAACCTCAGATTCCGTTCCGTTGGGTTGGGTAATTTTTAGTAACTGAGATAAAGTTGGAGCAATTTGCGTAATTACTTTTCTATCATGACTTTCGCCTTTTTTGATATTCCAACCATAAAATAGTAATGGCACATGCGTATCGTAGCTATAGGTAGTTCCGTGAGACGTTCCTGTTGGACCGTATTCTATATAACCTGGTTTATCTAACACAATCATATCACCATTTTGGGTGACATCATAGCCTTTAGCAATACAATTTAGATGATAGTCAGCTCCAGAATTGGCAAGAATTTCTTCCTCTGTATATACTCTTTTTACATAATTCTGTGTCATTAAGAAATCTTTAAAAGCCTGCTTAACTTTTACCAAATCTAAATTTTTCGTCTTTATTTTTTCTTTGTCAAAATAGAGATTAAAACCACCATAATCTAAAACCAAGTCTTCTCCAAAAGCATCCGTTGAGAATTTTTTTAGATTCTTAGTTGCCTCTTTACCTTCTATATTGGTTACTTCGTATTTATTGTCCTTAAGATATCGGGCGTTTTCAGCACCCGCATGATCTGCAGTTAAGAAAACCAAATAATTTCCTTTGCCAACGTTTTTATCTAAATAGAGTAAGAAATCAGCAATCGTTACATCCAAACGCAAATAGGTGTCTTGTAACTCTATAGAACGAGGTCCAAGAATATGGCCTACATAATCGGTAGAAGAAAAACTTAAAGCAAGGAAATCGGTATCAGTATCTTTTCCAAGCGACTCTTTTTCGATCGCTAATTTGGCAAAATCTGCTACATAGTCATTTCCAAAAGGTGTTGTGCGTAAAACTCCAGCATCATTTTTATCATACATTGCTTTCAAGTCATAGGGAAAAACAGGTTTGTCCACTTTATATAATTTCCCTTCATACGGATTATCATCAGACATACTTTCATCATAAGTTGTCGAAGGTTTAAATAAATTCCATCCTTGATTAATATAATTCATATATCCTTTCTTGGCATTGAAATCATTTACCCAATCAGGTAAAGCAGCAGCATAAAACGTACTCGAAATAAAGTTTCCTGTTTTGCTATACCAAAATGCCCAATTAGCAAAATGGCCAGCGGGCAAAATAGCGCCTCTATCTTTAATACTGATGCCAATAACTTTTCCTTTAAAATTGGTTGACAATCTTAGTTCATCTGTAATGGTTGTAGTTTGCAAGTTTTTAGGTGACATTTCGCCTTCGGTTTTACTACTTTCCCCCAAAGCTTTTACTGAGGCATCATCGGTGCAATAGACTTCTTTACCTAAGGTTCTGCTGAACCATTCATTGCTTACAATTCCGTGCATTGATGGCGTTGTTCCAGTATATATTGAGGCATGTCCTGGTGCAGTGTAAGTCGGCATAAAATTATAATGCATATTATAAAAAGTATAACCATCGTTTATCAATCGTTTAAAACCATTTTCCGAAAAATCATTTTGAAATCGATAGAGGTATTCCATTTTCATTTGATCTACTACAATACCGACAACTAGCTTTGGGCGTTGTTGAGCTGAAACTGTTAAAATGTAAAACAAGAAAACAAATGGAAGAAATTTTTTCATACGGAATAGAATATATACAAAAATAGAGGTTAAAAGTGAATTATAGCAAAAAAAATGCACACTAAAATTCGGTGTGCATTCTTCCAAAATTCAAAATCTAACAAAACAACAATCTAACTAACTTTTATTTTAAAATCATAAAGGTACATCTCCTATTTATGGAATGTTCTGCTGATGTACAATCATTATTTGGACAAATAATCAAAAGCTTCGTTTCTCCATAACCAATAGCGCGTAATCTTTTTCTATCGATTCCATTTTGCACCAAATAGTCTAAAGCAGCAGCGGCTCTTTTATTCGAAAGCCTTAAATTATACATATCTGAGGCTCGTGAATCGGTATGAGCGCCAATTTCGATTTCCATGTATGGATACTTTTTGAGGATGCCTAACAGTACATTTAATACTTGGGCAGCTTGTGGTTTGATATCCCATTTATTCAAGTCGAAGTAAATATTTTCAAGTTCGATTAGTACGGAACCGTCTGGCTGTTTATTAATAATGTCTTCTGCATCATAATACGATTCAACTTTCATCTGTAAGTCTATGTAAACTTTTCCTTTTTGGCTAGTATCAAATGTAGCTTCAGCTGGAATATAAAAATCTTTGAAAGCCATGATTTTATATTTCTTATTTGGCTCTATATTGAATGTAAAAGTACCGTCTTTACCAACAACAACTTCTTCTAGTAGATTTCCTGCTTCATCATATAATTTTACGGTAGAACCAGGTAAGAGTTGCATTGATTTCATATCTCGAACTTCACCTTCAACCAAATATTGCAATTTATTATCCTCTCTTATGAAAGTATAGAGATTATCATCACCAGTTCTGTTGGAGGCAAAATATCCTTGATCCTTTATCTCGTCTAAAATAAAATTAAAATCATCCATTTCGCTATTAATCGTTGATCCTAAATTCCGTGGTTTATCAAATTCGGCATCACTAATTTTCAAACTCATGAAAACATCTAAGTTACCATTTCCTTGATGCCCGTCTGAAGCAAAATATAGTGTTCCGTCTGCGGTTATAAAGGGAAATTGCTCTCTTTGATTTGTATTGATTGTTTCTCCTAAATTTCTTGGTTGACTATACGTTCCATCATCATTTACATCTACAACATAGATATCAAACGAACCTAATGTACCAGGCATGTCACTCGAAAAATAAAGTTTCTTACCGTCTTTAGTTAAAAACGGATGCTGTACACAATAGGTATCACTTGAAAAAGGTACCATTGTTACATTTGCCCATTTTCCATTTACTAATTCCGCTTTATAAATTTTAACCATTGCCACTTTTTCTTCACCAACTTTAATCTGTTTTTCGCCAGTTCTATTGAAATACATGGTTTTTAAATCGGCACTAAACGTAGCATTACTTTCGTGTTTTTTGGTGTTTATAACATCAGAAAACGGTTCTACTTTCACAAGTTGCCCTTCTGTGTTTACAAATGCTGAAAACAAGTCGAGATAGGGTCTGTCATTCCAACCATATGCGTTCTCTACACCATTTCTAACCGACGCAAACACTACTTTATCGCCATAGAATGAGATTCCGAAATCGCCATTAGTCTTATTTTTTGACATCATTTGTAACTTAAAACTATTAGGTATGTTTCGGGTTACATTTTTCATGAATTTAGTTGTACTTTGCTCATAACCTATATATTCTGTCATTAAAGCATCCCCTTTTTCAAAATCTTTAGTTCCTTTTAAAGCATTAGCGTATCTGAAGAAAACCTCTTTTTTGACGCTGTCTTTAAAGGTAAAAAACAATTGTCCGTATGCGCGAACTGCATTATTCATTTGGAAATTGTAATAATAACAATCTCCAAGATTTTGCAAATTTTGTTTTGTTTGAGGTAATTGCTCATAAGCCTCTGCTGCCTTTACATAAGACCTGCTTTCAAACAATGAATTGGCTTGTTTAACACTAACTTTCTTTTGGGCAAAAAGAGTGGTGATACTGCAAAAAACAAAAAGTATGTAGTATAATTTTTTCATCATTTTCATTTTAAAAGAATCGTGGTGATTTATCATATCCTTTACCAGAAGAAAGTTTACTTAAATCTAAATCAAACAATAAAAAGACTTCATGTGAACCCGAATTAAAGGCACTCAAATTCGTTAATGTATAGTCATAAGAATATCCGATTCTAAGTGTTGGCGTCACATAAAAACTAGCTAATCCACTAAAAGAATCTCCCATTCTATAACCTGCTCCTATTTCAAACTTATTATTGATTAAAGTATTCATGGTTAAATCTATCGACACCGGAGCTCCTTCAACACCTTTTGCCATGAAAGCAGGTTTTAATTTGAAGTTGTCATTTCCGTTAAACGTAAACACATAACCACCGGTAAGGAAAAAATGAACCGCTTCTACGCCACTACCCGGACGTCCGTTTATAGTTTCAATATGTCTTGAGGTCATTAAATTGGGAGCTGAAAAACCAGCATAATAATTTGATCCAAATAAATACATACCAGCTCCAATGTTAGGAAAAGCTTGGCTAATATTATTTTGAAATGCTGGATCTGGTACTGGATCTGTTAATTGAAATCCGCTAAAATTGGTATCAAATAAAGTAACTCCAGCTTTTATACCAAAAGACAACTTGGTACTTTCACTTAAAGGCAAAACATAAGCAAAATCAGCAAAAATATTGTTTTCTTTCACTACATCACCAATTTCATCATGCACAACGGAAATTCCAATTTCTACTCTTTTTGATAGCGGCTTATGCGCAAAAAAGGATTGAGTCGTTGGTGCTCCTTTTATACCAACCCATTGGGCACGATATAAACCACCGATGTTAATTACATCAGCATTATCTGTTGCATATGCTGGATTCATTACACTCATATTATACATATAATGAGTAAACTGTGGATCTTGTTGTGCTCGTAATTTTGAAGTCAAAAAAACCACAAGCAGTACCAGAAAGTATTTAATTATTTTATGTTTCATAGTTGCACTCATTTCTGCATTATCTGTTAAGATATACTCTACCTTGAATTGCTTTTTTAATTCCGTCATTGAAATCTAGAATGTAAAAATAAACGCCTGTTGATAGTATTTTGTCTCCTAAATTAAATCCTCCTACATCTGTAGTTCCATCCCAATTTGGCAAATTTCTGTTGCCTTTATAAACTATATTTCCATATCGATTATAGATTTCTAGTTTAAAATTTGGATATAATAAAGCAAGGTTTGGAATTTCGAAAGTATCATTGATTCCATCATTATTTGGAGAGAATCCATCTGGAATGATAACATCACAAATCGTTAAATCAACAGTAACCGGAAGACGTTGGCTTTCACAACCATTTGCGGAAACTACAGCCCCAAAGTATGTTGTTCCATTTATTAATACCTCAGATGGACTGTATGCTGTTCCTCCTGTCAAAGCATTATACCAAATAACATTCGGAGTTCCAACAATATTTGCTGATAAGTCGGCAACAGTTGGAGCAGGAACATCCAATCCACAGAAAAGATTTCCTTGCTCTATTAAGACTGGAGTTGGCAATGCAGCAACAGTGACAGTAGCTGTTGGAAAAGAAGTGCCACTAATTCCGCATGTCGTAGCAGTAAATGTCAAATCATTTATAGTTATTGTGGTAGCTCCATTGTTTAAAATAGTTGTTCCTGGAATAGTAAATGTTGCAGTTCCTCCTGTAAAGGTTACCGAAATTGTATCGGTACCACTATTTGCACCAGATAAAATATAGGTAATTGAATACGTTCCATTAGGTAAGCTATTGGCACCAGAGATAGTTACATCGCTTCCAAAATTCACACAGGTTGTTTGTGCCGAAACCGTTGCACCAGTGGTATTTGGAATAGCATCAACAGTGAAATTAGCAGTTGCATTTTCATTCGAATTAGTACAACCAGTAGCCGCCACTATTCCTGTAACGGTTAGCGTATAGTTTCCAGCAGTGGTGAAAGTTGCAGCGGGTATTGTAAATTGTCCTGCTCCTGCAGTTATAGTAACATTTCCTGAATTTCCAGTTACTGGTGTTGCTCCCGGAATGGAATAATTAAATTGATACACTCCGTCAGGAAGATTGGTTGCGGCCGCAATATCTACTACTACATTATTTCCAATACAAACAGTAGCAATAGTTAGGTTTGAGCTATCGATATCTGCAATTGGCCTGATTATTATTTGCGCCGTAACATTGGTTAACAAATTGGTACAAGTGGTTGCGTTATTTACAATACTTGTAAACGAAATTATCGTAGGTCCTACATTCGGAATTGAGACTGCTGGAATAGTAAAACTTCCGATACCAGCAGCAATGGTTACAATGACTGATTGATTTAGTAAGGTATTACTTCCGCTTAAATCATAATTTAAGGTATAAGTCCCATCTACTAAACCGTTAAAACTTACAACTGCATTTGAACCAATACATGTTGGTGAGGTAGTAATATTAAATGTTGACAATTGTGGACTTGCTAAAACGGTAAATTGAACTACTTCGGTATCCGTTCCACACGAATTGGCAACGGTATACGTATAGCTATAGGTTCCTGCTGCAAAATTTATAATATTTAAAGGAGATGTTACAGCTTGTCCATTACTATCTGTCCATGCTCCTCCAGCATCTTGACCAATTAAAAGCAAGGCCAAATCAAGAACTCCTATTGAAGAACAATATGACGGCACTGGTGTAACTGCGGCTCCCGCTGTTAGCGGAGCAACAACATTAAAAGTAATATTCGCATCTTCACTAGTGTTTGAACAACCCGAAGTTGTAGTAATTCCATTTATCGTTAGCGTATAACTTCCAACTAATGCAAAAACGGAAGCAAGTATGGTAAATTGACCTACTCCACCAGTAATGGTTATATCTCCAGAGTTTCCTGTTGTTGGAGTTCCGGTAGGAATTGTATAGGCAAATTGATAAATTCCATCCGGAAGATTCGTTGCATTTGTAATTAAAACTGTTGCATTTGAACCTAAACAAACTGATGAAACCGCTATGTTTGCATTATCAATTTGAACTATTGGATTTACAGTAATCGTTGCAATAATATTAACTAAAGTGACTTGACACGTTGAAGCGGTATCTTGAATTGTATTGAATGTAATCGTGGTTGTTCCAGTATTAGGAATACTTGCGGTTGGAATTGTAAAACTACCGGTACCACCTGAAATAGTTAGTGTAATTGTTTGATTGGCCAATGTATTGCTTCCACTTAAACTATAATTTATAGAATAAGTTCCATCTGTCATTCCAGAAAGATTAACTACAGCATCTAACCCTACACAAACTGATGTATTAGCAATATTTGAAGTAATTAAAACTGGATTTGGTAATATAATAAACTGAACATCCTCTGTATCTGTTCCGCATGCATTAGTAACTGAATAAGTATAAGTATAAGTACCCGCAGCAAACGAACTAATATCAATTGGTGATGATGTAGACCATGTCCCTCCTAAATCTTGTCCTGTCAACAAAGTATTCAAATCTATAGTTCCAACTGAGGTACAAACCGATGGAGGCGAAATTGCTGTACCAGCAGTTAAAGGAGCAAATACTCCGAATGTAATATTGGCGTCTTGACTAGTGTTTGAGCATCCTGAGATAGTAGAGATACCACTAATAGTTATAGTATAATTGCCAACTGCTGCAAAAACAGATGCTGGCACCGTAAATTGACCAACTCCACCTGTAATCGTAACATCTCCAGAATTACCCGTTGCTGGAGTTCCTCCCGGTATTGAATAATTAAATTGATAAACACCATCTGGAAGATTGATAGCATTAGTTATTTCTACAACAGCATTTGATCCAAAACATATAGAAGATACTGCAATATTTGTGTTATTGATTTGAACTAACGGATTTACAGTGATGGTTGCTATAATATCAACCAAAGTCACTTGACAAGTCGTACTTGTATCCTGAATAGTATTGAAAGCAATTGTCGTTGATCCTGTATTGGGAAGACTAGCCGATGGAATTGTAAAACTACCTATTCCGCCTGAAATAGTAATTGTAGTTGTTTGATTGGCCAATGTATTGCTTCCACTTAAATTATAATTTATAGAATAAGTTCCATCTGTCATTCCAGAAAGATTAACTACAGCGTCTGACCCTACACAAACTGATGTATTAGCAATATTTGAGGTAGTTAAAACTGGATTTGGCAGTACGATAAATTGAACATCCTCAGAATCGGTTCCGCATGAATTAGTAACAGAATACGTATATGTATAAGTACCTGCTGAAAAACCACCAATATCGATAGGAGATGGTGACGACCAAGTTCCTCCAGCATCTTGCCCTGTCAATAAAGTATTCAAATCTATAGCTCCAAATGAAGTACAAACGGATGGAGGCGGTATAGCTGTACCAGTATTAGGTAATGGATTTACTATTACCGTTACGATAGCTTCATCCGTCAAACAAGGAGAAACTCCACCACTAACAGTATAGGTGAAATTATAAGAACCTGGCAGAACCAATGAAGGATTAAAAAATGTTCCTGATAAAGCTCCTGTTGCATTATCATCACTAAATGTTCCAGAACCCTGCGTTCCGTCCAATCCATTCAATAAATTTAAATTTGTTGTATTGACACATGTCGTTAAAGTTCCATCAATACCTGCATTTGGTGATTGTACTACCGTAATAGTTACTGTTGCAGAATCAGGAGTACACCCAAAACCACCAAAAACAGTATACGTAAATACATCAGAAACACCAACAGCTGGATTAAATATATTTGATACTGTAACGTTAGAAGAATTTGTCCAAACACCACCTGCTTGAGGTGTTCCGCTTAACAATGTAAATAAATTAACTGGAGCATCATTGGAACAAATTATTGGTGGTGTTGTACTTGTTCCTGCATCTGGAACAGGAGATATTGAAACAGTAATAACAGCTTGATCATTCGAACAAGGTAAAGTTCCCGTTAAGGTGTATGTATAATTTCCGATTGGGTCAACTGCCGGATTGAAAATGCCTGAGACTACTACATTTGATGGATTAGTCCAAACTCCACCTGATTGGGCAGAAGTTCCTAATTGTTGAAATAAATCATAAGGTGCTACATTTCCACATATTGAAAATGGGCCAGAAACTCCAGCTTCTGGACCCAATGCTATTGAAACTGTTATTTGAGCCACATCATCAACACAAGGTGCAATTCCTAAAACTGTGTAGGTATAAACTCCGTCAACAGCTGTAGCTGGATTCAAAATATTAGTAACTATTGCATTTGATGGATCTCTCCAAACCCCACCTGTTTGAGCATTAGCTCCGAGCAAAGGAAACATATCTACTGGATCCTGATTTGAACAGATAGGTAAGTTCGCATCATTTCCTGCATTTGGTACAGGTCTTACCGTTAATATTACCGTTTCTATGAGTGCTTTGGTACAAATCGAACTTCCTGCAGTGGTTACACTTACTAAGGTTACGGTCGTGTTTACAGCATAAGTTCCCGGTACTGTTGCCGTTCCTGCTGAGTCTAATGTGATGGTTTGATTCGCTCCGCCGTTTATTGAATACGTTACCGTGGCATTGGCCGTTCCTGTAAATGTGAGTACTGAATTTCCGTTGGCACAAATAGTGGTGGGACTAAAACTCGCACTTGCCGTTGGGTCGATTACCGTTAAGGTAACTGTTTGTGTTAGTGCTTTGGTACAACTCGGACTTCCTGCTGTGGTAACGCTTACTAAGGTTACTGTCGTGTTTACAGTATAGGTTCCTAGTAATTCAGCTGTTCCTGCTGCGTTTAGTACAATGGTTTGATTCGCGCCGCCGTTTATTGAATACGTTACCGTGGCATTGGCTGTTCCTGTAAATGTGAGTGTTGAATTTCCGTTGGCACAAATAGTGGTGGGACTAAAACTCGCACTTGCCGTTGGGTCGATTACCGTTAAGGTAACTGTTTCTGTTAGTGCTTTGGTACAAATCGGACTTCCTGCTGTGGTTACACTTACTAAAGTTACGGTCGTGCTTACAGTATAGGTTCCCAGTAATTCAGCTGTTCCTGAAGCGTTTAGTACAATGGTTTGATTCGCTCCGCCGTTTATTGAATACGCTACCGTGGCATTGGCCGTTCCTGTAAATATGAGTGTTGAATTTCCGTTGGCACAAATAGTGGTGGGACTAAAACTCGCACTTGCCGTTGGGTCGATTACCGTTAAGGTAACTGTATCTGTGAGTGCTTTGGTACAACTCGGACTTCCTGCTGTGGTTACACTTATTAAAGTTACGGTTGTGTTTACAGTATAGGTTCCTAGCAATTCAGCTGTTCCTGCTGCGTTTAGTACTATGGTTTGATTCGCTCCGCCGTTTATTGAATAAGTTACCGTGGCATTGGCTGTTCCTGTAAATGTGAGTGTTGAATTTCCGTTGGCACAAATAGTGGTGGGACTAAAACTCGCACTTGCCGTTGGGTCGATTACCGTTAAAGTAACCGTTTGCGTGAGTGCTTTGGTACAACTCGGACTCCCTGCTGTGGTTACACTTACTAAAGTTACGGTCGTGCTTACAGTATAGGTTCCTAGTAATTCAGCTGTTCCTGAGGCGTTTAGTACAATGGTTTGATTCGCTCCGCCGTTTATTGAATAGGTTACCGTGGCATTGGCCGTTCCTGTAAATGTGAGTGTTGAATTTCCGTTGGCACAAATAGTGGTGGGACTAAAACTCGCACTTGCCGTTGGGTCGATTACCGTTAAGGTAACCGTTTCTGTGAGTGCTTTGGTACAAATCGGACTTCCTGCTGTGGTTACACTTACTAAAGTTACGGTTGTGTTTACAGCATAAGTTCCCGGTACTGCTGCCGTTCCTGCTGCGTTTAGTACTATGGTTTGATTCGCTCCGCCGTTTATTGAATAGGTTACCGTGGCATTGGCCGTTCCTGTAAATGTGAGTGTTGAATTTCCGTTGGCACAAATAGTGGTTGGACTAAAACTAGCACTTGCCGTTGGGTCGATTACCGTTAAGGTAACTGTTTGTGTCAGTGCTTTGGTACAGCTTGGACTTCCTGCTGTGGTAACGCTTACTAAGGTTATGGTCGTGTTGACAGTATAGGTTCCCGGAACTGTTGCGGTTCCTGTTGCGTTTAATACAATGGTTTGGTTTGCTCCACCGTTTATAGAATACGTTACCGTAGCATTTGGTGTACCCGTAAAAGTGAGTAACGAATTTCCGTTGGCACAAATGGTGGTGGGACTAAAACTCGCACTTGCCGTTGGGTCGATTACCGTTAAGGTAACTGTTTCTGTTAGTGCTTTGGTACAACTCGGACTTCCTGCTGTGGTTACACTTACTAAGGTTACGGTTGTGTTTACAGCATAAGTTCCCGGAACTGTTGCTGTTCCTGAGGCGTTTAGTACTATGGTTTGATTCGCTCCGCCGTTTATGGAATACGCTACCGTGGCATTGGCCGTTCCTGTAAATGTGAGTAACGAATTTCCGTTGGAACAAATAGTGGTGGGACTAAAACTCGCACCTGCTGTTGGGTCGATTACCGTTAAGGTAACCGTTTCTGTTAGTGCTTTGGTACAAATCGGATTTCCTGCTGTGGTTACACTTACTAAAGTTACAGTCGTGTTGACAGTATAGGTTCCTAGTAATTCAGCTGTTCCTGCTGCGTTTAGTACTATGGTTTGATTCGCTCCGCCGTTTATTGAATACGTTACCGTGGCATTGGCTGTTCCTGTAAATGTGAGTGTTGAATTTCCGTTGGCACAAATAGTGGTGGGACTAAAACTCGCACTTGCCGTTGGGTCAATTACCGTTAAGGTAACCGTTTGCGTGAGTGCTTTGGTACAACTCGGACTTCCTGCTGTGGTAACGCTTACTAAGGTTACTGTCGTGTTTACAGTATAGGTTCCTAGTAATTCAGCTGTTCCTGCTGCGTTTAGTACTATGGTTTGATTCGCTCCGCCGTTTATTGAATACGTTACCGTGGCATTGGCCGTTCCTGTAAATGTGAGTGTTGAATTTCCATTGGCACAAATAGTGGTTGGACTAAAACTCGCACTTGCCGTTGGGTCGATTACCGTTAAGATTGCACTACTTATTTGGGTATTTACACAACTAGGAATAGTTGCACTCTCTACACTAACGACATTAATTGTTGTATTCACTGTATAAGTATTGGATACTGTTGCAATACCTAAGCTATTTAATACTATTGTTTGATTTGAACCACCATTGATATTATATGTTACTGTTGCATTTGGTGTGCCAGTAAAAGTTAACGCTGATGAAGTTCCAGAACATATTGTTGTTGGATTTAGAGAAACAACAACAGAAGGTAATGGTAAAACTGTGATAGTTACAGTTGAAACATCTGTTACACAAAAAGCAGAAGAAACTGTATATGTAAAGACGTATGGACTTCCAGCTAATGTCATACTAGAAACATTTAATGTTCCTTGATATCCATTTGTTGTTGCAATTGGACCTGACCAAACTCCTGTGATATCAGGCGAACCTCCTAATAAACCAAACAAATCAAATGGAGAGGTTGATGGAATTTCATTTAAACAAATTCCCCTATTACCGTCCGTTCCAGCATCATTTGGTTCATATAAATTTACTAAAACTTCCAATCTGGTACTACTCTCGCATGGTGGATCAACAGTAGTAGCATAATAAGATTGTCCATTTACTAGCAGTGTAGTGGGATCTAATGAAATACCAAAAAAAGGAGTTAAATACCAATTATTAGTACCTGATGCAAGTAAATCAGCTACAGTAGGTGGGGCGCCAGTTACATTACAAAATTCTTGAACCGAACTACCCGAGGGTGTTGGAACAAGTCCAACATTCACAAATAAAGTAAATCTAGAAGTTTCACAACCAGTATTAGGATTGGTTTGACTAATATAATAAATAGTATTGTCTAATAGTGGTGCCGAATTTGAAAGAGCTGTTCCTCCACTGGGAACCGTATACCATCGCAAACCAACACCATTAATTACGAATTGTGGATTGGATGGAGTAGCTAAATTAGCATTAATGACACAAACTCCTTGAAAATTTGCTCCAGTAGGTGCAGAATAAACTGTAACGACAACGCTTTGCCTAGCTCCGCATGTTCCAGTATTGTCATCTGCAAAATAATCTTCACCATTAATTAAACCCGTTGAACTTGAAAGTGGCGTAATTGATGTAGCTGTATCATACCATCTTATTCCACCTCCAGTATTTGTAGCTACTAAACTAGCTATTGTAGGTGTTTGGGTGTCGCAAAAAGTTTGAATAGGATTTGAAACTGTGGGGCATTGAGAATATATAGCTTCATTATATCCAAAAAGAGATACCAATAAAATAATATAAGTGTAGTAGTTTTTAATAATAGTAGTAATCCTCATAAGCAATTCGGTTTTGAACAATTCTTTGCATTTTGACAGAATACGCTATATCATATATTAAGTGTAAAAACAACTCATGTTTTGAAAGTATCCACCAAAGCAAAAAAAGCTTCCACTATATTACTCAATATAATACTCATACCATTTGACTTATTGAAATGTTATAAACAAAATAATCAACATTATCAACAAAAACATATCGGCATACAAACGATAGATATCATAATTTATATATAGTTTTAAGAAAAATTAAGGACTATTTTAAAAGTTATTAATATTTATTTTTTAATAAAAAAATAAAAAAATGTTAATAAGTTTAAGCCGAAACATAAACCTATTAACATTTGTTTAAAAAATTTCTATGCTTTTAAAATTTAATCTTTTGCATTTCTTTTAATGTATATTCTGCTTCTGAAATAACCTCATCAATTATCTCTTTTACCGATTTAATTTCGTGAATTAATCCAGCTATTTGACCTATTTCTAATTCTCCTTCTACTAAATCGCCTTCAAACATTCCTTTCTTAGCTCTTGCTCTTCCTAATAACGTCTTTAAATCCTCTGTGGTTGGACATTTAGAATATAAATCCTGAAGATCATTATAAAACTTATTTTTTATCAATCGGACCGGAGCCAATTCTTTTAAAGTCAACTGGGTATCACCTTCTTTTACATCTATTATAGTTTTTTTAAAATTCTCATGCGCTGAACTTTCATGAGAAGCTGCAAATCGGGATCCCATTTGAATCCCATCAGCACCTAAAATCATAGCTGCTAACATTCCTTTTCCTGTCGCAATTCCTCCAGCAGCTATTAAGGGAATAGAGATACTTTCTTTTACCATTGGAATTAAAGTTAACGTGGTGGTCTCTTCTCTTCCATTATGACCGCCAGCTTCAAAACCTTCAGCGACTATAGCATCTACCCCTGCTTCTTGTGCTTTCAAAGCAAATTTTGAACTGCTCACAACATGTACTACAATTATTCCTTTTTCTTTTAAATAACTTGTCCATGTTTTAGGGTTTCCAGCGGAAGTGAAAACAATTTTCACTCCTTCTTCTATAATTATTTGTATAATTTCCTCAATGTTTGGATAAAGCATCGGTACATTTACCCCAAAAGGTTTGTCGGTAGCTTTTTTGCATTTTTGAATATGCTCTCGTAAAACATCGGGGTACATTGAACCTGCTCCAATTAAACCTAACCCACCAGCATTACTTACAGCACTTGCTAGTTTATATCCACTATTCCAAATCATTCCTCCTTGAATAATTGGATATTTTACACCAAAAAGTTGGGTTATTTTATTCATTAATTCTTAATAAGTTTTCCTTTTTGAACAAATGAATTGCTTTCAATTTTATAATAATAAATTCCTAAACTTAGGCCGTCAACATAAATTGATGAACTTGAATCAACTTCTTTGTTAAAAATAATTTGTCCAAGACTATTATATATCGAAACATTTGCACTATAAAATCCATTTGGAAATGAAATTGAAAAATAATTTTTAACTGGATTTGGATAAACTAAAAATTTGTCAAATTGATTTTGGTTAGTTGAAAGCAATGCTCTATCCAAAGCATTTTGAAAATCAGGGATTCCGTATCCAAATTGATTTGTTGGATTTGTGAATCTATCCGCCGATTCTTTTACGAAAGTAACCACTTCTTGATTTGTTGCCCAAGGAATTGCCTGCCACAAACTAGCAATAGCACCAGCCATTATTGGACATGAAAAAGACGTTCCACTTGCTGTTACAATAGCGCCTGATGTATTAGATACCACGGAACTCTGCCCTTGTGCCATTACGTCGGGTTTTATTCTACCGTCAAACGAAGGGCCAATGGAACTAAACGTTGCATAAGTTTCATCCGATTTAACGGCACCAACTGTTAACACATTAGTGGCTTCTGCTGGAACACCGATATGAGGTTCCACGGAATTTCCAGAATTACCTGCGCTTGCCACAACAATCATTCCTTTACTAAATGCAATATTTGCTCCTTTTGATGCAAAAGCAGCATCACCTGTCATATCAGAATAGGTATGACTGTAATTTGGATTGTCATAATCAAAATATCCTAATGAAGTTGAAATAATATCTACTCCTAACCTATCAGCTTCTTCTGCAGCTTCTACCCAATAACTTTCTTCAACCGGATTTTCTTCAGCAATATCTTCCGTAATAAACAAATAATATTGCGCATTGGGTGCCGTACCTATTAATTGACCATCAACAAAACCGACCATACATGACAAGGTCATCGTTCCGTGATTATGAGTAGAAAAAACATTTGTATTATTGGCTACATAATTATATCCTCCCAAATACAAATTTGTACTGAACATTCTGTTAAAAGGAAGAATCGTATTTACTTCTGCAAAGCCTGAGTCTAAAACAGCTATTATTTTTCCGCTTCCAGTATAATCTTGTTGGTGCAGTAAATGAGCATTTAGCATCTGAACCTGATTAGCAGAATTCCCATAGGCAAAAGTAGCTTGTACATCCATTTGTTTATTTATAGGGCTAAACAATCGAGGCATCGGCATTCTTGCGTTTAAAGAGTTATCGGCAAATTGAATTCGACTTACAAATTGCAAACTTGTTAATGCTTGAATATTAGCAATAGTCCCACGAATGTGAAGACAGTTCAACCATTTCGATTTGGCCTTGACCAGAATTCCGGGAGATGCTGCTACTTGATCAAAATAAGATTGCTCTATCGGAGCATCACTAGTGTTTAAAAGTATACCTTGTGCAGTTCTTCTATCTAATGCTCTTTGCGTGAGCATAGTTGAAGGATTATCTATAAAAGCTTGTGCATTTGGTTTATCATTAAAATAAACCCAAGCATCTTCTTGTGTATACGCAGAAAACGTAACTAATGAAAAGATAAATAGTATTACTTTTTTCATAGATTTGAGATTTGAAAGCACCAAATTACGAAATTACTCCTGAACCAACTAATTCATCATCAATATTCCAAGCAACAAATTGACCTTGTGTAATCGCAGATTGTGGTTCTTCAAAAGAAACATACAAACCACTTTCAAATTGATACAAAGTCGCTTTTTGTAATGCTTGACGATAGCGAATACGGGCCATTACGTTCATTTGCTCTCCATTTCTTAAAGCTAAATCTTCTCTAATCCAATGAATTTCCGAAGGCTGAACTCGCAATGCTTTTCTAAATAAACCCGGATGATTATGACCTTGACCCGTATAAATAGCATTCAATTTTATATCGGTTGCAATAATAAACAGCGCTTCTTTGGTTCCTCCAACATTCAAACCTTTTCTTTGACCAATCGTAAAATAATGTGCTCCTTGGTGTTTACCCACAACTTTTCCGCTTTCTGGAGAATAAGAAATTGCTTCCGATTCAAAAGCCAATTGCTCTTCTAACGAGCTACATTTTGGCAAATCTTGATGGTAAATTTTATTATCGAATGCTATTTCATAAATCAAACCTTCTTTAGGTTGTAATTGCTGTTGTAAAAAAACGGGTAAACGAACTTTACCAATAAAACACAAACCTTGAGAATCTTTCTTTTCAGCAGTAACTAAATCTAGTTTAGTGGCTATTTCTCGAACTTCAGGCTTGGTTAATTCCCCAATTGGAAATAATGATTGTGATAATTGTTTTTGTGATAATTGACATAGAAAATACGATTGATCCTTATTGCCATCTTTCCCAGCAAGCAATTGATATACTGGTTCACCCTCAACTTGAATTTTGCCTTTTCTACAATAATGCCCAGTCGCCACAAAATCAGCACCAAGAGACAAAGCAATTTTCATGAAGACATCAAACTTAATTTCGCGATTACACAATACGTCTGGATTTGGAGTTCTTCCACTTTCATATTCTTTGAACATATAGTCCACTATTTTTTCTTTGTATTGTTCGCTTAAATCAACTGTTTGGAAAGGAATTCCGAGTTTTTCAGCAACAAGTAATGCGTCGTTACTGTCTTCAAGCCAGGGACATTCATTAGAAATTGTAACTGAATCATCATGCCAGTTTTTCATAAAAAGACCTATGACATCATAGCCTTGCTCTTTTAAAAGATAAGCAGCAACACTTGAATCAACACCTCCAGAAAGTCCAACAACAACTCGTTTCATCAAACAATAAATTTTGCAGCAAAGTTATCGCAAAATCTGAAAAAAATTACAATACATTATCAGTTAAAATAATTTGGTCGTAAGCAAAACTTATTTATCGTCCCATTTTATTTCTGATTTCATTTTCTAAGTCTGGATTTGATTTTTCAGCATCTTTAACTTCAACTCTGACTTCAGACTGATTTGGCATTTTAGGTCTTTTGAAGTTTTTGTTTTCATAGTTCATGTTGACCTCTTTCAATTTACCTTTCTCAAGCATTTTCCAGATGTTTACTTTTTTATCCTTTTTATATATACCTTGAGCGGTAATTTGATTACTTACATTTCTATAAATCGCTTGTCCATCATACTCTCCGTTATTATAGTTAGATTCTTCAAGTACAATTCCATTTTCGGCATAACTTTTATATGTTCCGTTTTTAATTCCGTTTTTATAGGTAGTTTCTTCTGCTATTTCTCCACTTTTATAAAATACTTTTCTAACACCGTTTAATTTTCCGTTTACATATAATTCTAGTGTCATAATCGAAGGTAAATCTTCATGATAGTATTTCCATTCGCCTTCAAACTTTTTGTTAATTAGTTTTCCTTCACTTACTTTATTCTTATTTTGATTATAAAAAATGGTGTAACAAGAATTATCATTAGAGTTAAATTCTCTTGTCGCTATTATGGTCCCAGCTTTAGTATCATCAAAAAATTTAAAAATTCCAACTTCCTTTCCGTGTTCAAAAGTGCCGACATACCTTGTTCGTTTGGATTCTTCATACAGTCCTTTCCAAAGACCGTGCTTTTTCCCTTTTTCATCTAACGTATTATATTCTTGTGAAAAAACAGCAACAGAAATTAATAAACACAATATTATGTATTTCATATCATTCATTTTATAAATCAATATTGGTTGCGAAATTAAACTTATCTCTTAAACGAAAAACTTTCGTAATTAGTATTTATCAAATACAAATATCAAATAACTAAATTATTAATAAATGTAAATTTGTTTTTAAGATAATATTGGGAAATTAAATTATTCTTTTTATATTTGGAAAAATTTAAAACTTAAACCAAATGAGAAATTTAATTAAAGGTATTGCATTAGTAGCATTAGTTTTTACTGCGTTTTCATGTAGTAAAGACGAAGCAAAGGATTTTAAAACTTCATCAATTGCTAAAATAGCTGAAATTACACCAGAATTTAGTTCATTCAAAGAAGCTCTTGAAGTTACAGGATTAAAAGCTACATTTGAAGATGCTGGAAATTATACAGTATTTGTTCCTACTAATGCAGCTTTTGCACCAGTACTCGGAGGTCTAACGGTTGCAGAATTTAATACTGCAAATCCTGGATTATTAGAAACAGTATTAAAATATCATGTAATTGCTAATGCTGGAGTACTTTCTAAAGATTTAACAGACGGCCAAGTTGTGACCACTTTACAAGGTCAAAACATTACAGTTGCATTAGAACCTAATACATACTTTCCAGATTTTGATTCAGATTTATTAGATTTTGAAGAAACAAGTATCTTTATTAACTCTGCAAGAGTATTTGCTAGAGATGTAAAATGTACAAACGGAGTAATACATGTTATTGACAGTGTGTTGTTGCCTCCTAGTTCATAGATAAAGTAACACTATTTAAGAAGCTTCTCAAAATTGAGAAGCTTTTTTTATTTAAAGAGGTTTCAAAATGATTTATTTTATTTAACGATAAACAAATCAATAAAAATAAGAATATTATTAAAAATAGTATGTTACTCAAAAAAAATAAAATTTATTTTTATAACATACGCAACCATTTAGTGTTTTTATAATCATTAATGAAATTTAAAAAAATTATTAATCATTTAAAAACAAAAAACAATGAAAAAATTTTCAAAAATTATCGGAATTGCATTATTATCTTTAACTGTTTTCTCATGTAGTGATGATGATGACAACGCTCCTGCTCAACAAACAATTACAGACATTGCTGTAGCCAATCCAGATTTATCAATTTTGGTTACTGCACTTACTCGTACTAATCTAGCTGGCACTTTAGATGGTGCAGGGCAATTTACTGTTTTTGCTCCTACAAATGCTGCTTTCAATACATTCTTTACTTCACTTGGTGCTGGCGTAAATGTTAATAATGTTAATGTTGATGTTCTTAAAGCTGTTTTATTAAACCATGTTATTGGTTCAGAGATTAAGAGCACTGTTATCCCTTCAGCAACGTATGCTTCTACATTATCACCAATAAACGCAACTACCAATGCACCAACTATTACTATGTTTGTTCAAAAAGCTGGAGCAACGGTAACACTAAACGGAGGTATTGACAGCAAAGGAGCGGTGGTTACCACTGCCGATGTGGATGCTAGTAATGGTGTCATTCATATTGTTAATAGAGTAATTCAAATTCCAACTCTAGTTGATCATGTAGTTGACAACCCTGATTTTGATACATTACAAGCAGTGGTAACAAGCACAAGTGGTGCTTTCGGAGATCAAAGTGCTGTTCTTAATGCTTTAAATGGTTTAACTGCTACTGCTCCAGGAACTTTATTTGCACCAAACAACGCTGCTTTTACTGCAGCTACAACGGGAACTGGTTTTTTAACTGGTACTGCAGTTACAGCAGCTAACGTGACAAGAGTATTGCAGTATCATGTTTTAGCTGGAAATGTTCGTTCGTCAGCAATTACAACTACCTTACAAAGTTTGCCAACACAAGCTATGATGCCACAATTAAATGTGGGAGTGCAATTAAATCCTACGGCTAAAATAACAGATACTCAAAATATTGTTACTGATATAATATTAGTTGATGTACAAGGATCTAATGGAGTAATACATGGAGTTACTAAAGTGTTACGTCCATTTTAAATTTAAACATTTCTATGAAAAAGAGAGAAGCGCAGTTTTTAACTGTGCTTTTTTTATGAACCCAATTCAAGTGCTCTATCATTTGCTGCATTTATAGCATCAACTATAGTTTCTTCCAAACTTTGCTTTTCAAAAACTTGAAGTGCCCGTTCGGTGGTTCCGCCTTTGGATGCTACTTTTTTAATCCATTCTTCGTTGGATAACGAATAACTATTTTGGATGGCAACCGAACCCATAAACGTTTGATTGACTAATAACTCTGCTTCCGATTCGTTGAAGCCTAAATCAACAGCAGCTTTAATCATCGATTGCATAAAATAAAAAACGTATGCTGGACCACTTCCCGAAATGGCTGTAGCAGCATCAATTAGTTTTTCGTTTTCTACGTAAACTGATTTTCCTGTGGTGTTTATTAAATTTTGTATGATAAATAATTCTTTTCTATCTACGTTAGCAGAAGCTGAGAAAACAGTCATTCCCATTCCTATTTGAGTAGGAATATTGGGCATGGAACGCACAATTTTAGAGCAAGATAATTGTGATTCTAATTTCGATATTGTAATTCCAGCCATAACCGAAAAAACAATCTGATCGTCTTTCAAATAGGGCTTAATTGAGTGCGCCAAAACATCAAAATCTTGAGGTTTTACAGCCAATATGACTATGTCAAAATCGCATACTTTTTCTGTTGGCACCGATGAAAAGTTAGCTGTAGGTATACTACTTTCTGACGTGGAAAAATTATCATTTCTAACTAAAACAAAAATATCTTCTGGTTTGATGAATCGCGAACTGATAAAACTATTGGCATACGTTTTACCCATATTACCATAACCTACAATTAAGACTTTCATGATTTTATAGAAATTAAAAACTCTGTTTAAAGATAGGATTTTAAACAGAGTCTTAAAAATGTATTATTCGAAAATTATTTCTTTTTATTCTGAATTTGTTTTTGAGCTTCAGCTTGTTCCATCATTTCACGCATCTTCTTTTGGAATTTACCTTCCGTTTTGGGCTTGGCTTTATTTTCCTGAATTTGAGCATGAATCTTATCGCTATTGATGAAATATTTCTTAATAACCAACATGATGCCAATGGTAATCAAATTTGAAATAAAGTTATATAAACTCAATCCTGACCCAAAGCTATTAAAGAAAATCAACATCATCACTGGTGAAACATAGATCATTATTTTCATGATTTTGGCCATATCGGGCATTCCATCTTGTTGAGGTTGCGCCATGGCTTGGTCACCAGATGTCATTTTCATATAGAAGAAAATAGCTATAGCTGCCAATATCGGAAACAAACTAACATGATCTCCATACAATGGAATATTAAAAGGCAATTTAAATATTTGGTCAAATGATGATAAATCGTCAGCCCAAAGAAAGCCTTTTTGTCTTAATTCAATAGCAGAAGGAAAAAATTGAAACGAAGCATACATAAACGGGATTTGTATCAAAGCTGGTATACAGCCCGCCATCGGATTCACTCCCGCTTTATTGTATAACTTCATAGTTTCTTGTTGCTTTTTCATTGGATCTTTTTTGAATTTTTCTCCAATTTCCATAATCTCTGGACGCAACACTTTCATCTTCGCTTGTGACAAAAAAGATTTAAAAGTAATAGGAGACATTGCAATTTTTATCAAAATAGTGAAGATGATAATCGCAATTCCCAATCCCATGAATGAACTTAAAAACCCAAATAGTGGAATAAAAATAAATTTATTAATCCATCCAAATATTCCCCAACCTAAGGGCACAATATCCTCGATATTTTTTTTGTAATTGTTTAATATTTTATAATCTGTTGGACCTAAGTACCAATTCATTTTATAATCTAACTCACCATTTTTAAATGCTAAAGGCAATGTTGATTTAAACTGTTTTGTATATACTGTATCAATTTTATCATCATTAACTAAATCTGTTGAACTTATTTTTACTTTGTTTACAGGTGTTTCAAATAATAGAATTGAACTAAAAAAATGTTGCTTATATGCAATAAACGTTGCATTTTCTAATACATCATCCTCTTGCTTACCTGTACCAGCATAATCCACTTTCCTTTCATTATGTTCATAATAGATTTCTGAATAACGATTTTCATATGCTACACTTTTTTCATTACGATAGGTTTTTAAATCCCATTGCAAATCAGCGGTGGCAGACGTGTTCAAGACTTTACTTAAACCTTGAGAACGAACATCAAAATCTAACATATATTCTTTGGCTTTTAGAACATATTTATATTCTAAAAAATCATTTGCTCCGGTTTTTAACTTCATCGATAGGATTTGGTCTTCTCCGTTTTTAGATAAAGTTGGCTCAAAGAAAAGGTCTTTGGTATTTAAAACCCTATTATCTTTCGTTTGTAATTGAAGATTAAAATTGGCATTATTATTTTTAATTAATTCAACCAATTGTCCTGAATCTTTCTTAAATCTTTCAAAATTCTTTAAAGTAGCTTCAACAATAAAACCTCCTTTATTAGCAATTTTCAAACGCACTAACTCGTTCTCTAAAGTAGTAAAGCTTTCTTTTGCAGAGGGTAACGTTGCTGAATAAGCAAAACTCCCTAAACTACCTTTCAACTTTTCTAATTTTACGGTATCATTAACAGTCGAATCATTTATAGTTGCAACAATTTGTTTTGTAGCGATTTGTTTGGCTTGTTGCTGTTTTTCAACTTTTTCTTTTTTCGCTTTCTCTTGTTGTTCTTTTAATTCAGTATCTCTATTATTGTACATCATCCACATGATGATTACGAATATTAAACCAAAACCAATGATGGTATTAAAATCAAATTTCTTTTGTTGTTCCATAATAATGCTGTCCCGAAGTTTCGGGATAATTTCGATAGGTTATTTATTTTTATGCTTTACCATTGCGGCCACAAAGCTAACAAAAATTGGGTGTGGATTGGCAACAGTACTTTTATATTCTGGATGGTACTGTACTCCAATAAAAAACGGATGGTTTTGTAGTTCAATAATTTCTACCAAACCTGTTTCAGGATTTATTCCAGAACAAACCAACCCAGCATTTTCTAATTGTTTTCTATACTCATTATTGAATTCATAACGATGACGATGACGCTCTTCAATTTGATCTTTGTCATAGATTTGATGTGCTAAAGTACCTTTAGAAATATCACATTTCCATGAACCCAAACGCATAGTTCCGCCTTTATCTGTAATTGTTTTTTGTGCTTCCATTATAGAAATAACGGGATGCTTTGTCTTCTCATTCATCTCGGTTGAATTGGCATCTTCCAATCCTAAAACATTACGCGAAAATTCGATAACAGCCATCTGCATTCCTAAACAAATTCCGAAAAACGGAATGCTATTTTCACGAGCATAGCGAACGGTATCGATTTTACCTTCAATGCCGCGACCACCAAATCCTGGCGCAACTAATATCCCATCTAAATCCTGAAGTTGTTCTTGTGCTGTTTTTGCATCTAAATATTCGGAATGAATAGAAATGACATTCACTTTGGTTTGATTGGCAGCACCCGCATGAATAAATGATTCTAAAATAGATTTATACGAATCTTGCAATTCTACATATTTACCAACTAAACCGACATGTACAGTTTGTTTAGGATGCTTTAATCTGTGAAGGAACGTGTTCCAGTTTCTCAAATCGGGCGCTGCTTTTTTAGGCAAGTTTAATTTTTTCAGCGCCACAACATCTAAGCCTTCTTCGAGCATCAGATTGGGCACTTCATAAATCGTCGAAGCATCAATAGATTGAATTACAGCTTCCCGTTTTACATTACAAAACAATGCCAACTTTTGACGCAATTCGTCTGATATTTCGTGTTCGGTTCTACACACTAAAATATCCGCTTTGATTCCGCTTTCCATCAACGTTTTAACAGAGTGTTGCGTTGGTTTTGTTTTTAACTCACCCGCTGCAGCTAAATATGGAACCAAAGTTAAATGAATTACAATTCCGTTGCTTTCTCCTAATTCCCATACCAATTGACGAACGGATTCGATATAAGGCAACGATTCAATATCGCCGACAGTTCCACCAATTTCAGTAATTACAATATCAAAATCACCTGATTTACCAAGCAATTGCATGCGTTCTTTAATTTCATTGGTGATATGCGGAACGACCTGAACCGTTTTGCCCAAAAACTCGCCTCTTCGCTCCTTTTCAATCACTGAAAGATAGACTCTTCCCGTGGTAACATTATTGGCTTGAGAAGTAGGTACATTTAAAAATCGCTCGTAATGTCCTAAATCCAAATCGGTTTCAGCACCATCATCAGTAACGAAACATTCTCCGTGTTCGTATGGATTCAACGTTCCTGGATCTACATTGATATAAGGATCAAACTTTTGAATGGTAGTTCGATACCCTCTAGCCTGAAGTAACTTGGCCAAAGATGCTGCAATGATTCCTTTCCCCAAAGAAGAAGTCACACCGCCTGTAACAAAAATATATTTTGTTTGATTCATTTTATTAGTAGTTGTTGTGTTGTAGATGTTGTAAAAAAACGAGGCAAAAGTACAATATAAATTGGAGAAAAATCAATTTGAAAATGAGATAATTTGGAAATTTGAAAATGAAAATCAAGATAAATAAAAACGTAATTTTAAAATTATCTCATTTACAAATTTTCAAATTAGATTGGTTTCGGATATTGCCTCTTTACGTTACGAACTAACTCTTCTAAACCATTTAACTTAAGTTCGTAAACCAATTGTAATTGTTCGCCTAGTTGTCCTTTTGGAAACCCTTTATTACTATACCAAACGACATAATACTCGGGTAAGTCGATTAGATAATAGCCTTCATATTTACCAAAAGGCATTTTGGTATGGGCGAGTTTGATAAGAAGTTGTTGTTGTGCATTCATTTAATAAGAGAATAGAAAATAGATAAATGATAGTAAAATGAAAAGTCTATAATCTATATTCTTTCATCTTTATTCTAATTTTACTTCCAGTTAAAGATTATACTCTTTTTAATATCAGGATGCAAACTATGATAAACCGGACAAGTCATGGCTGCTCTTTCTAATATCGATTTAGTTTTATCATCAGCCTCGAGGTTCATTTCAAATTTGATATGAATCTCTGAAATTCGTCTCGGTTCCGCGGCCATAATTTTGGTAACTTCGGCTGTGGTTCCTTTTAGTTCCAAATCCATATCTCTTGCTTTTATTCCCATAATTGATATCATACAAGTTGCCAATGAATTTGCGACCATGTCGGTTGGCGAAAAGGCTTCACCTCTACCATGATTATCTGTTGGAGCATCGGTAAGGATTTCCGTTCCCGATTGCAAATGCATAGAGGAAGTCCTCAATTCGCCTAAATATCTAACAATTGATGTGGTCATTATAAAGCTTCTTTTATGGTTAAATCAGTATCGTAATACAAAATATAAATTCCGTTATTAGAGTAGCCATAAGTTGTATTGGCTACATAATCAAACTTGTTCTCTATTTGTTCCGAAGAGGTTGCTTGAACCGTTTCTTCAAACGTTTTGTCCTGAGACAATCGAACTAAAGTATCAAAAGTTACATCAAAACCCCGAATAGCATATTGGTTGGGTAAAATCTTATTTAGCTTTTTATATTTAGCATCAAATTGATTGGCTTCAACCGTTTCGTTTGGTCTGGAAAGTGATGGAAATAAAAGTTTTAATTTGGTCAATCTAGTCAATGATATTTCTTCAAAATCTAATGTCTCATTCGGTTCCAATATAACCAATTGTACTTGATACTCTTTTTGCACAGCCAACATTACTGAAGTAGTTGCTAAAATCATTCCGGTACTTTCAGAGGCAAGTATTACATAGTTGAGTTTATCTTTTTGAAGTAATACTTTCAAGCTGTCAGCAACTACAGTACCTTTAAGGCTCAATCCAACTATTTTAGTTTCATTTTGCATGTCTTGAATATACTGCCTGACACCTGTTTTTTTATTGTCAATTACGGCAATAATATTCGCATTTTTAGTTTTCATAAAATCAAAGATGGAAGTTCGCAAAAGCTCAGTTGATGGCATGGATTGATATAAATTAGAATACTTTTTTCCAACTTCTTTAGATAATGGAGAAATAACGGGAGTTTTAGTTGACTCAACTAATTCTGCTAATTTTTCCACATTCGCCTGATAAAAAGGCCCAACAATTGCATCCATTGTTTGAAGATTGTTTTGTTGTACTAAAGCAGAAACATTAGAAGTGCTTTTTGTTTCCTGAGAATCTAAAATTTTGATATCAATATTCATCCCTAAAACCTTTGCAGAATCAATTGCCATGAGTGCTCCAGAATAAAAATCTAAAGTCAAGTTTAAAAATTTGTCTTTTTTTAAAAGCGCTTGCGTTGAATTTATAGTATCACTTTCTAACTTTGAGATATTAAACGGAAAAAGTAATGCGAGTTGTTTCCTCGCATTAGTGTTAATTGTTTTTAGTAAATTTCCTTGTTCCTTTTTGACAGGTTCCTTCCGCTGGCCTTTCGGAACTCTGAGAATCATACCTTGTTTTAATCCTTTTTTTAATTCTGGATTAAGTGAGATTAGTTCTTTTTCAGGCATATTATAATCATTGGCTATGCTCAAAATTGTTTCATTCGGTTTAACCACATATTCTTCTAAATATTTTTTGGTACTTGACGAAGGTCCTGATGGCGTTTCTACCGTTGGAGACTTCGCGGTTTCTAAACTGGGTTTTACTGATGAATTACCTACAACAAGAAGCTTAAGTCCAATTGGAAAATCAGAAATAACTTCTGGGTTAAGACGCTCCAATTCAGCAATAGTCATGCCGTACTTTTTGGCTATTCCATACTTTGTTTCTTTAGGTGCAATGACATGATAAGCAATTCCTTCTGTTGAAGTTTCTGGCTTTGATTCCGATTTTTGAGCATTTACTTTCGGTGCTTCTTTCACTGGTACTTTTTCAACTTCAACAGGCTTGGAAACTATGGTGGTTTGTGAACTTCCCGATACTGGAATTTTAATATTTTGTCCGATTTTCAATCCTTCTTTTAACAAATCCTCATTAGCGGCTTTAAGCGCATCAATCGTTATATTATATTGTTTAGAAAGACTATATAAAGTTTCTTTAGATTGAACCAAATGGGTGGTTGGATTACTATTTTGAATAGTTGAAGAAGTTGCTTTAGGGGCAACATAAGATGTCGTTTCAACTGCTGAAGATGGAATTAACAAAACACTGTCCAGCTGAATTCCGTTTTGAGAATCTGGATTTAATTTGTAAATGTCATAAGGTGTAATCTTATACTTTTGAGCTATAATATTTATAGTCTCGCCTTTAACGACAGTATGTTTAGTGTATTTTTCTTGTTTTGCAGCGACGGTAAATACGAAAGAAAATACAGTTAGAAATATTGAAAAAAGAATACGGTTTTTCATTTACCTAATGTTTATTTAACGTCTAAAGTTAACAAAACTTTTTAAACTCAATATAAATTGCTAATTTTTTCATTAACTTTTTTATGTTAACAAATCTATTCCCATTCAATTGTGGCGGGTGGTTTAGAACTAATATCATATACTACTCTATTTACACCCTTCACTTTATTGATAATTTCATTAGAGATTTTCATCAAAAACTCATACGGCAAATGAACCCAATCCGCTGTCATTCCATCTGTTGATTCTACAGCACGAAGCGCAACTACTTTTTCATAAGTGCGCTCGTCGCCCATTACTCCAACACTATTTACAGGAAGTAAAATCGCTCCGGCTTGCCAAACTTTATCATATAATCCATGTTCTTTTAAGCCATTAATAAATATAGCGTCAACTTCTTGCAAAATCCTAACTTTTTCAGGAGTAATTGCCCCCAAAATTCTAATTGATAATCCAGGCCCAGGAAATGGGTGTCTGCCTAAAAGTTCAGGGTCGATGCCCAATGTTTTTCCAACTCTACGAACTTCATCTTTGAACAACATGCGCAAAGGCTCTACTATTTTGAGCTTCATATAATCGGGTAAACCGCCCACATTGTGATGTGATTTGATGGTAGCCGATGGTCCTTTTACAGAAACTGATTCGATAACATCTGGGTAAATTGTTCCTTGAGCCAACCAAGTTACGTCTTCAATTAAATGCGCTTCTTCATCGAAAACTTCAATAAAGGCATTCCCAATTGCTTTACGTTTGGTTTCTGGATCTTCAATTCCATCTAATGCATTCATAAATCGGGCTGAAGCATCAACACCTTTTACATTCAATCCCATGCCCTTGTATTGATGCAATACATTTTCGAATTCGTTTTTGCGCAGCAAACCATTGTTAACGAATATACAATACAAGTTTTTACCAATAGCTTTATGCAATAAAACTGCTGCTACGGTAGAATCTACTCCACCAGAAAGTCCAAGAACGACTTTATCATCTTTTACTTTCTCCTTCAACTCTTTGACACAGTCTTCCACAAAAGCATTGGGTGTAAAGTTTTGAGGAACGTGAGCAATCTTAACTAAAAAATTTTCTAAAATCTGTTTTCCATCTGTTGAATGATAGACTTCGGGATGAAATTGAATGGCATACGTTGTTTCGCCTTCGATTTTGTAGGCTGCATTTTCTACATCTTTGGTACTTGCCAATTTCACACCATTGGTTGGTAAATGTTTGATGGTATCGCTGTGGCTCATCCAAACCTGTGAATTTAGATTTACCTCTTCAAAAAAAGTTTCTCCTTCTTTGATGAATGATAAATTGGCTCTTCCATATTCTCTGATATTGGAAGCGGCTACTTCGCCTCCTGAAAAATGGGCCAAATACTGAGCGCCATAACAGACCGCAAGTAATGGTAATTTGCCTCTGATATTAGACAAATCAATTTGCAAAGCATCTTCTGAACGGACAGAATAAGGGCTTCCGCCAAGGATGACTGCTTTATAAGATGATAAATCTGTTGGAACATGATTGTATGGGAAGATTTCGCAGAATATATTTAATTCCCGAACGCGGCGTGCAATAAGTTGGGTGTATTGCGAACCGAAATCTAAAATAAGTACGTTGTGTTGCATGTGCAAAAGTAGTATTACTAATTGAAAAATAAAAACTCATTTTTTTGATTTCTGAGGAAATTATCACGATTACGCATTCTAAAACAAAAAATAACTAAAAGTGTTACGTAGTTGCTATCGAAACAATGTGTGAATGTTATAATTCTTATTTATTATTATACAAGGTTATTGTAAGTAATCGGTAGCACCTTTGACTCATTGTGAAAATTCATTCGCATTGAAAACAATTTCAAAATGAAAATTTCAAAAAAAGGTATCGAAGCATGTTTAGCATGTTTGATAACTTGCGAAAGCTGTATTATCGATTGTATTGCGAGTGGCAATAAAGAATGTATTGCATTATGCAGAGATTGCGCTGCTATTTGTGCATTGTGTGCACGTTTTGAAGCTAGGGGTTCAAGATTTAGTCAAGATTTGCATGCATTATGTGCTAAAATATGCGGAATTTGTTCCGAAGAGTGCGCAAAACACGCTTCTCATCATGATTCTTGTAAAGCATGTGCAGAAGCTTGTGAAAAATGTGCAAATATCTGTGAAGAATATGCAACAGTCAAGATATAATTTGTAAATTGTCTCAAAATAAAAGATTACCCGAGTAACATTAGAATTGAAGAAGTCCTAAATTATTAAAAAAATGAAAATTTTCATCATAACAACCGGCATCATTATCGTACTCCTGTTACTATTTCAAGTATATACTACCCTGTCAATTAATTCAACACAAACACAGCCATACAAAGTAATTCGGGTAGAAAAAAATTTTGAAATACGATTCTATCCGGCTGCGACTATGGCTACCATTACATCTTCTGCAAAATCTTATAAAGAGTTAGGGAATTCTGGTTTTAGTAAATTAGCGGGTTATATTTTTGGCGGTAACAGTACCCAACAAAAAATAGCCATGACTGCTCCAGTATATATGGATGTAAATGATACTATTTCCTCTATGAGTTTTGTGATGCCTTCTGAATACAATAAAGACAACTTGCCAAAACCAAACAGTTCGGAGGTGAAAATTGTAACTACAGCTGACGAATATGTAGCTGCTATAACATTTGGAGGTTTTGCATCAACTCAAGACATCAATGAAAATATTGAGAAATTGGAAAATGCTTTAAAAGCAAATTCCATTTCTTATTACGGTCACTTTCGATACTTAGGATACAATCCACCTTACCAATTATTTGGCAGGAAGAACGAGATAATCGTGAGTATTAATAAAGATTTTAATTAAATAAATACTACTAGTTATGAAAATTTTATTCGTTTTAACGTCGCATGCTACTTTGGGAAACACCCAAGAAAAAACAGGTTTTTGGATTGAAGAATTTGCAAGCCCCTATTATGTTTTAGCCGATGCCGGTGCCGAAATTACAATTGCTTCGCCAAAAGGAGGACAGCCGCCAGTGGATCCTAGTAGTGAGTTGAAAGATGCGCAAACACCGTCTACCGAAAGATTTTATAAAGACTATAAACTCATTGATAAAGTAGCACATTCATTAAAATTAAGTGATATGAAACAAGAGGATTTTGATGCTGTTTTTTATCCTGGAGGCCATGGTCTGTTATGGGATTTAGCCATTGATAAAATTTCTATTCAACTGATTGAAGAGTTTTATAATCATCAAAAACCAATTGCCTTTGTTTGTCATGCGCCAGCCGCATTAGTGAATACAAAAGCAGCGAATGGAGAACCAATTGTAAAAGGCAAACACCTTACTAGTTTTTCAAATTCAGAGGAAGAAGTAATTAAACTAACCCAAGTAGTGCCATTTTTACTAGAAGATGAATTGATAAAGCATGGCGCTATTTATAGTAAAGGAGCCGATTGGAGTAGTCACACCCAACAAGATGGTTTGCTAATTACTGGTCAAAACCCTGCTTCATCAGAAGCAATAGCAAAATTACTTTTAGCATCACTTCAAGAAAAAAAATAGCATTGAATTAAAATTTAAACCCTGTCAGTGTTTTGAACGCTGACAGGGTTATAAAAAAATACAAAAGATTACACCTATTTTGTCAATAGTTTAGTCTCTTCCCAGCTCCGCAGTCAGGAGACATTTACGAAGCTTTTCAAAGGAACACTTTGCGGAGGTATAAAATTTTGAAAATATCGAAAAAGAATAGTACATTTGTGTTAGATAGAGCAGACAATGACGATGATTAGGATAAAAATGTATTCTACAGAATGCGTGCCACAATGCTAACCAAACAAAAATTTCAGAACTTTTTTGCACAGAATTTACAAACATCTAAATAATCAAAACAATGAAACTTCAAGTATTACAAGACAGCAACGGCAATAATTCTGGAGTTTACATTCCACAACAAGAATGGAGTTTAATTAAACAACAGTATCCCGATATTGAAGAAATTTCATCTGATATTCCTGATTGGCAAAAAGAACTTTTAACATCAAGATTAGAAACTATTGCCAAGCATCCTGAACGTGTAAAACCAATTCAAGGATTATTTGATGCACTCAATAAAAAAGTCAATCGATGATTGAATTTGATTTTGAGTTAGATTACTTTGAAGAAGTTGAAGACGATATTGAGATTGCCAAGCTCTGGTATTATGAGCAAAGTCCTGATACAGATTTAGAAGAACGTTTCGCACATTGCATAAAAGAGACTATTGATAAATTGCAAAAAAATCCTTTTATCTATTATCCGATTTTTGAAAATATTAGAATTGCTCACCCTAAATTTTTTCCATACGGCATTCATTTTACAATTAATGAAGACAAAAAACAAATTTTAATTATTGCCATTTTGCACAACAAACAAGATAAAAGCAAGGTTATAAAACGCCTGTAAAAAATATTTTATTATAACAATAAACCCGGCAATTGCTGGGTTTTGTGTTTTTATATCTTCGCTTTGTGGGCACGGATTGCACCCGAGCGATGCGAACTGACGAAGTAAATCCGCTATCGACCGTTGAACATATCCGAGCGGTCGGGTTTCCGCAGTCATGAGGCATTTGCGAAGCTTTTCAAAGGAACACTTTGCATAGGTATTAAAATTTTGAAAATATCAATAAGAATAGTACATTTGTATTAGATAGAGCAGACAACGACGATGATTAGGATAAAAATGTTTGGAATAGGATGCTTACCAAACAAAAAATTCAGAACTTTTTTGAACAAAATTCTCAATCCGCAAAATAAACAATTATGAAAGTTTTATTAGATATAAAAGACAACAAAGCACTACCTCTTTTGGAGGTACTTAAGGGATTATCTTATGTAAAAACAAAAACTATTTCTAACGAAAAAGCTTTGCTGATGGAAGAGATTAAAGAAGCGGTGGAAGAACTGAAATTAGTACGAGATGCGAAACTGAAAGGCATACCTGCTAAACAGTTGTTAGATGAGTTATAATATTATTGCTGTTCCTACTTTTAGGAAAGAATTAAAAAAGTTGGCTAAAAAATACCATTCCTTAAAAACTGATTTAGCCGTTTTATTTGAAAGTTTGGAGAAAAACCCTGTACAAGGAACTTCTTTATCTAGAAACTGCTACAAGATACGTCTTGCCATTTCATCAAAAAGTAAAGGCAAAAGTGTTGGAGCAAGAGTAATTACAAATTTTGTTATTGCTGATGAAACCGTTTATTTACTCTCTATTTATGATAAATCAGAAAAAGAAAACTTAACCAACAAAGAACTGGCTGAACTACTAGAAGAAGTGCCCGAATAACATAAAGTCCGCTATTAACTAGCTCTTTACTTTATTTTCCAAAACAAGTCCCCATTCTGGTGCTCTTCTGTGACGAGTACCTACTTACCTTTATTTGACAAATAAAGCGTTTTTAACGCTGGTCTTAAAACATTTTATAAATATAAAATTTTTGAGAAAACAATAATATAAAAACGGAAGCTTCAGATTACTTTTATTTTAGTTAACCGCATTGCAAATGCTGTGATTATTTTAACTTAATTCATTACTCGCCTCAAACAAGCACTAGAGATGTGGAGAAACGAGAGCCAGTGGGGGAATACCTTTGTAGAGCTGGTTTAAAATTTTGAAAATATGAATAAGAATAGTATATTTGTGTTGGATTTAGCAGTGGCAACTACGATGAGTAAAATATAAATATATTTTATAAGAAGCTTTATACAATGCTAACCAAATAAAAATTTCAAAACTTTTTTGAACAAAATTTGCAACCTAATAAACAAATAAAAATGAAATATATTTTAGAAATACCCGAAAATAAAATCGCTTTTGCCGAAGAGTTTTTTAAGTCTATTTCTTTTGTAAAAAAAGTAAAAGCTATTGCTCCTAATGAGATTACCAATACTGCTATTTTAAAAGGTATTGAAGATTATGAAAGTAAAAAAGTAGTTCCTACACCGCTTAATTTAGCTGAACTTAAAGCAATGATTAATGCGTAATTTAGTTTTTATGCCAAAAGCTTGGCAAGATTTGGGCTGGTGGATGAAAAACGATATTAAAGCAGTAAAGAAAATTTACAACCTTTTAGAAAACTCTTGCAAAACTCCTTTTGATGGCATAGGACAACCCGAACCATTAAAAGCCAATTATAGCGGTTACTGGTCTCGTAGAATAAACCTCGAACACCGCATTATTTATAAAGTGGAAGAAGAACAAATTGTTGTCTTTTCGCTTTATGGTCATTATCAAGATTAAAAAATAAAGTCCCGAATTTCGGGGCTTTTATTTACAACTATTTTTTTCTGCTCAACTTTATGGGCACTGAAAACATTTCCTCACTATCGACTGTTTAACATATCCAAACGCCCCGCTCTCCGAAGTATTCTTTATAAATATCGTTGTTTCTAGGATGCTGTGCGAATGTCTCCGACTTCGCACCCACTACTAAATAACGCACCAACTTCCTAAAACTCAATATTCGTTATATTTTGTAAAATTATTCAAATTTAAAACATCAACAATAGGAATATCTGCTTTTTCTATTTTCAATAAGCCTGTATCAGAAACATAATTACTGGCGCTCGAATAAATATAGTGTGATGCTTTCTCTACAATTCCTGCACGAACGGGATTGAGATGAATATAATCCAGCTTTGACCACATAAATTTGTTGCTGTAAATTTCTTCAGGATGATTGCCATACTGCCAAAACTGATAATTTTTGTTTCTAGAATGACTGTCGGTTGCCAATTTAAAACGTTCCAACATCCATTCTCTTCTGCTCTCGGGCTCTTCCTGTATGGTTTTTACAATTTCTTTAGAAGTGAATTTTTTAAAATCACGCAACAAATCCGACAATTCTCCATTACCAGATTGCACTACCATGTGAATATGATTGCTCATAATAACATAACCATACAAAACCATAGCTTTGTTTGTAATGCAAAAATCCAAACAAGCTATAACGATGTCTCTATAGTTTTTTCTAGTAAAAACACCTGCCCGCCGGCAGGCTGGTCAACCCAATCTACAACTGTTGCAGTTACAAAATGCGGCAAAGTTTGGTCTCTTATTTTGTATCCGTCCGACATGTTTTTTTATTCAAATATAATTTTTTTTACTACAAATTGATATTTGTTTTGTTGAATTAACTGTGTGTATTATTGGAACGGGTGCGAAGTCAGGAGACATTCGCACAGCAAGCCCCTAGTTTTGATAACGTTTTGTTTTTATGGTAGACTTCGGACAGCGGGGGGGTTAATATTATATTTAGAACCACACGAAAGGATTCGTGCGGGAGCGGGAGGCACTCGTTGCCGTTAAACATGATCCGCAACTCAAAGAATATTATGAAAGAAAAAAAGATGAAGGAAAGAATGCAATGTTAGTTTTAAACAATGTAAAATGTAAAATTATTGGTCGTGTGTTTTCTGTGATTAAAAGACAAACACCTTATATAAATACTTATAAATTTGCAAGTTAATTTACTTTCATTTTTATTTGTTTTTTAACATAGAATGCGCTATCGGGGTTTTTTATGTTTAGGAAGTAATATTGTCATATCTATAAAGCATATAGAATTGTAGTAATGTTATTGCAAAGTTTATAATAGCTAATATCATAATTTTTCTTTTATTGCTATCATTTGAATTCCAAATAATTACAGATAAAACAATTTGCATTAATAATATAAATAGCATTAATAAAAATGTTACTGGACCAGAAATAAAATTACCTTTAGGTAATGTATATACATAATACATTGGAATTAAACTTAAAAAAATACTTAAAAACGACGAATATCTGATATATTTTTTCATATTTTTTTATTCAACACCAGCTTTTATCAATTTATCAGCAGCTTCTCCAATCTTTTTGTCTGCAGCTTTTCCTGGTCTTGCCAAATCAAAATGGTGGTGGGCATCTCCTTCAAAAAAAGGTAATGCATCTATAACAGCATTTAAATATTCGGAATTACTTTTAGGATTACTAAAACCATCTCCCTCAATATCTATTCTTTGTATTCCACCGATTTTCCCAGCATCCTTATATTCATTTAATGTTTTCATCAAATCAGAATCATCCGAAATAGGACTTCCAATTAATATTAAATTATCTACTTTCACTCCTTTGTCTGCTAATGCAATAGCAACATGGGCTTGTAAAACACTACCATAACTATAACCAGTTAAATTCATTTGTTCACCTTCTGCCAATGGATTATTTTTTAAATCTTTCATAATCCCATTAACTGCTTTTGTTATCATTTTTGCCGTTACTTTCATATTTGAATTAGAACCTGGCACTTTACTGTAATGTCTATAAGCATCCGCAAAGATCATATCTCCCTCTCTTCCGTGACTAACATTCATTAAACGAACATCTTTTATACCTCTAGATTCCCAAATTTTCTTAAATCTTTTTTTATAATTCCATCCTTGACTTGCAGGGTCATTTCCTGCACCTGCAACAAAGTAAACTCTACGACCATCAGGATCAATAGCATTAATTGGATTATTTAAGCAGTAAGCGTATGGCGAAACGTTAGGGTATTCTTCCGCCAGCGGGTCAACACTCAACCAAATACTTATCCTCGGGTCATAATACCTTGCTCCATAATAGTAAAATCCTGTTTCTTCATCTAGTTCTTTGCCGTTAAACTTATAGGGCGAGTTGTAGTAATTGCTACCCAACTGCTGCGCCATGGTTTCTCCAAAAGGCAAATTTAAGAAAAATTGGTACGCATTACCGTTAAAATCGGTTAAAGCAGTGCTGGTGCCCAGATGGTCGGGATGGTAATAATATATTGGTGCAACTTCTGGTGCTCTTGCCTCACCCGACCTCTGCAATTTAGCGGTGTTTTCCTCGTTATCAGTTTTGTTTTCATCAGCCAATGCCTTTTCTTGCTCTGCTAGTGGTATTGGTTTATAGTCCTTGTAAACTATTGTTCCTTTTTTGAGTTTATCGGCATAGCTTTGCAAATCTGTTATTTGTGCTTTTTGGAGTTCTTTAGAATCAAATTCGTTAGCCGTGCTTTCTTTTTTGCAAGTAGGGCAATCTGTTTCAAACATACTGGCATCGTTATCACCCAATCGGCTCACTATCCGTTGGCTTCCTGCATAATAATGTTTGCTATATACACCATCGGCAGTAATGACCATAAAGCCGCTCGGGTAACTGGTGTAACCGTTGATGCTTACTGTTCCTGGTGCATTTACCAATGTGCCGTTTTCATACACGGCTTCCATATCAGAATTGGCTTTTAGCACACGCTCACCACTTGCATCATAAATATAATGTTGCATACTGCTGTTGTCTGAAACCACTCTTAAACGGTTGGATTCGTCCCAAGAAAATACTCTTTGTGAGGTATTGGTTGTACGCTTTGTTATATTACCATTCAAATCATATCCAAAATTTTCTTGTTCGCCCGTATTGACATCAATAATAATCCCCACTTTATGTGTATCGGCTATATACTTATAATGATTGCTATAGGTGTTTTGAATGAATGTATTTCCGTTTTTGCTGTGTCCTTGTGTCTTGTTTTCAATGCCATGCGTCTTATTGTAACTCATTTTTAAAAAGTATTTAGCATTGGCATCATTTCCTGAGGCAATTTGATCGATGCTGCCATCAAAAATTCCTTCTGCTTTAACAAGACGGTTAAAATTATCATATTCAAAAGCATGCTTATATCCTCCAGCCATATTATTGGCAGTTACTCCCGCATTATTACTCAAGCCAAGCACATTACCCACTTTATCGTATTGATATTTATTGTTAAACAAATCATTGCTATCGGAAGTTTTAACATTAAGATTTTCTAATCTTCTTAAAGCAGGTGTATAATTATAAAATGTTTCCGTTCTGTTACCATACAGTAAATAGGTTCGCTGCTCATAGTAATCGTAGTCTATACGATTAATGTAACTATAAGGAGATCCGTTATAATCGCCTGTCATTTTGTTTAAGTTTCCTCCTAAATCGTAATTATAAGCTATTGTTTCGCCATCAGGATAAACCATCGATTGCAAACGGTTCCAACTGTCATACTGATAGGAAGTTTTGAAAACTCGTGTAGGTATATTTGGCCCAACAACCGTTCTCACATTTGAAACCATTTCGCCCATATTACCATAATCAAACTCTTGGGTTCCTGTGGCATCTTTCTGCCATATTAATCTGCCTGTTTGATTGCCTGTGTCACCATATTTGTAATATACATTACTGATATTGTCTGAACCATTACTATTGATAGGATATTTGATTTGTACTAATCTGTTATAATAATAATTATACTTAATGAATCTATTATCTGGGTCTAACGAACCATCATTTGCTAAATTGGCAGTCTGCAATTTAATCAAATTACTAGCATCGTCATATTGATAGGTAGTCGTTCCATTATCAGGATGACTAACCAACGTTTTTCGACCTAGTAAATCATATTCATAACCGGTAGTTATTTCTTCAGCATCAGTGTAAGACAATAACTCACCAATAGCGTTATAATTAAAACGTGTCCAGAGGTCGTCCGTAGTACCTTGATTTTTAGTCGAAATTACCTTACCCGACACATCTTTAAAGGTTTCTGTAACAATATTTTGATTTCCATTTTGTTCCACTATAGATTTAGTTTTTATGGCCATTGTACCATCAACATCCGTTTCGATGGAATATTCCATTGTACTGGAGTTATCTTCAGGGTCTAAAGTTTTTACAGGCCTGTCGAGCTCATCATATACAGTTTCTGAATCAAATGGAGACTCATATTCATTCACTACATAATTCTGTTCACAATTTTTATCTTCAAAATAAGGATGAAATTGCTTGATTGTTCTTCCAAAATCATCAAACCACGCTTTACCAGAAATGGACATGGACTCTATATAATTTGGCTCTTGGGGGGAACCAACATTCAACTGAATATCTTTTTTAACTTGAATAGGTCGTCCTAGCCCATCAATGAAAGTAACGGTTTGTATATCATTATCGCTATGCTGTACATCAAAATGATTGGTAATAGCAAATGGCGTAAATAGTGCTCTATCAACACACTCCCTGTAAGGACTATCGTCCACATTGGCATAAATTGGGAAATACTCAAACCTGATGGTGTATCTTTGACTCGCTTCAGTTTCCTTAGGTGCTCTTATAAGCGTAGTTCTTCCAAAAGAATCATACCTATATAACATCAAATTACCTGCCAAATCTATTGTGGATAGAATTTTATCAAAATCAGAGTTATAGGTAGCAGATGACGAATAACCAAAAGCATCAGAAATGCCTATAATGTATTTATTATAAGCAGGATCATATTTATACTCATAAGCCATTTGCTGACCAGCTTCATTTTCTGGATATTGGATATAGTTTAAATTTCCATATTGGTCATACTTCATAAACGTTTGGGCTTCGACACCTGTAGAGATTAGAGCGCTTATTGATTCAATATTCCCATTTGCAACATCCACTGTTGTGGTTCTTTGTCTTCTCAATCCTGATGCATCACTAACTTTTATAAACTTTGGAACATTTAGAATATTTAGATTAAGCAAAGCAGGATCATCATGATATCCTATTTTTGAAGTATAATCATCGCTATTTGTGTCAATGTTACCAAAATTTAAATATTCTACAACTCTACCTTTCGTGTCGTATTCAAATCTTACTTGTGTAGTTAATTGTGGGCTCGGATTTAATTCATACAATTCGTTTATTGTGCTAGTAAGTAAAACAACCGCAGAACGACGACCTTCTGTTCCTCCAACATCAAAGTTATCGGGCAAAACGGTACTATCAATTAAATTATTGTCGTTATTATTCAATTTTCTTACTTGATAATTATTTATGGTTCTTGAAAACTTTAGCTGCTCATCCTCTCCTTTTAAAACATAACTCTCTTTCAATAAACCATTCAAGAAATAACTATTGTTATGATATTTAGAAACCGAAGTTCTGTAAACACTAGTAGGCAGGTTATCTGCATCCATTGCATAATCTTGTACTTTCACCGTTTCATATCCATAAAATTCTCTTTCTCTTCGGTCATATTTTCCGTTTTCGTATATAAAATGTTTTTTATAAACATCTTTTCCGTCATTCACTTTGTCATAACCGTCCTCAATCTGTAAATCGCTCATTGCCCATTTAGCTTGCGAATTGTTATAGTCAACCGGCTGTACTTTATAATCAATAGTGAATTTTCCGCCTAATGGGTTTGTAACAGATTTTAGCATGTCGGTTCGTCTTATACGAGAATGATAAACCCTAACTGTTCCTGGGCTTAATTCTTCTAAAAAATCTGGATAACCGTCACCATCAAAATCGGTAAGTGTTTTTTTGGTTCTGTTGGTAGAAGAACCTAAGGATGCCGTTATACTAACGTCTGGTATTTTAAGAGGTATAGTAATAACTAATAAATACAATGGCCATATTATAGCCCCTGTTCCTGTACCATTTATGCCCGAATTTACAGTTTCTGCACTATTTTTATAATTGAATTGATTGCTAATTTGTGTAAAATTACTAACAAATTTATTTCCTAAATTATAATCAACACTAATGGAAGAACCATTTGAAGCTATTTTATCCAATAAACCATCTCCATTAATATCAAAAAGCGTGTTGTTTGTATCGGAGTCGGTTCTTCCAAGTGATAATCCTGCTTCAATACTACCGTTAGCAAAATTATACCCCAATCCACCACCAATAGTTTGGCTAGAACCAGCAGCTAAGCTGAAATTTCCCCAATAATTTTGAGCACTAAAAACATTATTCCCCAAGTTCAAGTCAATAGAAACATTTATAGTAGAACCGTTCATAGATTTTTTAACTATGTCAGGAAGACCATCACCATTAACGTCTGCCCACATGCGAGAGGTGTTATTCTCACCAAACCCTAAACTTCCAGAGATCCCCGTAGAATTTCCACCTCCACCAAAAGCAAATGTTCCTGGCTTTCCAATATGATCTTTACCGTTTCTTTTGGCGGTGTCTGCTGGAATTGGTTTTCCTGCTTTACTGAACGTCCCAGAAGCTGATAAACCCCAGTTCCCATTATTATCGTCAGACATAGCTCCACCTATACTTCTAACCATTGGTTCAAATAACCCCCCAGTTTTTAATGTGTATTGTAATCTATCAGTAGTAACAATATCGGGATAACGATCACCATTCAAATCAATATAATCTGTTAATGTTGTTGAACTTCCACCTAAGGACGCTACAGCTGATGCTTGAAAACCGCCAGATCCACCACCAGCGGTAATATTATCTCCACTTCCTCTAGAAACTCTATCAATTCCAATAGCACCTGTATTATACAATCCTTGTGTTATGGAAGTAACACTAGGGAATACATAAGATTGAGCCAGTGTTGCAGCCCTAAAAGCAGTACTAGTAGCATAATTTTCATTATGGAATCCTATCCATTTTTCCACAATGGTACTGTTGTCTTTACTTCTAACAGGATTTGCCATCATAAAGGGGAAATTGTTTATTCCAGATTGATTTACCAAAGTGTTTAAATTATTAAACAAAGTGGTGGTTGCAGCTGGATCTTGAACGTTAATAGGTGGCTGATTAATAGTGTTATTTTCCAACGCTGTTTGCAATTGTGTTGCCTGCGCATTAGTAATGGTTAACAATTCTTCTTTGATTAACTTTACACCAAGTGTTGGATCAACAATTGAATTTGCTGCTTTTGCCGGACAATAAAAAAATTGTCCCCATTGACGGTACATTGAACCAAACTGACTGAGCGGTTTATGCATTAAATTAACATTACTAGCAGGAACATTGACAGCTGTTGTTCCGTTCATGATAGTGGCAATTGTAGTGGCATTCATCAATCGGAAAAGTAATGAAACATTTGTTGGATGATTTATAGGTCGTGCTGAATCATCGGTATAAATACCAACTTCAATTTTTGCTCCTGTGCCTGTAATAGGGATTGGGGTTGTAGCTACTGTAACACCGTCAGCTTGAAAAATAGACACAGATCCATTAGCAACTTTTATTATTCGCTTTCCTACTAAAGTATTTCCTCGTTTAACAACAAAATTTAATGTTCCGTTATCATTATTGTTGAAAATACTATTTGTAATAACAGGTGCTATGCTTAAACCTGAACTATTATAAGAACTAATATCAATGGTTTTATAATAACTCCCACAATTAAACGGTTTATAAATACTATAATCCACTATTGGATATTTAGTTTCTGCATCGGTTACAACACCTTCCGATGCTCCGCCTACAGTAGCGGTAATGTTTTGAGAAGTGGTGAAAATAACCTTTGGCTTCCACTCAAATAATTTCCAATTTACATTAGATGTCGAACGCACTCTAAATAAAAATTGCGCCAGCGAGTTTGTTGTAGAACTTGCCGATATGGCATTTAATGCTGCCGTTGGAGCTACTGTATTTGGAGATCCTGGCTGACATGTCCAAGTGTATATTTCATCTTCTTGATACAATATAGGGGTGCCATTATTTGGCGGAGTACCAGTGGTAGTGACTTGTCTTTTCACTATTTGAAAAGTTACCACATCCGATGGATTATTTACATTAAAATTATCCCAAGTGATTTGGGCTGTTCCATTACCAGGAAAAGTGACCGGAGCACTCTGAGAAAGAATAAAACCATCACTATAACTGCTGGAATAGGGTTTTAGCCCATTCTGGTCTAATGTATTTAAAAAAACGGTTTCTGTATAAGAAACTTTTGGATCCCAGTTTACTGCAGGATTTCCAGTTGATATAGAATGTACCCTAAAATAGATACGGTCGCCTTTTTTGACTTTCAATGTTTGCCCTTCGCAGTTTTTGTCAAGTGTATTGGTAACCGATGTTGTTGCGCCATTAAGACGAATGCCGTATAATTTACAAATCTCACTTGGGGTAAATGTGCAAGTGGTCGGGTTTATTGATGTTGATGATAGATCGTTTACTTTTTGGGAATTTTCTTCGTTTTGTTTTTTGTAGTATTCATCGAGCCAATCTTGCGCATCTTTCTGGGCTTGTTTTCTTTCTTTAGTTTGCTTGTCTATGAATGAATCAGATAAACTACTGTAATTTGAAAGAAATTCAGGAGTTAAATTTTTATTTAGTTTATAAATTTTAATTTGGTCAGTAATTAAAGCATCTTTATCATCATACCATACAATTCCTTTGTTAGTTTTCTTTAAAACATATTTTTGATTTTCAATTTCTAATTGTATAGGTATTCCTAAAGAGTCTAATTCATTCAAGTCACAACCATTTGCTAAAGATTGTTTATAAATTAATTCAAGTTCATTTTTAGAAAATCTATAATCTTTCCAATCATCATTATTCGATAATGTATTTTCTGCTAATGATTTATTTTGTGTACAATTAATTTGTGAAAAATTATAAGTATTTGTAGTGTTGCCATTTACTGATGTCAAAGAAATAGTGCTGAGTGTTTCAAAAGTATTATTTATTGTTACAGTAATAGTAGATCCAGCATTTGGATTTGTAAATAAAGTAACGGTTGCTCCTGGATATTGTGACTCGATGTAGTTTTTAAAAATTTGAAAATCACTATTTTGATATAATGTTAAAGGTGAATTCGGAAGAATTTGATTATTTATTTTAATATTGGTAGAAATCCCAGATGAAGTTGTTATTGGCCATGCAGGAGTTGGAGTTTCATTAGGTCCAGAGCCATTACATTGATAAGGTAAATTTCCATTACCTAAATATGATAACCAATATCCATCCATAGCCAGATAATTTAATTCTGGATTACTTGAATACAAATGTTTTGAATAATAAACAGCATCAATTAATGTTTGAGTGCAATAACCTATATCAATTGAAATGTGTTGATAGGCATCATATAGGGTGAAACTATTATGATAAGTCCCAGGAAAAACTGATTCTAAAGAATTTAAGACATTATGGTTCTTATAAACAAAATCATTTGAAATTATATTGTGATTTATCCCATTAGCATTAATATAGCTGAACGTTTGTCCCAAAAAAGTAGGACCCGAATAATTTCCGTTAGACATAAATAGTGGATGATTAGTGTTTACTGATGGAAATACTCCAGTCGCAGCATTATAATTTGTACTCCCAACTAAATAGGTTAATTTTAAGGAAACATTTTCACTTCCATCCCTATCATATTCCCACCAACCTTCATTACTTGCACCTACAGATCGTGTTAAATTAAAATCTCTAAATATACTTGTTGGAACCGGAAATGTTACGCTATAGCATTTTGGTTCAACAAACTTTCCCATCTCAATAGTCAAAATAGCTTCCTTCGAAGGGTCAGTATTTAATATAGTATTTTCTATCTTTATAGCACCATCAGCAGGTGCTTCCCACACTTTTACCACATCATAAGCTGGAGTTACATCTTCTAAGACCTCATCGGGTGGTGTAATTTCATTGGGTCTGGCTTTAATGATCATGTTCTCAGTACGTTCGCTCTCGGGTTCAAAGAAAGGGATGTCACCTTGTATTCTATTAAAATACACAGTACCATAACTTTCAATATCCGTTAATCCATCGCCATTAGCATCTGTAAAATACACATTGCTTCGTGATTTGTTATTGGAACCATCATATCCAAAAATAGCACTTCCTCCAGAGAAACCTGCATTCAATTGAATGTTATAACTGGAAGATTCACCATGAGACTTATAAAAGTCTGTAATTGAATTATCAATACTAGTAATATTTTTTAAACCGCTAAAGGAATGGGTAATAACGGGTTCGTTATTAGTATCATAAGTTCTAGTAACCAAGTGTTTCTTCCAATACAACCTATTATTAAATTTGTAAACACAATCTTCCAGTCCATCACCATCTATATCTATTAGGGCTGTTAACGATTCGCTATTTTCCCAACTATGGCTATAACCACCTCCAATAGTCATTAATTTGTGGCCATTGTTCCACTCAAAATCAATTCCAAAACCAAGGTGACCCCCAATATTTATCGATTTTGAAGTTGAAGAACCTAAAATAGCCCCAACACTAACAAAGGAAGGAATAACTCCATTGATGAAAAAACTTGAATTATAGAGTGGAGGACAATTTGGATCAATAATGTTTCCTATTGGTTGATAACTGATTGTGTGATTTCCTAACAAATTATGGAAATAATCTCCTGCTGGAAATAGCCCTTTGTTATAGATTTTTGAGTTTTTTGACTTAGTAATGCTATTTTTTAATTCTAGATCTTTTTTTATCTTTTCTAAATTATCTTTTGAAACTTTACTAATATCTACATTCTCAATATTATTATTCACAACTGATTGCTTTGCAGACAATTGGGAACAATTTAATGATAGATTAAAATTATAAAAATGATCTAGTCCATTATAGTGCAAGTTAATTTGATTAAATATATGATTGCCATAGAATTGAAGAATACAACTATAAAGTGTCATACCATCTTGACCAAAATTAAAGAAAGTATTGTATTGTGAATTAACAGCCTGAGAAAAAGCATAAGGATTGCTAAGTAGATTAAATGGACCTCCAGGAACTTGAACACCATCGATAAATACTTCAGTAGGTATCCCAACTGGAACTAATGGAGCCCCTGGTTCAGTACGTGGAGCTGGAAAGTGTACTCCATAGCAATGATTGCCTTGATCTATAGGACACCCATTATTACTTATTGGACCTGCCACGGTAGGACAAGGATCATTTTCATTACAAACTCCATCATTGTCTGTATCTAAACATGGAGTGACAGGGGCATCATTACAAATTGTTTGATTAACACCATTAGAAAAATAAACATCATTCCCATTTCCATCGGCTAAATCATCATAATACTCAAAAGTATGTCGGTAGAACTCCTTGTTATCTTTATCCAACTCTGCCACAGCTATAAGTTGGGATTTTTTGAATTTACTGAGATTGGGATTGTAAATAAGATTATATTTTCTAATGGGGAGACGACCATCAATTTTTTTAACAATAATATCTTTTAGCAAATAAGGTTCCACTTGTTTTACTCCCAAACGAGCATTAATACTTACATCTTGACGAATTGTAGTTGTAGAGTTGAATACAACTTCATACCCATAGTTTGCATTATTAAATCCTGTATATTTAATGTTCTTAATATGAAAAATTCTACCATTATTTAAATTAGCATTTTGTCCTGACTGTGTTGGGATTGTTGTGTTGTCATACTCGTATTTTACACAATTACCAAAAACATCTTGTGTCATATATAAAGCCCAATGACAAATGTTGGTTCCGGCTCCACCAATCCTGATAATAGCATTTTCATTAATACCTGTATTATCGCCTCCATACCAATTAATTGTACCATCAGTATTGGTTACTTTCCAATAATAGTTTGTTGTAGCAGATCCTAATCTTTCAATTTTAGCAAAACTGCCTTGCTTTCTTGGTGTAAATTGAATATTTGCAGTTCTATTTATTGGAGAAGTATCATAAATTCCTCCTGTTTCTTGATGCCTGTTAGGCATCCAATCTTGACCATTACTAGTTTTTGGATACATTAATTGTTCACCATTTAAAGTATATATTTCAGACTCTTTTGTTGGGTTAAAAGTTGGCACTCCCCATCTTGTGTCTATGGTAATGGCTGGAGTGCTAATATTCCATCCTTGCCCTAACCATCCATTACCACCTTCATTGCTATATTGCACTGCAAGTTGCGGTTGCATCCCTTTTCTACCTGCTGGAATTTTGATAGGATAACTCACATTGGCATCACCTTTTTGTGATACTTCTGGAGGACTTATCAATGTCATTTCAGAGGAAGGGTCAGCCGCTTTGATGTCGTTCATCATGGTAGGTGTAAATCCTGCTGTTTCTGGACTTTCCGGTGTTTGTATTATCCCATTGATGTAATCCGTAAAGTGATTGGTTAAAGACGTAATTGTTTTATCAATTTTATTGATGGTGTCTCGCTCAATAGCTACCCATGTTTTTTGTTGTGTATTGAAATAAAAAGTCTTTATTTCATTAGCATTATGCCCTTTTGGGATTAGATGCTCATCATAAGCAATTTCTAGTGCTACAGGTTTATTGAATTTTGTTCCATCAGGCAAAAAGCGAAAACCATAACCGCCTTGGGTAACATTGACCAAACCAGAAGACATTGGAGCAATATCAATAGTTCTAATTTTTGAAATACTAATTTCTTTGTCATCTATTAATGCGCTATCATTAATTTTTAAAGATGCACCTTCTGTTTTTATAACTGAGCTAGTTCGTGCTTTAACAAAACTGACTACTGGTTTAAAACTTTCTTCTATAATAAATACTTTATCTGCTTCTATTAAATTATCTAATGAAAGTAGTTCCTGACCTAAAAGCCCTTTGGAATCAAAAGCTTTTACCATTACAAACTTTCTGTTTTTTATGGCGTCAGTCAATTTTAAAAAACCTTCGTATTCACCATCAACACTATTTAAAGGTGTGTCTTCGGCATAAACTTTTACATCTGAATTGTAATTTTTCAAAAATCCTTTGATATATAGTTGATTGTCTTTACTATAATTTAAACTTGGCGCATTTAAAATTAAAGAAGAAACACCTTCACTACCTTTTGTTATACCAAATTCAAGTTTTACATTTTTTATTTGATATTGATAATTAGATCCTTTGGGAATACCAAAAAGTATTTTGTTTTCTCCAACTCGCAACCAATTGAGGTTAATTTCTTCCCGTTGTGAAGTCCAACCCTTTTGATTTTTAACGATATAACCACCTGTTGCTGGTCTATCATTGATGCTTCTAGAAACGGCATTGAAATCTTGTACACCAAACAAGTCATACGTCAAATAGGTCTTAAAATTTTGAGTTGGAATGTCTTTTATATAAAACTTGAATAAATTATCTTTTGCATCATCCAAAGGATTTGTATTGGAAACACCAATAGTACCTTCTTTAATATCCGAATCAACTTGAAAGCTAAAGAGCTTATCATTTAATGAATTTGAACTATAAAGTTTGGATTTTGGGTTTGATTGTATGATATTTGGAGTATTCGATTTACTCGCAATTTTATCGTTAGTATCTACTAATTGAGAACTACCAATATAACCGTAATAGTCCTTTTCTTTTGCCCCATAAACATCTTGAATCATTGATTGACTGGGTGCTACAAATGTGCTATGAAGCATAGCTATTAAAGCGATTCTATTAAAAACAATTACAGTTTTTCTATTGATTCCTAAAATTTTAGTTCTATTTTCCATGTTAAAAAAGATGTTTTTATTAAAACTGTATTATTTTACAATTAATTTACTTGTTTCTAGTTTTTCATTAACAGAAATCATAATTAAATAAGTCCCTGACACCAATATACTTTCGTTAAAAAGATAATTTTTAATTGATCCTAAATTTTTCGTTTTAATAACTTTGCCATTAACATCAGCAATTTGAATTAAAACAGTTGAAGATTCTTTTAAATTAAATTGTATTGTGAATATTTCGTTAGCATTTATAGGATTTGGATAAACCTTAATTTGACTTGCCAAACTATTGTCAGAAGCTTGTTGGATTGGCAAATCGTTAAGTAAAATAGAATTTAGGATATTTTCTTTTGCTTTAACTATTGTAAATAAATAACTAAAATCTGAATCAAATTGAATAGCATCAAACACAATTTCATTTTCATTATTAATAGTAGCTTTTATATACTTTGCTTTGTCATAATTAAATTCGGATGTACTTACACTATCAATTGCTAGCCAAATAAATTCTTTATCATTACTATCAAAATTACTCTCAAGCGGCATCAGCTTTTTATCTATTTTAATTTGAGTTATAAATTTTCCAACACTAGCAGCTGAAGGATTAATTTTCCATACTCTATTCATTTTTTTTTGATTTCCTTCATCATTCTTTTTCAAAACAATACTTTTTCCATTATTACCCCATAACAGAAAGTCTTTATCTCTTATAAATGTTTCATTTTCATTATTGCTTTTCATTATTTTATTTAAGCCAATACATAAACCATCTTCTAATGAATTTTTTGACTGCTTTTGGTTTAATCCAATGTATTCGTCATTTCCAATGCCAGTAATATTAAAATTAAAGCCTTCATTTTGTTTAACATCCCAAATTATATCACCTTTAGAATTGTAATAGCTTTGTCCTTCATTAAGAGATATTCCATATTTTAATGACAAATAGCTTTCTATTATAGCTCTTTCTTTATTACTAACATATCTTGGAATATATATCAACTCCGCTAATTGATTTATAGATTCTTTATCAGTTGTCAATAAATCCTCCAAAATCAGATTTCCGTTTTTTCTGCCAGTTAAAGAGTTTTTATTATACAAATAACTCAGAAGAATACCTGTTTTAGAATCGCCTTTGTTTAATATCACTTCTTTATCACAAACTATTTTTTGATTACTCAATCTTGATTTAAAAGAACCTCTTTCTAATGAAAATAAAAGATTTTCTTCCTTTGAATTGCTTTTACAAACTATAAACAACGAAGAGCTTTTAGATACTAGATTTTTATATTTTCTTGACACACTGTCTTTTGAAAAATCAACGGAAGGATTAAAGTTCAAATACTTTTTTATTTTTAAAGCTTCCAAATTAGGAACAGTAGGATTGACTTTAATTTCCGTTTCACTTCCCTTAATCCAGAGATAACCATCGAAGAATGATGAATTTTCTTGGGCAAAAAGCATAGTACTACAAAGCAAAACTGAGAGAAAAGAAAGCTGTTGGAGAAAAAAGCAGTGAACTTTCATGATATTTTTAATTTAGTGGTTATAACTATTTAGCAAAACTAAAAAAGATAATTTGAAGTTTAGGTAAGCAAAATGCGTACATTTTCATTTTTTTTTCAGAAATACTCTAAAATCAATGCAAACTCTCTTAATCAGTTGCATTCATTCGCTATTAGATACAAATTTCTTGCTTATTTTATTGATATTTAACAGTTAACTTACAATATTAATAAAAAATTTTAAAGAAAAAACATTTATTTATAATTTAATATTTAGATAATATAAAAACTATTAGTTGTTGACTACTGAATACTAAATATGTCTGTTGTCATTCCAAAGGAATCACTTTTACTATTGTCATTCCGTAGGAATCTCCCATCTCCCATCTTCCATCTTTTTTGTCATTCCCGCGCAGGCGGGAACATCTCCCATCCTCCATCTCCCATCCTCCATCTTTTTTGTCATTCCCGCGCAGGCGGGAACATCTCCTCAAAAAATAAACCTTTAAATAAGCTTAATAAGCTCCCTCTCCTTTGGAGAGGGCTGGGGTGAGGTAAACTTTAACAAAACTTTAATCATTACCTCACAAACTTTGGCAAAAAAATTGATAATTCAAAAAATGTGAAATAGTTCACAAACAATTATTAATTCAAAATATCATGAAATCAAATTCAGACTTAACAAGCGCGAACACCTATTCAAGTAAAAGTTCAGTGAGCGAAACAGGACACTACAAGAACGTAGTAAACTTCAAAAAACTAAAAATCTATGCAGAAGGACTAGGTGCATCCTACAGTCCTCAAAAAGAAATCCTAAAACTTTCTTTTATTGAAACATTACTAACCGATGCTACAAAAGCACACGACAACGTTAAAGCACAAGACAACACGGTGGCACTAGCAATAGATAATCGTCAGTTAGTTTTCGAAAACATCAAACCATTAGCAACAAGAGTAATCAACACTATGAGCTCAACAGATGTGGATCAGAAAACAATTGAAGATGCAAAATCAATCAATGCTAAAATTCAAGGAGCACGCATTGACAAAAAAGACAAATCCACAAATACTGAGCAAAACAAAAATAGTATCTCAGTTTCTCGTCAAAGCTATGATAGCTACTACGAAAATTTCAAAAGTTTGGGAAACCTACTAGAACAAGACGGCAATTACAATCCCCTTGAAGAAGATATAAATATAGAAGGGCTAACAACCAAAAAAAACGAAATGTTAGCATCCAACGTTGACGTTACGACCAAGAGCAATACCTTAGAAACACTTCGAATAGTTAGAAATAAAATACTCTATACCAATGAAAACTCAGTAATAGTGGTAGCAAAAGGAGTAAAAAAATACATTCGAGGAAAATTCGGTATATCCTCCCCAGAATTTGCTCAAATAAAAAATTTAGAATTCAAAGATTTAAGCAAAAAAAACAAAAAATAAAATCAAATAACAACCACTCATCGAGTGGTTTTTTTATGCACATTCAGCAAGAAATTCTATCCTAAAATCAATAGTAAAACAGAATTTTCAAAACTAGCAACTACATTTTCAAAACTCTCAGTGGCAGTTTCAAAAATCCCAGTGGCGGTTTCAAAACTCTCGACCGCGATTTCAAAACTCTTAACTGCCATTTCAAAACTTTGAGTGGCGGTTTCAAAATTCTCAACAGACATTTCAAAACTTCAAGTTGCAGTTTCAAAACTCTCAACAGCCATTTCAAATCTTCGAGTAGCAGTTTCAAAACTTCCAATTACAGTTTCAAAACTTTCATTATAATTTATTACACAAAAAACCCTTTCTTGTTATATAACTAGACAGGGTTTATGATAAGATTAAGTAGGTACTCGCCACAGGCAAGCACCAGAAATCTGGACAAACGAGAGCCAGTGGGGTGTCATAAAATAAAATTTAATTATTCAATTAAAATTAATAGCAAATAGAATTAATAATTTGATAATATATTGAGTTGTTTTTAAATATTCTAATTATGGTACCTTTAGTTTTCAAAATTTAAAACCTAAAAAAATGACAACAACAGCAGTAGCAAACCAATTGGTTGACCTTTGTCGCCAAGGAAAAAACGAGGAAGCGATTACCTCATTATACGCAGAAAATATCGATAGCGTAGAAGCCAATGAAATGATGGGGCCAAAAGTACAACACGGAATGGCAGCTATCTTAGAAAAACATAAAGCGTTTGAAGAAAGTGTGGAAGAATTTCACAATGCTGAAATTTCAGAACCTTTAGTAGCAGGAAATACTTTTGCCATTACCTATTTACTCGATGCTACTTTTAAAGGTAGAGGAAGAATGACTATGGAAGAAGTATGTGTTTACCAAGTAAAGGATGGAAAAATTATTTTAGAGCAATTTTTCTATTAATCAGAAAAACAAAAAGTTAGTGTTTGAAACTCTAGTAACGTTTTGAACTCTTTGAAGGATATCGATACTTCAAATTATTAATTAAATAAAACACCCTAAGGTTGTAAAAAAACTTAGGGTGTTTTGTCTTATTCTAAAAATCAATTATTATTTAAACGCTTTCAATCCAGGGAAATAAGCGGTATCGCCCAGTTCCTCTTCAATTCTTAATAGTTGATTGTATTTCGCCATTCTATCAGAGCGCGATGCCGATCCTGTTTTAATTTGACCACAGTTTAACGCTACTGCTAAATCAGCAATAGTATTGTCTTCGGTTTCACCCGAACGGTGCGACATTACTGAGGTGTAACCTGCATTATGCGCCATGTTTACCGCTGCAATCGTTTCTGTCAAGGTTCCGATTTGGTTTACTTTTACCAATATTGAATTGGCAATGCCTTCCTTAATTCCTCGAGACAAACGTTCCACATTGGTTACAAATAAATCATCCCCAACTAATTGAGTTTTATCTCCTATTAATTGAGTTAAATGTTTCCAACCTTCCCAGTCGTCTTCGTACATTCCGTCTTCGATAGAAATAATTGGGTAATTGGTTGCCAATGAAACTAAATATTCGGCTTGTTCTTTTGAGGTTCTTATTTTTCCTGTGGCTCCTTCAAATTTGGTATAGTCGTATTTTCCATCAACATAAAATTCAGAAGCAGCGCAATCTAACGCAATCATTATTTCATCACCAAATGTATAACCTGCATTTTCAACTGCTTTTTTAATAGTATCCAAAGCATCTTCAGTTCCACCCGCAAGGTTTGGTGCAAAACCACCTTCATCGCCTACTGCTGTAGAAAGATTTCTGTCGTGCAATACTTTTTTAAGGTTATGAAAAATCTCAGTTCCCATTTGCATTGCGTGGGTAAAGGATGTTGCTTTTACGGGCATAATCATAAATTCTTGGAAAGCAATCGGCGCATCAGAATGTGAACCGCCATTGATAATATTCATCATTGGAACGGGTAATGTATTGGCAGAAACTCCACCAACATATCGGTATAAAGGCAAACCAAGTTCGTTTGCAGCCGCTTTAGCAACAGCCAAAGAAACACCTAGAATAGCATTAGCACCAAGGTTTGATTTGTTTGGGGTGGCATCCAATTCAATCATCAATTGATCGATATGATTTTGTTCAAAAACAGAAACACCCATTAACTCTGGAGCAATAGTAGCATTAACGTTGTTTACTGCTTTCGAAACTCCTTTACCCATGTAGGATTTTCCGCCATCTCTTAATTCTACTGCTTCGTGTTCGCCGGTTGATGCACCACTTGGTACAGCTGCACGACCTAAAACGCCGTTTTCTGTTACTACATCTACTTCAATTGTTGGATTTCCTCTGGAGTCAAGAATTTGTCTTGCGTGAACTTTAATAATAATACTCATTTTTATGATATTTAGATTTTTGATTATAGTTTGTAGTCCTTCTCGCGAAACTTCGAGAGCGCTTAGGATGACAACAAATATATTTCAACTTTATTTATCAATTTGATAATTCGCTAGAATGTTATTAACGCAATCGTTTTAGTTTTTTTACGATAAATGAAATTTGGACAGTTTTAAGCTTGTTGCAATTCCTTACTCCATTTAATGTTGGAAATAAACTCATCAAATAAATAAGAAGAGTCATGTGGTCCTGGACTTGCTTCTGGATGATACTGCACTGAGAAACAATTTTTAGATTTCATTTTCATTCCAGCTACTGTGTTATCATTGAGATGGTAGTGTGTGATTTCCAAATCGTTATGTTTTTCCAATTCTTCTCTATTCACCGCAAATCCGTGGTTTTGAGAGGTGATTTCACCTTTTCCAGTCAAGATATTCATGACCGGATGATTAATTCCTCTGTGACCGTTAAACATTTTATAGGTTGAAATTCCATTAGCTAAACCAATAATTTGATGTCCTAAACATATTCCAAAAACGGGTGTATCAGAAGCAATAATTTCTTGTGCAACTCCAATAACTTGTTCCAAAGGTTCAGGATCACCTGGTCCATTAGATAAAAAATAACCATCTGGATTAAATGCTTTTAATGTTTCGAAATTTGTATCGTATGGAAATACTTTTATGTAACAATCTCTTTTGGCGAGATTTCTCAAAATATTTCTTTTAATCCCTAAATCCAAAGCTGAAATTTTAAATGTTGCATTTTCATTCCCAAAAAAATAAGGTTCAGTTGTTGATACTTTAGAAGCCAATTCTAATCCTTCCATATTTGGTACGTTGGACAATAGCGTTTTTAATTCCTCTACTGAAGTTCCATCTGTACAAATCACAGCATTTTGAGCGCCATTATCTCTGATATAACTAACCAAAGCTCGGGTGTCAACATCTGAAATACAAATCAAATTTTGATTTTCAAAATAGTCATAAAGATTACTTTCGGAATCAGGTCTTGAATGATTAAAGCTAAAATTTTTACATACCAATCCCGAAATCATTATTTTTTCCGACTCTACTTCATCTGAGTTTACACCATAGTTTCCAATGTGTGGATTAGTAGCCACCATGATTTGTCCAAAATAAGATGGATCAGTAAATATTTCTTGATAACCTGTCATTCCTGTATTAAAGCAAACTTCTCCAAAAGTTTTTCCAGAAATTCCAATAGATTTCCCATAAAAAATAGTTCCGTCGGCAAGTAGTAAAATAGCTTGTGGTCGTGTTGTGTATTTCATTAGATTATCTTAGTAGTTGTGTTACAAATTTAGAGTATTCCAAATTAAATTCTAAATCGATTTATTAAAGTTTATAAACATTCCTTTTATGGCAAAAAAAAAGGATAAACAAAACGTTTATCCTTTATATTTATGAAGTAGCAATCATTATGCTTGCTCTTCTTTTGAATCTTCATCTGATTCTGTTTCTGGTGTTTCTGCTGCTGTTTCTTCTGCTTCAGCGATTGGAGTTTCTTCAACAACTTCTGGAGTTTGCTCCGCCAGTTCGCTAACGCTCGAGTCAACTTCAGCAACTGGAGTTTCTTCAACAACCTTTGGAGTCTCTACAACCTCTGCAGCAGGAGTTTCCACAACTTCTTCTACAATTGGCGCAGCTTCTTCAGCGACTGGAGTCACTTCTTCTACAACTGGTGCAGCAACATGAGTTGCAATAGGTGCAGCCGTTTTCTTAGGACGACGCGTTCTACCTTTTTTCTCTTCTTTTTTACCTCCGTTGTATAGTTCGTTGAAATCAACTAATTCAATCATTGCCATATCAGCGTTATCTCCAAGGCGGTTACCCATTTTGATGATGCGAGTATATCCACCTGGACGATCACCAACTTTTGCAGCTACATCTCTAAACAAGTCAGTTACTGCATATTTGCTACGTAAGTAAGCGAAACATATACGACGATTGTGCGTTGTATCTACTTTCGATTTTGTTATAAGCGGCTCAACGAATTGTTTTAGCGCTTTTGCTTTAGCAACAGTAGTATTAATACGTTTGTGCTCTATAAGAGAACAAGCCATATTAGCCAACATAGCTTTTCTATGTCCAGTCTGTCTGCTTAAATGATTTACTTTTTTTCCGTGTCTCATGACGTATTTTTTTAACCTTCATCTTGCTTCAATCCACCTTGGAGAGCAAAATATGAAGTAATTTATTCTTTATCTAATTTGTATTTACCTAAATCCATTCCGAACGTTAAGTTCTTATTGGCAACTAATTCATCTAACTCCGTTAGCGATTTTTTACCGAAGTTACGGAACTTCATAAGGTCATTTTTGTTGAAAGATACTAGATCTCCAAGTGTGTCAACTTCTGCAGCTTTCAAACAATTCAATGCTCGTACGGATAAATCCATATCAACAAGTTTTGTTTTAAGCAATTGTCTCATGTGTAATGATTCCTCATCATAAGACTCCGTTTGAGCAATTTCATCAGCTTCTAAAGTAATTCTCTCATCCGAGAATAACATAAAGTGGTGAATTAAAACTTTAGCAGCTTCAGTTAAAGCATCTTTTGGATTGATTGAACCATCAGTCTTGATTTCGAAAACTAATTTTTCATAATCTGTTTTTTGCTCCACACGGAAGTTTTCAATAGCATACTTAACATTTTTTACTGGAGTAAAAATGGAGTCAGTAAATATTGTTCCGATGGCTGCGTTTTGTTTTTTGTTCTCTTCTGCTGGAACATAACCACGACCTTTCTCGATAGTTAATTCCATATTAAGATTTACTTTGCGATCTAAATTACAAATAACTAAATCTGGGTTCAACACTTGAAAACCAGAGATGAATTTTTGAAAATCACCAGCTGTAATTTGATCTTTTCCTGAGATAGAGATAGAAACTGTTTCATTATCTACATCTTCGATCTGACGTTTGAAACGTACTTGTTTTAGATTTAAGATAATTTCAGTAACATCTTCTACTACTCCTGAAATAGTTGAAAACTCATGCTCAACACCATCAATTCTGATAGAGGTGATTGCATAACCTTCTAACGCAGAAAGTAAAACTCTTCTAAGTGCATTACCAACTGTCAATCCGTATCCTGGTTCTAAAGGTCTGAATTCAAACTTACCTTCAAAATCGGTTGAATCGATCATGATAACTTTATCGGGCTTCTGAAAATTAAATATTGCCATAATTTAGACTAATGTCAATTATTATTTGTTATACAATTCGACGATTAACTGCTCTTTAATATTTTCTGGGATTTGAAGTCTTGCAGGAACAGAAACGAAAGTTCCTTCCATCGTGTCATTATTCCATGTAATCCACTCATATACATGAGATGAATTTGATAATGATGCACCAATTGCTTCAACAGATTTAGATTTTTCACGAACGGCAACTTTGTCACCTGCTTTTAAGTGGTAAGAAGGAATGTTAACCAATTCTCCGTTCACAGTGATGTGACGGTGAGAAACGATTTGACGCGCTGCTCTTCTTGACGGAGCAATTCCCATTCTAAAAACTACGTTATCTAATCTAGCTTCGCATAACTGTAAAAGGATTTCACCAGTTACACCTTTAGAAGCCGCTGCTTTCTCGAATAAATTTCTGAATTGCTTTTCTAAAATTCCATAAGAATATTTAGCTTTTTGCTTTTCCATCAATTGGACAGCGTACTCAGATTTCTTTCCTCTTTTTTTAGCCATCCCGTGTTGTCCAGGAGGATAATTTCTTTTTTCGAAGGCTTTGTCTTCTCCGAATATCGCTTCTCCGAATTTACGGGCGATTCTTGTACTTGGACCAGTATATCTTGCCATTTTAAATTGTTTTAGATAGAGATTATGAATTCAGGTCGAATCCTTCGATAATCTTATTTTCTATCTTTTGTTATACTTAAATATATTAGATACTGAGATACTGAACTAAATTCAGCATAAATTCAGTATAAAATTAAACTCTACGTCTTTTAGGAGGACGACATCCGTTGTGTGGCATCGGAGTAACGTCAATGATTTCTGTTACTTCAATTCCCGAATTGTGTATCGAACGGATAGCAGACTCACGTCCGTTACCTGGTCCTTTAACATACACTTTAACTTTTTTAAGTCCAGCTTCTAATGCTACTTTACCGCAATCTTCTGCTGCCATTTGAGCTGCATACGGAGTATTCTTTTTAGAACCTCTGAAACCCATTTTACCTGCAGATGACCAAGAAATAACTTCACCTTTTTTGTTAGTCAAAGAAATGATGATGTTGTTAAAAGTTGCATTAATATGCGCTTCGCCAGATGATTCAACGATAACTTTACGTTTTTTTGTTGTTGCTTTAGCCATATTACTTATTATTTAGTTGCTTTTTTCTTGTTAGCAACAGTTTTTCTTTTACCTTTTCTTGTTCTAGAGTTGTTTTTAGTTCTTTGACCTCTTAATGGAAGACCAGATCTATGACGAATTCCTCTATAACATCCAATGTCCATTAAACGTTTAATGTGTAGTGAGACTTCTGAACGAAGTTCACCTTCAATTTTGTAATACGATACCGCATCACGGATTGCTCCGATTTCGTCATCATTCCAATCTTGAACTTTTGTATCTTGGCTTACTTGAGCTTTTTCTAAAATCTCAATTGCTCTACTTTTACCTACTCCGAAGATGTAGGTTAAAGCGATAACTCCTCTTTTGTTTTTAGGTATATCTACCCCTGCTATTCTTGCCATAACTATCCTTGTCTTTGTTTAAATCTAGGATTCTTTTTGTTGATTACGTATAATCTGCCTTTTCTTCGTACAATCTTGCACTCGGCACTTCTTTTTTTAACTGATGTTCTTACTTTCATCTGATTCGATTTAATTGTTTTTAAAAGGTCAGATGGAACTCGCCTGCTCGTTTCATCTTGAATATCTTTTAATATCTATAAGTAATTCTTGCTTTTGACAAATCATAAGGACTCATTTCTAGTTTTACTTTGTCACCGGGTAACAATTTAATGTAATGCATACGCATTTTTCCAGATATATGAGCAATTACAACATGTCCGTTTTCTAACTCCACACGGAACATTGCATTTGACAATGCTTCAATTATTGATCCGTCTTGTTCTATTGCTGATTGTTTTGCCATAAAAACTAAGCTACTGCTTTTCTATTTTTACCACTTTTCATCAATCCATCATAGTGTTTATTCAATAAATAAGAATTTATTTGCTGAATAGTATCGATAGCAACACCGACCATAATGATCAATGACGTACCACCATAAAACATAGCCCAAGATTGTTGCACATTAGCACTAACAACAATCGCTGGGAACACAGCAATTAACGCAAGAAATAATGAGCCAGGGAATGTAATTAGAGACATGATTCTATCTAAGAAATCTGCAGTTTCGATTCCAGGCTTAACACCAGGAATAAATCCACCGCTTCTTTTTAAATCATCTGCCATTTTATTTGTAGGTACAGTAATTGCCGTGTAAAAGAATGTAAAGATTACAATCAATGAAGCAAAAACTACATTGTACCAAAGACCAAACATATCACTAAACGTACTTGCAATAGATTGTGAAGTTTCTGATTTTGAAAGTCCTGCCACTGCAGCAGGTATAAACATAATAGCTTGAGCAAAAATGATTGGCATTACTCCGGCAGAATTCAATTTTAACGGAATCCATTGTCTGTTTCCACCCATCATGTCTTGTTCGAAATCTCCGGTTGTTGTACGACGTGCATATTGTACCGGAATTTTTCTAACGGCCATAACTAATAGTACACAGGCAATAATTACTAATAACCAAATAATGATTTCAAGTACTAATAACATAGGTCCACCATTATTATTGGTCACTTTTGAAGTAAACTCTTGGTATAATGCTTGTGGTAATCTAGCAAGAATACCCACCATAATTAATAGCGAAATACCGTTACCGATACCTTTATCTGTAATTTTTTCTCCTAACCACATTGCAAAAATAGTTCCTGTAGTAAGGATTAAAACCGATGAAAATAAGAATGAGAATGAATCAAATCCTAAAAGGAATGCGCTATTTGGTAAAGTTCTGTATAAGTTATAGATATAACCAGGACCTTGAACTAAAGTTATAGCGATGGTTAACCATCTTGTAATTTGATTTAATTTCTTTCTGCCGCTTTCACCATCTTTTTGTAATTTTTGCAGATAAGGAATGGCAATTCCCATTAACTGAACAACGATTGAAGCCGAAATGTAGGGCATGATGCCTAATGCAAACACAGACGCTTTTGAAAAAGCTCCACCAGTAAACATATCTAGTATTGATCCAATACCATTATCTGTTTGGCCAGCAAGACCGCTTAATTGAGTAGCATCAATACCCGGTAGCGTAACGTGCGCGCCAAATCTATAAACCAATAATAGACCAAGAGTTACCAAGATTCTATTTTTTAGTTCTTCTATTTTCCAAACATTACTAAATGATTCAAAAAATTTCTTCATTGTTATTACAATTATAGTGTTACCGCTTCTCCACCAGCAGCTTCAATAGCCGCTTTAGCAGTAGCCGTAAATTTGTGGGCTGTTACTTTTAATTTTGCTTTCAATTGGCCTCTACCAAGTATTTTAACCATTTCGTTTTTAGTGGCCAAACGGTTTTCAACAATAACTGTAAAATCTACAGTATCGGTAACAATTCCGTTATCTACTAATAATTGAAGGTTATCAAGATTTATTCCTTGATATTCTTTACGATTAACATTTGTGAAACCAAACTTAGGCACACGTCTTTGAAGTGGCATTTGACCTCCTTCAAAACCAATCTTTTTAGAATAACCAGAACGAGACTTAGCTCCTTTGTGACCTCTTGCAGAAGTACCACCTTTACCAGAACCTTCTCCTCTACCCAATCTTTTGTTTTGATTGTGTGTTGAACCTTCAGCAGGTTGTAAGTTACTTAAATTCATAACTGTATTTGTTATTTAACTTCCTCTACGGAAACTAAGTGTTTAACTTTATTTATCATTCCAAGGATAGCTGGATTGGAATCATGCTCTACAACTTGTCCCATTTTACGGAGACCTAAAGCTTGTAATCCTCTTTTTTGTGTGAGTGGACAGTTGATTTTGCTTCTAACTTGTTTTACTAATAATTTAGCCATAATTTCCTTGAATTAACCTTTAAAAACTTTTTCTAAAGAAATACCTCTTTGTTTTGCAACAGTAACAGCACTTCTCATTTGTAATAAAGCATCAAAAGTTGCTTTTACCACGTTGTGAGGGTTTGATGAACCTTGTGATTTTGATAATACATCGTGAATACCAACTGATTCAAGAACCGAACGAACAGCTCCACCAGCAATTACACCAGTACCATGAGATGCAGGCATCAAATATACTGCAGCACCACCAAATTTTCCTTTTTGTTCGTGTGGTACAGATTGTCCACTCAATGGAATTCTAACCAAATTTTTCTTAGCATCTTCTACTGCTTTAGCAATTGCTTCAGAAACATCTTTGGACTTTCCTAATCCGTGACCAACTACACCATTTTCATCGCCTACAACAACAATGGCAGAAAAACCGAATGCTCTTCCTCCTTTTGTTACTTTTGTAACACGATTTACACTTACCAAACGATCTTTTAATTCAAGACCACTAGGCTTTACTAACTCTACGTTTTTGTATCCGTTATACATAATTTCTTAGAATTTAAGTCCAGCTGCTCTCGCGCCTTCCGCTAATGATTTAATACGACCGTGGTATAAATAACCTCCTCTATCGAAAGTTACTTCTGTTATCCCAGCTTTTAAAGCTTTTTCAGCAACCAGTTTTCCAACTGATGTTGCAACTTCAATACTTGTTCCTTTTACATCTACTCCTTTATCTTTTGATGAAGCAGCCAATAAAGTAACTCCATTCACATCATCAATTAGTTGTGTATAGATTTCTTTATTACTTCTGAATACAGAGAGTCTTGGTCTAGCAGCAGTACCGCTAACAATCTTTCTGATTCTGAATTTAATTCTTTGTCTTCTTTCAGTTTTTGTTAATGACATAATACTACTTTTTACGCTGATTTACCTGCTTTTCTTCTCAATACTTCACCAACAAACTTAACTCCTTTTCCTTTGTAAGGTTCTGGTTTACGGAAACCTCTGATTTTCGCAGCGATTTGTCCAATTAATTGTTTGTCGAAAGATGTTAACTTCACTATTGGATTTTTACCTTTTTCAGATATTGTTTCTAATTTAACTTCTGGAGCTAATTCTAAAACAATATTGTGTGAAAAACCTAAAGCTAAATCTAATTTTTGTCCTTGGTTTGAAGCCCTGTAACCTACTCCAACCAATTCTAATTCTTTTGTAAACCCTTCAGATACTCCAGTAACCATGTTATTGATTAACGATCGATATAATCCGTGTTTTGCTCTATGATCTTTACTATCAGATGGTCTTTCAACTGTAATTTGACCTTCTTCAACTTTAACTGTTACGTCTGCGTAATCTTGTGTAAGTTGACCTAATTTTCCTTTAACTATAATTACTGTTTCGCTAACTTCTACAGTAACACCAGCAGGAATCGAAATTGGATTTTTACCTATTCTTGACATTGTTTGACTGTTTTAATTAGTATACGTAACAAATTACTTCTCCACCAACATTTAATTGCTTCGCTTGTTTCCCGGTCATTAAACCTTTTGAAGTGGAAACAATAGCAATTCCTAATCCGTTAAGGATTCTTGGGATTTTTGAAGAACCAGCGTACTTGCGTAGACCTGGCTTACTGATTCTTTGGATATCTTTTATCACAGAGTCTTTAGTATCTTTATCATACTTCAGAGCAATTTTGATGGTTCCTTGAACAGAACTATCATCAAATTTGTAACTTAAAATATATCCTTGATCGAATAAAATTTTTGTGATTTCTTTTTTAAGATTAGATGCTGGAATCTCAACCACTTTGTGATTGGCTCTCACTGCATTTCTAATTCTAGTCAGAAAATCTGCAATAGGATCTGTATACATATTTATTAAATTGCGGCAGCGGTTTTCAATAAAACTATTTCATTGAACCTGAAGCCATTAAACTCTTTTTTTTTACAACAGAAATTGAGTGTTACCATTAAAAAGCCGGCAAATGTACAATTATCCGTTGAAATAAACTAACTACCAGCTAGCTTTTCTAACACCTGGTATCAATCCTTGATTAGCCATTTCACGGAATGTTACACGTGAAATACCGAATTGACGCATATACCCTCTTGGTCTTCCTGTCAATTTACAACGATTGTGCATACGAACAGGTGAAGCATTTTTAGGTAATTTTTGTAAACCTTCGTAATCTTTAGCTTCTAGTAAAGCTTTTCTTTTCTCAGCGTACTTTGCTACCGTTTTTTCTCTCTTAACCTCGCGGGCTTTCATTGATTCTTTAGCCATGTCTTAATTCTTTTTAAAAGGTAAACCTAATTCTGCTAATAATGATTTTGCTTCTTTATCGGTGTTTGCAGAAGTTACGAAAGTAATGTCCAAACCTGATATTTTATTTACTTTGTCAATATCAATTTCAGGGAAAATGATTTGTTCAGTAACACCAAGATTGTAATTTCCTCTTCCGTCAAAACCTGTAGCTTTGATACCGCTGAAATCTCTAACACGTGGTAAAGATGAAGTAATAAGTCTGTCTAAAAACTCATACATTCTTTCTCCTCTTAGAGTTACTTTTGCTCCAATTGGCATACCTTTTCTCAATTTGAAAGACGCAACGTCTTTTTTAGAGATTGTAGATACTGCTTTTTGGCCAGTTACTTTTGTCAACTCATCAACTGCATAGTCAACCAGTTTTTTATCAGATACTGCTGCTCCAACTCCACGGCTTAAAACGATTTTTTCCAATTTTGGAACTTGCATTACGTTTTTATAACCGAATTCTTCTTTAAGGGCAGCAATTACTCTGTCCTTATATTCTTGTTTAAGTCTAGGTGAATATGCCATAACTATAGTACTTGATTAGATTTTTTTGAAAATCTCACTTTCTTATCTCCTTCTACTTTAATTCCAACTTTTGTAGCTTCTTTTGATTTTGGGTCAATTAAAGACAAATTTGAAATATGAATAGGAGCTTCTTTCTTAACGATCCCTCCTTGAGGGTTTTTTGCACTTGGTTTTGTATGTTTTGAAACCATGTTTACACCTTCAACAATCGCTTTGTTCTTTTCACGGTCAACACGCATAACTTTACCTTCAGAACCTTTATGGTCTCCAGCGATAACCTTTACCGTATCTCCTGATTTTATTTTTAGCTTTATCATCTTACTATGAATTAAAGCACTTCTGGTGCTAATGATACAATTTTCATGAATTGTTTTTCACGAAGTTCTCTTGCCACTGGACCAAAAACACGAGTTCCTCTCATTTCGCCTGCAGCATTCAAAAGAACACATGCATTGTCATCAAAACGGATATAAGAACCATCGGCTCTTCTCACTTCTTTTTTGGTACGTACAACAACTGCAGTTGAAACAGCACCTTTCTTAACGTTACCGTTTGGTGTTGCATCTTTAATTGAAACTACAATTTTATCTCCAACAGAGGCATAACGACGTTTCGTTCCTCCTAATACACGGATAGTCAAAACTTCTTTTGCTCCTGTGTTATCTGCGACTTTTAGTCTTGATTCTTGTTGTACCATAATTATTTAGCTCTTTCAATGATTTCAACTAGTCTCCAACATTTAGTTTTAGATAAAGGCCGTGTTTCCATGATCTTTACTGTATCACCAATGTTACAGTCATTTGTTTCGTCGTGTGCATGAAACTTTTTAGTTTTTAACACGAACTTACCGTATAATGGGTGTTTTACTTTAGTTACTTGAGCCACAACAATAGACTTGTCCATTTTGTTTGAAGTAACCACACCAATTCTCTCTTTTCTTAAATTTCTTTTATCTTCCATTTTAGCTAGCATACAATTATTGTAACTCTCTTTTAGTTAGCTCAGTTGCTACTCTAGCAACTGCTCTTCTAGCACTTCTAATTTGAAGTGGATTTGCAATTGGCGAAATAGCGTGAGCATTTTTTAGATCTGAATACGCTTTTCTTAGTTGACTAAGTTGAACTTGTAACTCAGCGGCGGATAGATTTATAATTTCTGATTGTTTCATAATATTTTTTGATTATGCTTCGAAATCTCTAGCAACGACAAACTTAGTTTTTACGGGAAGTTTTTGAGCAGCAAGACGTAACGCCTCTTTTGCAACAGAAAGTGGAACTCCACCAACTTCAAACATAATTCTTCCCGGTTTTACAATTGCAGCCCAATATTCGACCGCACCTTTACCTTTACCCATACGTACCTCAAGAGGCTTTTTAGTTATTGGTTTATCTGGGAAAATATTGATCCATAATTGACCTTCTCTTTTCATATATCTAGTTGCGGCAATACGCGCAGCTTCTATTTGACGTGAAGTTAAAAACATTCCGTTTTCGTGTACAGATTTAATTCCAAACATTCCACTAGAAAGTTCGTGCCCTCTTTGAGCATTTCCTTTCATTTTACCCTTCTGTACCTTACGGTATTTTGTTCTTTTAGGCTGTAACATTTTTCTTTAATTTAAAAATTTACTTTCTTTTACGGTCTCCCGCAGGTTTTCTATCCTTATTAAAAGGTTTTCTGTCTCCTCTTGGAGAATCTACACCTTTACTACCACCTTGCCCAGCTTGTTTTTTGTCCATGCCTACGAGTGGAGAAAGATCTCTTTTTCCATAAACCTCACCTTTCATGATCCATACTTTGATACCCATTCTACCATAAGTAGTATGTGCTTCAGCCAAAGCATAATCAATATCAGCTCTGAAAGTTGATAGAGGAATTCTACCTTCTTTGAATTGTTCCGAACGTGCCATTTCAGCTCCGTTCAAACGACCAGAAATCAAAACTTTAATACCCTCTGCATTCATACGCATTGCCGCTGCGATAGCCATTTTAATGGCTCTTCTGTATGATATACGGCTTTCGATTTGACGCGCAATACTAGTTCCAACTAAATAGGCATCTAATTCCGGTCTTTTAATTTCAAAGATGTTAATTTGAACCTCTTTGTCAGTAACTTTCTTAAGTTCTTCTTTTAACTTGTCTACCTCTTGACCACCTTTCCCGATAATAATACCAGGTCTAGCAGTAGTGATAGTAACGGTTACAAGTTTCAAAGTTCTCTCGATGATTACTTTTGATACACTAGCTTTTGATAAACGAGCATGAATGTACTTTCTGATTTTATAATCTTCAGCGATTTTGTCACCGTAATCATTTCCACCATACCAGTTTGAATCCCATCCTCTGATGATCCCAAGTCTGTTTCCTATTGGATTTGTCTTTTGTCCCATCTTACTTAATTTGCTTGTGTGTTATCTAATTGTCCTAATACGATAGTAACGTGGTTAGAACGTTTTCTAATTCTGTGTGCTCTTCCTTGTGGCGCTGGACGAAGTCTTTTCAACATCATTCCACCATCTACTGTGATAGTTTTTATAAATAAGCCAGCTTCAGAAACGTTTCCTTCTGCATTTTTCTGCTCCCAATTGTTGATGGCAGACAATACTAATTTCTCTAATTTTCTTGAAGCTTCTTTTGAGCTAAATCTTAAAATATTTAAAGCTCTTTCCACTTTCTGACCTCTTACCAAGTCTGCTACTAAGCGCATTTTTCTAGGTGAAGTAGGGCAGTTATTCAATTTCGCGAAAGCAATCGACTTATTAGCCTCTTTTCTCGCATCTGCTGTTTCTCTTTTACGAACTCCCATTGCTTCTTATTTTTTACCTTTATTTTTTGCTCCAGCGTGACCTCTAAAAGATCTAGTTGGTGAAAACTCTCCTAATTTGTGTCCTACCATGTTCTCAGTTACATAAACTGGAACAAATTGACGACCATTGTGTACTGCAATTGTTTGCCCAACAAAATCTGGAGTAATCATGGATGCTCTAGACCAAGTCTTTACAACACCTTTATTTCCACCAGCAATATTTTCTTGAACTTTCTTATCTAATTTATAGTGTACAAAAGGTCCTTTTTTTAATGAACGTGCCATGTCTATCTAATTATTTCTTTCTGCGTTCAACAATATACTTATTACTCGGGTTCACTTTAGAACGAGTTCTATACCCTTTGGCAGGAAGACCTTTTCTAGAACGTGGGTGACCTCCTGAAGAACGTCCTTCTCCACCACCCATTGGGTGATCAACAGGGTTCATTGCAACTGGTCTTGTTCTTGGTCTTCTTCCTAACCATCTTGTTCTACCTGCTTTTCCAGATACAATCAATTGGTGGTCAGAGTTAGAAACCGCTCCAATAGTTGCCGAACATGTCAACAAGATTAATCTTGTTTCACCTGATGGCATTTTGATTGTAGCATACTTTCCGTCTCTTGCCATTAATTGAGCAAATGTTCCAGCAGAACGAGCAATTACTGCTCCTTGTCCTGGTCGCAATTCGATACATGAAATTACAGTCCCCAATGGAATTTTGCTCAATGACAAAGTATTTCCAATTTCAGGAGCCGCACCTTCTCCAGACACAACTGTCTGCCCTACTTGCAAACCGTTTTGAGCCACAATATATGTTTTCTCACCATCTGCATACCACAATAATGCGATAAAAGCAGTTCTATTTGGATCATATTCAATTGATTTGACAGTAGCTGGAATTCCAACTTTAGTTCTTTTGAAATCAATCATACGATACCTTTGTTTATGTCCACCGCCTGTATAACGCATGGTCATCTTTCCTTGACTATTTCTACCTCCTGAGTTTTTTATCGGTGCTAACAAAGAGCGCTCCGGCTTATCAGTCGTGATGGCGTCAAAACCATTCACAACTCTAAAACGCTGACCAGGGGTAATAGGTTTTAATTTTCTAACTGACATTTTCTATTAGATATTATTATAAAAATCTATTGTTTCTCCTTCTTTTACTTGAACAATTGCTTTTTTGTAAGCATTTGTTTTTCCGCTGATCAAACCACTTTTAGTATATTTAGTAGTTCTATCAGCTCTATAGTTCATCGTGTTCACATCAACAACAGTAATTCCATAAGCAGCCTCTATGGCTTTCTTAATTTGAACTTTGTTGGCTTTTTTGTCAACAACAAAACCAAAACGATTGAAAACCTCACCTTCTTTGGTAATTTTTTCTGTTATGATAGGTTTAATTATGATACTCATGGCCTGTTATTTACTTAAATTTTCAACAATTCCTTCTAAAGAACCCTCTGAAAGAACTAAGTTATTTGCGTTTAATATCGCATAAGTGCTTAATTCTGAGTTGGTTACAACGCTAGATGCTTTCAAATTACGTGACGACAAATATACATTTTTATTTGATTCACCCAACACAAACAAAGATTTTTTGTTTTCTAACCCCAATGCTTTCAAAACATTGATGAAATTTTTAGTGTTTGGTGTTTCAAAATTGAAGTCTTCAACAACTACTATATTTGATTCTTTTGCTTTAATAGAGAATGCAGATTTTCTAGCTAATCGCTTTAAACTTTTATTCAATTTGAAAGAATAACTTCTTGGACGCGGTCCAAAAACGGTACCTCCACCTTTGAATAAAGGATTCTTTGCACTACCAGCACGAGCGGTACCGGTACCTTTTTGTTTTTTAATCTTACGAGTAGAACCAGCAACTTCAGCTCTTTCTTTAGCTTTGTGTGTTCCTTGTCTTTGATTTGCTAAATATTGTTTAACATCAAGATAAACCGCATGATTATTTGGCTCGATTGCGAAAACTGAATCAGAAAGTTGCACTTTTCTCCCAGTATCTTTTCCTGTTTTATCTAAAACTTTTACTTCCATTACTTCTGAATGATTACGAAAGAGTTTTTGCATCCAGGAATAGCTCCTTTAACAACAAGTAGGTTCTTTTCAGCCACTACTTTTAAAACTCTAAGATTTTGTACTTTCACATTATCTCCTCCCATTCTTCCTGCCATACGCATTCCTTTGAATACACGTGATGGATAAGAAGAAGCTCCTACAGAACCTGGCGCTCTCAAACGGTTGTGTTGACCATGTGTAGCTTGTCCAACACCACCAAAACCGTGACGTTTTACAACACCTTGAAAACCTTTACCTTTTGATACACCTTGTACATCAACAAATTCTCCTTCGCTGAATACTTCCACGGTGATGTTGTCACCTAATTTGTAATTATCTTCAAATCCTTGGAATTCAACGACTTTTTTCTTGGCAGATGTTCCCGCTTTTTTAAAGTGACCTAAGTCAGCTTTAGTGGCGTGTTTTTCTGCTTTGTCATCGAAACCAAGTTGAAGAGCTGAATACCCGTCAACCTCATTGGTTCTGACTTGGGTAACGACACAAGGGCCAGCTTCGATTACTGTACAAGGAATGTTCTTCCCGTTTTCATCGAAAATGCTAGTCATGCCGATTTTTCTTCCAATTAACCCAGACATATTAAACTATTTATAATTATTACTTGTTTACTTTTTTTCAGTATTAATAATTAAGTATTAAGTACTAAGACAAAAATCTTAATACTTAATACTCTTTACTTAGTACTATGCTTATACTTTAATCTCTACTTCAACACCACTAGGTAACTCTAATTTCATAAGAGCATCAATAGTTTTTGAAGATGAAGAATAAATATCCAACAATCTTTTATACGAACTTACTTGAAATTGTTCTCTCGCTTTTTTGTTAACGTGAGGAGAACGCAATACAGTAAATATTTTTTTGTGCGTAGGTAACGGAATAGGACCTGTTACAACAGCACCTGTGCTTTTCACAGTTTTTACGATTTTCTCTGCTGATTTATCAACCAACATATGATCGTAAGACTTTAATTTTATTCTAATTTTTTGACTCATCTTGATAAGAATTAAGCGTTACCTTTTGCTTTTTTGATTACTTCCTCAGAAATATTTGAAGGAGTTTGTTCGTAGTGTGAAAATTCCATTGTAGAAGTTGCTCTTCCTGAAGATAATGTTCTTAATGTTGTTACATAACCAAACATTTCAGATAAAGGCACATCAGCCTTGATAGTTTTCGCACCATTTCTGTCACCCATGTCATTTACCTGACCTCTACGACGGTTGATATCACCTACGATATCTCCCATGTTTTCTTCTGGTGTAATAACTTCCATTTTCATGATAGGCTCAAGAATAACAGCTCCAGCTGCTTTTGCTACTTCTCTGTACCCCATTCTTGCTGCTAATTCAAAAGAAAGCGCATCAGAATCCACAGGGTGGAAAGATCCGTCTAATAAAGTAACTTTTAAACTATCAACTTGGTATCCTGCTAAAGGACCCGTTTTCATAGCTTCACGGAAACCTTTTTCAACAGAAGGAATATATTCTTTAGGAACGTTACCCCCTTTTACGGCATTGACAAACTGTAAACCAACAGGAGTTTTACCATCCACTAGATCAGCAGGCTCAAGAATAAATACGATATCACCGAATTTACCGCGTCCACCAGATTGTTTCTTATATGTTTCTCTATGTTGAGCAGATTTTGTGAAAGCTTCTTTATATTCAACTTGAGGCTCACCTTGGTTTACTTCAACTTTGAATTCACGTTTCATACGATCTACAAGGATGTCTAAGTGTAACTCACCCATTCCTGAAATAATCGTTTGACCTGAAGCTTCGTCAGTTCTTACTGTAAACGTTGGATCCTCTTCAGCTAGTTTTGCCAAAGCCATACCCATTTTATCAACGTCAGCTTTAGTTTTTGGCTCAATAGCGATACCAATTACCGGCGCTGGGAATTTCATTGACTCAAGAATAATTGGGTGTTTTTCATCACACATAGTATCTCCAGTCTTGATATCCTTAAATCCAACTGCTGCGCCAATATCACCTGCTTCGATATAATCGATTGGGTTTTGTTTGTTAGCGTGCATCTGGTAGATACGAGAAATTCTTTCTTTGTTTCCTGAACGTGTGTTCAAGATGTATGAACCTGCATCCAAACGACCTGAATACGCACGGAAGAAAGCTAAACGACCAACATAAGGGTCAGTAGCAATTTTAAATGCTAAAGCTGCGAACGGCTCTTTTACATCAGGACGACGTAAGATTTTAACCTGATCTTCCTCTAATAAATCAGCATCATCAGGATGAATTCCTTCAATACCTTCTTTATCTAAAGGAGATGGTAAATATTTACATACAGCATCCAACATGAATTGAACACCTTTATTTTTAAATGAAGATCCTGCAATCATAGGAATGATAGCCATATCCATAGTTGCAGCTCTTAATGCTGTGTTGATTTCTTCCTCAGTGATAGAGTTTTCATCTTCCATGAATTTCTCTAAAAGGTTTTCATCATAATCAGCAACTGCTTCAATAAGGATTGATCTGTATTCTTTAACTTCCGCAAGCATATCCTCTGGGATAGGCACAATATCAAAAGTAGCTCCTAGTGTTTCATCATGCCATACAATAGCTTGATTTTTAACTAAATCTACCACTCCTTTAAAGTCATTTTCCTCACCTATTGGTAATGTAATCGCAACAGCGTTAGACTTTAACATGTCTCGAACTTGTTGACAAACCATTAAGAAGTTAGAACCCTGACGGTCCATTTTGTTTACGAATCCCATACGCGGAACTCTATATTGATCAGCCAATCTCCAGTTAGTTTCTGATTGTGGTTCCACACCATCAACAGCAGAAAATAAGAAAACTAATCCATCCAGTACACGTAAGGAACGGTTTACCTCTACGGTAAAGTCAACGTGTCCCGGGGTATCAATAATATTAAAGTGATAATCCTGAGAAGTTGGTAATGGTTTACCTTGTTCCGTTGGAAAACTCCATTCACAAGTAGTAGCAGCAGAAGTAATGGTTATACCTCTTTCCTGCTCTTGTGCCATCCAGTCCATTGTTGCAGCACCATCGTGTACTTCACCAATTTTATGTGATTTTCCGGTATAGAATAATATACGCTCCGTTGTTGTTGTTTTACCAGCATCAATGTGAGCCGCAATTCCGATATTTCTTGTAAATTTTAGATCTCTAGCCATTTCTTAAATATTAAAATCTGAAGTGAGAGAATGCTTTATTTGCTTCTGCCATTTTGTGAGTGTCCATTCTCTTTTTAACAGCGGCACCTTCTTCTTTGGCCGCAGCTAAAATTTCAGAAGCTAATTTACCTGACATCGATTTCTCGTTTCTTCTACGAGCATAAAGTATCATCCACTTCATGGCCATAGAAATTTTTCTGTCTGGACGAATTTGCATAGGAATTTGGAATGTAGCTCCACCAACTCTACGACTGCGTACTTCTACGTGAGGCATAACGTTTGTTAAAGCATCTTTCCATACTTCTAATGACGATTTTTCATCATTGTTCTTTTTTGTTTCTACAATTTCCATAGCATCATAAAATACTTTGAAAGCTGTCGATTTCTTACCATCCCACATTAAGTTGTTTACAAAACGTGTTACTAACTGATCGTTAAATTTTGGATCTGGTAAAAGTGGTCTTTTCTTTGCCGCTCTTTTTCTCATGTCTTTACTTTAAAAGTTTTTAAATTACTTTTTTGCTTCTTTTGGGCGTTTTGCACCGTACTTAGATCTTCTTTGTGTTCTTCCTGCTACACCTGATGTATCAAGCGCACCACGCACAATGTGGTATCTAACTCCTGGTAAATCTTTTACCCTTCCGCCTCGCACTAATACTATCGAGTGCTCTTGTAGATTGTGTCCTTCTCCTGGGATGTATGCATTTACTTCATTTCCATTCGTCAAACGTACACGCGCAACTTTACGCATAGCAGAGTTTGGTTTTTTTGGAGTAGTAGTGTAAACACGCGTACAAACACCTCTTCTTTGAGGACAAGAATCTAAAGCAACCGATTTACTCTTCTTAGTGATTTGAGTTCTTCCTGTTCTTACTAATTGTTGAATTGTTGGCATAATTAAATACTAATTTTTCTTTATTTTATTAATTCCCGCTTTTTTAGGGGTTGCAAATGTAGTAATTATTTTCAATGAAACAAATCGTAATTAATTAATTTTTTTATCAATTAAATATTTGTATTATAATGAGATAAAGATTTGCGATAAAGTTTGTGTATTTATAAAATTAAAGTACTGCCAATGGCTATATAAGACAAATTATTTTTAGATTCCACAAACAACAATAAAAACAATTTTTTTGCGTTATTTTTATCCAAACTTAAATAGACTTGAATAAGATTTTAATCCCCTTTGTACTACTTATCAACATTTGGAATCTTTCTGCACAAGAATTTCAAATGAAAATTGTGGGACAAAACGAAAGAGAAACAAAAATTATTGACAGTCTTGGCTATTTAGTAAAGCACAAAAACACTAAATCTATTATTGATGAAAATAATTCTTTTTATGAAAAACTGAATAATAAAGGATATACAGAATCTCAGCTCATAGAAAACTCCAAACCCAACGACTCAAGCTTTAGTTTTAAATATAGTCTTGGTAAAAAAGTAAAAACAATACACCTATTTATTGGTAAAGAATTTCAAGAAAACATAAGTAGTTTATATGAAATCAAAAATGACACATTAATTCTTCCGTTTGAAGAAAGCGAATTATTCTTAAATACAATTTTAAAAAAATTAGAAAGTAATGGTTTTTCAATGGCAAAAGTAAAACTTATTAATATTCAAAAAAATAATGACTTTCTAAAAGCGGACTTATCAATTACCAAAGCAATAAAAAGGAAAGTAAATGATATTGTAATTAATGGGTATGATAAGTTTCCTATTGGGCATAAAAAAAATCTGATTCGGTTATACCGCAATAAGGTCTTCAATCAAAAAAACTTAGAGCGATTGTATAATGAAATTGAGAAATTCCGATTTGTCAAACAAAGCAAATTCCCAGAAATCCTTTTTACCAAAGATTCAACTAAAATATATGTTTATTTAGAAAAAACGAAACCAAATACTTTTGATGGTTTTATTGGTTTCAATAATGATGAAAATAAAAAACTTATTTTTAGTGGCTATCTGGACTTGGTATTGAATAATATTCTAAATTCTGGTGAAAAACTATCCTTGTATTGGAAAAGCAACGGTCAAGATCAAAAAACATTCAATTTGGGAGTTGAGCTTCCCTACATCTTAAAAAGCCCCATAGGAATAAAAGCAGAATTGAATATTTTTAAGCAAGACAGCACTTTTCAAAATACAAAAACTGGAATCGATTTGGGGTATTATTTTAATTACAATTCTCGATTATATTTAGGCTATCAATCGACAGAATCGAGCGATATTCAAAATGTGAATTCTTCTAGTTTAAGCGACTTTAACAATTCCTTTTTAACGACGTCATTTGAATTTCTAGATTTCAAGACTGATGATTTTCTTTTTCCTGAAAAAACGCACTTTGATTTTAAAATAGGAACTGGAAAAAGAGACTCTAAAATACTATCAGACAATCAGTTTTTTGGCAGTTTGTTTTTGAAACATAACTTCTATTTAAACGAAAAAAATAGTGTCAATATTAAATCTCAAAATTTTTATCTCCAAAGTGGGAATTACATTGTAAATGAATTACAGCGATTTGGCGGAATAAATTCTATTCGTGGATTTATCGAAAACAGCCTTCAAGGAAATGTATTTAGTGCTTTATTATCTGAATATAGATATATACTTTCACCTGGTTTATATGTGCATTCAATTATTGATTATGCCTACATCCAAGACAAAACTTCAAATAGCAATCAAAATCTTCTCGGTATTGGATTTGGCTTTGGACTACTTTCCAAAAACGGATTGTTTAATATTGTTTATGCCAACGGTAGCCCCAACAATCAAGCAATAAAACTTTCCAACTCTATTGTACATATTAGCTTTAAAGCAAGCTTTTAATGGTCGACAAACTTTACCCTTTTTCTTTTAACATTTCATTAGGATTTTTAAGATTTTTTTAAGATATTTGGTTTCACTAATTATAACCAAATAAATAATGAAAACAAAGTTAAATGGATTCCTAACGCTGTTCATAGCGTTGTTGGTGCAAATCTCTTTTGCACAAGAAAGGATGGTTACAGGTACTGTAATGGACGTGTCTAACCAACCACTACCCGGTGTAAATGTTTTAGTTAAAGGAAGTAATGTTGGAACACAAACCGATTTTGAAGGTAAGTTTTCGATAAAAGCTTCTTCAACCGCTACATTAATTTTCAATTTCGTAGGGTTGAAAACACAGGAAATAGTTGCTTCATCTACAACTATTACGGTAAAAATGAAGGATGACGCTATCGAATTAGAAGGATTAGTTGTAACCGCTTTAGGTATCAAAAGAAAGCCTAATGAAATTACTACAGCAACTCAATTAGTTAAGTCAGCCGAATTAAATCAAGCCAAGGCTACAAACGCGGCACTTGGTTTGGTTGGAAAAGTATCAGGTTTACAAATCAACACCATAAACAACGGTGTAAACCCACAAACAAGAATACAACTGCGCGGGTTTAGATCTATTTCAAATAACAACGAAGCGCTAATTGTAATTAACGGAGTAATATCTACGGCACAAGCTTTCACTGAATTAAACCCTGAAATTATTGAATCTGTAAACGTAATGAAAGGGGCAAATGGATCTGCATTATATGGTAAAGATGGAGCTAACGGTGTCATTATTGTAACCACAAAAAGAGGTACTAAAAATACTGAAAAATTTAAAATTACGCTGAACACAACGTTTACTGCGGAAGAGGCATCAATGTTCCCTATACTTCAAAACCGATTTGGTCAAGGCTATCAAGGTGCTCAAGATTTTACCGAGAACACGAATTGGGGTGCAGAACTTGATGGTTCATTGCAACCCACTGGTTTAGAACAAACACTACTTCCCTATTCATTTATCAAAGATAACTACAAACCATTTTTTACTGATGGAAGCACGCTTCTAAACTCAATTGCGATAGCCACTGGTGATGAAAATAGTTATTTAAATTTTACCCTCGGAAATCAAAAAACGGATGGTATTATTCCGGGAGACCAATTTACAAAGAATAACTTTTATTTAAGCGCAGGGAAAAAAGTGGGAAAATGGAGTTTTAACGGAAATGCAACCTATACCACTAGCAATCAAAATACGGCTGGAGGTGTAGAAGGTTCTATATATGGCGCTTTAGTTCAAGTTCCGGTTAACGTGCCTGTACAATTATTTAGCAATCCTGACAACGCTACACACTGGACCTATTGGGAGTTAAGTCCTTATTGGAAACTGAAAAACGAAAGAATTTCAAATAAAGGGCAAACTTTTGAAGGTGTTGGTGAATTAAACTATGAATTCAACAAAAATATTAGTGCTACCTATAGAGCCAGTTACAGAAGTACTTCTTTCAATAGAGTAGAATTCTTCAATGGCTATAAAACAGAGGTTGTCTATTGGGATTCTCCTTTTGACTATGTTTCATCCTACGAAGTTGGGAATAGCAATTCAAGAATTTTGTATGGCGATTTATTGATAAATTTTAATTATGAATTAACGAAAGACTTGACTTTTAAAGCAAATGTTGGAAATAATGTACAAAATAGAGAATTTAATTCTTTATCAGTTAAAGGAGAAAAATTAGTAATACCAGGATTGTATAATATTACAAATATTACAGGAAATGCTATTCCTTCCGATTCTAAATCAAGAGATAGAAGTTATTCTTATTTTGCGAATGTTGATTTAGGGTATAAAGACTATTTATTTTTGAACTTAACTGCAAGAAAAGATTGGTGGTCAGTAATCAAAAAACCTAGCTTCTACCCAAGTGCAGGGGTTTCTTTTATACCTACTCTTGCTTTTCCTAATTTTGGAGGCAAAACACTTACGCATGCAAAGTTTTCTGCCGGATTGGTAGCAGTAGGAAATAGTAGTATTGATGCCTATGAAACTAATAACCTATTTGAAAGCGCACTCTCGGCAGGATTTCCTTATTCAATCAATAGTTTTGTTCAAGAAATATCTATTGCAGATCCTGACTTAATTCCAGAACTCACCACTACTTTTGAATTCAATATGAATTTAGAATTCTTTAACAGAAGAATTACTTTTGATGCGAGTTATTTTAGATCTCAAAACAGTGATCAAATTATCGGAATTTCTCCCTCTACAGCCTCAGGTGTCAACTCCGCAACCATAAATGTGGGTGAAACTATTTCGAAAGGTGGCGAATTAGACCTTGGTGTCATACCTTTCAAAACAGAAGACTTTACTTGGGATTTCAGAATTGGCTATAGTACTTTTAGAACCGATGTAACAAAAGTAACTAAAGAATCTAATCAAATTGCTGTTGGACAATACCTTGGAACGGCTGGAATTGCTGCTATTAGAGGAGAACAGTTTCCTATGCTTGTCGGAACAGGTTACCAAAGAGATGATAATGGTAATGTGGTTATAGACGCCGCAACTGGAGACCCACTAAAAGCAACAAACGTAAAACTAGGCAAAACAACTCCAGACTACATTCTTGGAATCACAACCAATATTAGATATAAAAATTTAAAACTTACTGGCGTTTTTGATTATAGAACAGGTCATGTTTTTTATGCCGGCGTTAAAGATGGTTTGATACAAAATGGTTCTGATATAGTTACGGCTCAAAACGGAAGAGATCCTTTTATTTTTCCTAATTCCGTTATCGAAACATCACCTGGTGTATTTACTCAAAACACGAGTGTAACTACTTCGGGTAATCAAGATTATTTTACTGGAATTTATAGAGAAATTGATGAAAATTTTGTTTTGGATGCTACTGCTTTTAAATGTAGAGAGCTTGCGTTATCTTATTCATTCTCAGATAAAATATTGAAGAATTTGCACATTGATGGATTGTCTCTAGGACTTAATGCACGAAACGTATTTATGATACTTCCTAAACAGAATAGAAACTATACCGACCCTGAATTTTCGTTTACCACAGGAAATAACGTTGGTTTAAGCACCGGAGGTCAAGCACCACCAACAAGAACATATGGCTTCAATATTAATATAACTTTTTAATACAAATGAAAACGAAAAATATATATAAAAAAATATTGTGTGGCTTATTAATCGGAACTTCTTTACAATCGTGTGATGATTTTCTTGATGTAAATGAAGACCCTAATAATCCTTCATCTGAAAATGTAAATCCTGAAATCGTTCTCGCCGCAACTCAAGTGTATACTTATGGTGTATTGGCTGGATATGTATCTGAGTTTAATCCAAATGCAGTTCAAGACAATATGAACCAATTGGGTAATTTAATGATGAATAACTGGACTAGAGATGTCGGTGCATCCAATTCAAGTTACTATTTTAATGAACACACGTATAATGTAACTTCTGATTTCTATTCAGGTGTTTTTGAAAATCTATATTTAAGAACTTCAAATTATACGTTCATACAAAACACAACGAAACCCGGATATAACAATTATAAAGCCATTGCTAAAATATTGAAATCATTTTATTTCCAATATTTAGTAGATTTATACGGAAACATTCCATACACGGAGGCACATAAAAGAGGTGATAATTTGACTCCAAAATACGACGATGCCTTAACTATTTATAGAGATTTAGTGGTACAATTAGAGGAAGCTGTTACTTTGATAGACAATGCACCTGCTGGCACGTACAATCCTGGAGAAAATGATGTAATGCTTGGTGGTGATATGCAAATGTGGAAAAAATTTGCCAATACACTTAAACTAAGAATACTTTTAAGAGAATGCAAAAGAACGGCTTCATCAGCTTATATTTCCTCAGAAATGGCTGAATTACAAAGTAGCGGTGCTCAATTTTTAGGGCCAAATGATAATGTAACCATTAACCCTGGGTTTAGCGCAGCTACAAATAAACAAAACGGATTTGCAGCAATGTTTTTAACTATAAATGATACTTATAAAAATAACTGGTCCTCTACCGCTGCAACTAAATATACTGTAAGCTATTTACAAACCACTAATGACCCCAGATTGACTAGAATATACTCTGCTACATCTGCTCCTGGTGGTAATGATTACAATGGTCATCAACAAGGCGATGTGTTGAATACCTCTACAAACTATCCGGTTTCGCATGTTGGTCCCGGTTTATTGCAAGACTCATCACAAGACGGCTTGGTATTTACCGCCACCGAGAGTTTATTATTGCAAGCAGAAGCAGTACAAAGAGGTTATTTAACTGGTTCTGCAAAAAGTTTGTATGAAAGTGGTATTACCGAATCGTTTAAGTTGTTAGGTTTAACTACTGCTCAAGCGGTTACTTATTATAGCCAAGCAACCAATCTAATAGGATGGAATGGTTCTACAGGAAATGAAATTCATGCCATAATCAATCAAAAATGGATTGCATTAAACGGTATTAACGGGGGAGAAATTTGGATTGAAAATACAAGAACAGGTTTTCCGAGTCATGTGCCACTTTCAACAGTAGCACCAGGTTCAACAAGACCAATTCGTTTATTATACCCAAGCTCTGAAATTGCAGGTAATACTGCAAATGTTCCGCAACAGAATGAATCTGAAGCTTTCACAAGTAAAATATTTTGGAACCAATAATAAAAATAAATATGAAAAAAATAAATATAATATTCTTAACAATTTTAACCTTTGCTATTGCAATATCCTGTGTTAAGGATGATGTAGAAAACAATAGTACAGGTGATCTTATCGTTGGATTTAAGAATTCACAATCATCATATATCTATACTGATAATGATGTCGACCCAGTTCAAGTTTTTGAACCGATAGACCTAGTTGGAGGTAGTGATGGTACAACATCAGATGCTGATATTTCGATCCCTTTTTCTATTGATGTAACGAGTACTGCAATTTTAGGAACTGATTATACTATCAATGCAACTGGTGGAAATGTAACCCTTGAAGCAGGTTCTAGTTTTGTAAAACTCCCATTCACAATTAACCCAAGCGTGCTGCCAGGAAATGTTCCTAAAACAATCATTATCAATTTAGGACAACCAGTTCCTGCAGGAGTAGTGGTTGCAGATGATAAAAAAACCATCACTATAACCATTGCCAAATGTGAATCTGATTTAGCAGGCACCTATTCTTTAGTGGTTACCAGAGAAGACAATGGAGTCGTTTATAATTTCCCAAATGAAGTAATCACAGAATTAGCCTTAGGCGTTTATGAAACTTCAAGTACAGGTCCGTATGATGATTTAACCAATGATGGTGCACCAAGAAATGGGTTCATTTTTAAAGATGTTTGCCAATCTATTGCTATAGATGAGCAAAATTTAGGCGATTATTACTCCAATCTTGTAGAAGGCGATGAAGATGCCGGATTAGTTACACTTGACCCTATTACTGGTGAAGTGACCTCTATCACGATGAACTACTCGATTAGAGGATTCTCTGCTGGAGTAACTCGAAGATATTTTACAGCTGTTTATACAAAACTCTAAAAAAATTATTATGAAAAAAATATCAAATTATATATATCTCTTAGTATCATTGCTGTTTTTAGGAATATTTTCTATAGCCTGTAATGAAGAAGAAAATTTAGGAAAAAAAGAAAAACCAGAGTTAACTGCTAATGGAGATACTTCAATAACTGTATCGGAAGGAACAGATGCTGTACTAAAATTTAAACTTGACAAAGCTATAAACAAACCAATACAGTATCGTTTAGTTATGTTAGACGAAAGTAGCGCAACAGACCAAGATGATTACGTAATTCCAGGATGCAGAAGTAATGATCCTGATTGTGTGGCTATTGAAGAAAATGGAGGCCCAGTGGGTTATATCTTTGAAATCCCTGCTTATACAACAGAATACAGTGTAAATATCTCCACAATTCTTGATGACTTTAATGAAGCCGATGAAGTTTTAAGACTTAAAGTAATTTCAAACAGAACATTATTAGGTACTGTAAATGAGTTGTTTTATAATGTCACTATTCAAAATTCGGTTTCTGATGATTTAAGCATACGATTAAATTGGGATGGTACTTTTATGTCTGGTGGTGATGAAATCGCCAATTGTGATTTAGATATGGACCTTGAATTGTACGATACAAATTTGAATATCATTGACGACAGTTATAGTAATTGCCCAGAGAGTATCACCATCAACACAGCTACAGCAGCAGACGGAACGTATTATTTAGCGGCTAGTTTATGGGATACTTTTGGTTATATAGAAAATGTAAATATTCCTGCTAACATTACATTTATAAAACAAGGAACCACTTTCAATACAACGCTAGACATTTCTACTTTTTTTCCAATGCAAGATGGTGGTTTAGCAAATGGAAATTCTAATGCAGCAGTTATTTATACTATTGTAAAGAGCGGCACTGTTTATACAATAACCGATGTAAATAACACCACTGTTTTCCAAGGAAGGTATGGTAACTTTAATATAAAAGGAAAATCCAAAAGAAAAAAGTAATTAGTTTTTTAACCTAAACAAACCATCCCGTTCCAAAAAACGGGGTGGTTTTTTTATATCTTTGCGCCATGGAAAAAGAAAACCAAATATTTGGAATTAGAGCTATTATAGAAGCCATTAGTGCGGGTGCAGCAATCGATAAAGTCTTCATACAATCCGATGCGCAAAGCGAGTTAATGCAGGAATTAATGAAGGCGATGAAGAAAAATAGCGTCAATTTCTCGTATGTTCCTGTTGAAAAATTAAACCGATTGACTCCAAACAACCATCAAGGTGCTGTAGCCACTATCGCTCCTATAAGCTTTGTAAAGCTAGAAACGCTCGTTGATAGCTTAGTCGAAAGCGGCAAAATTCCACTTTTCTTAATTCTAGACCAGTTAAGTGATGCTCGTAATTTTGGTGCTATTATTAGAACTGCAGAATGCACCGGCGTTGATGGAATCATTGTTCAAAAAACAGGTTCTGCTCCCGTAAATGGCGACACAGTGAAAACTTCTGCTGGAGCCGTTTTTAATGTGCCCATTTGTAAAGTAGATCACATAAAAGACGCCATTTTCTATCTTCAAGGAAGCGGCATAAAAACCGTTGCTGCTACCGAAAAAACAGATCAAAACATTTATGATATTTCCCTTAACGAACCTGTTGCAATTATAATGGGTAGTGAAGACCGAGGAATCAATCCATCAGTTTTAAAAATTGTAGATGAAAAAGCAAAACTGCCAATGTTTGGAAGCATAGGTTCACTTAATGTTTCTGTTGCCTGTGGTGCTTTTCTTTATGAAACTGTTCGTCAAAGACTATAAATATTTCTCTTTTTTAAACCATTAAGAAATTAAGTTAAATAAGACATAGTGAAACTTAATTTCTTAATGGTTTAAATCAGTATTCTCTTTAAAATCATATACATAATTGAATGTTGCTGTTGAATTATCTTGTTCACCTTTCTCTTCCTCTTTTTGTGTATTGACAAAATTTCCGTTTTCATCAAAGTGCTTCATAAACCTATCCTCTTCTGGATTAAAATCAGGCTTTTCCCAAGGATATTGAATTGCTGTAACATAATCGGGAGTTTTGAAATAGGCAGCAAATCCAAAACCTGTGATCAATCCCGCCAAATGACCTTCCCACGAAATGGTATTATCCACATCAGGAAAAACATACCAAACCATTCCTCCATAAAACATCACAACTGTTAATGACAACGCCATTAAGCGATAATATTGTGTCATCATGCCTTTAAAAAAAATAAAAGAAACCAATACATAAATTAAACTACTGGCACCAATGTGATACGATTCTCTTCCAATTACCCATGTAATCAATCCGGAAAGTAAAATGCCATAGAATAATACTTTTAATGAAATATCTCTATAGAAATAAATTAATGCCGTTGTCAGAATAAATAAGGGAATGGAATTGTTGGCTATATGATTCAAACTTCCATGAAGAAACGGACTAAAAATTACGCCTTGCAAACCTGAAACCGTTCTTGGTAAAATTCCGTGAGAAGTCAAATCAACATTGAAACTATTTTCAAAAAAGAAAATGAACCACATTATTATAAGAATAATTACTGGAACTAGCCAAACCGATGGTGTAAACTTAAAATGATGATAATCGTTCATTGGAAAAAAAATACTTTTTGCTCTAGTCAAAAATACAACCAAAATAAAAGCAATGCTAATTTGTCAGTTTGTTTTAGTTTTAACCACGAAGTTCACAAAGAAGGCACAAAGTTCTCAATGCTTAGTGTGCTTCGTGAAAATATTTGTGCTCTTAGTGGTTAAGCTTTTTTAAAAAAATAGTATAAATTTACAACATGGAAGCACCACTTGCCGAACGCATCAGGCCTGAAGTTTTAGCCGATTATATCAGTCAATTACATCTTGTGGGTGAAAATGGCTCATTGACTCAACAAATTGAACGTGGCATTATTCCGTCTATGATTTTTTGGGGTTCTCCCGGCACAGGAAAAACCACTTTAGCACAAATAATTGCCAAACAAAGCAATCGTCCGTTTTATGAATTGAGTGCTATTAATAGTGGCGTGGCGGCCATTCGCGATGTGATTGATAAAGCCAAACAAAGTGGTGGATTATTCACTGCAAAAAATCCAATTTTGTTTATTGATGAGATTCATCGGTTTAGCAAATCGCAACAGGATTCACTCTTGGCTGCTGTCGAAAAAGGCTGGATAACATTAATTGGTGCCACCACCGAAAACCCAAGTTTTGAAGTTATTCCAGCGCTTTTGTCACGTTGTCAGGTGTATGTTTTAAATCCGTTTTCTAAAGAGGACTTATTGGCTTTGCTTCAAAGAGCCATTACCGAAGACAAAATCATTTCTTCCAAAAAAATAAAACTGAAGGAAACCGAAGCGTTACTTCGACTTTCTGGAGGCGATGGACGGAAGCTATTAAATATTTTTGAACTCGTCGTAAACGCAAGCCCTGAAGGTCAAATTGTGATTACCAATCAAAAAGTTTTGGATTTGGTTCAACAAAATACGGTTTTATATGACAAAACCGGAGAACAACATTATGATATTGTATCAGCGTTTATAAAATCGATACGAGGAAGCGACCCGAACGGAGCAGTGTATTGGTTAGCCCGAATGATCGAAGGTGGCGAAGATGTAAAATTTATTGCACGACGTATGTTAATTTTATCAAGTGAAGATATTGGCAATGCCAATCCAACAGCTTTTATTATGGCAAACAATACCTTTCAGGCAGTGGCAACTATTGGGTATCCCGAGAGTAGAATTATTTTAAGTCAATGTGCTGTTTATTTGGCTACCTCAGCAAAGAGTAACACAAGTTATATGGCTATCGGTGAAGCGCAGCAATTAGTAAAACAAACGGGAGATTTATCAGTGCCGATTCATTTGCGTAATGCTCCAACGAAGTTGATGAAGGAATTGGGTTATGGCGAGGAATACCAATATTCACACAGCTATGAAAATAACTTTTCTGAACAGGAATATTTGCCCGATGAAATTAAAAACACCGCTTTCTATAAACCCGGAAACAATGCTCGGGAAAACGAAATGCGTACTTTTTTGAAAAATCGTTGGAAGGATAAATATGGGTATTAGTATGCAGTGATAAAATTAACATTAAGAAGTTAAGAAAATTAAGAATTTCATTAAGACTTAACTAAACTTAATGGAGAAACTTAATTTCTTAATGGTGAAAAAGTGTTTGTTCTTAAAATTAAAACCGAAGATTTATTGATTCCGAAACAAGCTTACCACCTTCATAATATTCAAAAAACCATTGATTTTCTTTTGAAATCAAAACTCCATTTATCACACCTTTTGTACCAAGAAATACATTCTTTTGAGAAGTAGTATATAATTTCATTATAACTTTAGGCTCATTGTCAACCACTTGAAAACCATAAGTAGTGGGTTGAGCAAAGTAGAATGTTTCAGAATTTTTATTCTGATTGTTAGAAACACTATCATTACTAATTGGTACTTGAGTTACTATTGGAACCACAGATACAATTTCTGTAATTGTTGTACCATTATATTTATAGTTCAAGGTGTCAAATGATTTAGAAACCATCCGCAAAGCTTCATTATAAGCTGGCGCTAATTGTTTGTTTCTACTACTACCAAAATCGGTTTCAAATACTACTTTGTCTTTACAATCTTTCAAGACCAATTTTACTTTTGTCATGAACATATTATTATTTTCTTCTAAAGATGCTTTTAAATGAGAACATTGATTGTTTATTACTTCATAAGGAATTTCATCTGTACTCAAATAGGACTTAAAGCCATATTTCTGCAAAAGTAATTTGGTTGTTGTATTCAAATTATACCTATCATTTTCTTTCAAAAAATCAAACTTAATAGGAACAATAACATATTGATAGTCATTTATGCTTTGCGAAAAAGCAGAAACAGAAACAAACAAAATCAGTAGCAAAAGTAATTTCTTCATTATAATATATTTTTTAATTCTAATAAATGTTTAATGACCATAATTTCTTCTTCGGGAGAATGGATTTCTTTCTCATCAAATAAAATGGCTTGCATTCCAAAAGCCATAGCGCCACGAACATCTGCATCAATACAATCGCCAATCATTATAGCGTTCTCTTTTTGAACACTAGCCAAAGATATGGCATATTCAAATATAGTTCGATGCGGTTTCTTTACTCCAGCCATTTCGGAATTGGTGATGGTTTGAAAATATTTCTCCAACCCCGAATGATACATTTTTCTTTGTTGCACTTCAGCAAAACCATTGGTAATGATATGTAATTGATATTTTGGATATAAATAATCTAAAACTTCAATCGCACCCTCAAACAATTGATTATTATCGGGCAAGAATTCAATATAGTCATGAGAAATACTATCAATTTCTTTATCTGAAATTGTATAGTTTATAGCATCAAAAGATTGTCGAAGTCTTTCATATCGCAATTCTTCATGTGTCATCTTATCGACCTGATACAACTTCCAACACGATTGGTTAATGGGCGCATAAATTTCTATAAATTGGAGTGTATTAATTGTGGGATGATGTGCTTTGAAAATTTTATCAAAAGCTAAAATGGAATTTTTATCAAAATCCCAAAGAGTATGGTCTAAATCAAAAAAAATGTCGGTGATAGTATTTAACTGCATCTTATTTTTTATTTAAAAATTCTTTTATCAAGAGGGAAATTTTCATGATGAGTAATTTTTATTCTTTTAAAATCGGAATGATAAGGATTTAATAAATAATTAAAATCTCCTCTAACCACTGCCGATGGAACTTTCATTACACAATACTCTTTTTTTTGAATAAATTCATCACCAATAATCTGTGTGGTGGTATTTTCTGGAAATTCATTCCAACCGATTTCTATTTTTTTTTGATTACAATCAATTACCTCAATATCATCAGGAATTTGAATGGTTATCATTAGAAAACTACTTGGTAAAGTAGCCAATGTTAAATGTACTGCAACTTCCGCCATTGCTAAAGCTCTACTTTGAGCAGTGTAAATTATTTCGGTTCCTTTTGAATTCCATCTTGCGCCAAATCTTGCTGCACCAATTCCAGATAATTCTATTGGATGCTTTTTGTTTATTAACCTATAAACTTCCATTAGAGAAAAATAGCTTGGTCTATTTTATGCAACTCTGTCATGACCATTTCTTTACCATAGGAATCTGTCAACAGATCTAATGGTTTTAAATTTGCCAATGCAAAACTTGGTGTGTTTAACCATAAATAAAACTGCTCCTCATCGTCAAAAATTTCCCTCCCTAAAGCGGTAACTTCTGCCAATTCTAAAATTTTCTCTGAAGGAATTGCATCAAAAAAGAAATCTTTTTTTAACTTATTTCTGTGAAGCGTACGTGTGGAAACACCAAGAAATTTAGCCCATTCTTCCTCTTTAAAAGGCGTTCTTTCTTTAATCAAATCGTATAATTCATAAGGAAGTCCTTTTCTAATAGAATGCACAATTAACATTCTGTTGGAAAGAAATTTTTTGTATGTGATATTCTTATCAATTAGTGCTATTTTATAATCTTTCTCTACTTTTGAAACATATAAACGCACAACTTTATCAAGGTGAACATCAGAATTGGAAACTATTTTAGACATAATTTTTGACATTTGTCTGCTAAAATATGACATTTGTCATCGCAATCCAAATTTATTTAAAAAATACCTTCGTCTTGAAAGCTATAATAACCGTTTTCGGTAATGATAATATGGTCTAAAACTTTAATATCAAGTTGCTCGCCAGCCAATTTTAATTTTTTGGTAATTGCTGCATCAGCATCACTCGCTTGTAATTTACCCGATGGATGATTGTGTGTTAGAATTATAGAGGTAGCATTGTGTTCTAAAGCAGTTTTAAAAATTAAACGAACATCAACTACGGTTCCAGTTATACCTCCTTTTGAAAGTTGGGATTTATAAATCACTTTATTGGAATTATTAAGATACAACACCCAAAATTCTTCGTGTGGAAGTTCGCCAATAATGGGTTGCATAATGTCGAAAACGGCTTTGCTCGAAGTGATTTTTTGTAGTTCCAACGTTTCTTCCGCTCTGCGTCGTCTTCCTAATTCTAATGCTGCAGCAATGGAAATGGCCTTTGCTTCGCCTATTCCTTTGAACTCCATTAATTGCTTCAAGGATAATTTCCCTAGAGCATTCAAATTGTTACTGACGCTAGCGAGAATTCTTTTGCTTAAATCAACAGCGCTTTCATTTCTGCTTCCGGAACCAATTAGAATAGCCACCAACTCGGCATCGCTCAAAGCTGCTTTGCCTTTTAGCATTAGCTTTTCACGTGGCTTATCGTCTTCTGCCCAGTTTTTTATGGAGAAATTTTGTTCCAAAACAGTATACTAATTATTACTTTTTTACGTTATCAAATAAAGGATAAATGTATGAAACCATTTTATTTTTTGCTAATTGCCATCACATTTTTAACATGTGGACAAAAAATTATGTATAATTATGATATTCTGTAGAAATCCTTTCTGATAAAAGTGCTTTGAGTTTTCTAGGGAAAGAAAAACTATGGGCAAGGTTCCTAGGAAGTGACAACAAGACTCACTACCCACAAACACTAACTACAAACTTGTTATTCCGGAGGAATCATTTATTTAAAAGACCCATTCCAAAACTCTATGTTTGGGTTTACTTCCATAATCAAATTTAACTTCTTTTCCCTTGAAAGATTTTTGATTTCTTTTTCCCTTTCAATCGCCAGTTGAATCCATCCAAACTTTTCATAATAAATTAAAAAATGCACATTATAACGTGCTGTAAAACTATTTGGATTTAATCTACTTTCATGTTGTTGCAATCGTAACTTCAAATTATTGGTTACGCCTGTATATAAAACTGTTCTGTTTTTATTAGTTAAAATATAAACATAAAAGGTGTAAATTCCTTCGGTGTATTCAATCATGAACTATTGCTTTATTATTAACTTTTTTGAGACTCCTACGGAGTGACAACAAGACTCACCACCCACAAACACTAACCACAAACTTGTCATTCCGTAGGAATCCCTTTTTAATTATAGCGTCACGAGTTTTCTAAGGAAAGACAAACTATTAGTGAGACTCTTTCGGAGTGACAACAAGAATCACTACCCACAAACACTATATACAAACTTATCATTCCGTAGGAATCGCTTTCTGATAAAAACGCTACGAGTTTTCTAGGGAAAGACAATCTATGAGTGAGACTCCTTCAGAGTGACAACAAGAATCACTACCCACAAACACTAACTACAAACTTGTCATTCCGTAGGAATCCCTTTTTAATAATGGCGCTATGAGTTTCCTACGGAAAAACAAAATATGAGTGAGACTCCTTCGGAGTGACAACTAAATAAACTTTACTCAATCAAACTCTTCACCTCATCAAAATTCAATCCGCCATAATTTCCGGAACTCATTAAAAGTAAAGCCGAATTATTCAAGTCATAAGAAAATAAAAAGTCTTTAAATTCCTGTGGATTGGTATAAATAATCAGATCAGTACGCTTGAACGATTGTGCAATTTGGTCATAGGTAACTTCTTCCAACTGTTTTATTTTCACTGCATCAGGAGAATAAAAAACAACAGCTACATCTGCTGCATCCAATGCGCCTTCGTATTCTTTTAAAAACTCAGCGTTCAAACTGCTATACGTGTGTAACTCCAAACAAGCTACTAATTTTCTATTTGGATATTGGGCTTTTACTGCTTTAGTCGTTGCCGAAACTTTGCTTGGGGAATGAGCAAAATCTTTGTAAGCTACTTTCCCTTTTCCCTCTGCAATTTTTTCTAAGCGTTTAGATGCGCCTTTGAAACTCGCAATGGCTTCATAGAAATCGGCTTCGTCTACGCCCATGTTTTGGCAAATCCATTTGGCTCCGGCAAGATTGTTCAGATTATGTGCTCCAAAAACTTCAATAGGCATCAGTCCTTCCGGAGTATCAAGCAAAGTTATTCCATCTTCTACCGTATAACTTGGTGTAGTATATGGAATTCTTCTGATGGTATTTGTTGTTTCTTCAGCCACTTTTTTTACAGTTTCGTCTTCTTCGTTATACACCAAAATTCCGCCTTTGATAATTTGATTGACAAATATTTCAAACTGTTCTACATAGTTTTCAAAGGTGGGAAACACATTAATATGATCCCAAGCAATCCCAGAAAGTAAAGCAATATTGGGTTGATACAAATGAAACTTTGGCCTTCTGTCAATTGGTGATGATAAATATTCGTCACCTTCCAATACAATAAAATCATTTTTTTCTGTGAGATGAACCATGGTATCAAAACCTTCGAGTTGTGCTCCAACCATATAATCCACTTCGATGTTATGATACTGCATGACGTGTAAAATCATAGAAGTGATAGTGGTTTTACCATGTGAACCGCCAATGACAACGCGGGTTTTGTTTTTGGATTGTTCGTATAAAAACTCTGGATACGAATAGATTTTTAACCCTAATGCTGTAGCTTTTACTAATTCTGGATTGTCTGCTTTGGCATGCATTCCTAAAATTATGGCTTCAATATTGGATGTGATTTTCTCAGGAAACCAACCCAATTCAACCGGAAGTAATCCTTTCTTTTCTAATCTTGATTTTGATGGTTCAAAAATAGCATCATCACTTCCAGTAACTTGATATCCTTTGTTGTGCAATGCTAAAGCGAGATTGTGCATGGCTGCGCCGCCGATGGCAATGAAATGTGTACGCATTTAATTTAGTTTCGTAATTTGTAATAGTTAGTCCAAAAATACACAAAAAAGAAAACATTCAGATAATAATAAAGAAGCCTTCTCAATATTAAAATTTGAGGCGGTTTTATTATTTGATTCCATTTTTTCTAAAAGTTTAAAATTATAGAATGATGATAAAATTACTTTCAAGCTGCAATTTTCTTTCTTAAATTGTGAGTTAAAGCCATTAATCCGAACTCTAATTCTGTTTTTTCGATTCCTTTTAGAGAAAATCGTCTAAAACTGTTGTTATGTTTGAGTTGAGCAAATACGGGTTCTACATCGGCTGTGCGTTGTTTTCTTTTATGTAATCCTGTCTCGCTTGTTAAGAGTTCCCTTATTTTTTGTTTGTGTCTCTCAAGATTGTGGTTTCTCTCTATACTCCGATTTCCTTTTCCTTTAAAACATTGACCTCGTAATGGACAACCTTCGCAGTTTTTGGCTCGGTAATGTGTTAACTCTTGCGTATAGCCAGCTTCGGTAATCCGTTTATTTTGGTAAGTTTTATGCATTTTTTGTCCAATTGGACATACATAATAATCTTCTTCTTGGTTGTAATGAAGATTTTCTTTACTAAATGGTTTGTGCTTCTTTTGATAATTTTTGTCTTGTTCTTTGTCAAAAGTATTGTACTTCACATAAGCTATTAACTCTTGTTTTTCTAAATAATCATAGTTTTCTTCACTTCCATAGCCTGCGTCGGCAGTAATGTCTTGTAGTTCTTGAAAAACTTCCTCTCCGTAAGTTTCGAACTGGATGTTTCTCAGAAATAAAATCGTCAAACGAATAAGGTAAAAGTGTGGTTTGACGTTGATTGTAATGCTTGAATTTCATATATAATCATCTGTAAATCAGATATATATACAAAAAATCAATCTTTTATGCAAGAAAAAAACATAAAAAAACCGTCTCTAGTTGTGAGACGGCTTCTTTCTTGTGGGTAATGAGGGATTAACTTCGTTGATCCTTTTAGGGGAGACTTTAGCACAAGAAAAAACTTCAAGAATGCTTCGCATCCTTCTGTTTTTTATTTCTAAAACACTTACAAGAGTAAACTCTTGACGTGTTTCAAAAATAAAAAACCGATTAGTTTCCTAATCGGTTTTCTTGTGGGTAATGAGGGATTCGAACCCCCGACCCTCTCGGTGTAAACGAGATGCTCTGAACCAGCTGAGCTAATCACCCGTGTTGCGCTTTAATGCGAGTGCAAATATAGGACTCTTTTTTATATCTGCAAACTTATATTAAAAAAATTATAAAATTTCTGCCACTACAAAAGTGCTTCCCCCAATATAAATAAAGTCATTTGTATTGGCTTTTTCTTTTGCGGTTTGATAAGCGTTTGATACTGAATTATATGTTTTTCCTGTTAAATTATATTCGTACGCTTTTTTCATTAATATTTCAGAATCTAATCCGCGAGTAACAGGAGGTTTGCAGAAATAGTAAATTGCGTTTTTTGGAAATAGAGGAAGAATTTCGTCTAAGTTTTTATCATGTACCAATCCTAAAACAATATGTAATTGGTCAAATTTTTCATTCTTTAATTGATTTAAAACAACTTTCAATCCGTGAGCATTATGTGCCGTATCGCAAATAATTTTTGGGTTTGAACCCAGTTGCTGCCATCTTCCTTGAAGTCCAGTATTTTTAATCACATTCAAAAAGCCTTTTTTTATAGCTTCTTCTGAAATTGAAAGTATTTTTTTTTCTTGTAAAACTTTGATGGTCTGCATAACCGTTTTCTTATTTTGAACCTGATAATCGCCAAGCAAAGCTGATGGATATGTCTCTTCAATTAAATCGGACGCAAAATAAATTTCGGCATGCATTTTTTTAGCTTTCGTTAAAAAAACAGATGCTGTTTCTGACGAATATTCGCCTATAACTACAGGTATATTGTATTTTATAATACCGGCTTTTTCAAAAGCTATTGCTTCTAAAGTATCTCCTAAAAATTGAGTATGGTCTAATCCGATATTTGTAATCACAGAAACCAGTGGAGTTATAATATTAGTCGAATCTAATCGTCCACCCATGCCCACTTCAATAATATTGATGTCTGTTTTTTGTTTTACAAAATACTCAAATGCTAAACCAACACTCATTTCAAAAAAACTCAACTCATGGACTTCAAAAAAAGTTATGTTTTTGTTTATAAAATCACAAACATACTCCTCCGATATGGGTTTTCCGTTTATGGTAATTCGTTCTCTATAGTCTTTTAAATGAGGTGATGTATATAAACCAACTGTATAACCCGCTTCTTGTAAAACAGATGCAAGTAAATGCGAAGTTGAACCTTTTCCGTTAGTGCCAGCTACATGGATACACTTCAAATAATGTTCTGGATTTCCCAAATGCGCGGACAACAAAACAGTATTGGTAATATCTTTTCGATAGGCAGTTGCTCCTTGTGTTTGATACATGGGCAATTTGTCAAACATCCAAATTAACGTTTCTTTATAGTTCATAATTTTCGGAAAAATTTCGGCATCTTATATACTTTAGTACACTTTTTTTCGTTTATATTGTCAAGCGTATTCTAGAAGTACAAAATTGAAATTATTTTCAGAATTAATAGTCAAAAATTAGATAAATATGATTAGTACATTTTTGCAATTACAAGCCGATACTTTAGCTCAAGCTATTCCAACCGTAGATAAAGCCAATGCTGCTTTGACCAATGAAGTTTCTGTTTTAGAGTTTATTTTTAAAGGCGGTTTGTTCTTAATACCAATCGCTATTTTATTGTTCTATACATTATATATTATTTTTGAGCGCTATTTATATATTCATAAAGCGGCCAAAATGGACAAAAATTTAATGAAAGACATACGAAACCATTTGAATAATGCCAATATAGAAATGGCGGTTAATTCGGCTGAAAGAACCGGTAATGCCCAAGGGACTATCATGAAAGAAGGCGTGTTAACTATCGGAAGGCATATTAACGAAATTGAATCCAATATGGAGCGTGCTGCCAATATTGAAATTGGCTATATGGAAAAGAAATTAGGACAACTTGGATTGATTGCCGGAATTGCCCCAACACTTGGGTTTATCGGAACCATATCGGGAGTAATCAAAATATTTTATAGTATTTCAGTTACTGAAGATATCAGTATCGGAAATATTTCCGGCGGATTGTATGAAAAAATGATTAGTAGTGGTGCCGGATTGATAGTTGGAATTATTGCTTATAGTGCCTACCACTTATTTAACGGAAAAATAGATGCATTCTCATTAGATATTCAAAAGCAAGTACTCGAATTTATAAATATCATTCAAAGACCAAATCATGGCAATAAAGCGAAATAAACGATTTCATGCAGAAGTCGCTACTTCCTCTTTAAGCGACATTATGTTTTTCTTGTTGTTGTTTTTCTTAATCATTTCTACTTTGGCAAATCCAAACGTTATTCGAATGACCTTGCCAAAATCTAAAACCAATGAAAAGACTAACAAGCAATTAATTACGTTGTCTATAACAGACGAAAAACGTTTTTTTGTGGATAAAGAAGAAGTAGATTTTGGACAACTGGAAGATCGATTATTGTCCAAAATGGACCCAGCCAAACAACAAACCGTTGTTATTAGAATTCCAGCTACATTGCAAGTACAAGACTTGGTCGATGTTTTGCAAATAGGAGTGAAAAACAAGCTCAAGTTTGTTATAGCTACTAGTCCAAAATAGAGTTAAATTTTATTATATTTAAAAAAAAGAAGCCGTTAAGAACCTTTTTTGTTTAGTTCAAACTAAAAGTATAAATAATTTTTCCGACTTGTTTTTCAGGTGCATTACTATCAGCTTGCCATTTGGTATTCATCGCAGCTATCTTAGCTTGGTCTAGCAAACACTTTGCGGTGTTAGTTGTTCCTTGCACTCCAGCCGTTACGCTTATTGTATTTCCATTTCTATCTACAGAAACTTGCACTGCTACACGTCCTTGTTCTTGGCAAGTATAATCGGGTTGTGGTTTGCTCAATGCTTTTCGGTTGCCTAACGAATAACCAGAACCACTCCCGTTGCCACCACCGTTTCCACTTCCAGTTCCCGAACCTGTTCCGCTACCACTTCCAGTTCCGGTTCCAGAACCATTTCCTCCGCCCGAACCTGTCCCACTTCCGCTACCATAATAACCACTTGAGTTAAGGTTTCCGTTGGCATTTCCTTTGTTACCGCTTCTCGTATCATTTCCATCGCCACCTTTGTTACCAAGGATACTAGATAAAGCATCGTTAGCATTTTTGGAAACTTTTGGTTTTTCAACAACCGGTTTTATGTCTTTTTTGGGAATAATTGGAGTAGGTGTCTTTTTTGTCTCTTTTTTTGGAATTACGGCAGTTACATCTTCCGAATTATCATCTGAAATTATGTCTTCATCAGGCGAAGTAGTGGTAGGCGTAACTTTGGCTTGGTCTTTTACATTTAAGACTTCGCTTTTAAAATTGTCTCCCATTCCAAAATCACTATCTCCAAAATTCATTTCAATACCGCCACCGCCGCCACCGCCCATGATTTTCATATCGGATGGAGGCCAAAAACGCAGCAAGAAAAGTAATAGCAATAACAAAGTATATACAATAGTTGTAATAGCTAATGATTTTTTGTCATCATTTGATAATTCAAAGCTCATAAAGGTTTATAAGTTTGTTTATTATTATAACGTTTAAAAATACAAATTATTGTGCAATTTCAAGACTTATTTTTACTAGACTAATTGTTTCAGCGCTATTTCAAAAGCAGTCGCACTGATCTTCTTTTTATCTGAATTTAAATTATAAGCCTTTTCTATAGCTTTTTTTATAGTTTCTGAAATATCAGAGAATATAGCCTCATCGGTCATTTGTACTTTTTTCTCCATAAAATAAGCGAAAACACGAGCCATTCCGCAGTTGGAAATAAAATCCGGAATTAAACTTACTTTGTTGTCGGTTTCTTCCATAATACTTCCGAAGAAAATTTCTTTATCGGCAAACGGCACATTAGCACCACAGGAAATCACTTCTAAACCGTGATTTATTAAGTTGTCAATTTGCGCTTTGGTTACTAATCTTGATGCAGCACAAGGCGCAAAAATATCAGCACCTAAATTCCATATTTTTTCATTGATTTCTTCAAAAGCAATCATGTTTTGAGCCACCAGTTTGTTTCCATCTTTATTCAAGAATAATCTTTTGATTTCGTCAAAAGTAAATCCTTCTTCATTGATGATACCACCATCACGGTCAATAATACCTACTATTTTCGCACCCATTTCTGCCAAATAAAAAGCCGCAGCCGAACCAACGTTTCCGAAACCTTGAACGATGGCTTTCTTGCCTTTCACATCACCACCATAAATATGATAGTAATGACGCACCGCTTCGGCAACACCATAACCAGTAATCATATCGGCTACCGTATATTTACGCAACACATCAGGAGAGAACTTCGGGTTTTCAATTACCTTGATAACACCTTGTCGCAATTGCCCAATTCTATTAATTTTATCCGCTTCGGTTGGTTTAAAATGACCGTTAAAAACACCTTCCTGCGGATGCCATACACCACATTCTTCCGTAAATGGAATTACTTCATGAATTTCGTCAACATTTAAATCACCACCTGTACCGTAATAACTTTTTAATAATGGAGAAACCGCTTTATACCATCGTTGTAAAACACCTTTCTTTCCAGGGTCATTCGGGTCGAAGTTTATTCCTGATTTGGCACCGCCAATAGCTGGTCCTGAAACCGAAAACTTTACTTCCATAGTCTTTGCTAGCGATAGTACTTCGTTCATATCCAATCCTTTTCGCATTCTCGTTCCGCCGCCGGCAGCACCTCCACGAAGCGAATTTATTACGGTCCAACCTTCGGCTTCCGTCTCGGCATCTTTCCAGTTGAATATAATTTCGGGTTGTTTATCTTCGAATTTTTTTAATAATTCCTTCATTATTAGATTGGTTTATTACTTTATGTTCCAAACAATTCTGGTTCACCACAGGTATTTGTTGCGCAAATATAAAACTTAAACAATAATAATTGACGCAACTAATTACATAGATTTGTATCAAGTGTTAAAAACTATGAAAAAAGTAATTTTATTCATTAATGTTATTCTGCTGTACTCATCTTGCGAAAAAGTCGACGATGACACTAATTTAAGTTGTATTGAAAATTGCACTCATATTGAAGGTAAAATAACGACTAAAAATAACTTACCAGTAAAAAATGTACAATTGATATTTCGCTTTCAAAAAAGCACAGGTACATATTCAATTTATACCCGTAAAATCGCAAACGCAAAAACTGATTCTAATGGAAATTATAGCATGGATTTTTATCTAAAGGATGAAGAATTAGGAGATAGCGGGCCAGGTTGGTTAAACATGTACATCGAACAAAACTCTATAAACAGAGGCCTTTTTTATGTTAATCGTATTTACCTTTTTGAAGATATATTGCCTATATATGACAGGAATACTTCACGGATAAACAATGTCTATCTACCAACAAAAAAAGATTTAAAAATTAAACTCCAAAATTTCGTTCTATTACAAGAAGGAGATTATTTCGAAGTACAATTATATGTTCCAAATGGTTTTGAGAATAATGAGTTGAATACTTATGGGAATTATTATAGATATCATACAGAAGGAATAAATAAGTATCGAATAAATGTTTCTTCAAAAACATTCACCATACCAGCGGCATTAAATCAAACTAATTATGTTGTTTTGGTAAGAATGAAAAATGGATTGTATTCAGAAGAAACTATCCCAGTTGCTGTGGATGAAAATTCTAATACTATTTTGACGTATGATTATTAAAAATAACACCACAGCTGTGGTCATGTTTTGCGCCAGTAACAATCGAAATAATTAATTAATAACGCCACTTTCAAGTGGCGTTATTAGTTGTTATTTTTTATTTTCTTTAAAGCGTTTGTCTGGAGTCCCGTCTTTTTTCAAAGGTACTTTTGCTTTCTTATTCTCTTTGAAACGTTTGTCTGGAGTTCCGTCTTTTTTCAAAGGAGCTTTTGTCTCTGTAGCTGGTTTTGCTGCTTTTTTAGAAGATTGTTGTGCCGATGCAGCTAATGTGAAACTTAATAATGCAGTAACGGCTAAAAGTAATTTTCTCATGGTTTAATAATTTTGTGATTGAAGCGCTAATTTATTACATATTGAAAAGAAAAAGAAATAGAATCCTCTTAATATTTAAAAGTTAAAATTCAATTATTCTTTAATTATATTTGGTTTTAAAAAAAAATATATGAAAGCAAAATTATTATTTTCTCTCTTATTGATGTTAAATTGTATACCGTTTTTTTCTCAAGTAGAAAATAGAGCAACCTTCTTTTACTCATACTATTCTCCATCGTCAGGAGATGCTTTAAATGATGTTCAGCAATCTAACATCGATTTTCAATATTTTTTAAAAAGTAGCGCATTGGCAAAAAAAATCCGCTGGGATAATTCATTTTCTGTTAAAACAGTTCTTTTGGATCAAATTACGAGTCAAAATCTTTATGATTTTTCTTATTTAACTTCTTTTGCCTATACTAAAAAAGGTAAAAATTTAATTATCGGAAATGCCAGAATTAATTTCAGAAACGAAACAGGAGCCGCATTAACAAATGATGCGATTTATACTGCTTTTTCATTAGGTTATATGAGACAGTCTCAAACCAACAAATCGATTCGATGGGCAACAGGTATTAACTATAATAACGATTTTGGAAAAAATGTGATATTGCCTTTTTTTATATTTAATTATGAAACGCAAAAGCTTAAATTTAATGCAACACTTCCTGTTTCTATTTTACTTCTAATTAGAAACAATCTTAAATTTTATTACGGATTAAACGCTACTTTAAATTCATCTATTTTTAAGGTTGAGAATGATTCCTATCAAAGACTGCAACTATTAAATACTAACTTTTTTGCTTTTTCACAAATAAAACTAAACCAAAAGTTATGGTTAGAAGTAAAGCCAGGTATTACATTGCGAAGAAATATTAATTTTTTACAGCATGATTTTGAACTCATCAACGCTAGTTCAGAAAATAGCTTAAATCCTAATTTTGTTTTTACTTCTGGATTGCTGTACAAGATCAATTAACTATAAATAACACCACTAGAATGATTGTATTTCGCACCAGTAACACTTGCTAGTGTATTAATTTCGTTTCGAAGTTTCAACACACCAAGCAAGCCAAATATTAGTGCTTCTTTATACTCAAGGACTTTTTTATCTGGAATAATAATTTTCATTTTAGGTAAATGAAACATCATTCGCTCAATCAAAAAGGTATTGTAAGCTCCGCCGCCAGTAACTAACATTTTACCTTCTCTACTAGATAAAGCCAAGCCAATTTGTATTGCAATATGTTCTGAAAACGTTCTCATTTTGTCCTCTGTCGTAGTATTGTATTTTTCAATCATAGGCAAAACAGTTTCTTTTACATATTCAAATCCCAACGATTTTGGAAACGGTTTTTTATAATAATCCAAGGCATTAAGTTCATCTAACAAATCGGTTTTTAAATTACCACTTCGAGCAATTGTACCTTGGTCATCATAATCTAAGCCTAATTGACTGGCATAAAAATTTAAAACGGTATTAACCGAAGAAATGTCAAAAGCGATTCTATTTTCATTTTCTTCAAATGACACATTAGAAAAACCTCCCAAATTCAAACAATAATCATAATCGGCAAAAAGAATTCGGTCACCAATAGGAACCAAAGGTGCTCCTTGCCCGCCTAATTGAACATCCTGCAAACGAAAATCACAAACTACGGTTTGATTAACAATACTTGCTATTTCTGGAAGATTGCCGATTTGAAGTGTAATCCCATTTTGGGGTTGATGTAAAATGGTATGTCCGTGAGCGCAAACTGCATCAAGGTTTTGTAATTGATGTTTATCGATAAATAATTTGATAATGTTTCCTAACAGAATGGTGTACGCTTCATTTAGTTTTTTCAATTCTACATCTGAAAAATCTACAGCTGTTTTTAAATTGTTTAACCAAATTGTATTATAGGGTACTGTTTCAGATTCTAAGATTTCATAGTGCCATTTACCTTCTATGATAGTGAAATGGATATGTGCTAAATCAACTCCATCTAATGAAGTGCCCGACATAACACCAATAACGTTATAGGATTCTTTAAACATTGTCTAAATTTACGAAAACGTTTGAAATTTTGAGTTTTAAGTACTATTTTTGCTCACCAAAAATAAAGAAACAACCAACATAATCGCAACTATTTATGGATTTTAATTTAACCGAAGAACATGTAATGATACAACAAGCAGCTAGAGATTTTGCTCAAGCAGAATTGTTGCCAGGCGTAATTGAAAGAGACGAACATTCAAAATTCCCGACCGAGCAAGTCAAGATGATGGCAGATCTTGGTTTTATGGGAATGATGGTTGATCCTAAATATGGTGGTTCAGGTTTGGATAGTATTTCTTATGTTTTGGCGATGACTGAGATTGCAAAAGTAGATGCTTCGGCTGCGGTTATTATGTCGGTAAACAATTCTCTAGTGTGTGCCGGAATGGAAAAATACTGCAATGAAGAACAAAAAATGAAATATTTAGTACCTCTTGCCAAAGGAGACGTGATAGGGGCATTTTGTTTATCGGAGCCCGAAGCAGGAAGTGATGCGAGTTCGCAAAAAACAACTGCCAAAGATATGGGCGATTATTATTTGCTTAACGGAACCAAAAACTGGATCACTAATGGAAATTCAGCTTCGACTTATTTAGTGATTGCACAAACCGATGTGGAAAAAGGACATAAAGGAATCAATGCTTTTATTGTTGAAAAAGGTTGGGCAGGTTTTGATATTGGACCCAAAGAAAAGAAAATGGGAATCCGCGGAAGCGATACACATTCCTTACTATTCAACGATGTGAAAGTGCCAAAAGAAAACAGAATTGGTGCTGATGGTTTTGGGTTTAATTTTGCAATGAATGTGTTGAACGGTGGAAGAATCGGGATTGCATCTCAAGCATTGGGAATTGCAACAGGTGCTTATGAATTGGCTTTGAAATACTCACACGAAAGAAAAGCATTTGGCAAAGAGATCTTTAAACACCAAGCTATTGCCTTTAAATTGGCTGATATGTATGTAAAAATTACAGCCGCTAAATTGTTAATCATGAAAGCGGCTTGCGAAAAAGACGAAGGCAAAGACATTGCACATTCTGGCGCTATGGCAAAATTATACGCTTCAGAAATTGCACTTGAAGTGGCGAATGAAGCGGTTCAAATTCACGGAGGAAACGGCTATGTGTCCGAATACCATGTAGAACGCATGATGCGTGATTCAAAAATCACCCAGATTTATGAAGGAACTTCAGAGATTCAACGAATTGTAATTTCAAGAGGATTGGTTTCGTAGAACAGACAATTAAATATTTTTAACCATTAAGAAGTTAAGGAAGTTAAGTAATGTTAAGCTTAATGAAACTTAATTTCTTAATGGTTTTTGAATTTAATAAATAGCTACATTTACTCAAAGAATTTTTATGTCAGAAGAATTAAAATACTGGTATCTCCGTAATCATAAATTGTTTTGGACATTAAGTATGTCACAAATTAAGCAAATATGCATTATCACTGGTTTTAAAAAAGCCAAGAAAGGCGATGTTATTTATTTCTCTTCCTCTGATTTGCCTCGTGTTTTTTTACTCAAAAAAGGAAATATCAAAATTGTTTCTGTGGATGAAGAGGGCAACGAAACCATCAAAGATATTATCCAAAAAGGGAGATTTGTTTGGAGAATTAGAATTAGAAAATGACAGAAATTCTAGTGAATATGCCAAAGCATTGACAGATGAAATCATCATTTGCAGCTTCTTGATGTCTGACTTTGAAAATTTGTTATTACAAAACCCCAATTTAGCTTTATCCTACACCAAGTTCGTTGGGCTAAAAATGAAGCGCATCAAAAATAGTTATGCTAACCTAATGTCTAAAGATGCCAAAACCCGTTTGCTAAACTTCTTAAAAGATTGGGCAGAAAAAGAAGGCAATAAAATTGATAATCGAGTAATTATTGAAAACTACCTCACTCAAAACGATATCGCTCAAATCATTTGCACCTCACGTCAAACGGCTACTTTATTATTTAATGAATTAGAAGAAAATGGACTAATGCATTATAGCAGAAAGGAAATTATCATTGAAGATATTTCGAAGCTTTAAGATTATTTTACCTAATTTGTAAACTACCCGACATTTCGCTTTTTTAAACCTACTTAGTTTTGCTTAATAATCAAAACATAAAATTACTTTATAATGAAAAAAACAATTTTAATCTTATTCGTTGCTTTTCTATCAACAATAAGTTTTGCGCAAACAGCAACAAAAAGAGCTAAAGAATTCAATTTAGAAAACAAAGTAGCCATTCAAGGTTATGATCCTGTTGCTTATTTTACACAGAAGAAAGCTGTGAAAGGGAAAACTACAATTGCAACAACTTATGAAGGAGTAACGTATAATTTTTCTTCAAAAGCAAATAAAGATTTGTTTTTAAAAACCCCAACGAGTTACGAACCTCAGTATGGTGGATGGTGTGCTTATGCTATAGGCACTAATGATGAAAAGGTTGAAATCAATCCGGAAACATTCAAAATCGTAGATGGAAAACTTAATTTATACTACAATGCTTTTTTCAACAACACGCTCAAAAGCTGGAATAAGGATGAGGTCAATTTGAAGAAAAAAGCAGATGCCAACTGGAAAAAATTTATCAAATAATCAAAAATCAAAAAAATGAAAAACCCAATATTTATTTGGATTGTAAAACTAATAGCTGTTGCAATCCTTGTTCAAACTTTATTTTATAAATTTTCTGGAGCAGTAGAAAGCGTTTATATTTTTACCAAATTGGGTATCGAACCTTTTGGAAGAATAGGTTCGGGAATAGTTGAATTGATTGCATCGATTTTAATCCTTATTCCGAGAACTACTTTACTTGGTGCGTTATTAGCTGCAGGAACAATGTTTGGTGCTATTCTTTCTCATGTATTTGTGTTGGGAATTGATGTAAAAAATGATGGTGGAGAATTATTTACTTTGGCAATAATTACGTTAATTTGTTGCTTACTATTAGTTTATAATCAAAAATATAAAATAGTAGACTTATTACGGTTAAAAATCTAATCTATAATTATGCTTATTCCTTCCATCCAAAAAACATTAAATGAATTGAGCCAACTTATTAGTCAGCTCTCATCAGAAGAATATTGTCGTCCTTGTGAAGGATTGAGTAATGCTACAATTGGCGAGCATTCTCGTCATATTATTGAAATGTTTCAATGTCTTCATAATCAATATGATTTAGGTGTAATAAATTATGATAATCGGAAAAGAGATTTTACGATACAAACGGATACTGTTTTTGCAAAATCAACAATCGAAACAATAGTTGCTCAACTTGAAAAATCAAATAGAACTCTTCAATTACAACAAGTAATTGACGGTGAAGAGCTTTTAATTGATACCAATTATCACCGAGAATTATTGTATAATTTTGAACATTGTATTCATCATCAAGCCTTAATAAAAGTAGCTATTATTCAGTCACACAGTATCACTGTTGATGAAAATTTTGGAGTTGCGCGTTCCACAATTGAATATAGAAAACAATGTGCACAGTAAGTTTTGTTTATGCCAATGGGAAAATGATTATAACTTCTAATAGAGATGAAAAAATCATGCGCCCAAATGCAATTGAACCTAAAAATTATTTAATTAATAATAAAAAAATTCTTTTTCCAAAAGACAAGAAAGCGGGTGGAACTTGGTATGCAGCAGATGAATATTCTAATGTGATTGTTTTGCTAAATGGAGCATCTGAAAAGCATATTGTCAAGCATAGCTATAGAAAAAGCCGTGGAATAATTTTATTGGAATTGATTAGCAGTTTGTCGCCTATCGAATCATGGGAAAATATAGATTTGAATGATATTGAGCCTTTTACTATAGTATTATTTGAAAGTCAAAAACTCTACCAATTACGCTGGAATCAGATTGAGAAAGAAACGATAACACTAGACACTACTAAATCGTATATTTGGTCTTCAGCCACTTTATATTCAGAAGAAATCAGACAAAAAAGAGAAAAGTGGTTTTATACTTTTCTTGATACTAAGCCTGAAGTCAACGAAAAAGAATTGTTTACCTTTCATCGCTATACAGAAGAGGATAATTATGAACATGGTATGGTAATCAACAGGAAAGATATTTTAAAAACATTGAGCATTACTCAAACGATTATTGAGCAAAACCGATTGGAAATGAAGTATTTCGATTTGCTCAACAAACATGAATACAACAACACTTTTTTTGTGATTTAATATACTAAAGTTTGAAACTATTTTTTCACAAACTCTTTCATTGGGAGTATTGGCCATTTCAGATTGTCTATATTCCTATTTATTTTTTATGGGGATATTATGCGCTAAAAGCACGAACGATTTTCTTTTTCAACGCCTGTAATCCATCAATGAAAAATGGTGGTTTTGTGATGGATAGTAAAATAGAAATTTATGATTTGATTCCCCAAAATTTTTACCCAACAACGAAATTTGTTAACGAAAAAATGTCTTTTGATGCCGTTAAGACTTTACTTGAAACGTCACAAATAAAATTTCCGTTTATCGTAAAACCAGATATTGGCTTACGAGGTTCAGCTGTAAAAAAAATCCATTCGCTTGATGAATTAGAAGCGTATCACAACAAAGCCAATTTTGATTATTTAGTGCAAGATTTGATTCCCTATCCTAACGAGGTTGGAATTTTCTATGTTCGATATCCAAATGAAAGAACAGGAAAAATCACTGGAATTGTAGCCAAAGAATTTCTGATTATTGAAGGCGATGGTTGTTTGACTTTTGAGGAATTATTGAAAGTTAATCCACGTTATGAATTCCAATTAAAAGTACTGCAAAAAGAATACGGAAAACAATTACTCGAAATTTTACCAAAAGGCGAAAAGCGAAATTTAGTTCCTTATGGGAATCATGCTCGTGGTGCCAAATTCTTAGATTATAGTCATTTAATTTCTCCCGAATTAACCAAGGTTATAGACGAAATGTGTTTGCAAATTCCGGAGTTTTATTTTGGCAGAATGGATTTGATGTACAACACTTGGGAGGAATTAGAACAAGGTAAAAACTTCTCATTAGTGGAACTAAACGGAGCAGCCAGTGAACCAACGCATATTTATGATCCAAAACATTCGTTGTTTTTTGCATGGAAAGAGTTGGCGCGACATGTTACATACATGTATCAAATTAGTGTTGACAATCACAAACGTGGATTCCCGTATTTGTCTCACAAGGTCGGAATGGAACAATATAGATTACATTTGGAACAAAGTAATAAAATTGTAAATTTTTAAAGTATTCTCTTTGTCATTCCGAGGCACGAGGAATCTCATACTCTAAAGAGATTTCTCCTTCGTCGAAAGGACAAGTTTAAGGTTAAGAAATGATAAATCTCAAAAACATATTCGTTGGTTTTCTAATAAGCTTTATCGGTTCCATTCCGTTGGGTTATTTGAATGTTATTGGATTTGATATTTACTCTCAAAAAGGATTGATGGCAACCATTAAGTATCTATTAGGTGTTATTATAATTGAATTTTTTGTAATTTATTTCACCTTGATTTTTGCAAAAAAATTAGCCGAAAATAAAAAACTAACCCAATACATCGAAGGTTTTTCGGTGGTCTTTATGTTTATTTTAGCTGCCGTCTTTTATTTTGGTTCGAATTCAAAGACAGATTATTCCAATTCGTTTGATTATTCGCCATTTGTTTTGGGAATTGTATTAAGTTGTTTGAATTTTATACAAATTCCGTTTTGGACCGGCTGGAATTTATATTTACTCAATGGCAATTATATTGAAATTTCTAAATCAAGGAAATATTTTTATGTTTTCGGAACTATTGCAGGAACGTTCAGTGGAATGTTGGTATTAATTTTAGCACTTCATTATTTTGCTTCTAATGTTGATTTTTTGTCTCGATATTTAATGAAGTTCATTATTCCTCTTGTGTTTGTTGGGCTTGGAGTTTTTCAGGGAATTACGTTTTATAGGAAGTATTATCGCTAAATTTCATTAAGGCACTTTTAGTATCTTTACGGCGACAAAGAAAAAAATGAAAAAAAATATCATCATATCAGGAACATCTAGAGGAATTGGCTACGAGTTAGCATTACAATTCGCAAAAGCAGGACATCATGTTTTAGCTATTTCTAGAAAAACACCTCAAATATTAATTAAAAACGAAAACATCACCTGCCTTTCAGTTGATTTAGGAAAGCAAGAAGAGTTGATAGAAGTTGAAAAAATTCTTTCACAAACTTGGAAGAAGGTAGATATTATCATTCACAATGCCGGAAGTTTGTTGCTCAAACCTTTTGATCAAACTACTCAAGAAGATTTTGAAAACATCTATAAAGTAAATGTTTTTGGCGTAGCCAATCTAACAAGAATAGCTTTACCTTATTTAAAAAAAGGAAGTCATGTTGTTTCTATAAGTTCAATGGGAGGCATACAAGGAAGTACGAAATTCGCAGGTTTGGCTGCGTACAGTTCGAGTAAAGGTGCAGTAATTACCTTATCTGAATTATTAGCCGAAGAATACAAAGAACAAGGAATAGCTTTTAATGTATTAGCACTTGGTGCTGTGAATACAGAAATGTTGCAAGAAGCTTTTCCAGGTTATGAAGCGCCAATTTCTGCGGAAGCAATGGCTACTTATATTTTCAATTTTGCTTTAACTGGAAATAAATACCACAACGGAAAAATAATTCAGGTTTCATCATCAACGCCATAATTCATTGAGTGAAGTTTTATCAAAATACTTACCTGACCATTCTGTTCATTCTTGTTTTGAATTAATCAAAAACAATAATGTTCACCTAAAAATTGTCAACGAACGACAAACGCGTCATGGCGATTATCGAAGAGCTGTTGGAGGGAAACACGAAATTACTGTAAATGCCAATTTGAATAAATACCGGTTTCTAATAACCTTAGTTCATGAAATTTCGCATTTAGTTGCCTATGAAAAATATGGTCGGTTTATAAAACCACACGGCAATGAATGGAAAATTACCTTTCAGCGACTTATGGTCCCGTTTATTCGTCCTGAAATTTTTCCACATTCGGTATTGCCTTTAGTGGCAAATCATTTCCGAAATCCAACGGCTAGCAGCGATACTGATGCCCGATTGGCTTTTGCCCTAAAACAATTTGACGAACGAAAACCCGATGTTCATTTTATTCACGAAGTGCCAAGCGGTAGTATGTTCCGAATAAAAAATGGCAGAATTTTTCAGAAGAAAGGCCTACGTGTAAAGCGTTATGAATGTCTTGAAGTAAAAACAGGACGATTGTTTTTGTTTAATGCCAATGCTGAGGTGGAGATAATTTTGGGTTGAAAAAAAGCAGCATTAAATAAGATTAATGCTGCTGAAAATTGAAACTCAATTAAGTATTAGTTCACTCTTTTAAAAACAAACACTTGCGATGAGGGTTCGGAGTCGATTGCAATGAGATAAACTTTTAAGGTCGTAGAATTTAAAGTCTTGATTTCATAAGTTAAAGAAGCACTCTCTCCAGCCACAGTAAGTACATTACCTTCTCTTGTATACGATTGGTTTGAAACAGATTCAAAACATTCGCTTCCATTGAATGAATGACTTGTAATTATAGCAGAATTTATAATGGCAAAATTTTTAGCACATCCAGCAACAGGTACATAATCTGTTAATGTTTCTTGTCCGTTTGTTACAGTTCCTAGTTTAAAATTTTCCCATTTTCCAAGAAGCGATACTTGATCGTCATTTGAACAAGACATAATAGTTGCTAAGGAAATAAAAGTAACTGCTACTAAAATTATTTTTTTCATTTAGGTTTGTTTTTAGTTTTGGTAAAAATAGTAATATTCTTATTAGATATAAATATTAATATGTTAATTATTTAATCCTAGTTTATTATAAATATATTTGTATCCATAATAATAAAACCTATAATCTGAGTTACTCGATACCTTAGTAAAATAAAGAAATGAATAAAAATTATTACGCCATATTAATGGCAGGTGGCGTGGGTTCTCGCTTTTGGCCAGTGAGTACAACAGAGTTGCCGAAACAGTTTCACGATATGTTAGGTGCAGGAAGTACTTTGATTCAAAAAACGTTCAGTCGATTGTCAAAAACAATTCCAGCCGAAAATATTTTGATACTAACCAACGAACGCTATAACGATTTGGTTCTCGAACAATTGCCCATGGTTAAACCAGAGCAAGTCTTGCTAGAACCAGCGATGCGAAATACCGCTCCTTGCATTTTATATGCGTCGTTAAAGATCCAAAAGCAGAATCCGGATGCTGTAATGGTGGTAGCACCAAGCGATCACTGGATTGAAGATGAAGATGAATTTTCACGAAATCTACAGCAGTGTTTTGATTTCTGTCAAAAAGAAAATGCCTTAATGACTTTAGGAATTCAACCTACGTTTCCAAATACTGGATTCGGTTATATTGAATTTGATAAATCGGATACCAAGCCAATTAAGAAAGTAAATCAGTTCAGAGAAAAACCCGATTATCAAACGGCAAAAACATTTCTAGAAGCTGGTAATTTCCTTTGGAATGGGGGCATATTTATTTGGAGTGCAAAAGCAATTACGGAAGCCTTTGAAAAATTCCAACCACAAATGAATGCCTTATTTCAGAAAGGAATGGATTGTTATAATACGTTCGATGAAAAACAATTCATAGAAGAAAATTATGCTAATGCAGAAAATGTTTCTATAGATTATGCGGTGATGGAAAAGGCAAAAAATGTGTATGTTTTACCGGCTACTTTTGATTGGAATGATTTAGGGACTTGGGGACAACTCCATGAAAAATTAGAAAAGGATGAACACAACAACGGTATTATTAATGCTAAAGTTGTGATGGAAAATGCATCTAATAATATTGTGCGTTCTGATGCTGATAAAATAATTGTTATCGATGGTTTACACGATTATATCATTGTAGATAAAGAAGGGATTCTTTTAATTTATCCAAAAAGTAAAGAACAGGATATCAAGCGAATTACGGCTTTAGCAAATGAGTTATAAAAGTAAAGGAACTTTGCTTCTTTACTTTTATTACTCTTTATTTTGTGCTTTTCTAATTTTTTTGAAAAGATTGGAGGAATAAACAAAGTCGGTAATAGCTTCGTTATCAGTTTTGAAAATATCTTTTTTGCTTCCTTCCCAAGCCAAAACACCTTCTTTTAAAAAAACAATTTTTTCTCCTATTTCCATTACCGAATTCATATCGTGAGTATTGATTACGGTGGTAATATTATATTCAACTGTGATTTCATGAATCAAATTGTCAATAATGGTTGCAGTTTTTGGATCCAAACCCGAATTTGGCTCATCACAAAAAAGATATTTCGGATTGTTTACAATGGCCCTAGCAATGGCTACCCGTTTTTGCATTCCTCCCGAAAGCTCTGAAGGTTTTTTTAGATTGGCATTTTGCAGATTTACCCTATTAATTACAAAATTGACGCGTTCTTTTATTTCGGTAGCCGATTTATTGGAAAACATTTTCAAGGGGAAACCCACATTTTCTTCTACTGTCATACTGTCAAATAAAGCACTTCCCTGAAAAACCATTCCAATTTCTGTGCGTAATTCTCTCTTTTCAGCATCTGAAAGTTCAGTATAAATTCTGCCATCAAAAGCAATAGTTCCTTTGTCTGGCGTGTGAATTCCGAGTAAACTTTTTAGTAAAACCGTTTTTCCCGAACCACTTTGTCCAATAATAAGATTGGTCTTTCCTGTCTCAAAAGTAGTTGTGATTCCTTTCAAAACTTTAGCATCGCCAAACGATTTCTCCACATTTTTTACTTCTATCATTAGGTTAAAAGTAATTGCGTTAATATATAGTTCATTAAAATGATAGTTACGGAAGTCCAAACAAAGGACACAGTACTTGCCTTACCCACTTCGAGTGCGCCACCTTTCATATAGTAGCCATGAAAGGATGGAATTGTTGCTAAAATCAAAGCAAAAATAAAAGTCTTAATAAAAGCATAAGTGATGTGAAACGGAATGAATTCCATTTGAAGACCGCCAATAAAATCAGCGCTATTTCCAAAACCTCCATAAACACTAGCGATAAAACCACCATAAATTCCCAAAAACATGGCTATTCCAATTACAAATGGATAGAGCAGTAGTGCAACTATTTTTGGAAAAACTAAATAATTCAAAGAATTTACGCCCATGACCTCGAGCGCATCAATTTGTTCGGTAACTCGCATAGTTCCGATACTTGAAGTGATAAAGGAACCCATTTTACCTGCCATGATGATCGAAATAAAAGTGGGGGCAAATTCTAAGATTATGGATTGTCTTGTCGCAAAACCGATGAGGTATTTCGGAATTAAAGGATTGGTTAGGTTCAATGCTGTTTGAATGGCTACAACACCGCCAACGAAAAATGAAATGAAAGCCACAATGCCGAGAGAATCAATAATTAAATCATCTATTTCTTTAAAGATTAATGTGCGCATTACCGACCATTTTGTGGGCTTTCTGAAAATTTCAGCCAGCATCAAAAAATATCTTCCGATTTGCGATAAATAGCGAACAAGCATCATAAAATAAAAATAATGGTAAAAATAGTTATAAGTTGTGAGTTATGAGTTTTTACTTTAGAACAATTTTTCTTTCATCTTTTGTAATCTGTATTTTCTAATGAATTTAGCTTGTTCATCAGTAACTAAAAGTGGTTTTTTTGCTAATTTAGCTTTCAAAAAGCCTTTAATGTAATCAATAGACAATAAAGGTTTTCCTTTTCGAAATGCTAATTTTAATGATGCAATAAAAGTGATAAAAAAGCCATAACCCAAACAATAAAAAGCTTCACCTTGCTTATACCTTGCAGCTTTGTTGTAATTCGCTCCGGTAGGTTTAAGATGTTTTACTTTTAACGTTTCATCAGTAACTACTTTCCAATTGCAAAATTTGCATAATAATTCGTCAACAGTATCCCAGCCCATTGCGGGTTTTAAACCTCCAATTTGCTGAAAACATTCTTTTCGATAGGCTTTAAAGGCACCGCGAATATGGTCTTTATCCGTAAGGTTTTCTAAAATCCAGTCACCATTTTTTTCGATGTAGGCAAATCCGCCCACCATTCCTATTCGTTCATCTGATTTGAAATGGTTAATAATGGTTTCAAAATAGTTAGATGGAAAAATTAAATCGGCATCGGCTTTTACAATAAAATCATACTCATCATCTAGCGTTTCTAATCCTTTTTGAAATGCTTGAATGACTTTGCTTCCTGGCAAGTGTATGGAATCTGAAGTTTTATTTACTAATGTTATCCAAGAATGTTTTTCTGAAAATCCTTTAACGATTTCAGCTGTTCTATCCGTAGAATTATCATTCACCACCACAATTTTTGAAGGTAAAACCGTTTGCTCGACCAACGATTGTATGGTTAGGGCAATAAATTTTTCTTCGTTGTATGATGGAATGACGATGTAATATTTCATTTTTAAATTCCAATTTTTTAAATTCCAAATTCCAACTGATATGAATGAAATTTTGGAATTTTGGATTTATTTTTTGGGATTTCTTACTGCATAAACAATATAATATCTGGGTGTAAAATAACGGAGTAAGGGACGGAAACCAAATTTTTTAACGGGATGCGTAAACTTTTCTTTATCGATGATTTTCCAACCTGTTTTTTCTAATAGCCAATCCAATTGCCAATCTTCAAATTCATGGTAATGTCGGTCCCATGTATCGGTTTTACTTCTGTAAGCAGGAGAAAACCACAAACGCAATGGAATGGATATTAATAATTTATCACATTTTACGTTTTCTAAAACCGTATAAGGGTTCAATAAATGTTCAAAAATTTCAAAAGCGGTAAAGACTTGATAAATTTCGTTTTGTAATGCCGATTGATCATTATCTAAATCTTCTCCTTTGGTATTTTTAACAGTATATCCATTTTCTTCCATGATTTTGGAAAATGGATTTGGAACTCCTAAATCGAAAATGGTTTCCGATGTGGAAATGTGTTTTTTTAGAAACTGAAGTGTAATGTTGAAGCGTTTACTTGGATAGGTCTTCTCGTACATGTAAAAAGTTTGTGGTTTATTGTTTGTGGTCTTTTCAAGGCAAAATTAACTATAAACCATAAACCATAAACTAAAAAACAGTTAAAAATTACATTCGGTATACAATAGCATTTACATTCATTCCAGCGCCAACCGACGCAAACATGATAACATCGCCTTTGTTTAGTTCTTGGTTTTCAATTTCGCCTTTAACCATAGAGTCATATAAAGTTGGAATAGTTGCAACGCTTGAGTTTCCGAGTTTGTGAATGCTCATTGGCATTATTCCTTCTGGCATTTTTTGGTCATAAAGTTTGTAAAATCGTTGCACTATTGCTTCATCCATTTTTTCATTGGCTTGATGAATCAATATTTTTTTTAGTTGATTAATATCAGTTCCACTATTATCAAGACATTCCTTCATAGCTTTAGGAACATTGCTTAATGCAAATTCATATATTTTTCTGCCATACATTTTAATGTAGCGAACATCAGGATTATGTGTAGTATTAAATGATTTTCCAAAGTATAAATAGTTTGCTTCATCATAAGAAAATGTTGCCGATTCATGGGCAAGAATTCCGCCATCATCAGCTGTAGCTTCAACAATAGTAGCACCTGCACCATCAGAATAAATCATAGAATCTCTATCGTGTGAATCAACCACTCTTGATAAAGTTTCTGCGCCTATGACTAAACATTTTTTTGCCATTCCGGCTTTTATAAATGCAGTTGCTTGGATGAATCCTTCAACCCAACCAGGACAACCAAAAAGCATATCATAAGCAACACATTTTGGGTTTTTAATTCGAAGATTATGTTTCACTTTAGAAGCTAAACTCGGTAACATATCGCCTTGGATAGCTCCTTTTTTTACATCGCCAAAATTATGAGCAAATATTAGATAGTCTAAAGTTTCAGGATCTATTTTAGAATCTTCAATTGCTTTACGAGCAGCAATCGTTGCTATATCTGATGTATTTAAATCATCAGTAACATACCGGCGCTCTAGTATTCCAGTGATTTCGAGAAATTTTTCAGCTACTACATCATTCGGATGCGGAAACGGAGTTCCGTCATCATTCAAAAAAACGTGTTCAGCAAAATTTTTATTGGATACTATTTCAGTTGGGATATAACTTCCAGAGCCTGTTATTTTTATGTTCATTATTCTAAAATTTCGTTACGAAATTATTAATAAAAATAGTTTTTGATTATATAATTTATAATTAATTGAAAACTATTGTGAATAATTCAAAAAAATCGTTAGATTATTGTTGAACTAATAATTATTTGTCTTTTTCTTTTGCGATTTTAATTTGCATTACAGTGGCAATACTTAGCGCTTGTGTTTTTATTTGCTCCGCTTTTTCGCCTTTAAAGTTTTCATCAACACTGTTATAAAAATGGTTAAGCCAAATTGTAAAAAGTTCTGGAGTTAAAGGTTCTTTTTTATGAATGTCCAAATGAATTTGGGTTAAATTTTTCGCATATCCGCCAGTTCCTAAAATCGCTTGCGACCAAAACGTCACTAAAATTGGTAAATGTTCTTCAATTTTTATTTTCACTACATCGGTAAAAATATAACTTATTGATTTGTCTGAAAGCAGTTTTTTGTAGAATTCGTCTACTAACAAATATAAGTCACTTTGGTTTTGAATATCGTTCATTTTTAATGTTTAAAGTTTAAAAATTGTTTGAGGGTTTAAAGTTAATCTGAACAACTTTAAACCCTTAAACAATTTTAAACAAATCTAAAACTTATATGTACGCTTCAATTGGAGCACAGCTGCAAACTAAATTTCTGTCGCCATAGGCCTCATCTGCCCGACGAACAGTTGGCCAAAATTTATTATCCGCTACATAATCCAAAGGGAATGCTGCTTGTTCACGAGTATAAGGATAAATCCAATTATCGGTAGTGACCATCATTAAAGTGTGAGGCGCATTTTTCAAAACATTGTTAGGGTTTTCAATGGTGGCAGCTTCTATTTCTTTTCTAATTGCGATCATTGCATCACAAAAACGATCTAATTCTTCCAAGTTTTCACTTTCAGTCGGTTCAATCATCATCGTTCCTGCAACAGGGAATGAAACAGTTGGTGCGTGAAATCCGTAATCCATCAATCGTTTAGCAATATCTGTTACTTCAATTCCTTTTTCTTTAAATGGACGGCATTCCAAAATCATCTCGTGTGCCGCGCGACCCATTTCTCCAGAATATAAAGTATCGTAATGACCGTTTAATTTTTCCTTGATATAATTGGCATTCAAAATAGCATATTCTGTAGATTTTTTCAAACCTTCAGCACCCAACATACAAATATAGCCATACGAAATTAAGCAAACCAAAGCCGAACCCCAAGGTGCTGCAGAAATAGCTGTGATAGCATTCTCTCCACCAGTTGGAATTACAGGATTTGTTGGCAAAAAGGGAACCAATTGTGGTGCAACACAAATGGGACCAACACCTGGACCGCCACCGCCATGAGGAATAGCAAAGGTTTTATGCAAATTTAAGTGACAAACATCAGCGCCAATGGTTGCCGGATTTGTTAAGCCCACTTGCGCATTCATATTGGCACCATCCATATACACTTGTCCACCGTGATCGTGAATGATTTGTGTAATTTCTTTAATGGCACTTTCAAAAACGCCGTGGGTTGATGGATACGTAACCATTAAACATGATAAATTAGCAGAATGTAGTATTGCTTTTTCACGTAAATCATCAACATCAATATTTCCGTTATCCAATGTTTTGGTAACCACAACTTGCATCCCAGCCATAGCAGCCGAGGCTGGATTAGTACCGTGAGCAGAAGATGGAATTAAAGCAATATTTCTGTGATGATCGCCACGTGATTGGTGATACGCACGAATAACCATTAGTCCTGCATATTCGCCTTGAGCGCCTGAATTGGGTTGTAAAGTGGTTCCGGCAAAGCCAGTAATAACATTTAATTGTTGCTCTAACTTAGTCAACATTTCTTGATAACCTTGCGCTTGGTCTAAAGGTGCAAACGGATGAATGTTGTTCCACTGAGCCATGCTTAGAGGTAGCATTTCTGCGGCAGCATTTAATTTCATTGTACAAGAACCTAAGGAAATCATGGAATGATTTAAAGCCAAATCTTTGCGTTCTAACATTTTGATGTAACGCATTAAGGCCGTTTCTGAATGGTACTTATTAAAAACATCATGTTGTAAAAAGGTAGATGTTCTTTCTAAATTAGAAGGTATTTGATTTCCGTTTTGCAAGTAAGAAATAGTAGAAGACTGTTTACCATTTGCTTTAGCAAAAATCGAAACTATTTTATTTAAATCAGTAATACTGGTGGTTTCATTTAAAGATATTGAAACGGTTTTATCGTCAACATAATAAAAGTTGACTTCGTTTTGTTCCGCAATTTCTTTTACCATTTTTGCATCCGTTTTGATGACGATAGTATCAAAATAGGCAGTATTGGTTTGGTATAAACCTAATTTTTCCAATTCATTTGCTAAAGTGGCAGCCAAAGCGTGTACTTTATTGGCAATATATTGTAACCCTTTTGGGCCATGATAAACCGCGTACATTCCTGCCATAACAGATAATAAAACCTGTGCTGTACAAATATTAGAAGTAGCTTTATCACGTTTGATGTGTTGTTCACGAGTTTGCAATGCCATGCGAAGTGCACGATTTCCATTAGTATCTACCGTTACACCGATAATTCTTCCTGGCATCGAACGCTTGTATTCGTCTTTAGTAGCAAAATAGGCCGCGTGTGGACCACCATAACCTAATGGAATTCCGAAACGTTGTGTAGTTCCAAAAACAACATCTGCACCCATTTCTCCTGGTGGAGTTAGTTTTACTAAACTCAAAATATCAGCTCCAACGGCAACTTTTATTTCGTTAGTTTTCGCTTTGGCAATGAATCCAGCATAATCATGAACTTGTCCAAATTTCCCAGGATATTGAAGAATTGCCCCATAAAAATCATTTGAAAAATCGAATTCTTCATGATTTCCAATTACTAATTCCACACCAATTGGAGTAGAACGGGTTTGTAAAACGGATAATGTTTGTGGTAAAATTTCATCGGAAACGAAGAATTTACAAACATTATTTTTCTTTTGGTCACGTGTTCTTACATCAAATAATAACGCCATGGCTTCTGCTGCAGCGGTACTTTCATCAAGAAGTGAAGCATTTGCAATCTCCATTCCGGATAATTCGATAACCATCGTTTGAAAATTTAGAATTGCTTCTAAACGACCTTGGGCAATTTCTGCTTGGTAAGGAGTATAAGCGGTATACCAACCTGGATTTTCAAAAACATTTCTTTGAATTACTGCAGGAATAATCGCTTGGTTATAGCCCAAACCGATATACGATTGGAACATTTTATTTTTATCCCCAAGCATTTTTATGTGGTTTGCAAATTCATATTCAGTCATGGCAGGATCTAAATCTAAATCTGTTTTTAAGCGAATATCATCTGGTAACGTTTCAAAAATTAGCTGCTCCATCGTTTCAGCATCAATAGTTTTAAGCATATGATTTAGGTCTTTCTCACGTGGACCTATGTGGCGAAGTGCAAATGCGTCTGTTCTCATTAAAAAGGTAGTTCTTAAGTGTTTTAATTATGCTAGTTTAAGCGCTCACAAAAGTAATTATTAATGTTTTAATTTTGTGCTAAACAATGTTTAATGTTTTCAGAATTTTTCAACTAATAACAACTGTTATTAACACTTTGACTACTTTTATATAATGCATTTTTTAAAACGATTTCTTGACTTTTATATTTATTCTTCTATTCACGTAGGTTTTGCTGTAATGGCTTTGGTTTATGTCACTACTTTTTCTTATGATTTGAGTAAAACCATTTTGTATCCAAGTTGTGTTTTTTTTGGAACTGTATTGGGGTATAATTTCTTAAAATATTTTTTTGTTTTACGGATTGGGAATTTTTATTCAAAGAAATATTATAATATTTTAGTCATAAGTCTTTTGGCTTTAATTGGATTTTTATGTTTCTTTTTATGTTTGAAACAGCGTATTCAAATTCATTTACTCTTTTCGGGAATAGCTGTTTTGGTTTATCCTTATTTACGAAAGTACGGTTGGTTGAAATTATTTTTAGTGAGTTTTGTGGTAACCTATATAACCGTTTTTATTCCTTATCAATCGGTTAAAGGGTTGCCACTCGATTTTTATGTCAATTTATTGCAACGATTTATAATTATAACAAGTTTACTAATTCCATTTGAAATTATGGACAGTAAGACAGATGCAATAACCATGAATACTTTGCCACAATTATTTGGAATTAATAAAACAAAAGTCTTAGGTATTTTATTAGTAATTCCGTTTATAGTATTAGAATTTTTAAAACAAAAAGCCGATTATTTGGTAATTCCAATTGGATTATTAACAATCTTATTTATCACTTTCACCACTTTAGAAAGAAATAAATACTATACCACTTTTTGGGTGGAAAGTGTACCGATTTTATGGTTGAGTTTACTTTTGTGCTTCAGCTAAATTTTTAACAAACTCATTTCTTTTTAGTAAAAAATCGGTTAGGTGTTTTTTGAGTAGTATTTTGTCAAATAGTTTTCCAAAAATCCCATAAGGTGTCTCGTATTGCAGAAAATCAATCATCACTGTAGTGCCATTTTGAGCGACAAAACTATGTTCGTGGCGAAAGGATTTAAAATGACCTTGTTCCATCTCATCAACAAAATAAGATGGTAGTTCCATTTCAGTGATTTTGCTTTTGTGTTTTAGATATACTCCGAAATGCTTGCCACGCCAAGTAACGGTTTCATTCCATTTAATTAGTCCAGAAGTTCTACCCGCTATGGCTTTTTCTTTTGATTGAAAAGTTGAAAGTTGGTGCACTTCGATGTTTCTAGATAGATCAAAAACGATTTGAATGGGTGCTCTTATTTTGGTGATGAGACGGATGGTGGTCATACGAGGTAATTATGCTTTTACTGCTATTGATTGGTTTTCTTTCGCTTTGCGTTTTCCTCTAAAGAAAAAATATAGGTTTAAGAAAAGCATTACTCCCAGATAAATAGTAAAGGCACCTATTTTGTAACTCAATTGTTCTATCAGATTTTGATAACTATCTTGATATAGATTCAATTCTAAAATCAACAGGGCAAAGCCCAAATTGAGCAGGTAAAAACCAGTTTCAAAGAGTTTGTTAGTAGCATTGGCAATTTCTTCGCGACCTTTAAAAATGTCCATCATATATACTTTACTGTTTTTAAAAAGTGTTCTAGAAACGTAATAAGTAAGAAATAAAGCAACTGGTAAATAGATGGCGTAACCGAATAAAATTTTTGTAGTTTCCATGATAATCGAATTTAAATTAATTTTTGAATGTATTTAGTAAGAACGAAAATGTTGATGTAATGCATTATAGCAATAGTGCCGACAATAATTGCTGATTTCAAAGCAATGACTTCGACCAATTGATGGAGTGATAGTATCTTTTCCCAAGAAATCAAAGTCATGGCGCAGTATCCAAGATTGAGTAAGTAATAGCCAACGAGTAAAATTTGATTGGCTTTTTGGCATAAATCTTCATGATCCGGAATCAAAGCAGCAACAAAGATATTGCCGTTGTCGTAGCAGATTCGACCTACTCTAACAATGATAATTCCTGTAATGAATAAGTAAATGAAGTAGCCAAGGATGTTGAGGTTCATAGTTTTCTTTTTTTATAGATAATAAAAGTAAGATACATTGCCAATATTGCTGGAATTGGAATCAAAGTGAAAGTAAGAATGTTGTTATAACCAATTTGGGCATTAACAAACCATGTGATGAAAAAGAGAATAACGCCTGCAGCATATACCTGAAGATATTTGTCCTTTGGTTCATCACGAAGCATTCCAAATCCGACTATGACCTGAAACAAACCTGTAAGCATTGTTGATATCAATCCCCAAAAGAGAAAGTTTTCATCTATAATTCCTATCAGGCAAAGCAAAATTGGAAATCCAACAAAGGCAAGATTGAGTTTAAATAGATTTTTCATAATTATCATTTGTTTTAAACTTTCAGAAAAAAATGAAAGTTTTGATTAAATTTTTTACTTTTTCATAAATTTAACTAACAATTGTGCCAACCAATTGTCTTTGTATTCGGTTATTTTGTCTAAAACATTATCAGCTTGTAAAACAAAATCGTACAGTTTTGTGGTTTGATCAACAAAGTATCTTTCTTCGGCTGTAGCATCTGATTTTATAGATGAAACTTCTTTCAATACTTTCAAAGCAGGTTTGATTTCGCGTTTGCTTCGCTCTCTTGAGATTTTTACGGCCAATTCGTCTAAATCTTTTTCTGCAGTAAAAAATTCTCTTCTTTCTCCCGCTTTGTATTCTTTATACACTATACCCCAATCCATCAAAGCTCTCAAATTCATCGAAGCATTTCCTCTCGAAATTTGTAGTTCCTCCATAATATCTTCCATCGAAACCGCTTCGTGTGACACCATCAAAAGCGCATGGATTTGTGCCATGGTTTTGTTAATGCCCCATTGGCTGCCCAGTGCACCCCAAGTTTGAACGAATTTATTTTTAGCTTCTTTGAATTCCATATGACAAATGTATAACAAAGTTTTTAAACTTTCAAAAATAAATGAAAGTTTATTTTAATTTTTTTAGCGTTTCCCTCCGGGTCGGGCTTTCCGCTACAAGTCCTCGCTTCGTCGTTCCTCCTTGCTGTGGGCTTTTCGCTGCAATCTCTAACGCGAAATCGTAAATAAAAAAACCGAAGCACTACTTCGGTTTTTGAAATATTTTAGATCTTAATATGACCCCAGTTTTCACCACTTTTAATTCGGCTGATTTGCATTTCACTGACTCCAAATTGCTTTGCAATCATTTTTAATCGCGTTTTTCGATCAGGTTTTGCCAACAATTTTTTTATTAACATCACTTTGACAACCGTAAGTTTTCTTCCGTCAGATTTTATATTGTGTTCTAATAAATTTTTTCTTGCCTGAATTACATAAGGACTTTGATTACTAAAGTCAATCATTTCTTGTCTTGTGGCCCATTTTAAATTCCTGTAATCATCATTGTCTCGTTTTCGGTCCAAATGCAAAACATAGGTTTGATCTTCGGATTCTTTTGGAATGAAAAACGTTGCAATAAGTTTTGAATAAAATAAATGTTTGTATTTTGGCTTGCCATTTATTACAGTTTTATAACTTACAATGTTATAGCCGTCTGCTTTAGCAGGTTTTAAAAGTCGACCAAATTTTATGTCTTCGATAAAGCTCATCAACCTTCCTTTGTTAGAAATTGCATATCGCAATTTTCGTTCATCTTCAAAAATAATTTCCCTAAACTCTTCGTTTGGTAAGAGCCTAATTGGAATCATAGGATTAAGTTTCATTATATTGTGGTATTAAATAGAAAGTACTAAACTACAATATTTTTTTAAAGTAACCCTGCTCTTTTTAATAACGCTTCCGGTTTTGGTTCTTGCCCGCGGAAACGTTTGTATAACTCCATTGGCAATTCAGTTCCGCCTTTTGACAATATAGTGTCTTTGAATTTTAACGCAGTTTCTTTATCAAAAATTCCTTTCTCTTGAAAGTAAGCAAAAGCATCGGCGTCTAAAACTTCTGCCCATTTGTAACTGTAATATCCTGAGGAATAGCCACCTTGAAAAATATGAGAGAACGAAGTACTCATACAATTTTCAGCCACATCGGGATAAAAAGTAGTACCATCCATAGCTGACTTTTCAAAAGATTTTACAGTAAGTATTTCTTGAGGTTCCCCATGAAAACTCATGTCTAATATTCCAAAACTCAGTTGTCGTAGCGTAGCCATTCCTTCTAAGAAACTTGCACTTTCTTTTATTTTGTCAACATATTCTTGCGGAATAATTTCACCCGTGAGATAATGTTTAGCAAACAATGCCAAAGCTTCAGGCTCATAACACCAGTTTTCCATGATCTGACTTGGCAATTCAACAAAATCCCAATACACTGATGTGCCCGATAAACTTGGATAGGTTGTGTTGGCTAGCATGCCATGTAAAGCATGACCAAATTCATGGAAAAGGGTAGTTACTTCATTGAAGGTTAGCAATGATGGTTTTGCTTCTGACTTCTCGGAAGAGACAATTGGTGGCGTAAAATTACAAACGATAGAAACGTGTGGTCTTTCGTTAATTTCCTCTTTTATATATTGAGGTTTAAATGATGTCATCCAAGCACCGTTTCGTTTGCCTTTTCTCGGAAAGAAATCGGTATAGAAAACGGCAACCAATTCATTTTTGGATTCCCGACTACTCGGGAATGACACTTCAAAAGTTTGCACATCTTCATGGTATTTTTCAATATCAAAAACTTCATTGAAGGTTATGCCAAAAAGTTTTTCAGCGATAGTAAAGGCACCTTTTAAAACATTTTCTAATTTGAAATAAGGTTTTAAAATTTCATCATCCAAATTAAACAACTTTTGCTTCAATTTTTCTGAATAATAAGCACCATCCCATTTTTCAAGATGGTCAATTCCGTCTAGTTCTTTTGCGAAAGCAGTCAATTGTGCAAATTCTTTTTCAGCTGCGGGTTTCGCTTTGGATAATAAATCATTTAAAAAAGATTGAACTTTTTCAGGTGTTTGGGCCATACGTTCTTCTAAAACAAAATGCGAATGCGATTTATAACCCAACAAACGGGCTCTGTCGTGACGCAAAGCCACTATGTTTTTTACATTCTCCTGATTGTCGTAATCATTTTCTTGGAATGCCTTTTTACCAGCAGCAATGACCATTTCTTTTCGCAATTCTCGGTTTTCGATATAGGTTATAAAAGGTAAATAACTTGGAAAATCTAAGGTAAACATCCAGCCTTCTAAATCATGAGATTTGGCTAAGGAACGTGCCATTTCTTTGGCACCATCAGGTAATCCTTTGATTTCAGCTTCGTTGCTGATGTGTAATTTATAGTTGTTGGTTTCAGCCAATACATTTTCGCCGAAAGTCAATTTTAATTTGGCCAAAATTTTATCTATTCCACGTAAAATTTCTTTTTTTTCATCCGAAAGTAAGGCTCCGTTTCGTGAAAAGCTTTTGAATTTTTTATCTAATAACGTAGCTTGCTCTGGAGATAATGTCAAAGTTTCTTTTTGATCGTAAACAGCTTTTACTCGTTTGAATAAGTCTTCGTTTAAGGCAATGTCATTACTGAAAGCGGTTAGTAAGGGAGAAACATTCTGAGCGATTTTCTGCATTTCGTCACACGTTTCTGCTGAATTCAAATTAAAGAAAATGGATGATAATCTATCGAGCGCTTCGCCTGAAAAATCTAGTGCTTCAATGGTATTTTCAAAAGTTGGTGCTTCAGGATTGCTGGTAATGGCGTCAACTTCGGCTCTGGCTTTCGCTATGTTTTCCTCGAAAGCGGGTTGGTAATCTTCTAATTTGATTTGGCTGAAAGGTGCCGTGTTGTGTTTGGTATTGAATTTTTGTGTTAAGATTTTCATAGTCATTGCGAGGAACGAAGCAATCTCGTTCTTTTAATTTATTTTGTTGTATCAATTTAGGTCTCTAGCCCCGATTGGAGAGGAAATCCTTTTTTAGTTTGTACTTCGACAGGCTCAGTATGACAAACTAAAAAAGATTGAAACGGAAAGCGGGAAATGGCTCCTATTAATTATTTTTTCATTTCATCCGATGATTTATTCACCGCGTCTTTCAGATTTTCTTTATAAACAAGAATTTTATCGAGCACTAATTTATCATGACTACCGATTATTTGTGCTGCCAGAATTCCGGCATTTTTTGCTCCGTTCAAAGCTACTGTTGCCACTGGAACACCTCCAGGCATTTGCAAAATTGACAAAACCGAATCCCAACCATCGATAGAATTACTGGATTTTACTGGAACTCCAATCACAGGCAAAGGCGACATAGAAGCCACCATTCCGGGCAAATGCGCTGCACCACCGGCACCGGCAATGATTACCGAAATGCCACGGGTATGTGCTTTTTTGCTGAACTCAAATAATTTTTCGGGTGTTCGGTGTGCTGAGACAATATCTACTTCGGTCTCGATGTCAAAACTTTTAAGGATGTCTATGGCTTCTTGCATTACAGGCAAATCTGATTTTGAACCCATGATTATCGCTACTTTGCTCATTTTTGATTTTTTTTGAACACAGATTTCACAGATTAACGCAGATTTAATTTGTGCTAATTTGTGGAATTTGTGTTTATTTTACTAATTACTTTAATTGAATTCTTAACTTCTTCCGCAATTCTTCTAGCTTCATTCATATCCTCATTTACAATGGTAACATGTCCCATTTTTCGGAATGGTCTTGTTTCTCTTTTTCCATAAATGTGTGGTGTAACGCCATCAATCGCCATAATTTTCTCGATATTTTCGTAAACAACTGGACCAGAAAAACCTTCAGCACCGACCAAATTTACCATAATTCCGGCAACTTTGCTAGCGGTATTTCCTAAAGGTAAATCCAGAATAGCACGTAAATGATTTTCAAATTGCGAGGTGTAACTTGCTTCAATGCTATAATGTCCGGAATTATGAGGTCTTGGTGCTACTTCGTTGACCAAAATTCCTTCATCATGTGTTTGAAACATTTCAACGGCAAGCAATCCTACATGATTGTAGGCTTGTGAAACTTGTAGTGCAATTTTAGTTGCTTTTTTGGCGATGTTATACTCAATTCGGGCTGGGCAAATTACATATTCAACTTGATTGGCTTCGGGATGGAATTCCATTTCAACAACAGGATAGGTTTTTACTTCGCCTGATGCACTGCGAGCTACGATTACTGCCAATTCATTTATAAATGGTACCATTTGCTCCGCTATGCATTCTACATTTGGAAGTGTCTCAATATCTTGAATAGAGCGTACTATTTTCACTCCATTTCCATCATAACCAAATTGGGCACATTTCCACACAAAAGGCATTTCGATTAAGCCGTTCTCAATTTCGGCACGCAAACCATTTAAGCTATTAAAACGTTTGAACGCTGAAGTTGGAATTTGATTTTCGACATAAAAATCTTTTTGAACGCCTTTGTTTTGAATTAATCTCAGTGTTTTTGGAGAAGGATACACTTTTAATCCTTCTTCTTCTAATTTATCTAAAGCATCGAGGTTAATATTTTCAATTTCAATAGTTAATACATCTACTTTTTTACCAAATTCATACACGGTATCGTAATCCATTAAATCACCAATAAAAAAATGTGTAGCACCAAATTGACATGGCGCATCCATACTTGGGTCAAGAAAATAGGTTTGAATGTCAAATTTTCGAGTTTCGGCTAATAACATCTTGCCGAGCTGACCGCCTCCGAGAATTCCTAATTTAAAGTTGGAAGAGAAATAGTTCATTCGTCCTAGTTATTGTTTTTTATTGGTCTCATGCAGTCGCTTCGCTCGTGTTATTTTGTTGCGTGTTGTCAGTCTGTCGACAAGAAGATTGGCACAAAGATAATTTTTAAAAAATGAATATTAAAACCAAAAGTGTAACAATATTTTACATTGATAAACTAATTTCAAAAATAAAAAATTATGAAAGCTATATTCTCTTCAGTTTGTGTTCTATTTTTTTTAATTACGAATGCACAAGAAAGCACTTGGAAAAAGTTAACAACGGAACCTTATCCAGGAAAACAAGACGACATCACCTTTATCGATGAAAATAGTGGTTGGTATGTAAATGGGTATGGAAAAATTTACCACACAGAAGATGCTGGCCTAACTTGGGTTAAGCAAATAGAACAAAAAGGCACTTTCTTTAGAACGATTGCTTTTGTTGATAAAAATAGTGGTTTTGCGGGAACGGTTGGAACCGATTATTTCCCAAATGTTACTGATACCATTCCATTGTATAGAACTAAAGATGGCGGTAAATCATGGAATCCCGTTTCGTATAAAGGCAATTATGTTAAAGGTTTATGCGCTATAGATATTGTGAAAGAACAATTTATCAATCATGGGAACATCGATTATAAAACACATGTTTTTGCCGTAGGCAGAGTTGGAAGTCCGGCTAATTTTATGGTTTCACATGATGGAGGAGAAACTTGGACATCAAATAGCATGAATAATGATTGTAAAATGGTGTTCGATATTAAAATGTTGAATAAAAACGAAGGATTTGCTTGTGCGGCGAATAATGAAGACATTGCTCAGTCAAATGCTGTGATTTTAAGAACTACTGATGGAGGAAAAACGTGGCAAAACGTATATCAATCTTCCCGACCTTATGAAACAACTTGGAAAGTATCTTTTCCAACACCAAAAGTTGGCTATGTTACCATTCAAAGTTATAACCCAGATCCAAATGTAAAACAACAACGCATTGCCAAAACAGTTGATGGTGGAAAAACTTGGGAAGAAATAAATTTGGTTGAAGATGCTGGTTCACGCGAATTTGGAATAGGATTTATTGATGAGAATCACGGTTTTGTGGGTACAATGAACTCAGGATTTGAGACAAAAGACGGAGGTAAAACCTGGGAAAAAATTGATTTGGGACGCGCGTGCAATAAAATTAGAATTTATAAAAACGAGAAAGGAAAAGTATACGGTTATGCTATTGGAGTGAATGTTTTTAAGATGTAATTTTCTTTAAAATATCTTTCACTGCAAATCGATACCCAGGAGTTTGATCACTAGATTCGCGTGATAGAAGCATGATTAATTCTTCGTTTACCCAAGAATATTTTTTACCCAAAATGTATAAAAAACGCATAGTGTAAGCAGCGTTAGCCGCTTTTTTGGTTTGAATGAGCCAGTCTAAGCCTGTTTCAATGATTTTTTCTTCTTGAATTTTGTTGAGTCTAATTTTTTTACTCTTGGCTAAAAACAAGCAAATTTTTGAAATAGACCGAATAGCAGAATCCGATTTATAGTCCGCTATTGAAGTACTGAATTTATCTATAAAAGGAACAAAAAGGGTTAATTGCTCTTCACAAATCATTTCTAAAATCCAACAAGCCTTTATATGATTTTTATCTTCAGTGTTACACGCGATTTCAACTAATTGAGAAATATATATCGGATTTTCAATACAATAATCTCTAATTAATTCCCTTGGTTTTCTATGAGCTGTACAAGTGGCAACCTGATCGTAAAATGGAGTATTCATTAAGTAAAAAAATCAAATTTATAAAAAAGTGCTAATACTTAGTCCTTAATACTTAATACTTCTTTAAATTTGTACCTTATTTTAAATTCAAAACCACATGATACACCTTCACGATAAAACGTTCGAGCCATTCATTTCTTCAGAGGAAATTGATTTTGCGATTAAGAACATGGCCAAACAAATGGATGATGATTTTTTTGACGAAGTGCCTGTGTTTATTGGTGTTTTGAATGGCGCATTTATGGTGTTGTCTGATTTGATGAAACAATACCGCGGCATGTGTGAAGTGAGTTTTGTGAAATTGGCGTCTTATGAAGGAATAGCAAGTACAAACGACATAAAACAATTGATTGGATTGAATCAGGATGTGGAAGGCAGAACCGTTGTAGTTGTAGAAGATATTGTCGATACAGGAAATACCGTCGAAGAACTGAAATCCATCTTTAAAGAGAAAAAGGTAAAGCATTTAAAAATCGCGACGCTTTTCTTCAAACCACAAGCCTATAAAAAAGACATCAAAATTGATTACATCGGAATCAGAATTCCAAATAAATTTATAGTAGGATATGGTTTAGACTACGACGGCTTAGGAAGAAATTTGCCGGATGTTTATCAAGTGGCACAATAATAATTAACGATTAAAGATTAACGATTTTTGAACTAAGAACTTTGTACAAAATGACTAAGCATATTAGAATGAAAATCATAAATCATAAATCAGCAATCAAAAATCAAATAAATTTTTATGATTAATATCGTTCTTTTCGGAAAACCAGGTGCTGGAAAAGGCACACAAGCTGAATTTTTAAAAGGAAAATATAATTTGACACATCTTTCAACAGGTGATATTTTCAGATACAACATTAAAAACAATACCGAGTTAGGAAAATTGGCCCAAACCTATATGGAAAAAGGCGATTTGGTTCCGGATGAAGTTACCATTCAAATGTTGCAAAGTGAAGTGGATAAAAATCCAGATTCTGACGGGTTTTTATTTGATGGTTTCCCAAGAACTATAGCGCAAGCAGAAGCTTTGGATGGGTTTTTAGAATCAAAGAATCAAAAAATAACCGCAACGGTTGCTCTAGAAGCAGATGACACCATTTTAGTAACCCGTTTGTTAGAACGAGGCAAAACCTCAGGAAGACCTGACGATCAAGACGAAGAAAAAATCAGAAACCGTTACGAAGAATACACTCAAAAAACAGCACCTTTGATGGATTATTATAAAGCGCAAGGCAAATTTCACGCTGTGGATGGAATCGGTACTATAGAAGAAGTGACACAGAGGTTGAATAACGTTTTTGATAAATTATAAGAGGTTTATAGTTTATGGTTCATAGTTTATAGTTAGAGATTCTAACAAACCACAAACCACAAGCCACAAAAAGTAAACAACAAATGGAACTACTCATTATACTTTTTTTAATACTCCTAAATGGTGTGTTTTCTATGTCTGAAATCGCTTTGATTTCAGCTCGTAAAAACCGTTTAGAAACCGCTGCCAAAAAAGGAAATACCAATGCAAAAGTCGCTTTGGATTTGGCTAATTCACCAAATAAATTTCTATCAACGGTTCAAATCGGAATTACCTTGATTGGAATTTTGACGGGTATCTATTCGGGCGATAAAATAACTTCAGATGTTAAACTTTTTATTGAAGGATTTGTTGTTTTAAAGCCTTATGCTGATTCAATAGCGGTGGGAATAGTAGTGTTGGTTTTAACATTTTTCTCTTTAGTATTAGGCGAATTATTACCAAAAAGAATCGGTTTAAATCATCCGGAAAGTATTGCTAAAGCAGTAGCACTTCCGATGAAGATTATTTCTCAAATTACCGCTCCTTTCATTTGGTTACTCACAATTTCTACAGAAGGACTACTTAAGGTTTTGAACATTAAACCCACAGCTGACGGAAAAGTTACTGAAGAAGAAATTAAAGCCATTATTAAAGAAGGAACCGAAGGTGGTGAAGTGCAAGAAATTGAACAAGATATAGTAGAACGCGTTTTTCATATTGGAGACAGAAAGGTGAATTCGCTCATGACTCATCGGCAATCTATTGTATACCTTTCGTTAGAAGAAACTTTAGAAGCATTAAAGAACAAAGTACTTGACGAATTACATTCGGTATATCCTGTTTGTAGTGAGAATATGGACGATGTTGTCGGAGTCGTTTTGCTGAAAGATTTGTTTACTAGTTTTGAAAAAGGACCATTCGATTTAAAATCGATTACTAAAGATCCAGTATATTTCATTGAACATACATCGGTTTATAAAGCGTTAGAGAATTTTAAAAAGTCAAAAGTACACTATGCATTGGTTACAGATGAATATGGCGTTTTTCAGGGAATTATTACCCTAAATGACATCTTAGAAGCTTTAGTAGGCGATGCCTCTGATTTTGATGAAGACGAATACCAATTGATTGCAAGAGAAGATGGGACTTGGCTTGTTGATGGTTTGTATTCTTTGCATGATTTCTTGACGTATTTTGATATGGATGAATTGACTAATGACTATGAAGTTACTACCGTTAGTGGTTTAATAATGACCGAACTTGGAAATATTCCAAAAACGGGTGAAAAACTGATTTGGAATAAATTTGTTATAGAAGTCATTGACATGGATGGCGTAAAGATTGATAAAGTGATTGTGAAAACTTTAAAAGCTTAAAAATTGGTTTAAAAGTTTAATGTAGTTTAATTTTGTTTAAAACTAGTTGAAAAGCAAACCATTAAACCCATAAACCCTTAAACATTTAAACTAAAGAAAATGACAGAAGGCAATTTTGTAGACTACGTAAAAATATATGTTTCTTCCGGAAAAGGAGGAAAAGGTTCTTCGCACCTACACCGAGAAAAATTTATTGAAAAAGGTGGGCCTGATGGTGGTGATGGCGGTCGTGGTGGACATGTTTTTTTGAAAGGGAACAAAAGTCTTTGGACCTTATTTCACCTCAAATTTGCACGTCACGTAAAAGCCGGTCATGGTGGCGATGGCGGAAGTTCAAGAAGTACGGGTCACGACGGTGAAGATCAAACCATAGAAGTGCCATTAGGAACCGTAGTTCGCGATAAAGAAACCGATGAAATTTTGTTTGAAATCACGGAGCACGGAGAAGAACGAATCTTGGCGAAAGGCGGAAAAGGGGGTTTAGGAAATTGGCATTTTAGAAGTTCAACCAATCAGACACCTCGTTATGCCCAACCTGGAATGCCATCAGAAGAGTTAGATGTCATTTTAGAATTGAAAGTCTTGGCCGATGTCGGTTTAGTAGGGTTTCCCAATGCAGGTAAATCGACTTTGCTGTCGGTATTAACTTCTGCCAAACCAAAAATAGCCGATTATCCGTTTACGACGTTGAAACCCAATTTAGGAATTGTTGCCTATCGTGAATTCAAATCCTTTATTATGGCAGATATTCCAGGAATTATTGAAGGTGCAGCCGAAGGTAAAGGATTAGGACATTATTTTTTACGCCATATCGAACGTAATTCAACGCTTTTGTTTCTAGTTCCAGCCGATGCGGACGATATCAAAAAAGAGTATGAAATTCTACTCGATGAATTGCGTCGCTATAACCCAGAAATGTTAGATAAAGACAAGCTCATCGTAGTTTCTAAATGCGATATGCTCGATGATGAACTCAAAGCGGAACTAAAATCACAACTAGACAAAGCCTTCAAAGGAACGCCTTATTTATTCATTTCCTCAGTGGCCAATCAAGGATTAATCGAGCTCAAAGACAAACTTTGGGAAATGCTAAATGTAGCTACTGAACTGCCTGAGAATAGTCATGGTTTGTAAATTATAGAGTACCATTTTTAGCTATCTTAAAGGATAGCTTTTTTATTTCTAAAATGAATGTTAAAATTTACGCTATCGATGTAGTTTTTAGAAATGATTGTTCGTCAATTAATTCAAAAAAACTATATTCGCACCGCTTATAAAAGTTTTTTTTGGAACAAATTCAAATTTCAAAAGACTAAAGCATTGAATCGTATAACTTATTAAAATATTATGAAGAAAATTGTTTTATCTCTAATCGTTGGGATAGTATTGATGCCATTGAGCATGAAAGCTGACGAAGGAATGTGGTTCCTAATGTTCATTGAAAGATTAAACCACCGCGATATGCAAAAAATGGGCTTACAACTGACAGCCGAAGAAATTTATAGCATTAACAATCATAGTTTGAAGGATGCTATTGTGCAATTTAACGGAGGTTGTACAGCCGAAATAATTTCAAAAGACGGTTTGGTTTTAACCAATCACCACTGTGGTTACGATGCTATTGCAGAACTTTCTACAACACAAAAAAACTTATTGAAAGATGGTTTTTGGGCAGAAAACAGAAAAGCAGAAATTAAACCATCTAGTTTATTTGTTCGTTTCTTCGTTCGTATGGACGATTGTAGTAAAAGAATTTTAGCCAAAGTAAACTCTTCTATGTCAGAAGCTGATAGAGAAAAAGCAATCAATGCTGAAATTGCAGCTATCGAAAAAGAAAATAATCTAGGCGGAAAGTATACGGTTTCTGTGCGTTCTTTTTTTCAAGGAAATGAATATTACTATTTTGTATACCAAGATTATAAAGATGTCCGTTTAGTAGGAACTCCTCCTGAAAGTTTAGGAAAATTTGGTGGCGATACTGATAACTGGGAATGGCCACGTCATACTGCCGATTTTTCTATGTTTAGAGTTTATTCTGATAAAGACGGAAATCCAGCCGATTATTCAGAAAGCAATGTGCCTTTAAATCCAAAGCACTATTTACCAGTAAATTTAGGTGGTGTAAAAGAAAATGACTTCGCAATGATTTTAGGTTATCCGGGAAGAACCAACCGTTGGATGCCAGCAGCTGGTATTGAGCAAAACGTAAAATTTGCTTATCCAGCATGGGTAGAAGGTGCTAAAACTGGAATGGATGGCATGAAAAAATATATGGATCAAAGTGATGCTTTGAACTTAGTCTACGCTTCTAAATATGCATCAACAGCCAACTATTGGAAAAACCGTCAAGGGATGATTGACGCGTTAACTAAATTTGGAACTTCTAAAACCAAAGCTGCTCAAGAAGCTAAATTTAATACTTGGGCAAACAAACCGGGCAACAAAGCGAAGTACGGAAATGTAGTGGCTAATATCAATACGTATTACGGAATGACTAACGAAAAGTCAAGACATGATAATTATTTGCAACAGTTATTTAGAACCAGTGGTTTTGGTACTATAGGACGTACTTTAGGTCGTCAATTAGAAAATTACGTTAAAGCCGATGCTACTAAACGTGCCCAAATGGCACCTGGAATTGAAGAAATGGCAACGGAGATGTTTAAAGAACTTCACTTACCAGCAGAAAAAGATATTTTAGCAGCACAATTAAAATTATACGCGACTAAAGCTACAGGATATGCTATTGCGCCAATGGTTAAAAAAATTGGGGACGAGAACAACAATGATTTTACAAAATATGTAAATGCTGCTTTTGATTTAAGTGTGTTCACTTCTCTTGACAGAATTAAAGGGTTTTTAGCCATTCCAAGTCAAGGCATTTTAGATAACGATCCTTTATACACCTTATCCAATGACATGATTACTCACTTTAATTCAAAGTCAGATGAAATAGCGAAAGCCCAAAACGATTACAGTGCTTCGTTCCGTTTGTTGGTTGAAGGATTAAGAGAATCTAAAATTGGAACTATCAAATATCCAGATGCCAATTCAACCTTGCGTTTAACCTATGGTAAGGTACGATCTTTACCAGCGGACAAGCGTAATGACGCAAAAATAAATAACTATACGACACTTGACGGACAAGTAAAAAAATATAAAAAAGGAGATCAAGAATTTGATTTACCTGTTAAGGTTTTGGATATGAATAAGAACAAAGATTACGGAAGATTTGCCGATAAGGACGGTTCGCTTCACGTAAATTTCTTAACGGATAATGACATAACAGGAGGAAACTCGGGTTCGCCAGTATTGAACGGAAAAGGCGAATTAATTGGTTTAGCATTTGATGGAAACATCGAAGCCATGGCTGGAGATGTTATCTTTGATCCTAAATTGCAAAGAACCATTAATGTAGATATTCGTTATGTATTATGGGTAATTGAGAATTTCTCAGGTGCCAAGCACATTGTAGATGAAATGACATTGGTGAAGTAAAAGTAATAAAGTAATTCTGAAATGAATGAAGAATCTAAAAATTCGTCCTGATTAATTTCGGGACGTTTTTTTTGTTCTAAATCTTTTATTGGAATACTAATAATAAACTACATTTGTTCTGCTCACGCAAACTATATTGGAGTAAATGAAAAAATTGATTTTTATTATTTATTTAATGTCAAATATGATTTTCTCTCAAACCAATTTTGAGAAAGCAGAAAAGCTTTTTTCACAGCAAAAATATGCTTTGGCCAAGCCAATTTTTGAAAGTATACTTATCGAAAATCCCAATCATCAGAAAACTTTAGAATATTTAGGTGATATTGAAGGCGATAGCAAATCTTGGGATAAAGCAATGGTTTACTATGATAAACTTAGAAAACTAAATCCATCTAATGCAAATTATTATTACAAATACGGAGGTTGTCTTGGCATGAAAGCCAAGGAAAGTAATAAATTTAAAGCACTCGGAATGATAGGCGATGTAAAGGCTTCATTCGAAAAAGCAATACAACTCAATCCCAATCATATTGAGGCGCGTTGGGCATTGATAGAATTATACCTTCAACTTCCCGGAATTATTGGTGGCAGTGAACGCAAAGCTCAAAAGTATGCTGCCGAATTACTAAAGATATCTCCAGTAGACGGACATCTGGCTAAAGGACACATTTCTGAATATTTCGATAGATACCAAGAAGCTGAGAATAATTATAAAAAAGCAATTGCTTCAGGCGGTTCAAAGAATACGTATCTAAAATTAGCAAATCTCTACAAAAACAAATTAAACCAACCACAGAAAGCAAAAGAAGTAATGGATTCGTTTTTTCAAAAAGGATAATTTACCATTTTAAAATATAGTACTCAAAATTATTTTTTCATATATTTGAATTCACTTTAAAAACTTATTTATGAAAAAAATCATTTTATTAGCAATCGCCTTGATTGGATTTAATGCAGGAGCACAATCATTGCCTAAGGAAGTAAAAAAAGTAGTACCTGCAGCAGCTACAAAACAAGCTGAAGCAACAGGTAAAGCAGAAGTTAAATCAGCAAAAAAATCGAATAGCACTCTTAAAAAAGTGAACAAAACTTCCAAAGATGTGGAGAAAGGAGCTGATGAAGCTGCAAAATATTCCAATAATAAAGCAATAAGTACAACAAAAAAAGGAGCAAAATCTGTTAAAGATGCCACAGCTCAATAGTTTTTTTTTTTACAATTGGAAGCCGTCTCAATATTAAAATTTGAGGCGGTTTTATTATTTGATTCCATTTTTTCTAAAAGTTTAAAATTATAGAATGATGATAAAATTGCTTTCAAGCTGCAATTTTCTTTCTTAAATTGTGAGCTAAAGCCATTAATCCGAACTCTAATTCTGTTTTTTCGATTCCTTTGAGAGAAAATCGTCTAAAACTGTTGTTATGTTTGAGTTGAGCAAATACGGGTTCTACATCGGCTGTGCGTTGTTTTCTTTTATGTAATCCTGTCTCGCTTGTTAAGAGTTCCCTTATTTTTTGTTTGTGTCTCTCAAGATTGTGGTTTCTCTCTATACTCCGATTTCCTTTTCCTTTAAAACATTGACCTCGTAATGGACAACCTTCGCAGTTTTTGGCTCGGTAATGTGTTAACTCTTGCGTATAGCCAGCTTCGGTAATCCGTTTATTTTGGTAAGTTTTATGCATTTTTTGTCCAATTGGACATACATAATAATCTTCTTCTTGGTTGTAATGAAGATTTTCTTTACTAAATGGTTTGTGCTTCTTTTGATAATTTTTGTCTTGTTCTTTGTCAAAAGTATTGTACTTCACATAAGCTATTAACTCTTGTTTTTCTAAATAATCATAGTTTTCTTCACTTCCATAGCCTGCGTCGGCAGTAATGTCTTGTAGTTCTTGAAAAACTTCCTCTCCGTAAGTTTCTTTTAGATTTTCTAAATGTGGTTGTAAAGTTTTAGTATCTGTTGGGTTTTGATGTAAAGTATAATTAAATATGATTTGATTTTCAGTTGATATTTGTGCGTTATAGCCAGGTTTTAACTGTCCGTTTTTCATATGATCTTCTTTCATTCGCATAAAAGTAGCATCTGGATCGGTTTTACTATAGGAATTTCTATCTCCCAAAATAGCTTCTTGTTCTTCATACTTTTGAAGATTTTTTTCAAAGTTTTGTTTGATGTAACGAAGTTTTGCTTTGGATTTTGATGAAGCTTTTTCATTACCTGATAGTTTAGCGTCTATTTGCTCAACAGTTTTTTGAATAACTTCTTTGCTGATTTCTTTGAACTCAGGCGGTTCTGGATTTGGGTCATCATCATTGGAGATGCTTTGAGCATAATTCCATAAATCTTCTAATTGAGTAAGCATTTTGGTTTTATTTGTTTTGATGCTATTACCCCAAACAAAGGTATATCTACCTGCTTGTACTTCTATCTTTGTGCCATCTGTATAAATTTGTTTTAAAGAAATAAGTACTTCTGATGCTAACATTAAAAACACTTGCTTGAAAATTTCTTTAAAACTGTCTTTAAGTTTGTTGCTTCTGAATCGATTAATAGTATTATGGTCAACTATGTTCATGCCAGTCAACCACATAAAATTGATATTCTCTCTTATAGCTAATTCTATCTTTCGAGAAGAATAGATGTTAGTCATATAAGCATACAACATTACTTTTAGTAACATTTTTGGATGATAGGCTGGATTACCTTCTTTACTGTATGCTTTTAACAATGGCTGAATGTTTATTGACTCAACTACTTAGTCAACTACTCCTTTAGATTTGTTTTAATAAATTTAGGTAAATTTAGAAAAGAGAAAAGTGTGGTTTGACGTTGATTGTAATGCTTGAATTTCATATATAATCATCTGTAAATCAGATATAAATATACAAAAAATCAATCTTTTATGCAAGAAAAAAACATAAAAAAACCGTCTCTAGTTGTGAGACGGCTTCTTTTTATAATTAAATCAATTATTAAAAAATTTACGATTATAAAATAATTATTTAATCCTAAAAATTACTTTTCTAACCAAACTTCTTGTTTCCTTACTGCTTGGAACATAGGTTCTGTCCTCTCCACCCGAAATTGTATTTAATCGAGAAGGATCTATACCTAACTTTATTAAAGTATCTTTAACATTATTTGCTCTATCTAAACCTAACTGTTGATTATCAAAACGATCACCTATATCATCCGTATACCCTATCAAATCCATATTGGCATTTGGATTCGTATTCAAATAAGTTAAAATATAATTAATACTATCCTTAGAAGAACTAATATATACCGATTTATTTGTTTCATAATAAACACAAATATATCCATCATTAATTGCTCTAGTAAATGCGTCATCGGTTGACTTTTGATTAGTATTAGATGGTGATTGAGATGTATTGGTAATGCCTGAATTAGCACCATTATTTTTATCTAAGTACTTTTCAATTTCATCTGGAATATTGTTTTTATTTTTATCTACCATAACACCTTTTGTGTCTACAATAGATCCTTCAATAGAATTATTTTCTTGATCTAAATAATCTAATACTCCATCTTTATCGGTATCAATAAGTTTAGTTTCAACCTCTTTCATTCGTTTTTCTAGATCTTCATTCTTAGCGTCAACTAATTTTTTATTTTCTTCTTTAACTTGTTCAACGGGTTTTCCTAATTTATAACTTATCCCAATAGACAAACAACTCATCTGACCTGTCAAGTTGTTCTTTTCATCGGACACATTTCCATCCCAAGTATGGTGTTGTCTAAAGTTATTAATTAACGTCATATCTAAAAATAATGCCGTTTTTTTAGTAATATTATATGATGGAGATATTCCGTAAATCAATCCTAAAATATGATCTGGTGAACCAATAACCTGATTTTGTGAAGATTTAACAGTTTTAAGAGAAGCTATATTAATTCCGATATGGGGAAGCAATTTGAATTTAGAAGTTTCACTTAATCCAAATAATGCATTAATATTAAACATTGTTTGTATGGATAGTCTAAATTGAGCCACTTCAAAATCATTACTTTTATTGTTCGTAGGTATAAATCTATCAAAGGCTAAATCCGATTTAAAAGTAACATATTTGTTTACATAGTATCTCGCTCCAATATTTACAGAATTTAAATTTATTTCCCCTAAAAATTTATCGTTTTCTGTAGAAAAATAGCCGTCGTTATAAGGTCTAATACCGCGACTACTTCCAAAAGATAAGTCTAAAGACCATCTATTTAATTTAATTTTTTTTGTGCTGGCGGAATCAATTACTTCTTGAGAAAAAGCATTAAAACTAAGAAGATAAATTAGTAATAAAGACAAAATATTTTTCATGAAACTATCTATTTTTTTTGCAAATCTATTCAAATTTGTATTTGTCATACTACAGCAAATAAATTATTAACAATTTTAAAACATTCCTAACTATTACATTTTAATTGGTAATGATTAATTAATATTTTCATAATGATAATCTTGAATTTTATAATTTTAGGTTAACTATAATTTCACACTTCTGTACTTAGTTTGCATCACAACTAAAACTCCGCAGATGAAATTTTTTTACGCTACTATCTTACTTCTCCTATCGCACGCAATTACTGCTCAAACTGGAATTATTTCAGGAAGCGTTGTAGATGAATCAAATGGATCATCATTACCTGGAGTTAATATTACCATCAAAGAATTGAAAAAAACCCTAACTAGTGATTCTGAAGGAAAATTCATTTTTAGAAATATTCCTGTTGGTCTTTATGAATTAGAATTCCGATTTGTAGGTTATCAAGCAAAAGCCGTATCTGATATAAACGTGATAGCTAATGAAACAACCAACTTAAATGCTTCATTAAATTCCCAAAAAAATGTATTGGATGAAGTGGTAATTACAAGAACAAAAGCCAAAACAGAATCGGTTAAATCATTATTGATAGCTCAAAAAAACAGTGCCAATGTATCTGATGGTATTTCTGCTGAAACCATAAAAAGAACTCCCGACAAAAATACTTCAGATGTATTAAAGAGAATAAGTGGCGCGAGTATTCAAGACAATCGTTTTGTAATTATTAGAGGTTTGAATGATCGTTATAATGCCGCCTTTTTAAATGGAGCTCCATTGCCAAGTTCAGAATCTGATAGAAAAGCCTTCTCTTTTGATATTTTCCCTTCTAATATGTTGGATAATTTAATTATCACCAAAACAGCGACACCCGATTTACCAGGCGATTTTGCTGGAGGTGTTGTTCAAATAAATACAAAATCGGTTCCTGATAAAGATTTTCAATCGGTAACTATTGGTTCAGGGTACAATACCATAACAACTGGTAAAAATCAAAGAACTTATAAAGGTAGTGGCACTGATTGGTTGGGCTTTGATAACGGAACGCGTGCTATACCTTCCACCATTCCTAATGTTGAGGTATTTAGCACTCTGGGTTTTCAAGAAAGAGTAGATGTAGCAAAATCGTTTCAATCCGATTGGAACATAAATGATAGCACTTTTGGCCCAAATTATAGCTTTCAATATTCTCTAGGCCATCACTTTGATATCAAGGACAAAACATTAGGTATAATGTTTTCGGTTTCCAATAATAAATCAAATAATTTTAATACCGTTTTGAGAAATGATTATGACAATCCTGGCCAAGATTTACCAGCGATTTTACTTGAAACGTTTAATGATAAAAACTATAGCGAACAAGTATTAACTGCAGCATTAGCCAATTTTTCTTTGAAATTTAATGATAATCATTCTATTTCTTTTAAAAATATTTTGAGTTTGAATTCCACTGATTTAGTGGTAGAAAGGTCTGGTCTGAATGATGTTGCAGATGTTAGGTTAACTGTTTCAGATGTAAGATGGTTTACAAGCAGTAAAATTTATTCAGGACAGCTTAATGGGGAACATTATTTTTCTAAACCAAAAATTAAACTGAACTGGACAGGCTTTTATAGTGATATAAATAGAGATATTCCAAATCTGCGCAGGAATATTTATACTATAGCTGATCCTGACAGTACAGATCCAGCACAAAATACTCCAATTGCTGCAATTGCAGCTAATAATGGTGGTCCTGATTATGGCGGTGGAATGTTTTGGTCTGAAACGAAAGAATTTATTACAGGAGGTAAAATAGATATTTCAAGAAAGTTCTTGATCGGTGAAAATTTTAACAATGAAATAAAAATTGGTGGCTTCACACAACTTAGAGAAAGAGACTTTTTTGCGCGTCAACTACAATATAATGAGTTGAGACAACCACCAGGAACTTTATTTGATACAGATCTGTTAGAATTACCAAATGCTACGATATTTAATGTTGCCAATATGGGGCCACAACCTTCAGGATTAAATGGTTTTACCCTTTTTGATTTTACAAAATTTACGGATACCTATTTTGCAACATCTAAATTACATGCCGGGTATCTTATGTTGGATCATCGTTATAAAAAGTTTAGACTCATTTGGGGAGCTCGATTAGAAAGTTTCACGCAAACTTTGGACGCAAGAAAAACTGAAGTTGAATATTTAGCGTTAAATAAAAAACAAAATGACCTATTACCATCCGTAAATTTAATTTATGCTATTACAAGTAAACAGAATTTACGTATCAGTTTTTCTAAAACTTTAAATAGACCTGAATATAGAGAATTAGCACCTTTTGGATTTTACGATTTTACGACTCAATTTTTCACTCAAGGAAATGACACTTTGAAAATAGCTAAAGTTAATAATTTTGATTTGCGTTATGAATTTTATCCTGGTAAAGGACAACTATTTTCAGTTTCTTATTTTAGAAAAAATTTCACAAATCCTATAGAACTTAAACAAGAAATTAATAACAAAACGGTAACCTATAGAAACGCAGATAGTGCTGTAAACAGTGGTATAGAATTAGAATTCAGAACCTTATTGAGTTCTATTTTTACAAACGAGAATACTACCGTTTTTGATGACATCACATTATTTGCAAATACCGCAATAATTAAATCAGTAGTAGACGTCTCGAGTATTAGTTCCGTTAATACAGATTCGAGCATTCCGCTTCAGGGTCAATCGCCTTTTGTGATAAACGTTGGTTTGCAATATTTGAACAAAGAAAATGGCTGGGTCTTTTCGTCAAACTTAAACAGAGTAGGAAACCGAGTTGCTATTGCTGGAAATGAATTCAATCCCGCTTTATGGGAAAAAGGAAGAACAATAATTGATTTTCAAGTAGCAAAAAGTTTGATGAAAAACAAAATAGAATTGAAACTAAATGTTCAAAACATTTTGGCTCAAGACCAAATTTTCTATCAAAACGATTACTCACAAGCGGATAGATACGGAACTTTTGAAACATTAGGAAATTATATTTTTACTGGAGATTATTTGTATGAAGATGGCTTTAATCCTAAATACGATAATGTCTATTGGCGTACTAAATTTGGCCCAACATTTTCTTTTTCGATGACCTATAATTTTTAATTTAAAAACAAAATTCCAAATCATCTCAACGATTGTTTTAGTCACTATTGAAGAAAACTTTGGATATTTAAACAACTATAAAAGTACAATTATTTAAATTTTAGTAACCGCTATCATTTTTATAGTTAGAAATAAATTTAAATTAATGAAAATTCTATACGCCGTTCAAGGTACTGGTAATGGTCATATCACAAGAGCAATCGAGATCATTCCCTATTTGCAAAAAAAAGGAGATCTAGACATCCTGGTAAGCGGCATTCAATCTGATATTGAGCTCCCATTTGAGGTTAAATATAAATTTAAAGGACTTTCCTTTATTTTTGGGAAAAAGGGAGGGATTAATTTTTGGGAAACGTTTTTAAAATTAAATTCAAGAAAACTATTAAAAGACATAAAAGCACTTAAAATCAAAGAATATGATTTGATAATAAGTGATTTTGAGCCTATTTCTGTATGGGCTGCTATAAAAGCAAAAAAAGTATGTATTGGACTTAGTAATCAAGTTGCCGCTTTGCATCATTTAGCGCCTAAACCTCAAAATGATGATTTAATGGGCAAATTGATTTTACAAAATTATGCTCCTACAAATTATAATTACGGCTTACATTTTAAAAGTTTAGATACTAATGTATTTACACCAATAATTCGAAAAGAAGTAAGAGCTATTACCCCAACAAATAATGGTCATTATACCGTTTACTTACCTTCCTATGATGATATACAAATTATTAAAAAATTAAAAAAAATTGAACAGGTAGAATGGCATGTTTTTTCTAAACATAGTTCAAAAAAATACAAAGTGCATAACATATCAATAAACCCTATAAACTCTGAACTTTTTTTGAAAAGTATGGCTTCGGCTGAAGGCATATTTACTAACGCCGGATTTGGCACAACCAGTGAAGCTTTATTTCTTAAAAAGAAATTATTAGTAATTCCGATGAAAAAACAATATGAGCAACATTGTAACGCCGCTATGTTAGAAGAAATGGGAGTTACCGTACTTAAAAAATTTAATAAAAAAATGATTGAACCCATATTAGAATGGGTTAACAGTACTAATTTAGTTGAAGTTGATTATAAAGACAACGTAAAAGATATTATTGATTTAATTATTAAAAATCATAACGTTTTAATTAAAGATGGTCAAATTGACAAATAATTAAAATGAAAAATCTCGAGCAAAATATCGATTTAACGTTCAATTATTCTAAAGCTGATTTTGGCGAAGACTTTTTATGGGGTGTATCCTCATCTGCGTTTCAAACTGAGGGTAATCATGATAAATTTGGAAAAGGAGCGTCAATCTGGGATGAATTTTCAAGCAGAAAAAAAGCGATATTAAATAATGATTCTCCAAATATTGCAACTAATTTTTATGAAAATTATAAAGACGATATAAAACTAGTTAAAGCATTATCAATACCTTTTTTTAGATTTTCAATATCGTGGTCTAGAATTTTACCAAACGGAACTGGAGAAATAAATCAAGAAGGAATCAATTTTTATCATGATGTATTGGATGCTTGCAAAGAAAATAATATTGAACCTTTTGTAACACTATATCATTGGGATTTACCTCTCGAACTAGAAAAAAAAGGTGGATGGACTAATAGAAGCATTTTGGAATGGTTTGAAGAATATACTTCGGTTTGCATCAATGCATTTAAAAACAAAGTTAAGTATTGGGTGGTCTTAAATGAACCTTCTGTTTTTGTTGGTGCTGGTTATTTTTTAGGCATTCATGCACCAGGAAAAAAAGGAATCAATAACTTTTTACCCGCAATGCATCATTCGTTACTTTGCCAATCTATAGGTTTCAAAACTATCAAAAAAATTGACCCAAGTGCTCAGGTAGGAACTACTTTTTCATGTACCTATATTACTCCAAAAACCTATAATGAAAAAGACATTAAAGCCGCTGAAAGAATCGATACTCTTTTAAACAAAGCCTTTTTAGAACCATCATTAGGTTTAGGATATCCGATTGCAACATTGCCTTTTTTAAAACATATTTCTAAATACACTCTTAAAGGTGATGAGGAATTAATAAAAGTAGATTTTGATTTTATTGGTCTTCAAAATTATACAAGAGAAGTAGTAGAACATCATTCTTATACACCTTATTTGAATGCAAAATTAGTTCCCGCTAATAAAAGAAATGTTGACTCCACTTTAATGAATTGGGAAATACATCCGAAGTCTATCTACATGATGATTTTAAAATTTAGTGAATATAATGGGGTCAAAAAAATTATTATAACCGAAAATGGCGCTTCATTCCAAGATGAAGTTAAATTGGATATAATCAATGATGAAAAACGTGTCAATTTTATAGAAAGCTATTTGCAACAAGTTTTATATGCAAAAGAAAAAACGGATAAAGTTATCGGTTATTTTGTATGGTCTTTAACGGATAATTTTGAATGGACTGAAGGTTACAAACAACGATTTGGTTTAATATATGTTGATTACTCTACGCAACAAAGAATTATAAAGAAATCAGGTGTTTGGTATAAAAAATTTTTAGAAGGAAAGTAAATTTCTTAAACATACGTTAACATTTGATGCTAGATTTTTGTCATAAATAGGCCTGTTAATACTAACTTAACAAATAGTAAAATAAAAATTTACATTAAGGGCAAAGTAGAAAACGATTACTTTACTTAATAATCATCTTTATTTAATTCATTTTTTACACTAAATTATTCTGTTAAATCTAAGTTTGCCTTGTCTAACAAAATAACATTTTTAAAAATGAAAAAAAATTATTTAATTGCGCTTTTGGCATTATTTGTCAACTTTGCAAATGCTCAACAATTTTTTGAGTCAACAACTTATCGTGGTGCCTTTGCACCTGGAACTCCAATGTGGACGGATTCATGGACCAACTTTGACCCAATCAATGAACCGTACCCTGATGCTGCAACTGTAGTAAACGTTACTGCTGACATTACAACTAACACAACGTGGTTGTCTGGAAGAACTTACAAATTAACAGGTTTGATTTATGTAAGAAACAATGCTACGTTAACAATTCAACCTGGTGTAGTGATTAAAGGTCTTACCTCTGTTAATGGTACTGCTTTAATTATTACTAGAGGTTCTAAATTAAATGCTATCGGAACTGCTACTAGTCCTATTGTATTTACCTCTGGAAAAACAGTTGCTCAAGGAAGACAACCTGGTGATTGGGGTGGAATTATCCTTTTAGGAAGAGCTGGATTTAATGCCAATGTTCCTGCAGGATTAAATAACGGTGTTAATAACATCGAAGGTATTACGGCAAATGCTAATACTGAATATGGTGGTGGAGCTTCTGCTATCAACAATGATGATTCAGGAACATTAAAATATGTTAGAATTGAATTTGGTGGTTATGTTTTCTCACCTAACAACGAAATTAATGGTTTAACAATGGGAGCTGTAGGAAATGGTACTACCATTGATTATGTTCAAGTATCCTACACTAATGATGATGCTTTTGAATGGTTTGGTGGTTCTGTAAATTGTAAGCACTTAGTTTCATTCAGAAATTTAGATGACGATTTTGATACTGATAACGGTTACAAAGGTCTAGTACAATTTGGTTTAATCGTAAGAGATCCTGCTATCGCTGATAACCCATCTGTTTCTACTTCTGAAAGTTTTGAGTCAGATAATAATGCTACTGGAGCTGTATCACCTGCTGGTTTTGATACCACTTCTGCAATATTTACAAACATTACTTCAGTAGGACCATCTTTCCGTGCTACTTTATTACCAACTACAGCATTAGCTACTGGACATGAAAGAGCGTTACGTTTAAGAAGAGAAACACAATTGAAAGTTTTCAATTCAATTTTTATGGATTTCAAACAAAGTATCTTATTTGTTGATGGAGCCGCTACTGTAAGCAACGCAACTCCAGACGGTACTTTGAAATTTGTAAATAATATTATGGCTGGTGCTGTTGGTAGTTTCACAGGTGGTGTTAACCCAGCTAGTTTAGCTACAGGTGTAGGTGCAGCGAATTGGTTTACATCAAATGGAAACACTACACAAGCATCTAGTTCAGGTATTTTGGCTTCGCCTTATAATGCTACTACAAATACCTATTTAGGATTAGATTACAGACCAGCAACTGGAAGTGCAGCGCTTGGTGGAGCTAATTTTACTGATAGCGCCATTGCTCCTTTTGTAATTCCTCCTACGGCAGGTACAACTCCAGTGGTAACAAACGTTACCTATTGTAAAGGTGCTGTTGCTACTCCATTAACAGCTACTATAACAGGATCTGGTACTTCTTTATTATGGTATACTGTTGCTACTGGTGGAGTAGGTTCAGCTACAGCTCCAACACCTGCTACAACTGTTACTGGTGTTAAAAACTACTATGTTTCTCAAATTAATCCAGGAACGGGAGAAAGCGCAAGAGTATTGTTAACAGTTACTATAAATGCTTTACCAACTGAAGTTATTGGTACAATCACAGGTGTAGGTCCAGCTGGATCAACTTCTGTAACTGCAATTGGAAATTATGTGGGAACAACAGCTGTATTTACTTACTCAGTACCTGCATTTATAGATGGTTCACTAGCTTATTTATGGACAATGCCTTTGGGAGTAAATATTACCGGTGGTCAAGGAACCAATTCAATTACAGTAAACTTTGCTAACGTTCCTTTTGGTGCTGGTGCTGTTGGATCAATACAAGTACAAGCGGTTAATGCAAGTGGTTGTAGAACTGCTGCTAAAACTTTAGCATTGACTAAAGCGTTACCGCTTGCTCCTACTTTAATCAATATGTATGATACTGCTTCAACTACTCCTACTACGGCGCTTACTTCGTATGCAAAATATATGGGTTCTACCACTCCATTAACTTTGACTGCATCTCCTGTTGTAGGTGTTACAACCTATGAGTGGGAATTACCAGCTGGTGTTACTATAAGTATTCCTGCAGGAACTCCTGCTCCAGTAAACTCAACGGTTAACTATACTTCAGAGCCATTTTTTAGTCCATCAACAGGTTCGCTTCCTCTTGGAACTAGATTCTGGACAGTTTCTAATACTACGTACACAATTAATGTAAATGGTACTCCAACAACAATTACTGTTTCTCAATGTGCTCAAAGATATCAAGGTGGTGGTGCATATCCTTCTACTACTGCACTTTACTTACAATACGGAACGGTAGTTAGAAGTAACTTACCCTCTATTTTGGTAAATTTTGCTGGTGTTACAAACCCTGCTACAACGGCATTATACTTCGGAGTTAGATCACTTAACGGTGTTGGTTACTCAACTACATCTAATACAGCAAACGCTGATGTTGTAGCTAATTTAACTGGAATTCCAGGTTTGTTTAATACAACATACACAGCAACACAGACATTAATTACACCTCCTAATATACAAGGAAGTACAACGTACACTGCAAGTGGTTTTGCTCCAAAAACTTCAAAATTGAAGAAGTTCACAGCTGCAATACCTAATGCTCCAAGTGCATTGAAATTAACGAATCCAGCTGCTGTTTTACCAGCGACTCCAACAACTGCAGTGAGCATAGTTACTCCATTTATTGGTACAACAACGCAATTAACATTGACTGCAACTCCATCTGCAACTGCATCTTCATATGCTTGGACATTGCCAGCGGGTGTTAATCAAATTTCAGGTGGAAATTCAAATGTTATTGTAATTGATTTTGCTGGTGTAGCGCCAGGAGTTACTTCTATGTATTTAGAATGTAAAGCTGTAAACGCAATTGGTAGTTCAATTACAAATAACTCAGCTGCAACTGTTATTCCTGCAACCACTTCAACTGCTAGATTGTTAAAAGTAACAGCAGCAGTTCCTTTAGCTCCTGCAACTTTAGCTTTAACTAATGGTATTACTACTACAGCTATAACTAATGCAGGTAAATTTTTAGGTACAACTACTGCATTAACATTAACAGCTGCTGCTTCAGCTAATGCAACTTCTTACTCTTGGGAATTACCAGCGGGTGTTACTCAATTGTCTGGTGGAAATACAAGAATTATCACTGTTGATTTATTTGGTGTTGCACCAGGTACTACCACATTATATTTTGGTGTGAAAGCGGTTAACGGAGTTGGTTCTTCAGTTACAAACAATGCTACTGCTGTTCCTGCAACAGCTTCAACAGCTAAATTGTTAAAAGTAACAAATACAGTACCTCTAGCTGTTTCAATTGTATCAGGACCTCTTACTGCAATTAGCTGTGGAACTACTTATAACTACACTATAACAGCGTCTTTATTAGCAAGTTCTTACATCATTACTGGTCCTGCTGGTTCTGTGGTTACTTCTGCAAGTTTTCCTTCAAATCCAACAAATACTATTACAACAAGTGATTTGACATTCTCAGTGGTATATCCAAGTAACTTTGCTACAGTAACTCCAAAAACTATAGTTATTACTTCAGTTAATGGTTTTGGTAATAGTACAACTAACAAAACACTTACTATTGCTCCGGCTACTTTATTACCGGTAGGAGTTATAGGAGGCGGTTCAACATTTAGCAGAACAATTCCAAAAACTATTTCAATTCCTGCTGTTACAAATGCTGCTTCATATACATGGTCAGTAGTGAATGGTGCGGTAATTGTTTCTGGTCAAGGAACAACTTCGGTTGTTGTTGATTTTACTAATGTACCGTTAGCTTCAACTACAAATGTTGTTTCTGTTTTTGCTAGCAGTAATTGTGGTGTAAATACACCAACAAAATCAATTACATTAACTGCTACATTACCAAGAATGGCTGAAGCTAAAGTTATTGATGAAAAAGCTTATAGCAATGCATCAGTATATCCTAACCCTGCAACATCAGAATTCAATATTGATATTGATGCTTCAAAAGTTGGTGCAGTTCAAATGTCAATCTATTCTATCAATGGAATAATGGTATTGAACTCTAAAACAATCAACTTGGAAGAGGGTAGAAATACTATCAATGAAAACATCTCAAATTTAAGCAATGGTATTTACATTGTTAGATTAGTTGACGCTTCTGATAATGAAGTATTGGTTAAAAAATTAATCAAAAACTAATCCTTAAATCATAGTTTTAAAGGCTGCCATTCGGCAGCCTTTTTTTTTCTCCTTAATTAAAAAATAACTTAAACATAACAATATAAAAATAATAGCAAGTAATTCATTTTTACCTTTATGGTTTTAATTTTTACCATGAAAAAGATATATTTATTATTATTTTTTGTGTTATTTTTTGGTTCTTTAAAGGCACAAACGATAACATTTTCAGACCAAACTTTCAAATCAAAACTCCTAGAATCTAGTTCAAGTAATTTTATTGCGAGAAATTTAAATGGCGATTACTTTTCTATTGATGCTAATTCAAATAACGAAATCGAACTTACAGAAGCCTTAGAAGTAGCCTTTTTAGAAATTGATAATTCTTCCATTTCCTCTTTGAGCGGAATTAACAACTTTACTAATTTACTATTACTTAGTTGCGAAAATAATTTACTTACCAACTTAAATGTTTCAGGTTTAATCAATCTTACTACATTGAATTGTAGTTCTAATCAGTTAGGTAATTTAAATGTGAATGGTTTAACCGAACTACAAAATTTAAATTGTCAATTCAACCAACTTACTAATTTAAATGTTAACGGAATAACGAATCTTGAAATCGTAAACTGTAGCTACAACCTCATTGCTAGTTTAGTTTTGAATAACTTATTAAATTTAACTGAGGTTAATTGTAATGACAATCTGATTAGTTCTATTGACTTAACTGATTTAATTAGTCTTATTTCTTTGAACTGCAGCAATAACAGGTTGTCGTCACTAGATACCACCAACTTAGTGAGTCTTGAATTATTAAATTGCAACACAAATTTATTGGTTTCGCTGACAATTAATGGTTTAGTAAATTTTAATGAGTTGGACTGTAGTAATAATTTATTAACGTCTTTAAATTTAATAAACACATCTAATCTAAGCGAATTGAATTGCAATTTCAACCAATTAACTTTGATTAATTTAAGTGGTTTGATTGGATTAATAAATTTTAGTTGTAGCAATAATATTTTAATCGCTCTTGATCTTGATGGTTTAACTCAATTAGAAGATGTAAACTGTTCGAATAATCTAATTACAACCATAAGCTTTTTAAATACCAATCAACTACAAAATCTAAACTGTGATAACAATCAACTTGTTACGTTAGCAATTAGTGATTTGACTAACTTAAAGTATTTGTATTGCAATAATAATTCCATAATTGATTTAAATACAAACGGACTTAATGCACTTTTAGTCTTAAGTTGTAATGCAAATGAAATTACAACTTTAAACCTATCATCAACAAATAATCTACAATCTTTATACTGTTCAAACAATCAAATTGCAACATTGAATTTGAGCAATTTGTTTAATTTTCAAAATCTATTTTGCTCGAATAACGTATTGACCAGTTTGTTTATAAAAAATGGAAGTTTTGAAAATAACTTGCAATTCGCGGGAAATCCTACTTTAGAATATATTTGTGCAGACCCATTTCAAATGGAATTTATTCAGGATGAAATTAATAATAATAATTATACTAATTGTCATGTCAATAGTTATTGTTCATTTGTGCCTGGAGGTATTTCGTATACCATTCAAGGAAACAGTAAATTTGACTCCAATACGAATGGATGTGATGCATTAGATACTGTATTCCCTACTTTACAAATGTCATTCTCTGATGGTTCAGTTACTGAAAATCTTTTTGCGAACAATTCTGGTAATTTTTCTAAATCAATTATAAATGGTTCCTATACCATTACACCAATAGTAGAGAATTCAAACTATTTTTCAATTGCTCCTTCTACAGTATCGGTAGCGTTTCCTTCTCAATCTAGTCCTTTTGCACAAAATTTTTGCATTACTCCAAACGGTAACCATAACGATTTAGAAATTGCTATTCTACCCGTAAACAATGCTATTCCAAATTTAGAATCAAAATATAAAATAGTATATAAAAATAAAGGTACAACGACACAATCAGGTACAATCAACTTAAATTTTAACGATGCTGTTTTAAATTTCGTCTCATCAAATCCAGTCAATTCTTCTCAAAGTACAAACAACTTAAATTGGATTTTTACAAGTTTAAATCCGCTTGAAACAAGATCCATTTTAGTGACACTAAAAGCAAATTCTTCAACAGACACACCAGCGGTAAACATTGGCCAATTGTTACCATTTAGTGCATCTATCACAACTGCTGCCGCTGATGAAACACCTAATGATAATACAATATCATTCATTCAAAAAGTTGCTGATTCAACTACAACTAATGATAAAGTTTGCATCGAAGGGAATAGCATTTCTACATCACAAGTAGGCGAATATGTTCATTATTGTATTCGCTTTACAAATAACGGAAACGCAATAGCACAAAATGTAGTTGTAAAAGATATAATTGATCTCAGTAAATATGACATTGCTACCGTAATTCCTCTTGATGCGAGTGCTATTTTTGAAACTAGAGTAACCAATTCAAATACGATAGAATTTATTTTTGAAACTATAAATTTAGGTTTTGCTTCTACTAATAATGCAGGATATGTACTGTTCAAAATTAAAACTTTGCCTACTTTGTCTGAAGGTGATATTTTTTCCAACAGCGCCACTATTTATTTCGATTTTAAAACACCTTTATCAACAAATAATGAGTCAACAATCATCCAAGTTTTAGCGAATCAAACTTTTGTCTCTTCTGAAAATTTTATAATTTATCCAAATCCAGTAAAAGAAGTGTTAACTATACATTCTTCTGATGTAAGAACAGTTGATACCATTTCTATTTATAATTCACTTGGACAGTTAATGAAACACATGTCAAATCCTAGTAATTTATCATTAAATGTGTCGGACTTAAGTAAAGGTATTTATTTCATAAACATAATTTCAGAGAATGTTAAAACAAGCTTTAAATTCATAAAGGAATAATTTATTGAATTTGTAATGACGTAATGTTCAAAAAAATGAAATTAAAGCATATTGATTCAATTCGAGGAATAGCTATAATAATGGTCATTTTTGGTCACATTGGACAAGAAATAAGAGGTCTAAGTAGTGTACCTCATCTACTTACTTCCTATGGTCAAATGGGAGTTCAATTATTTTTTGTTGCGTCAGCATATACATTGTGTTTATCCACATCCAATAGAATAAGTGAGACACAATCGTTAAAAAAATATGCAATTCGTCGTTTCTTCAGAATTGCACCTGTTTATTATTTAGGATTACTAGGCTATTTGCTATTAGAATTGTTATTGGGGTGGAATAAAACGGGACTATTTATTGTACCCGAAAAATATAGTGTAATAAATATTTTAATGAATTTTTTATTTTTTCATGGATTTTACCCGCCAGCTAATAATAATATTGTTCCTGGTGGTTGGTCAATTGGGACGGAAATGGCATTTTATGTGTTATTTCCTTTATTATTTTTAGCTGCAAAAAAATGGGCAACTGCAGCTTTTGGAAAAGCTCTTTTACTGCTATTCGTTTTACTTTGTTTTTCTCAATTACTTATTGTTTTAATTGCAATTTCCTCAGGGCAAATAGTCAAAAATAACAGCTTTATGTATTACAATCTTGTGAATCAAATTCCGGTGTTTTGTATTGGAATTATTTATTATTTATATGAAAAAAAATCGGTTTTTAATTTCAATTGGAAATTTGATTTACTAGCATTTCTTATGTTTACGAGTTGTTCACTTATATTATGGAACTCCAATTTGCAAGGTTCATTTTCATTAATTCCATTTTTGTCTGCAATTTCATTTGTCTTTTTAATTAATATATTCAAAAAAATTGAGTCCTTAAATTTTAATTATTTGATAAAATTAGGAACCGTTTCCTATTCGATGTATATCATTCATTTCATTTTTCTGAACTTCTCGAGTAAAGCATCGCTTAATTTATCTGACTATTTGAATAAAAACATCTTGCTTATTTTGATGTTTATTCTAACCGTTATTGTAACCTTTGCTTTTGCTGCTTTATCGGAAAGGTATATTGAAAAACCATTTATTAACCTAGGAAAAAAAATAATCCTTAAAATGCAATAAGTTAGGCTTTTATCTATTAATTTGATTGTGTTTTACAATTGGTTGTATGTCGATACTTAAATAACAAAAAAATGAGCAAAAAAATACTAGTTTTAGGTCTGGGTCAAAACAATTTCCTCTCTTTTTTATATTCAACATTAAAAAAGTTTGACGCGTCTTATAGTATTTCGGTGCCATTTTATAATGAAATTACATCCGACTCTTCTCATGAAACTTGGATGTATGATAATAAAAAAATAGTTTTAAAAAATAATTTAATCTCAATAGTACGTGCTTTATTTTTCTGCCTGTTTTCAAAGCACTTTTATCAAACCTTTTACTTTATCCTTTTTGTAGAAAAAAAAATGGGTAAGGCATTTCACTTTTGTTACAAACAACTAATTGCTAAAAGTTTCTTTATCAGAAATAACAACTTTCAGGATTATGATACGTTCCACTTTCATTTTATGCAGTACAGTTATCTAAGAGAATTGTTCTTAGTGCCAAAAAACAAAAAAATTGTCTGCTCGTTTTGGGGTTCTGATTTATTGCGAACTAATGATATTCTGAATTTTTACTTTGTTAAAAAAGCACTAAACAAAGCAACCATTATTACCTGTCAATCCCAAGAATTAAAAGAAATCATACTTTCAAAATTTGGAAGAAATCTGACCGATAGGATTCAAATTGCTTTATTCCCAACCTATGAAAAAATTTATGATTTAATGGATGTTAATGAACAGAACCAAGAAGCAATAAATCTTTTCAAATCAAATAACAGCTATTCCAATGATAAACTTAACATCTTAATTGGTCATAGCGGAAGTACCGCTAATAATCATTTGAAAATTATAAAAACATTAGAAAATGTAAAGCATAAAAATAAAATCCATCTGATTATTAATCTCAACTACGCCATTACATTAAGTGAAAAGGAACTCTATACAAAAGAATTAACCGAAGTTTTAAATAGGTTAGACATTTCCTTTGTGATTTTAGAAAAATTCTTTGTAAACGATGAATTAGCAGTATCGAGATTAGCCTCTGATATTTTTATTCACGCACCTATTTCAGATGCATTAAGCGGAACAATGTTAGAATTATTATATGCCTCAAATATTGTTATTACAGGTTCCTGGTTGCCTTATAAAACATATAGAAAAGCGAATTTAAACTATCATGAAATTTATGATTTTGGTGAACTTTCTGAAAAACTTGACTTCATCATTGATACTATTAGTTCTGAAAAAATCATAGCGTCAAAAAATAAAGCATTCATTAAAGATTATTTTAGTAATGATCGAATTATTGTGAATTGGTCTCAAATTTTAAATTAAAATGAATCTAAAAAGCAAAGTAAAAAGTGGTTTGAAATGGACTTTTATTGACCAAATTCTATCTCAAATTATTTTTTTAATTTTTAGTATTTTTCTGGCTCGTGTCTTAACGCCTTCTATGTTTGGAATTGTGGGAATGGTTACTATATTTTCAAATTTTGCAATTCTTTTTATTGACTTAGGTTTTAGTGCTGCATTAATTCAAAAGAAAGAAGTTACTCAAGCACATTTTTCATCCGTTTTTTGGCTGAATATTGGCATTGGATTTTTAATATATGCTCTTTTTTATATTTGTGCACCATTGATTAGCGTGTTTTATAATCAACCCGAATTAAAACTCCTAATTCGAGTTATTTGTTTGTCATTTATTTTCACCGCATTCACTTCAGTACAAGCCAACATTCTAATTAAAGAAATGCATTTCAAAAAAAAAGTAATTATAAATTGGATTGCCATGCTTATTGGCTATTTAGTTGCTTTCATTATGGCATATCAAGGATATGGCGTTTGGTCTTTAGTTATGATGACTTTAATTACAGCAATTCTTAACGCTATTTTGTATTGGATGGTTTCAAAATGGATTCCATTATTCATTTTTGAATGGAATAAAATTAAAGAATTATCAAGCTATGGATTAAATTTTATGGGTGAAGCAAGTGTCAATTATTGGTCGCGAAATTTTGACAATTTTATTATTGCAAAAGTTTTAGGAAGTACTGATTTAGGGATTTATACAAGAGCTTATTCATTAATGCTGTTACCGTTAAGAAATATTTCTACAATTGTCACCAAAGTGATGTTTCCTGCATTTTCCCAAAAACAAGATGATGTAGCATTATTAAAAAAGTATTATTTAAACATTATTCAATACATAGCACTAATTACATTTCCTTTAATGATAGGGCTTTCATTAGTATCGAAAGAATTTGTGCTTTTATTTTTTGGTAACAAATGGTCGGCAATGATTCCGATACTTTCCATTTTAAGCGGATTGGGTGCCATCCAATCTATAGTTTCCTTAAACGGATTAATTTACAATTCTTTAGGTAAAGTAAATATTGCATTTAAAGTGTCTTTGTTTACTAATTTTATCTTAATAATCGCCTTTATTATTGGTGTTAATTATGGATTAAAAGGAGTGGCATGGAGTTATTTTATAGCCAGTTTGTTGCTTTTCTTTCCAATTTATGGTATTGCCATAAAGCAACTTAATATTAGTTTGTTCGAAATTTATGTAAATTTAAAAGGCGTGTTATTGGCTACACTATCAATGATTATAACCATGTTAACTTTGAATCATTTTTTCGATTTTTCTCTGCTATTGGGTTTACTACTAAAAATTGTAGTCGGAGGATGCACCTATCTTTTACTGCTTTTTATTTTTGAAAAAAAAATGCTATTAAATTTAAAAAACAAAGTTGTTCATTTTAAAAAAAGCGAGGTTACTAAATCAAAAGACATAACTGATTAATAATAAAATAATAAAAAAGAGTATGCTATTTAATACTTTAAATTTTGCCATTTTTTTGCCCATAGTTTTTCTATTGTATTGGTTTGTTTTCAATAAAAATTTTAAACTTCAAAACATATTACTACTGGTATCGAGTTACTTTTTTTATGCTTGCTGGGATTGGCGTTTTTTGTTTCTATTGGTTTTCTCTACGTTATTAGATTATTATACGGGATTGAAAATGAGTGATTCTAAAAGTAAAGCCCAGAAAAAGTTTTGGTTCGTAGTGAGTGTAAGCATTAATCTCGGTTTTTTAGGAATATTCAAGTACTATAACTTTTTTAGTGAATCATTTGCTGGATTGATTTCAAATTTTGGCTTTAAAATCAATCCGTATACCTTAAATGTGATACTTCCTGTTGGAATTTCATTCTATACATTTCATGGATTGTCTTATGTCATTGATATTTATAAAGACCGCATTAAGGCAGAAAAGAATTTTATAGATTATTCGGTATTTGTTAGTTTCTTCCCGCTTTTAGTTGCTGGACCTATTGAAAGAGCCACCCATTTATTGCCTCAAATTCAAAATAAGCGAACTTTCAATTTTTCCATTGCTAGCGATGGCATGCGACAAATATTATGGGGACTTTTTAAAAAAGTAGTTATTGCTGATCAATGTGCCATTTATGCCAATCAAATTTTTAATGATGCAGGAGAACAATCTGGAAGCAATTTAGTACTTGGTGCTCTTTTTTTTACTTTCCAAATTTATGGTGATTTTTCGGGGTATTCAGATATTGCCCTTGGAACCGCACGATTATTCGGAATCGATCTACTGAGAAACTTTGCCTTTCCCTATTTTTCTAGAAATATTGCCGAATTTTGGCGAAGATGGCACATCTCATTATCAACTTGGTTTAGAGATTACCTATATATTCCGTTGGGAGGAAGTAAAGGCGGCATGTGGATAAAAATTCGAAATACTTTTATCATCTTCATCGTAAGTGGATTTTGGCATGGCGCCAATTGGACGTTCATTATTTGGGGATTATTACACGCTTTATACATCATGCCTTCTATTATTTTTAACACTAATAGAAACCATCTCGATATCGTTGCACAAGGGAAATTTTTACCAAGTATAAAAGAATTAGCAATGATGCTGATTACGTTTAGTTTAACAGTATTTGCCTGGATATTTTTTAGAGTTCAAGATGTAACCCATGCTTTTATTTATATTTCCGGTATCTTTTCGAAATCATTATTTACTATACCAACAATAACCCCGCTAGTATTGTTTGCATTTATTGGATTATTTATTACAATAGAATGGTTGGGAAGACAAAATCAGTATGCTATTGCTAAATTTTGCGATAATTGGCCTCGGTTTTTTCGATGGAGTTTTTATTATTTAGTTATTGCTGCTATCTTCTATTTTAATGGAACGGAACAACAATTTATTTATTTTCAGTTTTAAATATGAAAAGATTTATAAAATATATAATACTGTTTTTTGTTCCTGTCCTAATTTTTTTGGTTGCCGCTGAATTGTATTGCAGGACTCAAACCATAATTGTAATTAAAAAACAACATTTTGAAAACAACTTAAGCACAATAAATACGTTACTATTAGGAAGTTCACACTTTCAAAATGGATTGAATCCAGAGTTTCTAAAATACAATTCATGCAATCTGGCCTATGGTGGGCAACCCATATCAATAGATTATTTTTTGTTAAATAAATATATTGACCAAATGAAAAACTTAAAAACAGTATTGTTTGAAGTTTCACCTCATCGACTTTATTATGAGTTTGATCCTTCTAATTGGAATGGTCATGTTTATTCAAATCTTTATGATATAAATTACAAAACAGAAAAACTATCAATAAAAAACTATTCCCTAGTCTTATCAGATGTTAAGTATTTCTCTACCATTTTTATAGATAATTACAATCCTAATCTCACAAAACCAAAACTAAATACATTTGGATTTATGATTAATGCGTTCTCAGGTAGATTTACAGAGTTAGAAAATGACTCGATTAAAATTAATCAAACATTTAAAATGAATTCAATATTTGAAAATCAAAAAAACTTTAAATTAAATATGTTTTTTTTGAATAAAATCATCCAAGAATGTCAAAAGAAAAAAGTAGAAATTATTTTTATAGGCACGCCATTATATCAAACATATTACAGCAAAATTCCATTGAAAACTGAAATACAAGTTAAAAATGCATTGAGTCACGTAACCAATAAATATGGAATTCAATATTATGATTTTTCTAGAAGCAAAAAGTTTCATTTGAAAGATTATATAAATGACAATCATCTCAATCCAAATGGAGCAAAAAAATTTACTATGCTTATTGATAGTATTTTAACCAACTAATCGCTACTAGGATTATGAAACTATTTTTAATTTTAATAAATAATATTCCATGAAACTATTTATTATAAATTGTATTAAATTTTTTGGGATAATGATAATTATCTGTGTTTCCTTATACGCCTGTATTGATTATCTAAATTCTAAAAAAAGTAATGATTATATTAGTTCACTTAATAAAAAAGCTATTTTTGTTGGTGATTCTCACATGCAATGCGGGATTAATGATGCGGTGATTGCCAATGGAATCAATTTCTCTCAAGATGCCGAATCCTATTATTTTACTTTTCAAAAACTAGAGAAAATACTAGCATTAAATAAAGAAATAAAAACAATTTATTTAGGTTTTAGTTATCATAATTTATCCTCGTATTACGACGATTACATTTTTGGAAAAGAGAATCTCGAAATTTCTTCTCGCTATTTTTTTATACTTCCTCCAGCCGAAAAAAGAAAATTTATGATTTACAATTCAGATAATGAAATACTATATTTTAATAAAATTATTGTCAAAGGAATTTTAAACATTAGGGACAAAAAAAATAATTATTCTTTTTTTGGAGGGTATCAAAATAATTTTTATGAAGTAGGATCCAAAAAAAAATCAATGGATAAAAGAATAAAAAATCAATTTTTCAAAAATGATACGATAACTCGTTTTTCGGAAATTAATTTATCGTATTTGGATAAAATAATGGAATTATGTAAAAGAGAAAATAAAGATTTAATTGTATTGAATACACCACTTGATTCTTATTACAAGAGTAAAATTCCACAAGAGTATGTATACAAATACAATCAAATTATTGAAAGTAAAAAACTTAAAGTTATCGACTTTAATGCTGTGGCATTTAAAAATAATGATTTTTTAAAAGATGGAGATCATGTTTCTAAAAAAGGGGCAATTTTGATTTCAAAAATGTTAAATAATTGATTTTTGAACATAAAACTGAAGAGCCAGATGATTAAAAAATTGCAAAAAATTTACGCCGCTAACATTCATTTGTTAAAAATTAATACACTTTGGATAAATATAAGTACCAAAGGTATCCGGAGAAATATGAGTCGCATTTTAGTGTTCGGAAATTGCGATTATGCTATTCATAAATCGGCTCAAATTAATTTAAATAATGGTCATTTAGCACTCAATCGACATATTACAAAAAAAGACCCTTTCGTTGGAAACATAGAATTGTATGAAAACTCAGAAATAAATGTAGCTAATACATTTTTTATTCATAGTGGTTGTGATGTGATGGTTTTTAAAAATGCAAAATTAAATTTAGGAAGCGGCTATATTAATCGTTATGCAAAAATCAGATGTTATTCCTCTATTTCAATTGGGCAGGGAGTAGCAATATCTGAAAACGTTTCTATTTGGGATAGTGATGTGCATGCTATAAAAGGAAAAGAACACGTGATGACCCAACCCATAGTCATAGGAAACCACGTTTGGATTGGTACGAATGTTACAATTTTAAAAGGAGTAACAATAGGAGATGGCGCAATAATAGCTGCGGGTTCTGTGGTTAGTAAAGCTATTCCTGCTAAATGTTTAGCGGCCGGAATTCCCGCTAAGGTTATTAAAGAAAATGTTGAATGGAAATAAATAAGTAGATGTTTTCAGTAATCATACCCTATTATAACAAAGCAAACTACATCATTAGATGTATTGATTCTGTTATGAATCAAACGTTTGATGCGTTTGAAATAATTGTAGTGGATGACGGGTCAACAGATGATGGAATAGCATTGATATCAAAGAAATATAGTGAAAGTATATTAATTATTTCTCAAAAAAATCAAGGTGTTTCAGCAGCAAGAAATAATGGGATTAAAATGGCAAAACAGGAATATATAGCACTATTAGACGCTGATGATACATGGCATCCGCACTATCTTGAAAGTGTAAATTTTGTTATAGGTAAAGAAAATGAAGTAAAAATAATTGGAAGTCATTATTCAAGAACAAATGATTTTTTTAATAAAAAAGTCGATTCTCCAAATTATTATAAATTAGATGATTATTTTAGAAAAGCTATTCGTAATACTTATTTCACATCATCCTCATCGGTCATTCAAAAAAAATTCTTTGAAGAAAATGATGGATTTAATAGTAGTTTAAAAAAAGGAGAAGATCATGATGTTTGGTTTCGAGTGATTTTAAGCGGCGGAAATTTCTTTTATATTACCGATACTTTAGTCTACTATTCTAACGAAGATACAAACCAAGTTACAAGAAATAAAGTAGCATTAGAAAAGGACCTTGTGGGAACAATAAATACTTTATATAAAGAGTATAAAATACTAAACACTGATAAAAATTTTAATAAATTCATAAGTCTTTATGTATATTTTAATCTCTATCCTTATTTTTTTGATAGTGATTCGAATGCAAAAGCAAAAGCAGTTCTAAAACAAAATGAACACGCTAACTTTTTTTTGAAACTTTTATATATGATTCCGTTATCGATTGGAAAAAAAATAATGGGAGTAAAACAAGGTGAAAAATACATGCGATTGTATTTAAAATTCATAATTCGTTATTTATCAAAATAAAGATGAAGATAATTCGATTGACAACGTTTTTAGATTTTGGTGGAATTGAATCCAAAATGGCAAATTTATCTTCTACATCCGATGATAATGAGTGGATATTTTGTTCGATAGGTAAAGGAGGAACAGCAGAAAAAAAAATTATTGAAAATAAAAAAGACGTGATTTGCTTTAATTATTCTTATAAAATCCCTTCCATAATAACAATTGTAAATTTATATTTTTATTTCAAAAAACAAAAGCCATTCGTGTTACATTCTGCTGGTTCTGAAGCTAACTTTCATGGTATAATTGCCGCAAAATTAGCAAATGTCCCTGTAATTATTGCCGAAGAAATAGGTATTCCAAATCATAGTAAAATGGCTAAAATTGTTTTTAATTTTATTTACAAACTTTCTGATTTTGTAGTAGGCGAATCGCATAGTGTTGTTGAAAATCTCAAAATAAACTATCAAATAAAACAAAATAAATTAAAAGTAATACCCAATTTTACCCTTTTTGCTGCGGATGAAAAAGCATTTTTTACAGATAAAAATGATGTGTTTAAAATAGTGTCTGTATCAAGATTAGAACCCGTAAAAAATATTGAGGGTATGATTAAAGTTATGAAAAAATTACAGCAACAAAAATTTACTTTTAAATTTACTATTGTTGGAGAAGGAAGTTCATCACAGGCATTAAAAGAGTTGGTAAAAGAACTAAATTTAGAAAATGAAGTCGAATTTGTTGGATATCAAAAAGATACGGAAAAGTATTATTTAGATTCAGATGTTTATATTTTAAATTCCTTTTCTGAAGGATTTTCAAATTCACTCTTAGAAGCTATGTATTTAAAAAAAATGTGTATTACAACCCATGTTGGAGCAGCTTCAGAAATAATTAAAAATGATATAAACGGTTGGATTATCCCAGTTAATGATGATAATGAATTATATCAAAAAATAATAAACTGCATCAAATTAAGTTCAGAGGATAAAAAGAATATTGGAAATAATGCAAAAAAAACAGTTGTTGAAAATTATTCATTACAAAATCACATCAAAAAACTATTGCAATTATATAAAACCAAACCATGATTAGAGTTTTAAACATAATCGACACTATGGGTTCTGGAGGCGTGGAACGTAGACGTCTATCTTTGGCCAAATTATTAGACAAAACTAAGTTTGAACTAAAGATTATTTGCACCAATGCAGTAGGTGATTTTCCAAAAGAATTTAAGAAGCACAACGTCGAAATTTTTGTAGTTGGAGATTTAAAGTCATTTTTAGATAGTAAACAACACAAAAAAGTACAAAAAATAATCGGTGAGTTTAAACCTCACATTATACATGGCGCCGTATTTGAAGGTGTAACAATGGCAGCTATTAACGGATTTTACAAGCGAGTTCCCGTAATTATTTTAGAAGAAACTTCAGATCCTCAAAACAGACGTTGGAAAGGCAACCTACTGATGAAATTACTGTGCTTCACTGCCCATAAAGTAATTGGTGTTTCACCTGCGGCAACTTACTATCTCGAAAATAAAATTAATTTACCTAAAGATAAAGTTGTATTAATAAACAATGGTGTTGTTATTCCTAATATTGACGATTCTGAAACAATAAAAAGAAGTAAAGAAAAACATCACATTTTAGATGATGAAATTGTTATTGGTTCAGTAGGTCGAATGAACTCTGATGCACATAAACGTTTTTCAGATTTAATTGAAGCATTTTCAATTGTAGCCAAAAAGAATACTAAAGCAAAATTAATATTAGTTGGTGATGGTCCGGAAAAAGAAAATTATGAAAAACTTGCCGTTACGCTCGGAATTTCTGACCGCGTAGTTTTTACAGGGTATCAAAACCAAATCGGAATGTATTATTCTATTTTCGATATTTTCTGTTTGGTTTCTGCTTATGAAGCTTTTGGGCTTGTATTGGTTGAAGCAATGTTGCATAAGTTACCCGTAATTGCTACGAATGTTGGTGGAATGCAATTTATTGTTGATGATAATAAGACTGGATATTTAGTTGAGAAATTTGATGTTGATGCTATTAGTAACAAACTAACTATCTTATGTGATGATGTTGGTACAAGAATACAATTTGGTGAAAATGGATATCGTAAAGCCATCCAAAATTATACAGAAGAACGCTATGTTAAAAATGTGGAAAATTTATACATAGAACTTATAAAAAAAGAAAAAATAAGTGAGCACTAAATTATTTTTGCCCGGATTAAATGGCTTGAGGGCAATTGCTGCATTATCGGTTATTTTGGCGCATGTCTCAGAAACACTGGTAGAAAAAAGAATTTTAAATACTAATTATTTTGGACATTTTGGTGGTTACTCTGTTACCATTTTTTTTACTCTAAGTGGATTTTTGATTACGTTTCTTTTACTAAAAGAACTTGAACTACAATCAAAAATTGATATCAAAAAATTTTATATCAGAAGAATTCTCAGGATTTGGCCACTGTATTTTTTTTATATACTATTAATTGTTATCGTCATGAAGTTTACAGTGCCTTCTACTATTTGGTATTACGTTTTCATTGTGCCTAATATTCCTTTTGCACTTCATTTAGCTGGAAATTCTATGATTACAATTCCATTACTAATTCATTATTGGTCCTTAGGTGTTGAAGAACAGTTTTATGCTTTTTGGCCATGGATGCTAAAAAATTCCAAAAAAATAAAAAAAACAATATTCATTTTTTGTGTCGCTTACTTTGGACTAAAAGTTGTTTTATCTATACTAAATGCTCCTATCGTGATACAATCGATATTGCTTCATACCCGATTTTGTTGCCTGGCTATTGGTGGAATTGGTGCCTGCCTCTATTTTGAAAACAATAAAATAGTAGTTTTTGTTAAACAAAAATTTGTTGAGATTTTGGCTTGGCTCATTATAGTATTATTCTTATTGAATGTCATAAGAGTTTTTTCGATTGTAAATCATGAAATTATCGCTCTATTGGTTGTTGCCTTGATTATTAATCAAATAAGTAATTCAAAAACAGTCATTCCATTAGAGAACAAGCTATTTGATTATTTAGGTAAAATCTCATTTGGGTTATACATTTATAATCCATTAGTACTTTATTTCATCTCCTTTCTTCTTCTTGAGACTAATGAAAACAAACCTTTAAAAGCCACGCTATTTATTTTTTCAACTTTTAGTGCTGTAATTCTTGTAGCGCACCTTTCCTACTTCTATTTTGAAAAGCGCTTTTTAAATTTAAAAAATAGATTTACGACAATCGAAAGCTATTCTAGTAATCCGAATAATTAGGATGATATGATTACAAAAGATAGTATATACTTACCTGGTTTAAACGGAATACGCGCAATTGCCGCAATGGCTGTTGTAATTACACACATTAACAATAGATTAGAATATTATGGAATTCCAAATGCCGCTTTGTTGGATTTGGCTAGTTATGGTGTTACCATTTTTTTTACACTCAGCGGTTTTTTGATTACGTATTTATTACTAAATGAACTTGAAAAAACAAATACGATTAATGTCAAAAAATTCTATATGCGAAGAGTGCTACGCATTTGGCCTTTGTATTATATTTATCTAATTATTGTAGTTTTTTTAAATGGAATTTCGAATATTCAATGGCCAATCTTATTCTATTTTTTGATGATTCCAAATTTGAAAAATTCATTTGTTGGCATTATAAATACTGCTGTTGGTACTAAAATAACGACCTTTATGGTTGGCCATTATTGGTCACTCGGAGTTGAAGAACAATTTTATGCATTTTGGCCTTGGATTATAAAAAAATCAAAGAAATTAGTATTGTTTTTAGTTGTTTTTCCCATTGCATTTATTTTATTAAAACTGACTTTGCGAATTTTTGAAGCGCATTATAATATACTGGTATTTGTAAACTATACCCGTTTTGGTTGCCTTGTTATTGGTGGTTTGGGAGCTTATTTATATTTTAAAAATAATGTTTATATTCAAATATTATATAGCAAATGGATGGAAACATTAGCTTGGCTGTTTTTTATTATGGTTGCCGCAAACAAATTTCACATAACCTCTATAATAGACCATGAAATAATTTCTGTATTTACGTTGATCATTATTTTTAATCAAATAAATAATCCTGAAAAACTCATTTCATTAGAGAACAGATTTTTCGATTATTTAGGAAAAATATCATTCGGTTTATATGTTTATAATCCCTTAGTCATATTTTTGATGGCAGATGTTTTTAATTTATTTTCCATAAATAATATTTTGATTAAACAAATTCTTATCTATGTATTTGCAATTACTGCTGTCATATTTGTAGCTCATATTTCATATAATTATTATGAAAAACGATTTCTAAAACTAAAAACCAAGTACACGACCATCGAAAGTATAGCAAGCAAATTTTAAAAAAAAACCATGAAAAATATTCTTTTTATTACTTGGGACGGACCACAAACAAGTTATATGGAAGGTCTGTTTATGCCCATTTTTTTTGAAATTCAAAAAGAAAATAATTATCGTTTTCATGTGATACAATTCAGTTGGGGAACAGAAGAGCGAATAGCGATTACACGACAGAAAGCAGATGAACTAAATATAAAATATTCCTTTAAAAAAATTCATCGAAAACCTCATGCCTTAATTGGAAGTTTATTTACTGTTGCTGAAGGAGTAATTTTTATAAAAAAATATTTAAAAAATAATTCTATTGATATACTTATGCCAAGAAGCATAATGCCCGCAATAATGGTAAATCGATTGTTTACTAAAAACTATAAAATTCTATTCGATGCCGATGGTTTACCTATTGAAGAACGCGTAGACTTTTTAGGATTAAAGAAAAATAGCCTAATTTATAACATCTATAAAAAAGAAGAAAGATTAATTCTCATCAAAGCTTACGCTATTATTACAAGAACTGCAGCGGCAATTGATTTTCATTTAAATGCTATTGGCAAACAACACAGGGATAAATTTTTTGTTGTTGTAAACGGAAGAGATACAACGTTTTTTAAGCATAATATAAACGTTAGTCAAAAGATTAGAGAAGGATTTAACATAAATAAGGAGACCAAGGTTTTTATTTATAGTGGTTCACTTGGGCCACAATATGGATGGGAAATTATGATTAAAATATTTAAAAGGTATTTACAAATAAATCATAACTCAATCTTTTTGATACTTACCGGAAATGAAGCATTTGCAAAAAAAAGAATTCCACTAGCTTTACAAAATCACATAATAGTAAAATCATTACCTTTTGAAGAAATTCCAAAATACCTTTCTGTAGGTGATATTGCATTTGCCATTAGAGAGCCTAAATTGAGTATGCAAGGTGTTGCTCCAATTAAGCTTGGTGAATACTTATTAATTGGAATTCCTACCATAGCGTCGTCAGGAATTGGCGATACAGAATCTCTCTTGAAAGATAAAAACTTCTGTTTTTTATATCAACATGATGCTAAAGATTCCGTTGAAAATGCTATAAAATTTATAGAAAAATCTGGTGAATTTGATAAAGTAGACATTCAAAATTTTGGTATTGACAATTTTTCAATGAAAATAAGTACCTCTCGCTACAAAATTGCTTTAGACTATTGCTCATGAAAATACTTTATCTCACAAAATACAGCAGAAATGGAGCTAGTAGTCGACTGCGAAGTTATCAGTATTTCCCAATTTTGGAAGCAAATGGACACTCGGTTACAGTCAGTCCATTTTTTGATGAAGAGTACTTAAGTAATCTATATTCAGGAAAAAAAATAGCAAGATTAAAATTTTTGAAATTCTATTTAAATCGATTTTTGACACTATTTTCAATATATAAATACAACAGAATTGTAATTGAAAAAGAGCTTTTTCCTTATTTTTTTAGTTGGTTTGAAAAAATTTTATACTGGTTTAAAGTAAAATACATTGTCGATTTTGACGATGCCATTTTTAATCACAATTATGATTATAACAGATCAAAATTAATTTCGTTTTTTTTTAAAAATAAGATTAAAAATGTCATGAAATACAGTGGCTGTGTAGTGGCAGGAAATAGTTACTTGGCTGAAAAAGCTAGAGAATCTGGTGCAAGAAAGATTGTCATACTTCCAACAGTAATTAATATCGATGTTTATAAAGTTAAGGATAATTATGATAATTCTAAAATTATTATAGGTTGGATTGGTTCCCCATCAACTTTTAAATATGTTGTAAATATTAAATCTGTTTTGTTAAAGTTATTAGATTTTTACAATGTTGAATTGCATATTGTGGGTGCAAACCAAGATTTGGAATTGGGAAGCAAAGTGAAATACCTTAAATGGACCGAAGACTCCGAAGTAGCATTGATTTCTAATTTTGATATTGGAATAATGCCACTCGAAAATACCCCTTGGGAATTGGGAAAATGTGCTTACAAACTAATTCAATACATGGGCTGTGGATTGCCAGTAGTAGCTTCATCTGTTGGTATGAACAAAGAAGTTGTTGACGAAAATATCAATGGTTTTTTAGTTGAGACAGAAGAACAATGGTTCGAAAAATTAAGCATTTTGATTGAAAATAATATTTTAAGAAAAGAATTTGGGAACAAGGGAAGAATAAAAATAGAATCGGATTACGATATTCAAAAAAAACATAATGTGTTATTATCAATTTTAGCAAATGAATCGTAATTCTAAAACCCATTATCTTGATATTTTACAAATTTTTAGAGGAATTGCTGCCTTAATGGTAATTGTTCATCATGCTGTTGGATCATTATCCTTCTACCACCAAATTGATTATTTGTTATTATCATATATTGGTTTACTTGGTAAGTTTGGTGTCGATTTCTTTTTTATCCTTTCAGGTTTTATAATTTCTTATGCTGCCTATTATAAATATAGCGAACCCGATTCCTTTAAAAAATATATAAAAAATAGAATCATTAGAATTTATATTCCATATCTTCCTATCGGGATTTTAATGTATGTCTTGTACACCTATTATCCTAGTTTTTCTAATGGCAACCGAGAAATTAGTTTATTTACTTCTGTAACTTTATTGCCTTTTGGGAATCCAGCATTATCAGTGGCATGGTCATTAATATTTGAGCTTCTGTTTTATTTTATTTTCAGTATTTCATTTTTCTCAAGAAAAGCATGGAATTATTTTCTGTTATTATGGACGGTTATAATTTTATTGTTTAACTATAGTTCCTTACACAATTTATCTATAAATAATAACATTACTTTTAGAATATTACTATCAACGTATAATATCGAATTTATACTTGGATATGTTTTATCGCTTCTCATTATTTACAAAATAAAATTAAGTTTAAATAAAATTATTATTTGGCTAGTAATGCTGTTCTTAGTTTTCTTTGGAATAAACAATTTTTATACAAACACACCTTATTTCTTTCCCAACTTTTTATTTTCAGGTGTTTCGTTTTTTATCCTATATTATATGATTACAAATTATAATTATCAACTGAATAAAAATTCAATTATGATGATTATAGGCAATGCATCTTATTCGATATATTTAATTCACAATCCTTTACAACTAGTAATTTTAAGGATGTATCCAAAAATAAATACGGTTGCTAGTTTAATTTTATCTTTAACATTAGTGGTAATAGCATCATGCCTATTTGGTTATGTATATTATCTTATATTTGAAAAAAAATGTATGAATTTTATAAAATCTAAAATACTCGGATAAATTATGGATATCCTTTTTGTGATACTATTTATATTTTTTGGTTTTTTGTTTATCAATAGTTTTAAAAGGAAATTATCTCAAAACAACATTGCGACACTAAGACAACTCTTTATTTATCATTTACTTTTTGGGGTTTACTTTTATTTCTTTGTTTATGGAGATTCTATAGGGTATTGGCGTTACCCTAAATTCATGACGTTTGAACGTTTTTTGTACTCGTTTAAAGAAGAACAAGGAACGTATTTCATTTATGCTCTAAATTATTTTCCATCTAATGTATTGGATTTATCCTATTTCGTTGGAACAATGATGTATAGTGTCATTGGTTTTATAGGATTAACCTATTTTTTTGTGACTGCTATTGATATAATACCTACTAATCCAAAATTTAATTCTTTTAATTTATTTCCACTTTTATTTTTCTTTCCTAATTTACATTTTTGGAGTTGTGGCGTTGGAAAAGATACGCTCTTATTTTTCTGTATTGGGCTTTTTGTTTATGGAATAATGAATGTTACAAAGCGCATTTTGTTAATTATTTTGGCATTGTCGTTATCTTATTTTATTAGACCTCATATTTCATTATTCATGATACTCTCTTTTGGTTTTGCCTTTATTGCCAATAAAAACATCACTGTATTTCAAAGATTAGTATTCTTTTCAATCATGATTGGTTTAGCTATTGCAATATTTCCTATGGTACTAAAATTTGCTAAAATTGAAGAAGCAACTATAGAAAACTTTAACAATTTTGCCACAAATAAAGCTTCACGATTAAATAGATCGTATACAAGTTCTTCTATTGATGTTTCCTCCTATCCATTTCCATTAAAAGTATTTACGTTCTTATATCGTCCTTTCCTATTTGATATCAATAGTATTCCGTCTTTACTTGCGGCTATTGAAAATACTATCCTATTAGTTCTATCTATAAGTATAGTGATAAGAAAGGGACTAACCTCATTCAAAAAAGCACCATTTATAATTCAGGGAATGGTTTATTTTTTATTCATAGGAACCTTTGCTTTTTCTCAATCTTTAGGGAATTTAGGCATCATGATTAGAATGAGAAATATGTTTCTGCCTGGATTAATTATTTTTATTCTTTGGCATTTTTCGTATGTCAACAAAGAAGAATTAGACGACACTTCAATTTAAATCAGCACATTCAATTCATAATTTTTTATTCTAGTTATCACACTTTGTTTTAACATAACATGAATTAATCTTTAAGAGATTTGCTCCCTTTTTAAGTTATTGTAAAGATTTATTTTATCAACAATAATTAAATAAATTGAACTTAAATTTGAACTAATAATTGTTATAACACATTATTATTTTATAAATCGAGTAAGAATTAAACCTTAATAAAAGGTAATTCATGTCAGAATCAAAAAAGAAATTAATTAGAATTACAACCGTTCCACTATCATTGGATAAAATTCTAGATGGACAGTTGGCATTTATGAACAATCATTATGAAGTGATTGCGATTTCTTCTGAAAAAGAGTATCTCATAAGATGTGCTAAAAATGAAGGTGTTCGTTATAAACACATTGAAATGACTAGAAAAATCACTCCATTAAAAGATTTTCTTTCACTTCTAAAGCTCATTTCATTTTTAAAAAAAGAAAAACCATTTATTGTTCATTCACACACTCCTAAAGCAGGTATTATTGCGATGTTAGCTTCTCGAATAGCAAATATTCCAATTCGATTACATACTGTTGGTGGATTGCCTCTTATGGAAGAAAAAGGAAGCAAAAAGAAATTGTTAGAAATGATAGAAAAATTAACGTATTCTTTTTCTACAAAAATATTTATAAATTCTAAAGGACTTTACGACTACATAATTGACAATAATTATACTTCTAAAAATAAATTAAAAGTTGTTGGTAATGGCAGTTCAAATGGAGTAGATGTCCACTATTTTTCACCTGAAAAAATTTCACAAATTGAAATAGCTCAGCTAAAATTATCATTAGGAATTCTAGAGAATGACTTCACTTTTATTTTTGTAGGAAGAATTGTAACTGACAAAGGAATAAATGAACTGGTAGAAGCATTTGATACCGTTTGTTTAAAATATAAAACTATCAAACTAGTATTAGTTGGTGAACAAGAAAGCGATTTAGATCCTTTAAATGAAAAAACATTAAATCTAATTCGCAATAACAATAAAATCATTGAAACTGGTTTTCAAAATGATATTAGACCCTATTTAGCTTTAAGCAACGCATTAGTTTTCCCTAGCTATCGTGAAGGATTTCCAAATGTTCTTATGCAGGCTGGTGCAATGGGACTGCCTGTCATTGCATCAAATATAAATGGCTGTAATGAAATTATTGTTGATGGAAAAAATGGAATACTAATACCCTTGAAAGACATAAATTCTATTGAAAGAGCACTTATTCAACTAATTGATGATAAGTCGTTTTATCTAAATCTTAAATCAAATTCGAGAAGCATGATAGTATCTCGATTTGAGCGGAGCGTTATTTGCGAAAAAATATTGGATGAGTATAAGAAAATGGAAAATAGCTTATAGTCATGATATATAGAGAACATTTTATTTTTGGAGCGGGTGGACATGGTAGGGTTATTGCAGAGTTATTGCAGTTAAACAACTATAATATAGAAGCTTTTTTTGACGATAATCCTAAAACTAATATCGTAAATTCACTTCCTGTAATTTCTAGTAAAAATATTTTAAATAATGATCTAAAATTATATTTGATTATCGCAATTGGAGATAATTTTACCAGAAAAAATGCAAGTAAAAGACTCAAAAATAATAATTTCTTTTCTTGTACTCATAAAAATGCAATAGTATCTATAACAGCAAAAATTGATATTGGCACAGTTGTCATGGCAAATGCTGTCGTTAATTCTAATGCCAATATCGGAAAACATGTAATTATAAATACTTCTGCAGTGGTGGAGCATGATTGCACTATTGAAGATTTTGTACATATTTCTCCTAATACTACTTTGTTAGGAAATGTATTTGTAGGTGAAGGTACTCAAGTTTGTGCTGGAGTTGTTATTTTACCTGGTGTTAAAGTCGGAAAATGGTGTGTAATTGGTGCTGGAAGTATTATTCTAAAGGATGTTCCTGATGGTTCTATAGTAGTTGGAAACCCGGGTAGAATCATCAAACAAAATCCAATTTATGAATCTGCGATGGAATTTGAAAGAATGATTCAGGTTTTTAGTTAATAAAAACTAATTCCCTTTTCTTTAACTATCCAAAAAATTAAAATCTTAACTACGATTTTCGAACCTTAATTTTATTAAATATACTTTTCTTTTTTTGAATTTCATTCTCTCCATATCCGTAGTTATATCCATAATTATATTTATATCCATACGTTTTATTTTGTCCAATATTATTTAGAATTAGACCCATACTTTTTACGTTATTAAGGGTTTTAAAATTGGAAATAAACTTAAGTAATTTCTTTTCTGTGTAATTGGAACGAGTAACATATACTACAGTATCGGCTAATTCAATGATTAAACTCGTATCTGTTACTAAAACTGTTGGCGCTGTGTCAACGATCACATATTCATATATATTTCTTAGTTCATTAAGCAATACTTCAAATCGACCATTTGAAAGCAATTCTGCCGGATTTTGAGGTATAACTCCAGATATAATTACGTCGAGATTTACTTCATTTTCCTGACTATTTGTTATAATATCTTCAGCAGTTAATTTATTGTCAAACAAGTAATTAGTAACACCTTTTACTAACACCTTTTTCAAATCTAACGAATTATGCAACTGAGGATTTCTTAAATCTGCACCGACCAAAACCACTTTCTTTCCAAAAGATGAAAGTGTAATTGCTAAATTAGTTGAAACAAAAGTCTTTCCTTCTCCTTTTACTGATGAAGTGACAAAAATGACATTTCCTGCTTTTTTAAGAGTAGTAATGAATTTGATATTTGAACTCAGGATTCTAAAAGACTCAGATAATATGGAGCGATCTAATAATCCTATCTTTTTATTCTCATCTTTAATATTTGGAATTTCAGAAATGACAATCATATCTTTTATTTCCTGCTCAATATCTTCTTTTGTTTGAACTTTACTATTAAACAATCCGTTGAGATATACTATAATGAATGGGATTAGTAACCCCATAATAAGAGCTATACCAAAATATGATTTCCGATTGGGGAAAATCGGAGTAGGAGAAAAACTGGCATCCTCAACAACTTTTACGCAAGGATTCGTAATTGCCAAATTTACGAGTGCTTCCTCACGTTTTTGCAATAATAATACATACAAATTCTCTTTAATAGTTTGTTGTCTTTCTATTGATCTAATATTTTTCTCCTTATTGGGAACTTTCCCATAATTTGCTATCTCTTCAGAATTGATTTTTCTGTATTCATTTTTCTTTATTTCTAATACTTTTTGATACCCAATTATTGATGACTTAACATTATTCTTCAATTGTATTGCTTGGTTTATACTCTCTTTAACCAATGGGTTAGATTCTCCACCTCCAGATTGTAGTAATTTATTACATTTAAAAACCTGTTGATTATACTTATCAATCAAACCATTTATTTCTTGATCATCAAATCCTACATTTGCAGGCAAAAGCTCTAAGTCTTTTGATTTATTTAAAGACAACAGCATCAGTTTCGATAAAGTTGATTGTGTATATGCTTTATCTAAATCAGATTTTGACTGAAATGTCCTTTGCATTAAAACACTCGCATCACTTTCGACATTACCCACTTGGTTATCGCGCTTATAGTCAGCTTTAGATTGTTCAATAGAGTCTAATTCATTATAAAGATATTCGAATCTTTTATCAACAAAATCGACCGTTTTCTGATGTACATATTGTCGGTCTTTTACACCATCATTATTAAAAGCTATTATCAAAGTATTTAAAATATCCGTAATCTTTTCTGGGCTAAAACCTGTTAAATTTAGTTTCAGTATTTCACTTTGATTACCTACATAATCTACACTGATTTTTCTTGAAATATTCTTTATTATACTTTTTCTATCTTTTAGTGAAATTAAATAAATACGTCCCTCTATTTTTTTTAAAGATTCCTTATTTTTTAAGGTTAATTTAAACGGTAATTCGTAATCAAAATTTGTCTGGTTAAATTTATATTTTTTTGAAGAACCGTTCAATTTATAACCGGTATTCGTTATTTCAACTTCGAAAGAACCAAATCTATTTTTGAGTGAATCCTTTTCAACCGCCCATATCACTTTAAAAGGAGCATCATTCCATAACTCGTATGACTTAACTCTGCCCACACCATAAACTTCAGTAGTCAGGTTTAAACTATCAACTACAGTCCCAACTATTCTTGAGGATTTTAAATTTTCAATTTGATTTTCTAAATTAACTTTACTTGAACCAAATATGGAGACGCCATCGTTTGGCATTTTAAAAGAAGACGTTGAACTATCCAAAACTTGAATTTTGGCTGAAGATTCAAATACATCATTTGCATATCTCAAATAAAAATAGCAAGCTACAAGCGAAATAATGGCGGAAAATAAAATCCACTTCCAATGAAATAAGTATTTATCTAATTCTTCTCTAAAATTAACTTTTATGGGTTGACTTTGCATTTTATTTTGTAAGTAGAATAATTGTTAATGCTAATGATAATGAAACGGAAATCACAGCAATAAAGTTCCCTAAATTACCAATATATCCAGCGGACTTTACTTTCGGTCCATTTGGATTTATATATAAAACATCATTAGGTTTGATATAATAATAGGGAGAGCCAAACCAACTTTTAGATGTCATATCAATAGTTATGTACGTTTTTGCATTATCCTCTTCTCTAATTAATAATACGTTTTCTCTCTTTCCATTTATTGTTAAATCACCCGCATATCCTAAAGCTTGGAGTATGCTTATATTTTGCTCTGAAAATGTATAAGTTCCTGGATTATTTACTTCCCCTAATACAGTGAATTTTGCATTCATCAAGCGCGCTGTAACGATAGGGTCTTTTAAATGTTTTCCATCGATTAATTTTTTAACCAATAAATCTTCTAATTCTACTAATGACAATCCTTTAACATAAACTTTTCCAAGAATTGGTAGCGAAATTTTACCCTCTAAGTTGACAAGATAACCTTGATATAGCGTATTACTTTGATTTTGGGCTAGATTCATATTATATACCATTGACAATTCTGCTGAACTAGAAGAAATGATAATACTCAATATATCATTTGATTGGATTTTACTAAAAGAAAAAATATTTTCATCACGCTTTTCAGAATTAATATCATTGAAATAAATTACCTCTTTTTTTGATGAACAAGAAGATAAAAAAAATAAAGACAAAATAATTAAAAGATAATCTGATTTAATAAAATTCATCGAGAGGTTTTGTTTGAAATAAATAAAATTTGATACTAAAATTAAAATCAATTATTACAATAATTATAATAAATAGATTCGGAGCAAATCTATACTTCTACTCATTAACAAGCAACAAATTAATAGATATATAAACTTTTATAAATCATTATTTAATGCAAACTTAACATTGTCAATTTTAATAAAATTTTTGTCAAAAAACAAAGAGTGTACAAAGAAACTTTAAAATCAAATAGTACGAATTTATATTTATAAATAGTCTAAAGTCCTTTCCAAAGCCATTCCACGTGAACCTTTTATAAGAAGTGTTTTATGTTGCAATTTTACTGATGAAAGGTAGTTGGCTAAATCTTCAAAAGAAACATAAAAGTAGAAATTGTCCTTTTGTACGGTATTGGCAAAAAAATCTTTGCCCACAAAATGACATTCAAAATTGCTATTACTTTTTAAAAAATCTACTATTGTTTTATGTTCAGAAATACTTTCATCCCCAAGCTCATACATATCACCAATGATGATACATTTATTAGATTTATCTAATTGGATGAAATTCTCTAACGCCACTAACATACTGCTTGGATTGGCATTGTAGGCATCTAGTATAATTTCATTTGTTCCTTGTGTCAATAATTGAGAACGGTTATTTTCGGGAATATAACTCTCTATTGCAGCTTTTATATCTTCTGTGGGAACTTTAAAATGATATCCGACAGTAATTGCAGCATTAATGTTATTCGTGTTATATAGCCCAATTAAATGGGAATTGATTTCAAAACCTAAAGTTTTGATTTTAACAAAAGGATTTGCGCTAACGCTTTCAATAAAAACGTTGGCACTTTTATCTTTTTGACTAAATGTAATTCTTTCAAAAGCTTCTGTTTTACTGTTTTGAATTTCGTCATCTAGATTTACAAAAACGGCTTTGTCATTTCCTTTTATAAAGGTATACATCTCACTCTTACCCTTTATCACTCCTTCTATTCCGCCAAACCCTTCAAGATGTGCTTTACCAAAATTGGTTATATATCCATAATCTGGTTGTACTATTTCACATAAAAACTCGATTTCTTTTTGATGATTAGCGCCCATCTCAACAATACCTATCTGCGTTTCTTTGGTAAATGACAATAAAGTTAACGGAACGCCTATATGGTTATTAAAATTACCAATTGTTGCTTTTGTTTTATACTTTTTCGATAAAACTACATTAAAAAGCTCTTTGGTAGTTGTTTTTCCGTTGCTCCCAGTCAAGGCAATAATAGGAAGTTTCAGGTATTGTCGATGAAATTTAGCCAACTCTTGAAGCGTTATTAAACTGTCTTCAACCAAAATAGTTCTTTCATCTATAAAATAATTTGAATTGTCTATAATAACATAACGCGCTCCTTTTTCTAATGCTTCTTTGGCAAAAGTATTAGCATCAAATCGTTCTCCTTTTATAGCAACAAAAAAAGAATTATACTCAATGTTTCTGGTATCAATTGAAACCTTGATGCACTTTAAAAATAAATCATGAATGTTTTTAATTGTCATTTCGGAAAAATAATAATAATAAAAAAGCCCTTAAAATTAGGGCTTTTTTGTCAGTATTCATAAAACTAGAATTTAGTTTCTTGCTCTTTTCTTTTTATCAGCTTTTGGACCAACTTTAGACATTGCACATCTGAATCCGATGAAGTCGGTAGCCATATCTTGTGGGAAGTATCTTCTTTGTGCTGGATCTAACCAATAAGCTCTGTCTCTCCATGAACCTCCTTTATAAACTCTTACATCATCATTTACTAAAGTTGTTCTTTTGTTAGACTTGTCATATTTTTTAATCATATTACCTAAACTGTCTGTAGAAACATTGTGTCTAGGAGAATCATACATTCTTTGGTCGTCCTTTAGTTTCCCTTTTTCATCTCCTTCTTCTGAAGATCCAAATTTAAAATATCTAGTAGATTGCTTATCACCATCTCTATAATTTTTATTGTCTGATTTATCAAAGTTTTGTCTCAAATAGGTTTCTTTATCATCAACAGGAACTTGAGCAATTCGCCCTGGGAAATTTCTAGAAATAATTTTACCATTAGATAAGGTATCGAATTTCTGAGTTTCAAGAGTAACTAACTCCACTTTCCCATCTTCTCCAATCTTATTCTTCATGTAAACGTTACCTCTAAAATAGTTGAAGTCATTGGCTTCATCATCTACAATTGGTCTGTACACATCGGCAACCCATTCGGCCACGTTTCCAGCCATATCATACAATCCAAAATCATTTGGTGGATAGGACTTCACTTTGTTAGTGATATCAGCACCATCATCGGACCAACCTGCAAGTCCACCATAATCTCCTTTTCCTTGTTTGAAATTAGCCAATTGATCTCCTCTAACTTGTCTTTTTCCAGAACGTGTATAACTTCCAGACCAAGGATACTTCTTTTGCCCCTTATAGGTATTGTATTCTCTTTGTCCAACATCGGCAGCAGCTGCATACTCCCATTCCGCTTCGGTTGGCAGTCTATAATCTGGCAAAATTAGACCCGAAGATCTTTGTGCATAAACATTTTTCGCACTGTTTCCTGCAGTGTTATTTGCATCAGCTTTTGCCGGTTTTGCGGCACCTCTTCCTGCTCCTTTTTTCAAAACCAACGTCTCATCTCCTCCTTTTGCTGTAGACGGAGTTGCAAGATATGCTTCTGTACTGAAAACTTTATCGGCTGTCATGTCAGTCACTTTTGAATCCTTCTTCAAATACTTTTGATCTTCAAGAATTTTTTCGTTGACACGATCCGTTCTCCATATTGCAAATTCGGTAGCCTGAATCCAGTTAACACCCACTACAGGGTATTCGGCATATGCTGGATGTCTCAAGTAGTTATTAGTCATTGTTTCATTATAGCCTAATCTGTTTCTCCAAACTAATGTGTCAGGTGAAGCACCTTCATAAATGTTTTTATAATTGTCTTCATCAGGAGGAAAAACTGTTTTTAACCAATTTAAGTATTCCATATACATCATATTGGTCACTTCCGTTTCGTCCATGTAAAAAGACATAACGTGTTGCTGATTTGGAGTATTATTCCAATCGTGCATTACATCATCCTGTACTTTACCCATGGTAAAAGTTCCTCCTTCAACCATAACCAAACCTGGACCTGTTGCTTGATTTTTAAATTTAGAAGCATATTGAAAACCTCCTTTTTTATCGTTGATTTTCCATCCGGTTGCTTTGGAACCACCAGTTGACTTGCCTTTTTTACTACAACTAGTAAATCCGACCATTATTACCATTAGGGTTAGTAATAATTTTGCAGTATTAATTTTGTTTACTTTCATATTCATAGTAGGTATAAATTTCGTGCCGCAATATAAGTATTTACTATTACATTGCAAAAACTTTTTTAAAATAATACTAAATTCGCCACTTGTAGAAGAATTTTATATGTAACGCAAAAATACTAGTTTTATTGTATTTTGTATCAAAAAAAAAAATTTTTTACTTTAATACTTTTTTGAATAATATTACGTTTACTCTATTACTATGAAAAAGATTATCACTCTTTCCTTACTAATTGCAAATGTTTTCTTTGCTATTGCGCAAGAAAAAGGAACTAATTCATTAAAATGGACCGATAAAAAACCATTATCTTATGGTAATTATTCGTATACATTGCCTCAGTTTAATATAGAGAATTACCAATTTGATGCCTATTCAAAAACGTTGCTTTATGGTTTAACTATAAAACTTAATAATAGCCTTAATGAGGGTGCTTTTCAAATTACAAATGTGGTTTTTGAGCCAATTTTAGAAAGTCAATTGGGCGATTTGTCCATAAAAAACATACCTTCTACATTTAACTATACCTTTAAAAACTCTATTGCACGTGACCAATATTATGGAAAAATAAACATTACACCGATCATTAAAGAAGGTAATTCATATAAAAAACTTATCTCTTTTACCTATTCTTTTGGACAAAATGCGTTAAGAGTAGCACCACAGACGAATACAATTACGGCAATCGGAAACGCTGTTTTAGATTCTGGAAACTGGTATCGTTTTTATGTACAAAAATCAGGTGTCTTTAAAATAACCAAGAGCTTCTTGAGTAGTTTAGGGTTAAATACCAATGTTGACCCAAGAAAGATTAAGATTTACGGAAATGGTGGTCGTATGTTACCGCTACTGAATTCTGAAGATTACCCAATGGATTTAACTGAAAATGCGATTCAGTTTGTTGGCGAAAATGATGGGGTATTTGACAATCAAGATTACATTCTTTTTTATGCAGAGGGAGTGGACAAATGGAATAACGATTACAAAAGCAATCTCAACATTTATAGTGACAAATCATATTACTATGTTACTGCACAAGGAGGAGATGGTAAAAGAATTGTTGATATGACTCAGCCAACAACAAATGCAACAACTACGATTACAACATTTGACGACTATAAATTCCATGAAGTTGACGATATCAATATAGAAAAACTAGGAAGAATATGGTTTGGCGAAAATTTTAGTGCTACTAACGAACAAGAATTTGAGTTTAATTTTCCAAATTTAGTAAACACGACAGCCATTAGAGTTGAAACCCATATTGCAGCAGTTACGTCAACAACTAACAATTTTAAAATTGAAGCCAACTCACAATTAGTTGGAAACATTGCAATAACGCCATCTCCTAATAGCGATGTATTGGTTTTTGAAAGAACCTTATCTTCTCTTGTAACTGTAAATAGTAATGATGTAACTGTTAAAATCACTTATGAGAATAACGGTGTCCCAAGTTCTAAAGGGTATCTAGATTATATAAACATTACAGCCAAAAGAAACCTTCAAGCTTATGGCAAACAATTTTCTTTTCAATTTGATCAAGCCGCTTCTTTACTTGGAGTCGGAGAATACCAAATTTCAAATGCCTCTTCCATTTCACAAGTTTGGGATATTACCGATATTTATAATGTTACCAAAGCAGAAAATACCGCACAAAGTTCGTTTTCCTTTAAGTCAGATTTAGGGGAAGTTCGAAAATATATGGCTATCGATAATTCAGATTATTATTCGCCATCAAAAGAATCTAAATCAAAAGTAGACAATCAAAACCTAAAAGGAACTATTTTCAATGATGCTCAAGGTGGTTTTAAAGATATTGACTACCTAATTATTACGCCAAAATTCTTAACTGTACAAGCCGAAAAACTAGCCGCATTTCACAGAAGTTATTCCGGACTAAATGTAAAAGTGGTCCATTTAGAAAACATCTACCCTGAGTTCTCATCAGGCAAACAAGATATTGGTGCTATTCGAAACTTTGTGAAATATGTATATTTCAATGCTTCGACAGCTAGCAAAAGAGTGAAGTATTTAAATATTTTTGGAGATGCATCTTATGATTTTAAAGACCGTATCCCAAACAATACCAATATCGTCCCTATTTATCAAGCCCTAAATAGTTATACCGAAGGAGAATCATCGTTCGCCTCAGATGATTTTTTTGGCATGTTAGATCCCGATGAGGGCAGATTAGATTTTGGTAATTCTCCAACTAACGGAAGCACTTCTTTTTCATATGACTTTGGCGGAATTGATGTAGCAATCGGAAGGATGATTGTAAGCTCAACGCAGCAAGCAGATGAAATGGTCAATAAAGTTATAGAGTATCATGATATTAAATCGTATGGCAGTTGGAGGAACAATTATGTGTGTATAGGCGACGACCCAAATCTGGATAAACCTAGTGACAACCAATTACAATATTATCAAAACAGACTTGCAGATAGAATCTCTGTAGAAAAACCTTTTATTAATGTCAAGAAAATACTTTTAGACTCCTTTGTGCAGGAAACTTCTGCAGGCGGAAAAAGATATCCAAAAGTTCGCGAAGAAATTTTTGCATCATTCGAAAAAGGAGCATTAGTGTTTAATTATTTAGGTCATGGTGGCGAAGAAACTTTAGCTGAAGAGCGTATCTGGGAAAAATCAGACGGTCAAAACTTGACAAACAAATTTAAATACCCACTATTCATAACCATAACTTGTGATTTTTCAAGATTTGACAATCCGTATCGTCCAACAGCAGGCGAATATATCTATTTGAATCCAAAAGGGGGCGCCATTTCAATGATAACTACTGTTCGTTCCATTGGGCAATCAACCGCTCAATATTTTAATGACGAATTAGCAGAGTTTTTATTTGCTTTTGGTAGTGATAGTTACCCTTCTATAGCCGAAGCGCTAAGGTTCGCTAAAAATTCTGGACCAAACGCCGCAACAAACATTGTGGTATACTTAGGTGATCCGGCATTAATGTTGGCTATTTCAAAGCCAAAAATTGTCCTGACAAAAGTAAATGACATCCCTATTTCTGGTCCAATTGATGATTTCCAATCACTTGATTATGTAAAATTAACTGGTGAAGTTCGTGATGAAAACAATAATACTTTGGTAAATTATAATGGTGAATTATCGGTAAATATTTTTGATAAAAATTTAGTTGTAAATACACTACGAAATGACAATTATGACGCTGTAATTAATGATCTTTTAGAGCTTGCTCCTACCATGTCATTTTCAAAACTAGGAGAAACCATTTTTAGAGGAAATGCAGGAATAGTAAATGGAAATTTCGAATTTGGCTTCTATGTTCCAAGAGACATTAGAATTCCTGTTGGCAACGGTAGAATTAGTTTTTACTCCAAAAGAAATCAGATCTTATTAGACAAAACGGGTTACAATACCGATATTAAAGTAGGTGGAATTAACACGAGTGCAGTAGCGGATACTACTGGTCCAACAGTCAAACTCTATATGAATGATGAAACGTTTGTAAATGGTGGTATTACTAATGAATCCCCTTTCTTTCTTGCACTACTTGAAGATGAACATGGCATCAATACAGCAAGTGGAATAGGTCATGATATTATTGGAATTCTTGATGGTGACGAAACAAAACCATTCATCATGAATGATTATTATGAAACCGAATTAAATGATTATACAAGAGGTAGAGTCTATTTCCCTTTCCGTAATTTGGCGGTTGGTTTGCATACCATTTCATTTAGAGCTTGGGATGTCTATAACAATCCAATAACTGCTGAAATACAGTTTGTGGTTGTAGGTGATGAAAGTATCACCCTAAGCAAAGTGCTCAATTATCCTAACCCATTTGTAAGTTATACTGAATTTTGGTTTTCACACAACAGACCTTTTGAACCTCTAGAAGTACAAGTGCAAGTAATGACCATAACCGGTAAAATTGTATGGACAAAAAATCAAACCGTATCCACTGATGGTTTTCTCTCAAGAGAGATCACTTGGGACGGAAAAGACGACTTTGGAGACCGAATTGGCAAAGGTGTTTATGTCTATAAACTAACGGTAAAGTCCACTTTATCGAATAAAAAAGCAGAAAAAATAGAAAAACTTGTAATCCTATAGGAATATACTATATTTGTGAACTTTTATTAAAATGAAGATGAAAAAAATAGCGATGTTAACTGTTTTATTAACCACACAGTTTATCAATGCACAACAAGATAGCCGCGTAATTACCACGGGTGTTCCTTTTCTTTTGGTTGCTGCCGATGCCCGTGCAGCAGGTATGGCGGACCAAGGAGTTGCAACCTCTACCGATGCTTTTTCCCAGCAATGGAATCCTGCAAAGTATGCATTTGCAATAGACAAACAAGGTTTCACCACTAGTTATACGCCTTATTTAACAGATTTGGTAAATGATATTTCGCTAGGTCAAGCAACCTATTATAACCGATTCGGCGATGATGGAAGAAATGCCTTCGCTGTCAGTTTGCGTTACTTTGGGTTGGGAGAAATCGAATTGAGACAAAACGCAGATGATCCAGCGCAAATTGTTAAACCAAATGAAATGGCAATCGATGGTTCGTATGCACTTAAATTAAGCGAACGATTTTCGATGGCTGTTGCAGGAAGATATATTCGTTCAGCTTTAAGAATTCCAAGTGGAGATACCGGAGATTCTAAACCCGCAAGTTCATTTGCTGTAGATATTGCTGGTTTTTATCAAGGTGAAGAAACTGCATTTGCCGATTTTAATGGACGCTTACGTCTGGGTTTTAATTTCCAAAACATGGGACCAAAAATCAATTATGATGCTGGGGCTTCAGACGACAATAGTGCCAATTTCCTTCCAGCCAATATGAGAATTGGTGGCGGCTATGACTTTATTTTGGATGATTTCAACAAAGTATCTTTAAATGTTGAGATTACGAAATTATTGGTTCCAACACCACAAAGTGCTGACTTGGATGGTGATGGATTAGTTACTACCCCAGAGGAACAAGCATTACAAGCACAAAACAATGCCGATTACAACAAAATCAATTGGGTTTCCGGTATTTTCTCTTCCTTTGGTGATGCACCAGGAGGGTTTAGTGAAGAACTTAAAGAGTTTACCTATTCCATTGGAACCGAGTATTTATACCAAGATTCATTTGCCTTTCGTCTGGGATATTTCCACGAAAGTCCGATAAAAGGAGCTCGAAAATTTTTCTCACTTGGCGCAGGATTTAAATACAATGTAGTTAAAGTAGATGTATCCTATTTGTTCTCGGCATCAAAAGTGAAAAACCCATTAGAAAATACTCTTCGTTTCTCATTATCGTTTAACTTTGGTGATAAATATGACGATTATTAATAGCTAATAAATAACAAAAAAAACATCCAAATTTCCAAAAAAGAAATTTGGATTTTTTTTCCTCAATACCTAAGTAAAAAATTTTCAATTCGAATGAAAAAAATAGAAATCAACACCTCGTTTACCGCTTTCCAATCCATTGAAGAACTTCCTCAAGACGTTGAGGCATTAATGCAAAAAGCAATAGAAATTAGAAAAAAAGCTTACGCACCTTATTCTAAATTCAAAGTCGGTGCAGCACTACTATTAGACAACGGAAAAATTATTTTAGGATCTAATCAGGAAAACGCAGCGTATCCATCAGGTCTATGTGCAGAGAGAGTAGCTATTTTTCAATCAGGGGCTATTTATCCTGAAGCCAAAATTATTAAAATGGTTATATCCGCTGCTTCAGATGCCAACAAAACAACAACGCCAATTCCACCATGTGGCAGCTGCAGACAATCCATTTCTGAGTATGAATTTAAACAAAACACGCCAATAGAAATATATTTTATGGGTGAAAGTGGCGAAGTATACAAATCAGATTCGATCAAAAATTTACTGCCTCTGAGTTTTGATAAAAACTTCTTATAGATTTGATATTAAGAGGAGAATGTCCAGTGGACATTCGGTACTTTTTTATTCATTTTAGGGTAAAGTAATATTTTTTTTAGCGATAGGTGCAAAGTCAAGATAATAGTTAAAAAATTACACTTTTAAATTTTACTTCTTACCTAGAATGTTTTACTTTTGCCTTCCGACCTTTCGGAACGCAAATTTGTGAGTGAGTGAACTATTTTGCGTTGAAATATAATTTACAACTAAATAACGCTTTAGCAAAAAGTAACAAATGAAAGAAGTAACAAAAGAAGTTTATTTAAAGTGGTACGAAGACATGCTACTTTGGAGAAAATTTGAAGACAAGCTTGCAGCACTTTATATTCAACAAAAAGTTAGAGGATTTCTTCACTTATACAATGGTCAAGAAGCCGTTTTAGCGGGGGCATTACACGTAATGAACCTTGGTGGTAAAGACAAAATGATTACCGCTTATCGGAATCACGTACAACCAATTGGAATGGGTGTTGACCCAAGAAGAGTAATGGCTGAACTACTCGGTAAAGTAACCGGAACTTCGAAAGGTATGGGTGGTTCGATGCACATCTTCTCAAAAGAACACGGGTTTTATGGCGGTCACGGTATTGTTGGAGCGCAAATTCCAGTAGGTGCCGGTATGGCTTTCGCCGATAAATATTTTGAAACTGGCGGAGTAACACTTACTTATTTTGGTGATGGTGCAGCGCGTCAAGGGTCATTACACGAAGCCTTCAATATGGCTATGTTATGGAAATTACCCGTGGTTTTCATTTGTGAAAACAACGGTTATGCTATGGGAACTTCTGTTGAAAGAACCGCTAATCATACAGACATCTGGAAACTAGGATTAGGTTATGAAATGCCATGCGGACCGGTAGACGGAATGAATCCGGTTAAAGTTGCCGAAGCCATGCATGAAGCAATGGAAAGAGCACGTCGAGGCGATGGACCAACTTTTTTAGAAATGAAAACATACCGATACAGAGGTCACTCTATGTCAGATGCTCAATTGTACCGTACTAAAGATGAGGTAGAAGAATACAGAAAAATTGATCCAATAACACAAGTGCTCGACGTGATTATGGAAAAAAGCTATGCTACAAAAGAAGCTATCGAAGCCATTGACGAAAGAGTAAAAGCCTTAGTTGAAGAATGTGCCACATTTGCCGAAGAGTCTGCTTTCCCAGAAGTGCAACAATTGTATGATGTAGTTTACGAACAAGAAAATTATCCTTTCATTCCTCACAGACTATAATTATGGCAACAAAAATAACAATGCCGCGTTTGAGCGATACGATGACCGAAGGAACCGTTGCTACTTGGTTGAAAAAAGTGGGTGACATAGTTAAAGAAGGTGATATACTAGCAGAAATCGAAACGGATAAAGCGACAATGGAGTTTGAATCTTTCAATGCTGGTACTATATTATATATCGGAATTAAAGAAGGGGAAACTGCTGTGGTAGATTCTCTTTTAGCTATTATTGGACAAGAGGGTGAAGATATTTCAGGATTAATAAGCCCCCCAACCCCCAAAGGGGGAGTTGTTGGAGAGGAATTTAAGAATCCGATTCCTGATGAAAATACTATTTCAGATTCATCTCCTTCCCCTTTGGGGAAGACTGGGATGGGGCTTCCAAAAGGAGTAATCGTAGTAACGATGCCTCGCTTAAGCGATACTATGACCGAAGGAACCGTAGCCACTTGGTTGAAAAAAGTTGGTGATGTCGTAAAAGAAGGTGATATCCTTGCCGAAATTGAAACCGACAAAGCCACAATGGAATTCGAATCTTTCAATGCTGGTACATTATTGTTCATCGGCATTAATGAAGGACAATCAGCGCCAGTAGACAGCGTTTTAGCCATCATCGGTCCTGCCGGAACAGATATTACAGGCATAGCAGAAAATTATAAAAAAGAGGGAGGATCTCAATCAAGTGCAACACCAAATGCATCAGAGGTTTCCAATAGTGTTTCTAACTCCCAGCTTCCAGCTTCCAACTCTTCAGACAGAATTTTTGCTTCTCCATTAGCGAAGCAAATAGCAAAGGATAAAGGAATTAATCTTTCTCAAATAAAAGGTTCGGGTGAAAACGGTCGTATCACAAAAAGTGATGTGGAGAATTTCACTCCATCGGCTTCAGCTGCAACTAGTCAAGTTACGCAACCCGCAACACAAAACTCGCAACCCGAAACTGTTGTAAGACCATTCATTCCAGCTGGAGAAACAGTAACAGAAGTAGTCAAAAATTCGCAAATGCGTAAAACCATTGCGATTCGTCTATCGGAATCCATATTCACCGCACCCCATTTCTATTTAACCATAGAAATTGCCATGGACGAAGCTATGAAATCTCGTGCAGCCATTAATACCATCCCTGATACAAAAGTGTCTTTCAACGATATGGTTATCAAAGCGTGTGCGATGGCATTAAAAAGACATCCTAAAGTAAACACACAATGGTCTTCTGATGCCATCATCATCAACCATCATGTGAATATCGGAGTGGCTGTAGCGGTTGAAGACGGCCTGGTTGTCCCTGTTTTGAAATTTACAGACCAAATGACATTGACTCAAATTGGCGATAGAGTAAAAGATTTAGCCGGAAAAGCCAAGTCTAAAAAATTACAGCCAGCTGAAATGGAAGGAAGTACATTTACCGTTTCTAATTTAGGAATGTTCGGCATTCAGTCGTTCACTTCTATCATCAACCAACCGAACTCTGCCATACTTTCCGTTGGCGCAATCGAAGAAAAACCAGTGGTAAGAAACGGGCAGATAGTAGTGGGTAACACGATGACACTAACGTTAGCTTGCGACCATCGCACAGTTGACGGAGCAACAGGAGCACAATTCCTGCAATCATTGAGACAATACTTGGAAAATCCGGTAACAATGTTGGCCTAAAGAAAATTGTCATCCAAAGCGCAGCCGAGGGACATCAACACAATACATAGAAGCCGTCTCAAAACTGAGGCGGTTTTTTTATGATTTTTTATTTGAAAAACAAAGAGATTTTTTTCCTGACTTCCGCACTGGGACACCCAAGTTTATAATTCAAAAAGTTTTTTTATTATTTGATGCTCTTTTGTTATCATAATATTGTGTTTAATTATCTCATTATTTGTTGTGTTTTTACTTCAATTTGAAACATACTTTGAAGAATTTCGATTGCTTTTTCTGGGGATAGATTCGATCTCTTTAATTTTAGTTGTCTTTCGAGTTCTTTGTAAACTTTGTAAGTAACAAAGGTTAAACAAATATGTGCTTCTATTCGTTCTTTTTTTCGGTGATAAATAGTTCTTATTTTTAAATCTGTTTTAGCAGTTCTGAAAGCTTTTTCTATTTGCCATAAGTTACTATAATTCTCTAAAATTTCATCTTTTATATGTTTCGCATTGGTTATATCACCTTTTAATCCATCCCACTTTGTGTCTTGTTGGAACTTAAACTTATAGATGACAACTTGTAATTTTCCTTCAATTTTTTAATTTCTTTAAAAAAATTTCATGGCTCTTCAAAAAGTTTATCGATTTGAACACGATTACTACTAATACTAATGGTTTTCAGTACCTTATAGCTGCTAGAACTTTTATCAATAACTTGAATACTTACAACACCACTTTTATTTTTCTTCTGTCTAACAAACATAGAACAAATGTAAAAAAACATCCTGGGACACCCAAAACCAAAAAAAAAAAATAAATCTTAAAAACCTCATATTCAGAGTTAAAATAATCAAGAATTAAAAAATTAAAAAAAGTGAGGAAGTCAGGAAAAAAACCGCAAATTCGCAAATTAAAATTACAGATAAAGTGATTTTAATTTGCGAATTTGCAGTAACTTTTTTTAATCTGCACATTATCCCAAATTACGCATTTATTTACAAATAAAAATGCACTACCTGTGTTTATAAAAAACAACAAAATGTAAGTATTTTATATAATACATTATAAATTTTATGGTTTTTAAACGTTTTTTTATGCTTTTTATCGATTATATTAAAAAATGTTTTAGTTTTGTAGTGTTAAATAAAATGAATTATAATTAATTCTTTTTTTGAGGTGCAATGATAATCTTAGTGGTATTAAAAATAATATCACAGACTTCAAGTAAAAGGTATTGTTATTATTTGTTTTTAAACACACAATTAAACTTAAAACATAAAAAATAGAAAAAATGGAACTTAAAAGAATTACAAGATTAATTTGTTTAGCTATTGTATTCCTAGTAGGATTAAGTAGTAGCAGCATTAAAGCCAACAATTTAAATATTGGTACACCCACTGTAGTCGGGGGGGATTTGCAGTTTACCATTTCATGGGATAACAGCTGGAATACAGATATAACCCCAGGCAACTGGGATGGTGTTTGGGTATTTATCAAACGCCAAGGTTGTTTGGATAATTTTTGGACACATGCTTTAGTAAGCACCGTTTCTGGTGATCATTTGATAACAGGAGGTGTTTTGCAGGTAGATGCTGTGCCAGATGGCATGGGTGTTTTTATCAGACGGTCTGCAATTGGCAATGGAAACATTCCAACAGCAACAGTTTTAATAGCCCTACAAACCGCCGCTAACCTAAGTGATAATTTTCAAGTAGCGGGAATTGAAATGGTTTATGTGCCAGAGGGCGATTTTCTTATTGGCGACAATAGTAATGGTTTTGGGCAAGGAAGTGGTTCTAATGCATGGGGCTTTAAAAATGTGTTAATTACCAATGCCATACAAACAGCAGGTATAGGAGCTACTCTTAACTATAAAAATAATGCTACTCATGGTAGTACAGCTCCTTTGCCATCTACCTATCCGTTAGGGTGGAATAGTTTTTACAGCATGAAATATGAAATCAGTCAAGAGCAATATGTGGCTTTTTTAAACTCGCTTACCTATACGCAACAGATTGCAAGAACTAATGTTAGTCCTGCTTCTGCTGCTGGTACCTATGCCAATGCAAACGCAGCAACACCAGTAAGAAACGGTATCAAAATTAGAACCAGCGGCGTTGCCGCCACTTCACCTGCAGTGTATGGATGTGATTTAAACAACAATGGTGTTTTTAATGAAGCGGCCGATGGTCAAAATATTGCCTGTGGTTGGATATCGTGGTCTGATTTAATGGCTTATTTAGATTGGGCAGCTTTACGACCGATGACAGAATTTGAATATGAAAAAATTTGCAGAGGTTCATCACCATCTTCGTTACCAAATGAATATGCTTGGAATGCGGTTAGTATAACCCAAGCAACAGCAAATTCAATTAACAATGCCGGACAAGCAAGTGAAACCGCAACAGCGGCTGGTAACGGGCTATGCAACTTTAACGGAGGACCAAATGCTGGACCTTTGCGATGTGGTTTTGCCGCGGGTGCCGCTACCAATAAAGCACAAGCCGGTGGTGCTTGGTTTGGCGCTATGGAAATGTCGGGCAATGTATGGGAACAATGTGTAGGAGGACAATTTTTTAATTATTCTGGCTTTACATCTGCTTGTGGCGATGGCACTTTAGCTACTTCAGGTTGGGCCAATACGCCCAACTGGCCCGGATCAGGTGGTGGTCAAGGTGGAGGCGTTATTAGAGGTGGCAGTTATGCAGAAGCTGGGCAATTCCAAAGAATTAGCGACTGTGCAGGTATGAATAATAATTCTAATCAAAATAGGAATAACCCAAACGTTGGTGGAAGAGGTGTAAGATAATAAAATAAAAAAACAAGCTAATTAGGTTATCAATACTACAACAAAATGTTAAAATATACCATATTACTTTTGATGCTATTGACCGCATCTCTAAAATCATTTGCCCAGTTTACTGGTGGAGATGCCGATGGATATAGTGCTGGATTATTGACACAATCTAGTTGTCCGCCAATAGTTTCAAATTTTGTTTTTTATGGTGGTAATGACGACGGAAGTAGTATTGCAACCGTAACGCAAGGCGGTTGTGTGCCTATAGTTGCTAATTTTGCTTTTTATGGTGGCGTTGCCGATGGATCTAGTAATGGTTATCTAGTGCAAACCAATTGTGGGCAATTGACTACGGATTTTATTTTTTATGGTGGTAATAACGACGGAAGCAGTGTTTCATCGTTGACGCAATCCGGATGTACACCTATAGTGGCTAATTTTGTCTTTTATGGTGGTGATTCCGATGGATACGACACTGGCTCGTTGACGCAATCTGGTTGTACCCCTGTTGTTGCCAATTTTGCATTTTATGGAGGCAATGCCGATGGATACGACACTGGCTCGTTGACGCAATCTGGTTGTACACCAGTTGTTGCCAATTTTGCATTTTATGGAGGCAATGCCGATGGATTTAGTACTACATTGTTGACGCAATCAGGTTGTACACCTATTGTTGCCGATTTTGTTTTTTATGGCGGCAATGCCGATGGATTTGCATTTGTTGCAATTAATAGTTCAGGAACTCCATCGAGCTCCCCAACATTGTGTATCGGTACCCCTGCAACCCCAATAACACATGTGACAACTGGCGCAACAGGGATCTCCAATTCGGGAGTGTCTGGCGCCAATGGATTGCCCGCAGGGATGAGTGCTACTTGGGCAAGTAATACCATCACAATTAGTGGAACCCCTACCGTGGCTGGGACATTCAACTACAGCATACCCTTAACAGTAAGTTGTGGTTCGTTAAATGCCACCGGAAGAATAACTGTAACTCCAGCATTGGTTGGAGGTACCGTTGCAGGAAGCGCAATAGTTTGTACGGGGTCCAATTTAACGACTTTAACATTAAGTGGTCATACTGCAGGTGCAATCAGCCGCTGGGAATCCTCAATTGATAATTTTGCTACAGCAGGAACCCCAATTGCCAATACCACTACTACATTAACAGTGTCTAACTTAACAGTGACAACTAGTTATAGAGCGGTAATAGGAAACAGTACATGTAATTCAATAAATAGTTCAATAGCAACGATAACAGTAAGTACAACATCACTCGGAGGCACCGTAGCAGGAAGCGCAACGGTTTGTTCGGGCACCAATTCAACCACATTAACATTAAGTGGTCATACAGGCACCATTGTTCGTTGGGAATCCTCGATTAATAATTTTGCGACAGCAGGAACCCCAATTGCCAATACCACTACTACATTAATAGCGACAAACTTAACCGCGACTACTCAATACAGAGCGGTACTAACAAGCGGCTCATGTACTGCAGCAAGCGACTCAGCAACAGTAACAGTTATATCCTCAGTTGGAGGAACAGTTGCGGGAAGCACAACGGTTTGTACCGGTACTAATTCAACAATATTGACACTAAGTGGTCACACAGGTGATATCACCAGTTGGGAATCTTCGCCTTCAAGTACATTTGCTTCTTCAGTTACTAGCATTGCCAACACCACTACTACATTAACAGCAACCGACTTAACAGTGACTACTTATTACAGAGCGGTTGTAACAAACAGTACCTGTAGTCCAGCAAACAGTGCCATAGCAACCGTCACAGTAAGTCCAGCATCAGTTGGAGGTACTGTTGCAGGAAGTACCACAGTTTGTACAGGGACGAATTCAACCACGTTAACCTTAAGCGGTCATACAGGCACTATCACCCGCTGGGAGTCTTCACTTAACAATTTTGCGACAGCAGGAACCCCAATTGCCAATACCACCATTACATTAATAGCGACAAACTTAACAGTAACTACTTATTACAGAGCGGTGCTAACCAGTGGTCCATGTAGTTCTGCAAACAGTGCAATAGCAACAGTAACCGTAGGTCCAATATCTGTTGGAGGTACAGTTGCAGGAAGCGCCACCGTTTGTACAGGTACCAATTCAACTACTTTAACCTTAAGTGGTTTTACAGGTGCTATTACCCGTTGGGAATCTTCGCCTTCAAGCACATTTGCCTCTGCAGTTACTAGTATTGCCAATACCACTACTACTTTAACAGCGACTGATTTAACAGCAACTACTTATTATAGAGCAGTAATAACAAACAGCCCCTGTGGTCCAGTAAACAGTGCCATAGCAACAGTAACAGTTAGTCCAGCGTCAGTTGGAGGAACTGTTGCAGGAAGCGCCACAGTTTGTTCAGGAACAAATAGTACTACTTTAACCTTAAGCGGTCATACTGGTACTGTAACGCGATGGGAATCATCACTTAATAACTTTGCGACAGCAGGAACGAACATTGCCAATACCACCACTACATTAGTAGCGACTAACTTAACAGTGACTACTTTTTATAGAGCGGTACTAACCAGTGGTGCTTGTAGTGCAACGAGCAGTGCAGTAGCAACAGTAACAGTAAGTCCATTATCAATTGGTGGTATAGTTGCAGGTAGTTCAACAGTTTGTACAGGTACCAATTCAACCACTTTAACCTTAAGCGGACATACAGGAGCTATCACCCGTTGGGAATCTTCGACTTCCAGTACATTTGCTTCTGGAGTTACACCTATTGCCAATACAACAACTACATTAACAGTGACTGACTTGACTGCGACTACATATTACAGAGCGGTACTAACAAGCAGTCCATGTAGTGCAGCAAACAGTTCAATAGCAACCGTAACCGTAAATCCAATACCTGTTGGAGGTACCGTTGCAGGCAGTGATACAGTTTGTTCAGGCAATAATTTAACGACTTTAACATTAAGTGGTCATTCAGGTGCTATTACAAGATGGGAATCCTCACTTGATAATTTTGCTACAGCAGGAACCCCTATTGCCAATACAATATCTTCATTAAATGTCAATAATATAACAGCCACTACTTATTATAGAGCTGTTATTACCAACGCAGGTTGTGCATCGGTTTACAGTACAACAGCAATAATTACAGTAAGCCCAACATCAGTTGGAGGAAGCGTTGCTGGTAGTGCAACAGTTTGTAATGGCAACAATACAACTACATTAACATTAAGCGGTCAAACAGGTGCTGTAATCCGTTGGGAATCCTCGTTTAATAACTTTGCTACAGCAGGAACCCCAATTGCCAATACCACCACTACATTAACAGTGACTAACTTAACAACCACCACGTATTACAGAGCCAGAGTAGCAAGCAGCCCCTGTAGTTCAGTAAACAGTGCATCAGCGACACTAACAGTTATTGCATCAGTTGGAGGAACTATATCAGGAAATGCAACGGTTTGTACAGGCACCAATTCAACCACCTTAACATTAAGCGGTTACACAGGTGCTATTATCAACTGGGAATCCTCACTTGACAATTTTGCAACTGCAGGAACCCCAATTGCCAATACCACCACTACATTAACAGCGACCAACTTAACAGCGACCACTTCTTACAGAGCGTTATTAACAAACGGTACATGTAATTCAGTATACAGTGCAAGAGCAACAGTAACAGTAAGTCCAACATCAGTTGGAGGCACCATTGCAGGTAGCGCAACGGTTTGTACAGGTACCAATTCAACCACGTTAACCTTAAGCGGTCATACAGGTGCTATCACCCGTTGGGAGTCTTCACTTAACAATTTTGCGACAGCAGGAACCCCAATTGCCAATACCACCACTACATTAACAGCGACTAATTTAACAACAACTACTTATTACAGAGCGGTACTAACAAGCAGTCCATGTAGTGCAGCAAATAGTGCAATAGCAACAGTAACAGTAAGTCCAGCATCGGTTGGAGGTACGGTTTCGGGAGGAGCCACAGTTTGTACGGGCACCAATTCAACCACGTTAACCTTAAGCGGTCATACTGGTGCTATAATCCGTTGGGAATCCTCACTTAATAACTTTGCTACAGCAGGAACCCCAATTGCCAATACCAGCACTACGTTAATAGCGACTAACTTAACAGCGACTACTTTTTACAGAGCAGTACTAACAAGCAGTCCATGTAGTTCAGCAAACAGTGCAATAGCAGCAGTAACGGTAAGCTCAGCATCGGTTGGAGGCACCATTTTAGGAAGCAGTTCGGTTTGTACGGGCACTACAATCATTTTAACATTAAACGGCCATACAGGGGCTGTTACCCGCTGGGAATCCTCACTAAATAACTTTGCGACAGCAGGAACCCCAATCGCCAATACCACCACTACATTAACAGCGACGTTAACAACAACTACGTATTATAGAGCAGTTGTTACAAGTGGTGCATGTGCTGCTGCGAATAGCACAACGGCAACTGTAACAGTAAGTCCGGTATCCGTTGGTGGTTCGGCTACTGCTACCCCAGCTACAATTTGTACAGGCAATTCTACTACAATACTATTAACCGGAAATACAGGTTCAACCATCCAATGGCAACAATCAGCCAATGGAAGTACAGGTTGGGCAACAGTAACTGGAGGAAGTGGAGGTACTACAGCAACTTATACTACACCAAATTTAACTTCTACAACCTATTATAGAGCAGTTGTTACAAGTGGTGGTTGTAGTTCAGCAAACAGTACAGTAGCAACGATTACGGTTAATGGACCATCCGGTCAACCTACCTTAGGTTCCTTGGTGCAACCAACTTGTACCGCTTTGATTGGAAGTTTTACTATTACCAATTACAATGCCTCTTATACTTATACTGCTTCACCTTCAATTGGTGTAGTAATATCA
>NZ_JBIPLW010000066.1:0-8896 GCF_044369455.1 Flavobacterium sp. | reverse complement strand
GCGTTCGCCGTGACCAGCGCCGAGGTCGACACCTGCGACAGCACGCCCGTGTTGTTGGCCATCACGATGCGATCGAGCCCGACCGGGATCGTCGTCGCCGCCGTGCCGCCGAGGTTGCTCAGCGTGGTGACGCCCGTGACGCCGAGGGTGCTGCCCAAGGTCGTCGCACCGCTGACGCCGAGCGTGGAGGACAGCGTCGTCGCGCCCGTCACGCCGAGCGTGCCGCCGATCTCGCTGTTGCCGTTCGCACGGAACGTGCCGGTCACATCGAGGGTCCGCGCCGGCGCCATGCCGATGCCGACACCGGTCGCGGTGACCCGCATGGTCTCAGTCCCGCCCGCGCTGAAGCCGAGCGTGTTCGCCGCCGGCAGGAACATCCCGTTGCCCGCCACCGTGCCGCCGGTCGGGATGAACTTCGCGGCCGAGGCCGTGCTCGTCACGCCCAGCGTGCCGCCGAGGGTGGTGTCGCCCGTCACGGCGAGCGTGCCGCCGACTGTCGCGTTGCTGGTCGCGCGGAACGTGCCGTTCACGTCGAGCCGGAACTGCGGATCGTTGGTGCCGACGCCGACATTGCCGTTGTTGTCGAGGCGCAGGCGCTCGGCACCGGCGGTGCTGAAGGCGACCTCGTCGGCCGCAGGCAGGTACATGCCGTTGCCGGCCGTCACGTTGCCCGTCGGGATGAACTTCGAGGCGGTGGCAGTGCTGGTCACGCCCAAGGTGCCCGCGATGGTGCTGTTGCCCGTCACGGCCAAGGTGTCGTCGATCGTGGTCGCGCCGTCCACCAGCAAGGTGTTGCGCAGGCGCGAGGTGCCGGTCACATCGAGCGCGCCGGTGATCGTGCCGTTGCCGCTGACGCTCAGGTTGTTGCTGATCGTGGTGGCGCCCGTCACCGTCAGGGTGTTGTTGACCTGGGTGGCGCCGTTGAGGGTCGTCGCACCGGCCACGGTGAGGGTGCTGCCGAGTCCGGTCGCGGCGCTCACGTCGAGGGTGCTCGACAGCGTGGTCGCGCCGGTCACGCCCAGCGTGCCCGAGAACTGCGTGTTGCCGGCGTTGCTGATGCGGGCGACCACACCGCCGCCGACGTTGCGGGCCTCGAACAGGTTGGCGGTCTGGCCGGTGGTGCCGCGGACGATGAGCCCCACGTCACCCGCGTTGTTCGAGTTCACCTGCAGCGCTGCGCCGAGCGTGGCCGGCGGCGTCGCCCCCGCGTTGATCAGGACGCGGCCGGTCGAGAAATCGCCGTAGACGAGGTTGTTGTTGCGGCTGTTGGCGATGTAGAGGCGGTTGCTGCCAGCCTCGTTGTACGCGGCCTCGAAGCCGAGCGCTACATTGCCGCTGCCCTCGACGTTGTCGCGCAGGGCGTCGACGCCGACCGCGACATTGTTGAGACCGACGAAGTTGCCCTGCATCGCCCGCACGCCGAGCGCGGTGTTGCGCTGGCCGAGGGTGTTCAGGCGCAGCGCGTTGGCGCCGAAGGCGGAGTTGTCGTCGCCGCCGTTGTTGTCGGCGAGGGCACCGGTGCCGACCGCGGTGTTGCCCGGCAGCGCGTCGAGGCCGCGACCCACGGTCACGCCGTTGGCGACCAGGTTGCCCGCGGTGCGGAAAGTGCCGCCCGAATCGATCATCGCGCGGATGAGGTTGTTGGTCACGAAGCCGACGTCGCGGGCGTCGGTGGTACCGAGGAAATTGCCGGTCGGCGCGGCGCCGAGCGTACCGGGCTGGGTGATGACGGCGTTGCCGGTGAGGCCCCAGGTGGTCGCGGTGATGAGCTTCACCGTATCGACCTGCAGCAGGCGGCCCTGCGCGTTCGAGACGACGATGCGATCGCCCACGGTCACGACCGGGTTGGTGGGGCCGCTGAGGCTGCGCAGGTTGACCACGCCTGCGGCGTTGACCGTCAACTCGCGCTCGAACCTGCTGGTCGCGGGGCTGTAGCCCTGCACCTCGAGGAGGTTGGCGACCTGGCCCGGGTAGCCGCGGGCGACCAAGGCCGGCGACACCGCAGCGGCCGAGTTGACCTGCAACTGCGGCAGGGAATCGTTGGCGGGATCGATCAGCGCCGGTCCGTTGAGATCGCGGTCGCCGATGAACACGAGACCATCCTCGTCGATGCGCAGGCGCTCGGTCCCATTGGTCGCCGCGGTGATCCGGCTGAGGCCGCCGGCGTTGAGCGAGAGATTCCCGGCGGTGGTGGTGAGCGCCAAGGCGCCGGCGTTCTGCAGCAACGGCGTGGTGACCGAGGTTCCGGCGACCGCCGTCGTGAACCGCGCCGCGGCCGGCGTGTTGAGGCCGATGGTGGTGCCTTCGATAGTGCCGCTCGCGATCGCGACATCGGCGATCTGGAACTCGCCGCCCGAGGTCAAGGTGGCGCGGATGGCGCCGTTCGTGCCGAAGCGCAGGTCGGACTCATCGGTCGTGCCGAGGAAATCATCGACCGTGGTGTTGGTGTTGCCACGCAGGCCCCAGGCCGAGGAGGTCACGAAGGTGCTGCGAGCGATCTGGCTGAGACGACCGCTCGAGTTGGCCACCACGACCCGGTCGTAACTCGTGTCGTTCGCGCCGGCGGCACCGGCCAGAGCTGTGAAGGTGACCGCGCCCGACGCGTTGAGCGCGGGGACGCTGGTCGTGCCGGACACGCTCAGCGACGTCCCGATCGAGGAGGCCGTGCGGCCGACATTGAGCAGCGACGTGCTGCCACGGCGCACCGTCAGGAGGTTCGAACCGCTGGTGCTCGGGGTGCCGTTGACGGCGAGACCGACGATATCGTCGTCAGCGGCGTCGACTTGCAGCTGCGCCTCCGGGGTACCGGTGCCGATACCGACGAGGCCCTCGGGCGTGATGCGCAGGCGCTCGACGTCATCGTCGAGGGGACGGGTCGAGAACAGGATCGGGCTCGCCGCACCGCGCGCCGTCAGGCCGATCTGGCCGCTGTTGGCGACGAGGCTGATGCTGCCGCCGCCGGCGGTGAAGCCGAGCGAGCTGCCCGTCATGCCCGGGGCGTTGACCACGGCGTTCGAGGCCAAACTCGTGAACGCACCGGAAGCGCGCGTACTCGCGCCGATGCTGGTGCCGTTGATGGCGCCCCCGCTGAGGGCGACGTTGTCGGATTGGAACTGCCCGCCGCGCGTGACGATCGCGCGCACCAGACCGTTGGTGACGAGGCGCAGGTCGTTGTTGCTGGTGGTGCCGAGGTAGTCGCCGGTCGGGGCGGCACCGATCTCGCCCGCGCTCGCGGCGATCGGGTTGCCGTTCAGTGCCCAGGCGTACTCGGACACCAAGCCCTCGGGCGTCACCTGCGAGAGCACGCCGCCGTTGTTCGCCAACACCACGCGGTCGTTGCTGCCGCGGGTGGTGTTCGCGGTGCCTGCGAGGGTGTTGAAGGTGGCGCTCTCGCTCACAGTGAGGGACCCGGTCAACTGGGTGCTCCCGTTGACGGCCAGTGCGTTGGTCCCGGACACGAGCGAGGTCACGTACACCCCGGTGCGACGCGCCCGCAGCACCGGTGTCGGATCTGTGGGATCCAGGGCGTTCGTGACGCCCACGCGCAGCAGGTCGCCGGTCGAGGCCGCGGTACCGACCACCAGCAGTCCCGCCGTGGAATCCTGCGCGGTGTTGATCTGCAGCATCGAGTTCTCGATGGCCGCCGCGCCGCCGATGACGATCGGGCTGAGTTCACCGCCGACGATGCGCAGCCGCTCGCGGTCGTCGGTGCGGAAGGCGATGGTGTTGTTGCCGCCCGCCGAGAAGGTGATGCCCTGCGGGCTCGTACCGACGGTCGACAGAGAGATCGCGCCGTTGTCGGCGGTCAGGGCGATGTTGCCGCTGTTGGCGATCAACGGCGTCACCACCGAGGTGCCGGCGGTCAGGGTGTTGGTGACCGCGACGCCGGTGAACGCGCCGGTCGAACGCGTGGTAGCACCGATCGGCATGCCGTCGATACGACCGCCCGTGAGCACGGCATTGTCGGACTGGAACGCGCCGTCCGCGGTGAGGATCGCGCGCACCCGGCCGTTGGTGACGAAGCGCAGGTCGATGGCGTTGTTCGTGCCGATGTAGCGGCCGACCGGCACCTCGCCGAAGCCGCCGCTGGTCTCTTCGGTCAGGGAATTGCCGAACAAGCTCCAACCGACGTTGGCGATCAGGGTCGAGGGCGAGACCTGGGCGAGGCGTCCCGAGCTGTTGGCGATGACGAGACGGTCGTTGCCGCCCATGCTGGCGCCAGCGGTACCCGCCAGGTTGCCGAAGGTGATCGTCCCGCCCGCGTTCACGGCACCGCTGGTGACGAGGTTGCCCGAGCGGTCGACACGGAGATTGGTCGGCGAGCCGGTCGTGCCGATCTCGAGGAGGTTGGCCGCCGGGCTCGCGGCGGCGCCCGTGATGCGCAGGCCGACGGTGTCGTCGTCCGCAGGGACGACCTGGAGCTGCGCCGCGGGCGAGGCGGTGCCGATGCCGACCTGTCCGGTCGCGGTGACCGTGAGGCGATCCGACCCGCCGGTCGCGACGGTGAGCGCGCCGCTGGCGTTGATGCGCGGCGTACGGATCCAATCTTCGACGCGCACCGTGTCGAACTCCGGATCGCGTGTCAGCGTGCCGTTCACACCCGGGATCGAGACCGTGATGTTGTTGCCCGAGGCCGTCGCAATCACACCCTCGCCCACAAAATTGAGCCGCGCGAGCGCAAGGGTCAACTGGTTGCCTTCGTCGTCGACCGCGACGCTGCTGCCGCTGCCGCCGCCCGAGGGATCGTCCGGGTCCGTGATCAAGCGGAACTGGGAGAGGTCGTACTGCTGCAGTTCGCCCGCCGCGTTGGCGAGCACCACACGGTCAAAGCCGGAGAGAACTACCTCATTACGATCGCCGCCGAGCGAGCCGATCTTGGTCAACGAGGTGCCGTTGACGGTCAGGCCGTTCACCGCAGGCGAATTCCCGCCGGCCACCGTCAGCCGGCCGCCGACGCTGAACGCACCGCCGACCGAACCGTCCGAAGACGCGCGGAAGGTGCCGAGGATGTCGAGAGTCCGGTCCGGCGTGGTCGTGCCGAGGCCGAGACGCCCGTCCGTGGTCAGGCGCATCCGCTCGGTGGCGAGGTCGGTGGTCCGGAACAGGATGGGGCTCTCCGAACCGGCCGCCAAAGTGATCGAGCCCGCCGTGTTGCCCGCGGTGGCCGTCGTGGACAACGTCAAGTCGCTGTTGACGCGGGTCACGAGCGGCGTGTTCACCGACGACCCCGCATTGACCGTCGACGCGTTCAGGGTGGTGAATGTGCCCCCGGCCGCACCGCCCGAACCGATCGTGGTGTTGTTGATGGCACCACCACCGATCGCGACGTTGTTGGTCTGGAACTGGCCACCTGCGGTGATGGTGGCGCGCGTGATGTTGTTGGTGCGGAAGCGCAGGTCGTTGTCATCGGTGGTGCCGATGAAGTTGCCGGCGCCGATATTGGCGTTGCCCGAGAGGCCCCAGGCCTCAGCGGTGACCAGCGTCGAGCGGGCCACCTGCGACAACTGACCCGAGGCGTTCGCGACCACGACGCGATCGCCCGACAGGCCACCGACCGCGCCGCCCAAGGCGGTGAGCGTCGTCGCACCCGTGACGTTGAGCGACGACACGGTAGCAGCGCCGTTCACGGTGAGCGGGTTGTTGACGATCATGTCCGTGCGGCGGACACGCAGCACGTCGCTGCCGCCCGCGCGCACGGCCATGAGGTCGCCGGTGGCATTGGCCGTGCCGCTCACGATCAGGCCGATGCCCGAGTCGATCGGCGTGTTGACCTGCAATTGCGCGCCCGGGGAGGTCGTGCCGATGCCCACACGGCCGAGTGCGCCGGTGATGCGCAGACGCTCGACATTGTCGGTGAACAGAGAGATCGGGTTGTCGCCGCCGGCCGCGACCGTGACGCTGCCGGGCGACACCGCGCCCGCGGTGGAGAGCGTCAACGCGCCGTTGTTGGCGGTGACCGCGAGGTTGCCGGTGTTGGTGACGAGCGGGGTGATGACCGACGTCCCGGCGGTGATGGTGGTGCCGGCGGTGATGCTCGTGCCGGCCGCGATGCTGGTGCTGGCCGTCACGGTCGTGAAGGCGCCTGCGGCGCGGGTCGTGCCGCCGATGGTCACGCCGTCGATGGTGCCGCCGGTGAAACCGACCTGGTTGGCCTGGAACACCCCGTCGCGGGTGATGATCGCGCGGACGAGGTTGTTGGTGGCGAAGCGCAGATCGACATCGTCGCGGGTGCCGAGGATCCGCGACCCCGCGGTCGGCGCACTGCCGAGCGCGCCGCCGCTCGTGCCGCCGATGTTGCCGGCGATCAGCCAGGTGTTCTCGTTGGTGAGCTGCGAGAAGGCGATCTGCGAGAAGTTGCCGGCGCCGTTCGCGATGACGACGCGGTCGTAGCCCGAGGGCGTCGAGTTGTTGGGCGAACCGGCCCCGACGCCGATGACGCGCATCGAATCCGCCGTGACACCGCCGGCCGCCGTGACGCTGCCCGCCTGCGTGACGGTGAACCGCGAGGTGCCGCCGACCTGGGCCTCGAGGAGGTTGGCGGTCTGCCCGGCGACGCCGTTGACCACCAGCAGCTTGGTGCCGGCCGACGCGTTGTTGACCTGCAGTTGTGCGCCCGGTGAGGTGGTGCCGAGACCCAGACGACCCTCGTTCGTGAGGCGCAGGCGCTCGTTGCCATCGGTCGCGAAGGTGATGGCGTTGCTGCCGCCCGCCGACAGCGCGATGCCGCCCGCCGAGGCGCCGGTGGTGGCCAAAGTGAGGCTACCCCCGCTCGAGACGGTCGGCGTCGTGACCGACGTGTTCGCGGTCAGGGTGTTGGCGTTGAGCGCGGTGAAGGTACCGGCGGCCGGGGTGCCGTTGCCGATCACCGTGCCGTTGATCGTACCGCCGCCGATGGCGACGTTGTTGGTCTGGAACTGGCCGGCCGCGGTGAGGATCGCGCCGACCTTGTTGTCGGTGACGAAGCGGATGGGCTGGGCATCGACCATGCCCAGGAATCGGCCAGTCACCGTCTGGCCGAGGTTCCCGCCGCTCGTGATGCCGGTGTTGCCGGCGAGCAGCCAGGTGGCCTCGTTCGAGAGTTGCGAGAACGCGATCTGCGACAGTTGACCCTGGTTGTTGGCGACGACCACGCGGTCATAGCCCGCAGGAGTGAGGGTGTTCGGGTCGCCGGCGCCGATGTCGGCGACCCTCATGGACGCGGCGCTCACGGCGCCAGACGGGGAGATCTCGAAGCGGTTGACGCCGTTGACCCGCGCCTCGAAGAGGTTCGCGGTCTGGCCAGCCCGCCCGTTGACGACGAGGCCGCGCGTGGTGCCGACCCCGGTGTCGACCATCAACTGCGCACCCGTCGAACCCTCCGGGTTGACCCCCGAACCGACACCGACGCGGCCAGTGGTGGTGACGCGCAAGCCCTCGACGGTGGCGCCGCCGCGCAGGATCAGGTTGCCGGCGCTCGACAGTTCGTTGGCGCGCAGCGTGGCAACATCGAAGCGGCCATCGGCGCTGTTGAGGATCGCACGCACCGTGTTGTTGGTGACGAGGCGCAGGTCGCGGGCGTTCGTGGTGCCGAGGAAGCTGCCGAGCGGCGCGTCGCCGAGGGCGCCGTCGCTCAACAGCGGCGCATTGCCGATGAGGCCCCAGGCGTACTGGTCGACGAAAGCCGCCGGCGACACCTGGGCGATGCGGCCCTGCGGGTTGGCGACGACGATGCGGTCGTTGTCGCCCATGAGCGTGGCGGCCGAACCGCCGGAGATCGCGACGAACGCGGTCTCGTCCTCGGTGACGAAGCGGCGCGCCACGCGGGTCTCGCCGCTCGCCGCGATGCTGAAGAAGGTCGTGCCGGGGCCGCTCTGGATGTCGAGGATGCGGCCGGTCTGCAGCAGGTTGCCGCGCACCATCAAGCCCGGCAGCGTCGGGCTGCGGTTCTGGATCATCACCTGCGCCTCATTGGGCGTGCTGGTGCCGATGCCGATGCGACCGGAGGCATCGACACGCATGCGCTCGACACCGTCGGTGCTGAAGACGATCGGGTCGGCGTTCAGGGCGCCGAGGTCGAGGGTGCCGGTGCTGGTGACCGACGGGGTGCGCACGCCGACATCGGCCGTCGCGAGGCCCGTCACGCGCAGGGTGTTGTTGATCCGCGAGGCGCCAGCGACCGTGAGGGTGCTGTTGAGGGTGGTGGCGCCGCTGACGCCGAGCGTGCTGCCGAGCGTGGTGGCGCCGCTGACGCCGAGCGTGTTGCTGAGATTGGTGGCGCCCGTCACATCCAGCGTGCCGCCGATCGCGCTGTTGCCGGTCGCGCGGAAAGTGCCGTTGACCTCAAGGAGGTTCGTCGGGTTGTTGGTGCCGACGCCCACATTGCCGTTCGCGGCGATGCGCAGGCGCTCGGCGCCGTTGGTGGTCGCGGTGATGACGTTGGCGCCGCCCGCCGTCAGCGACAGCGTGCCCGCATCGGCCGTCAAGGCGAGCGCGGTCGTGCCGTTCACCGAGGGGGTGCGCACGCCACCCGAGGCCGTGGTCAGACCCGTCACGCCGAGCGTGCCCGCCACCGTCGCGTTGCCGGTCGCATCGAGGGTCGTGAAGCGGCCGGTGCTCGCGGTCGTCGCGCCGATCGTGGTGCCGTTGATGGCGCCGCCGCCGATCGCGACGCTGTTGGTCTGGAACACACCGCCCGCGGTGACGATCGCTCGCACCAGGTTGTTGGTGACCAGCTGCAGGTTCTGGTTGCTGGTCGCGCCGAGGAAACTGCCCGTCGGCGCGATGCCGAGCGTGGTACCGGACGACGTGATCGGGTTGCCGCTCAGGCTCCAGGCGTTCGCCGTGACCAGCGCCGAGGTCGACACCTGCGACAGCACGCCCGTGTTGTTGGCCATCACGATGCGATCGAGCCCGACCG
>NZ_JBIPLW010000019.1:0-27836 GCF_044369455.1 Flavobacterium sp. | reverse complement strand
CTTCAAAAAATACTAGAAATACTGGTAGACTATTATGGTTTTGATACTTTGGGTGAGTTGATAAAAATTAAATGTTTTACTTCAAATCCAAGTATCAAATCGAGTTTGACGTTTTTGAGAAAAACAGCTTGGGCAAGAAAAAAGGTAGAAGAGCTTTATATCAAGACGTTACCTAGATTGTAATAGTTATTTATTGAAATTCCTTTTTAGCAACGAATAAATAACGGTATCCCAAAATTTCCCTTCCCAAAGTTCATTTTCTTTGATATGTGCTTCCTTCACAAATCCATTTTTTTGTAAAACCCTTTCGGATGCACTATTATCAGGATCAATGATTGCTTCAATAGAATGCAAGTTCATTTGTTCAAAACCATAAATTACAACTGCCTTGATGGCTTCAGTAATATACCCTTTTCCGTTATGTTCGGGTAAAGACATATACCCAATCTCTGCACGATGATTTTCGGGATAAAATTTATATATTCCAATAATGCCAATAATTTTAGGATTTCCTTTGATGGTAATTCCCCAGTTAATGCCAATATTGTTGACTATTTTATCTTCAATCATAGCGATATGTGCTAAGGCATCTTGTTTCGTTTTTGCCAGAGGTTTTGGTATATATTTCATGGTTTCCGGATTGCCACGTAACGCCAAAACTTCTTTGAAATCATTTTTATTTAAGCGGCGCAATAGCAATCGCTCGGTTTCTAAGTTTTGAAACGGATGAAAATTAATAGTAAGCATCGTTTAGCGTTTCGGTAAATTTATAAAATTTCGATACTAAAACTATATTCTTTAGAAATATTCCTGTCTAATTTTTGAATACCTTCTTTTTCTTCAATATTTCCAGAAGTTGTATCAAGATCTGAATAACCAGCCCATGGTTCTAAGCAAATAAAAGGCGCTTTTAATTTGGTCCAGATTCCAAAATTGGGAAAGTCTCGAAACTTGAAATTCAATATAGGCTTATTATTTTCAAGTAGTTGTATTTGATTTGATTGTAGTTCTTTGAAAATTAACGCATCATTTTCAAATAAAGAATAGGTTAGGGGTACTTTACTTTGTTTTAAATCAGTTTGTTTGGTTGTATTGGAAAGCAAATCGTCGTCTAATAGGTATGAAACAAGTTTTTCATTGGGTTCGAACTTTAGACTGTACCTCTCAAATTGGTTTGGAAGCGCAAATGCAGGATGTCCACCAATAGAGAAATACATTGCATGAGAACCATTATTCATTACGTTATAACGTATTATTAATTCTGAATCCGTTAATGTGTACGTTAGGTGCAGTTCAAAATCAAATGGATACCATTCTTTTGTTATTTCATCTGCTTTTAAAGAGAAAACTGCTTCATATTCGGTTTCTTTTATCAATTCAAAAACCATATCTCTTGCAAATCCATGTCGGGATAATTTATAGGACGTATCATTAAAGATATAAGAATTATTTTTTAGTGTACCTACAATCGGAAACAAAACAGGAGCGTGCTTTCCCCAATATTCGGGGTTTCCTCCCCAAATATACTCTCTGTCTGAAGTTTGATTTTTGAGCGAAATTAATTCAGCTCCTTTGTGATTTATTGTTGCAGTTAGTGTAGTATTAGAAATAGTAGTTTTCAATTTTCTTTTTTATACAAATATATAGTTACTACAACATTATTTTAAAATACACGATAATAAAAATAACTATCGACGAACTGCATATAAGTAAGAAAATTATTTATATATAAATTAATTATGTGTATTTCATCGATTTTATTTGTTATTTAAACGATAAAAGTGGTAAAATTGTCAAACAAAATCAAACAATACGTTCTTATAAAATTATTTAAATAAAGTGTTTGCCCCACATCTACCAAGTTTTAATAATTTTTTCTGTCATTATTAACTAAATAAAGTGTTTGCCCCACATCTACTTTATTAAAACTTAACCTACTACTATGAAAGCAAAAATGTTTAGAGCATTGTTGCCGTTAGCAATCGTGTTCACTATGGTATCTTGTTCTTCTGACTCTTCAGAAGGGAATTCAACAGACAATAAAGTTGTCACTTCATACAACTACAATGAAGTAGAATTAAAACTAGTTACGCTTATTAACAATCATCGTGCAAGTATGGGATTGAACACACTAGAAGTAATCAATCACATTTCTTTCAAATCAGAAGAGCACAACATTTACATGATTGATAATAAAGTAGTTAATCACGATTATTTCCAACAACGATCTAATAATCTTGTTCAGGTATTAGGAGCAGATAGAGTAGGCGAGAACATCGCTTACAACTATCAAACTGCAGAAAGCGCTATGGCAGCTTGGTTAAACAGTCCAGCTCACAAAGCAAACATCGAAGGTGATTATACGCATTTGGGTATTTCAGTATCGGTTGATGAAACTAATGGAAAAAAATATTACACCAATATGTTTATGAAGAAAAAGCCATAAGCATAGGTGTCACGAGAAAATAATTGTTTGATTATTGTTTTGTTTGATTTTGACAGATCGAAAAATCCCGACTACGAGTCGGGATTTTTTATTTAAAACCTAATCTCGATTTTAATTTAAGAAATAATAACGCTATGGAATAGGCATCATCTGATGCTGAATTTTTCTCATTTTCTGGAATTTTATAATGCTTGATTAAATCGACTAATGAAAAAGATTTATTTGTAATGTCTATTAGTTTTTGATGCATAATTTCGACATCCAAAGCTTCATTTTTTAATTTTCCGCATTCCATTTTTTCCAAAACATCATTAATCATTTCGATATCAAAATGAATTCGGTGTCCCACCAGAACGGCATTTCCGATATAATCAACAAATGACTGAATAGCTTGTGGTTCTGCCAATTTTGATAATTTACTTTCAATCAAGAATTCATTTGATAATCCGTTATCATGAAGGTACTTATATTGTAATAGAACCACTTCAAAATTATCCCCAATGCGAATAACATCATTCATAACACCTATTGCTCCAAAAGACAGAATAACATCTTTTCTGGGGTTTAAACCTGTGGTTTCTGTGCTTAGGACCACGTATCTATTCGATTTGGTTTCAAATTTTGAAAGATATAATTTCCAGAACTCTGGATATTCTTTATTAATATTTTTTATCCAATCTAACATGTTACGAAAATTGTGTTAACTGAAATTTATCTTTAATTAATTCTTCTAATTCTTTCATTGGCCCTAAAGCATTTCTTAGTCTTTCTTTATCAACTTTGGTAAGCTCGTCTAAATTGATGAAATTACCAGCGCTGTCATTTTTCAATCCTTCAAGTGTTCTGAATTTTGACAAAATCAAAAAGGCATCAGCACAATTTAGATAAATTTCAGAAAATTTAGGATCTGTCATTGCTAATTGCTTAAATCTCAAATAGGTATTAGTAATACCGCGTAAATTGAAACTTATAGCAAATAATCGAGCGCCATCAACTAAGGGCATAATTGCCTTATTTTTAATATCAAATTTACCTTTATTTTCGCCTTCTTCTTCGAGATTGAATTTTTTAAAGAAGTTTAATGGTGGATTTTTTCTCAAAGCATCATTTCCAAGATAATCGAAGAAAAGAGGATTGTTTTTTGTGTTTTTATTTACAACATCATTAATAAATTCTTCCATTTTGCTTTCACCAAAAACAAACTCATAGTCAAAAAAGATACTACTAATGTCATTTGATTTATCTCCGGGAGTTTTCATCCAGTTGTTATATTGTTTAATCCAATCTGACATAGATTTGCACCACAGCAAATTACTAGCCATGTGACCGTTTACACAAAATTCATAACCAACTTTTTCTAATATCATTGTGGCTCTCTTGGCTAATTTTAAGAAGTAATCTTTAACATCTCTATAATTTTCGGCGGCCACATCTTCAAAAATCAAAAAGCTATCCTGGTCTGTTAACAAAAATTGTTCTTTTCTTCCTTGACTTCCAATACTAAACCAAGCAAATCGTGCAGAAGGAGAGCCTAAGTCAAGAATTGACAACTCAATAGAACGTTTAATAATAGCTGTTATAATTTCTCCAGAAATATTATAAATATGTGGCAACGGAATATTTTTAGCGATAGAACTTTGAATTAAGTCTGTTAATTTCTCTCGTACTAATTTTAATTCTTTTGGAGAAAGCGAACGTTTTATTTCTTTTATCAAAACACCAGGATTATTGGCTTGAGCAACAATTAAATCGTGTTCAGAAATCACACCTTTAACATCAGATTTGTCAGAACCATCTGCAGTGACACATAAATGACTCACATTATGTTTGAGCAATAGAAGCTGAGCCTCAGCAACAGATACATTTTCGGGCACTGTGATTACTGGAGATGACATTATCTTATCTATGGTTGAAATAAGTGGAAATCTACCATTGGCAATTTTTGTCCTAAAATCAGTGTCGGTAACAATTCCGATGGGATAATTCTGCTCGGTAACAATAACATTATCGGTTAAATTTTCAGTCATTAATTGTGCAGTATCTTTTGAAATAGCTGTGGTACTAACCTTTAAAGGTGTTTTATTATAGGCAAGTGACTGAAAATACTGAATCTCATTTTGTTTATTTTCAGTATACACATTTTCAGTTATAAGTTTACCTCGATTGTCTTTATCAAATGGATTTCTAGTATTAGTTGCAAAACTTTCTAATAGAAAATCTAAAACCTGAGGGTTTTGGGCTACAAAGGGTTTAAAAATACTAATTGGAATGGCATAAACAATACTATCTTCACGAGCTTTTGCCGTCATCATATAATTGTTTTTAGCAAAAAAGGGACGAAGACCAAAAACATCACCAGCATAACATTTATTCAATAATGTTTCTTCAGCGTCGGCAATTACAGAAAGATTAATTACTCCAGACGCAACAACATAAAAGCTATCATGCAATTTATCATTGATTTGAAAAAGTGTTTTATGCTTATCTAAATTAACAACGCCAATACTCGTCGCAACTTGAATTAATTCGTCATGAGTCAAATAATTGAAAGGCGAAAATTCTTTTAAAAAGTTAGCAATATTTTCTGCTATTGAATTACTCATTTCTATGTGTGTTGTTTTTTTTAAAAATACAAAAATAGTAAAGCTTAAGAGAAGAAGATGCGTATTGATAAAAAACATTTAAAACAATACAAAGAACTTGTTTTAATAAATTCTATTTTACATAATATAAATTATAGTTCACAAAATATGCAATTGCTAAGAATAAAGATTTTGACTAATTATTTGATTTACAACACTATATAATCAGTTAAATAAACTTGATATTTAAAAATTTAACTCTCTAAATTTTTTTCCAATCGTCAAGCTTAATTTATTTTTATAATCTTCAACCAACCATTCTCGATAGTTTTTACTTGTTTTTCCAAGACAATTGATAAATCGTATAACTCTACTTTCTATATCATCGTTTAATAATTTAGAAAGCATTCGGGCTTGGTATAAATCCAGAGAGTTTTCAACACACATTATAGCATGTTGGTTTATGGATTTTTCTAGAACTTCTTTTGATCGCAAATTTTGTGCAATTATCATTTTAAATTCTTCTTCAATATCTATTGTTATATGAGTTGTTTTACTAAACATTTTCCGAATTGCCTCGGGCATAACATATTTAAAATGTGTTTCAATTTCAGCATCATCTCTAAGACTTTCTAAATAATATTCTGGAGATTTGAAGATATGCTGCCAATCGACGGGATCATTCCATAATCCGAATCGCAGCGCATTGTTTCCTAAATCGATTACTGTGAAATTATCTTTTTGTGGTAATTTTCGGGAACCACGACCAATCATCTGAAAATATAAGGTCAATGATTTTGTAGCACGATTTAGTATAATACTTTCTACTGTTGGTTCGTCAAAACCTGTTGTCAAAATTCCGACAGAGGTTAATATAGCATCGGGTGTTTTTTTAAACCAATGCAAAATATCTTTTCTATCCTCAACAGATGTGGTGTTGTCTAAATGTCTTATATTAAATCCGGCTTCTCTAAAAGTTTCGTAAACATATAAAGATGTATTTATTCCGTTATTAAATATTAAGGTTTTTTTACCTAATGATTTTTCGGTATAGGCATGTAATAATTTCTCTTGCATAACCATATTCATATACAAATCATCAGAAGATTTAACAGTATAATCTCCATTAATACCAACTTTTAAAGATGTTAAACCAACATCATAACTATAGGTAGTTGCTTTCGCCAAAAAACCATTATCAATTAAAGATTGGATGGTATCACCCACAATAAGTTCATCATAATTATTGTGCATTGGCAACTTAATATTAGAACTCAACGGTGTTGCTGTAACTCCAAGAATAAAAGATTTTTTAAACTGGCTAAATAATTTTCTAAACGAATTATAGTGTGCTTCATCTATGATAACCAAACCAACGTTGTCAATCATTAATTTCTCATCATTTAAACGATTTTTCAGAGTTTCAACCATAGCTACAAAACAGGAATACTCATCTTGGTCGGGTAATTCTTTAATGTTGCTATTGATGATTTTATTTTTTACATCAAATCCTTTGAGCATTTTTGAAGTTTGCTTACAAAGTTCAATTCGATGAGTCAACACCACTACTTTTTTATTATGTTGTGATAAATAGCGTCGAACAATTTCAGAAAAAATAACAGTTTTACCACCGCCGGTTGGCAATTGATACAACAAATGATGGTTGCTTGCAGCATTGTCTAAACGTTCAAAAATTTTGTCAATATCGCCTTTTTGGTAGCCATAAAGCTCCTTTTTCTCCTCAATTTCGGTACTAAAATCTTTTTGAGACATGGTGATTTTTACAATTTCGCAAAAGTACACCTAAAAAAGAGTTATCACCAAAATTAAATTACTTATTTACAAAATTTAATATTCAAACCGTTCAATTAAAGCGTTGAATTCATACTGATTATGCCAATTTTGTCGAATAGCTTCCTCTTTAATGGCCACTACTCTGCTTTTGAAGTCTTCTAAAATTCCGTTTCTAATCAAAAAACTAATGGCCTGTTGAAACGAAGTGAGCATACTTTTAAAGAATAGTTCTTGTCTAATTATTCTTTCTGAAGAAAATGCTTGAGCAATTTCTATGTTGTAGAGAATCACATCGGCTATTAAAAACACATCAACACCAAGAACGATAAAGTGCTTTATGTATTTTTGAGCAACAGAACGTCTCATTTTTGGTCTTCTCCCTTTTATTGGAAAATATTCGTTAGAAATTTTTATTTTTGCTTCATCAACTAACTTGTTTTCATTAGGATTGAAAACAAAATCATAATATATTTTTACATCTTTGAATTTTTCATATAATTCAATCAACTGTTCTTCTAATTGCTCTTTGTTAAGTTCTTTTACGTATTTATTTAAATCGCGTTTGCTCATATAAATTGTATACTAACAAAAGTAATTCCTTTTTAGTTGAATATTAATGTTATTAGCTAATTTTGCTTCAAATAATAAATCATGACCAAATTTTTTAAGTTCATTGCCATTGCTGAAGGTGTTTCCTACTTACTATTGTTTTTTAATATGTTAGTTATTAAACGGTTAAATTTAGAATTGTATAAGAGTTTATTATATCCGATTGGAATGACTCACGGATTGTTGTTTATTTCTTATGTAATTTTGGCGTGTCTAATTTTTAAAGAACAAAAGTGGAATATTAAGGAATTTTTAGTAGTTCAGGTGGCATCATTTCTTCCTTTTGGAACTTTTTATATTGAAAAAAAATATGTGAAAAATGCATAAAATAGTAGAAAAAATATTTTGCTGGTGTTACCCACTCTTAAAGAAATTAGATTTGGGAGAAACCATTGCTGCTTATTTAAGTTTGGCCATTAATATTTTTATTCTTTCTGTTTTATCCTATATAATTTATTTAATTTTTAGGTTTATGTTAGTCAGAACGATGATTATCATGGCTCGAAAAACCAAAACTAAATTTGATGATTTATTGGTTACCAATAACACCGCTACATATATAGCACATTTAATTCCGTTACTTTTTATCTATAAATGTGTTCCAGTTATTTTGAAAAACTTTGTGTATTGGGAATCAATTTTTGGAAAGCTTGTTGGTATCTATATTGTTTTATTAAGTTTATGGATAATCAAAACTATTTTTCATGCTCTGAGAGATCATCTAAAACAAAATCCAAGATATAGTGACAAACCTATCGATAGTTACATTCAAGTAATTATGATTGTCTTATGGATTTTTGCTTTTGTTTTTGTGATTTCCAATGTTTTTGATATTAGTACTAATACCATGTTGGGAACATTTGGTGCCATTTCCGCCATTATAATATTAATATTTAGAGATACTATTTTAGGATTTGTAGCTAGTGTACAAGTTTCATTAAACGATATGGTTCGGATTGGAGATTGGATAACTTTTGACAAGTTTGGAGCTGATGGCGATGTCATAGAAATTAATTTAGCAACAGTAAAAGTTAGAAACTTTGATAATACGACTACCACAATACCAACGTATAGTTTAATTTCTGATTCGTTCAGAAACTGGCGTGGAATGTTGAATTCAAATGGTAGAAGAATAAAAAGGCATATTTTAGTAAGAGCAAATACTATTCGTTTTTTAGATGAAAATGAACTTCAGAATTTGAGAAAAATACAATTGGTTAGTAGTTATATTGAAAACCGTCAAAACGAAATTGAAAAGTTTAATAAAACGCACCAAGTTGATAAATCAATTTTAGTTAATGGCAGAAATATGACCAATTTTGGATTATTTAGAAAATATATTACACAATACTTAAGTCAATATCCGGGCTTGAATAAAGAAATGATTTTGCTTTGTCGTCAATTGCAATCAACTCCACAAGGAGTTCCTTTAGAGATTTATACTTTTTCAAACGACAAAAGATTTGAAAATTATGAGTATATTATGGCAGATGTTTTTGACCATATTTTTGCCTCGATTAAATATTTTGATCTTGAAATCTATGAGATGCCTCATGGTACTGTTGATTATACAGAATAAACCTGTTCATTTTTTTTTTAATATAATGCAAAAAAGTTGATTATTAATCGGAAACATTTATATTTGTATCGATTTTAACATTTAATTAAATAATTATAAATCACATCTTATGAAGAATAGCATACTATTATTGATAACTTTCTTGTGTTTTTCCTTGACGGCAAACGCTCAAAAAGAAAAGAAAAACAAAAAAGATTTAGAACTTATTGCAGCAGAACCAGATAAGGAGCTTGTTGGAGAGACATTCAATAGATGGTCTATTGAAGCTAGTGTTGGTCAGTCCAAAGGCTCAAAACCTTACACCGATGGTTATTATGGTAACAAACCAGGAAGTTTTATCGGTGGTATAGCTATTAATTCTGTTGGTTTCGGTGCACGTTATATGTTTAGCCCAAAATTTGGTGTTAAAGCGAATATTAATTTTGACAATCTTCAAGAACAAAATGGTTCAGGGAGTTTACCTTTTCAAATGGAACATCATCAATTTACTGCTGAAGGTGTTGCCAATTTAGTCAGATTGTTTGATATTCAAAAACAAGCTGGTCGATTTGGGTTATTGTTCCATTTCGGATTTAATGTCTCTAGAATGACTCCGAAAATGGGGCCACAAGATATAACAGAATGGAATGGAGGAGTTGTTGGTGGATTATCTCCTCAATTTAGAATTTTTAAAAACGTAAGTGTTTTTGCTGATCTAACAGTGAATTCAAATGTTAGACAACATTATAACTGGGATGGAACAACTTTTTCAGAATCTAAAAATAACTTAACAGGTAGTTTATTCAGAACTTCGATAGGTTTGTCTGTAGCACTTGGAAAAGGTAAAATACACGGAGATTGGGCTATCATCAAAGATGAAAATGAAAAACGTTTAGATTCTCTTAATAGTAGAATCGGTGAAATCGAAGATTTAATGAATGATGGTGATAAAGATGGTGTGCCAGATTACTTAGATGCTGAACAAAACTCTATTGTTGGAGTAGCTGTTGATACTAAAGGTAGAATGGTAGATAAAAACAATAATGGTGTTCCTGATGATTTAGAGAAATATGTGAATAATTCTATCACTAATAACAATAATGCTGCAACTGCAGCAGCAACAGATGGTGCAGTTATTCAGTTAATCAATGACGGTTACATTGCAGCTTACTTTGATACTGGAAAATCAACTCCAAACTCAGCATCTGCAAGTAATATTGGATTCATTTTAAATTATTTAAAAAACAATCCTTCCAAATCAGTTGATATTACCGGTTATGCTGATGAAATTGGAAGCACAGAATTTAATGATAAGTTAGCTAGTGATAGAGCTCAAGCAGTTAAAACAATTTTAAATAAAGCCGGAATTGCTGAATCTAGATTAAACATTCAGTCTAACGGTGAAGACAATAGTGTAGATAAGAAATCAGATTGGGCAAGACGTCTAGTACGTAAAACCGTTTTCAAGATAAAATAATTAACAATTAATTATTGATAACTATAAATCAACCTCTGTTTTTCAACAGAGGTTTTTTTATAACTTTAAAATAAAAATCATGGAAGCCAGAGATAATAATGTTTTAGAATTAAGAGGAGAAGCTTTAGGAACAATTACTAATCAATCAACTGCAGAAGAAACATTTCAAAATAGAACCTTACGTCCTATTTTAAAGTTACAAAATGATTTGTTTATCCAAGTCTTTATAAATTATGCAATAAAACAAAAAAGTGCATTCTTTAGTCTTTCACCGGACAAAAAAATGGCGTATATAGAGAATGTAATCCATCGAGATATTAAGTTTAGAAATTCTCTCAAAGGAATGGTAATTGCTTTTTTTACTTTAGACGAATATGCAGAATACATTCAAATATCTTCAAATTTGAATAAAAGAATGATGAATATGCTTATAGAGCGCTTAAAAAGTCAAATACAGTTAATAGAATTATAAGTTTATAAATTGTTAATTATTAAAAACAGCGTTTACATTCAATCCATTTTTTAAGAATTATTTAAAAACTAAATATCATTAAAAAGTATATCGCAATAGTTTAGTATTTAGTTATTTTTACATATTTTACAACGTTTTTTTCATTATAATTGTTACTCTAATAACAATTTATGAGAGAAGACTATTTCAAGTGGCATTCGCCCAATTTAAATCGTGAAATTGAGATGCTTGTTTTTGGGCATGCCGGATATCCGGTGATCCTCTTCCCTACTTCAATGGGCAGTTTTCATGAAAATAGAGATCAAGGATTGATTGAAAGTGCACGCTGGTATTTAGAACAAGGATTAATTCAAATTTTTTGCCCAAATAGCATAGATAAAGATAGTTTTTATAATAGAAAAATACATCCAGTACACCGAATTCAAAACCATACTTGGTACGATAAAATGATTTGTCATGAAATTGTAGAACGCGTAAAAAACAATACACGTGTTGGAAAAGTGGCAGTTGCAGGTTGTAGCTTTGGAGGCTATCATGCTGTAAATTTTGCCTTTAAACATCCTGGCTATGTTAGTCATGTATTTTCTATGAGCGGTGCATTTTCTATAAAAAGTTTTATGGACGGTCATTGGGATGATGATGTGTTTTATAATTCTCCTGAAGATTATCTTCATGGATTGCATGATGGTGAACTATGGAATATGGATATCATTTTAGGAACCTCTAATTGGGACATTTGCTTGGATGCTAATTTAAAGTTGAGTCGTATTTTAGCAGATAAAGATGTGCCACATTGGTTGGATATTCGTCAAGATAAGGAACACGATTGGCCAGTTTGGAAAGAAATGTTTCCACATTATTTATCTAGAATCAAATTTTTCTAAAAAAAACATAAACTAAGACAAAAACCTAATACAAATGAAAAAGATTGGAATATTATTTGGAATGGAAGATACCTATCCACAAGCGTTTATAGACAGAGTAAACTCGAAAGGTGAAAAAGATATTATTGCCGAGGCAGTTTCTATTGATAAAGTAGTTCAAAACAAAGGTGGTGAATATGCCGTAATCATTGATCGAATTTCTCAAGACGTTCCTTTTTATAGAGCATTTCTTAAAAATGCTGCCTTAACCGGAACTAATGTAATTAATAACCCATTTTGGTGGAGTGCTGATGACAAGTTTTTTAATAACTGTTTGGCTGATACGTTAGGAGTTCCACTTCCAAATACGGTAATCCTTCCTTCGGCAGAACATCCGACCGATACGACCTCAAAATCATTTCGTAATTTGAAATTCCCTATGGATTGGGATGGCATTTTTGATTATATTGGATTTCCAGCCTATATGAAACCGTATGCTGGTGGTGGCTGGAAAAGTGTTTACCGTCTTGAAAATAAAGAGGAGTTTTGGCAAAAACACCAAGAAACAGGACAATTGGTTATGCTTTTACAAGAAGAGATTGTATTTACCGAATATTTTAGAGTCTATTGTTTGGGTTGTAAAGATGTTAGAATAATGCAATATGAGCCAAGAAATCCACATCATTTGCGTTATGTAATTGATGGTCCACCAACAGATAAAAAACTTTTAGCTACTGTAAAAGACTATACATTAAGACTTTGTAAAGGTTTGGGTTATGACTTCAATACAGTAGAATTTGCTGTTCGTGATGGTATTCCATATGCAATTGACTTCGGAAATCCAGCTCCAGATGCTGAATTAACTTCTGTTGGTGCCGAAAATTTCGAATGGGTTGTTGAAGCTTCTGCAAAAATGGCAATAGCAGCTGCAAAAAAACAAAAACCTGGACAAACAAATTTAACTTGGGGAACATTTATTAAAGATTCAGCTGCACAAAAATAATATAATTTTGATAACTAAAATGAAGAGTGATGACTAAGAAATTACCAATATTTACGCTAGGTGTAGAAGAAGAATATCAAATTATAGATCCAGAAACACGCGATTTGCGTTCACATTTATCTAAAATTGTTGATGGAGCCAAAAGCATTTTAAAAGAACAAGTAAAAGCTGAAATGCACCAATCGGTAGTTGAAGTCGGAACCAATATTTGTAAAAATGTAGCTGAAGCAAATACTGAAATTCGTTTTCTGCGAAGTAAAATAGTTGAATTAGCGTCTAAGCAAAATCTTGTTGTTGGTGGCGCAGGAACACATCCTTTTTCACGTTGGCAAGATCAGCCAATTACTGATGATCCAAGATATCATCATATTGTTAACGAATTACAAGATGCAGCGCGTTCTAATTTAATATTTGGAATGCATTGTCATGTTGGCATTGAAAATCGTGAAATTGGCTTGCAGTTAATGAATCAGGCATGTTATTTTTTGCCTCATATTTTTGCATTGTCTACTAACTCTCCGTTTTGGGAAGGCAGAAATACCGGATACAAATCTTTTAGAACAAAGGTATTTGATAAATTTCCGAGAACAGGTTTACCAGAGTATTTTGACAGTGTGCAAGCCTATGATAATTATTTAGAAACTTTGGTAAAAACTAAATGTATTGATAATCCAAAGAAAATTTGGTGGGATTTACGTTTGCATCCGTTTTATGATACTATTGAGTTTCGTATTTGCGATATGAGTTTGACTGTGGACGAAGCCATTTGTATTGTAGCTATCATTCAAGCCGTTGTGGCCAAGCTTTATAAACTTACTATGGCAAATACTAGTTTTAATATTTATAGAATAGCTTTGATTAAAGAAAATAAATTCCGTGCTGCTCGTTATGGAATCGATGGAAATATGATTGATTTTGGATTGCAGCAAGAAGTTGATACCAAATGCTTAATTATTGAATTACTAGAGTTTATTGAAGATGTTATTGATGAACTTGGAAGTAGAGAACAAATTAATTATGCACATACCATAATGAAAGAAGGAACCGGTGCCGACAAACAATTGGCTATTTTTGAAAAAACTAAAGATTTGACTAAGGTGGTCGATATGATTACAAGCGAATTTACAAGAGGATTATAATTGAAAAAGTTATATTTGCACTATTAATTAATTATGATGAACAATCAAATTCGAATAGCAGTTTTGGATATGTACAACGGAGAACCTAATCAGGGAATGCGCTGTATTATTGACATTATTAATAGATTTAATCAAATAGTTACTTTTCAAATTTTTGATATTCGCGGCAAAAGTGAATTTCCAAACATTGAGAAGTTTGATATCTTTATTTCTACAGGTGGACCAGGAAATCCAATTAAAGGCGACGGTATTTGGGATTTAAAATGGTATGATTTCATAGATCAATTATGGAATTGGAACAAAGAACAAAAAGTAAAAAAGCACGTATTGTTTATCTGCCATTCTTTTCAAATGGCTTGTCACCATTTTGGTTTAGCACAAATTACTAAACGAAAATCTACCTCTTTTGGTGTAATGACGGTTCATAAAACGGAGGCTGGAATGAATGATCCTATTCTAGAGGGTTTAGGAAATCCTTTTTATGCAATTGACAGCCGTGATTATCAAGTAGTACAACCAAAACTAAGCATTTTTACTAAAAAAGGCGCTATGATTATTTCGTTAGAAAAAATCAGAAATCATAGAGAATATGAACGAGCCATTATGGGAGTTCGTTTTTCTGATGAGTTTGTTGGACTGCAATTTCATCCCGAAGCAGATGCATTAAGTTTTATTGCCAATCTAAAAAACAAAGAAAAGCGAGAAAGAATAATAGATATGAAAGGAAAACAAAAGTTCCGTGATATGTTAGAAGATTTATTAGACGAAGACAAAATCTATAAAACCAACGAAACTATTATTCCAAATTTCCTACGTATCGCTATCAATGATTTGATAAAGCATAAAAAAGCCTTATCAAATTAGTATCAAGTAGTCCGTATTAAGTACAAAGACTTATTTTGATATCTTAATACGTAATACTTCCATCTTAATAATTTAATAATGAATTCCAAACACAGAAAACTTTTTAACGATAATTTTTCAGTTACTAAATACCATAATCTTATTCAAGATATTACTTCTGATTTTGATCACGAAGTTACGTTCCGAATTGCTGAAACCCCTTTTTTTATCACAAATAAGTTGAAAGAACAACTGCTTCAAGGTTGCCAAGAAGTGATTGATTTTATTCAGAAAAAAGATTTTAAAGAACTTACCAATAAAGCTTTAGAATTAAACAGAAAAGTACCTAATGAAGATAATCACACAACATTCTTAGCTATCGATTTTGGTATTTGTGAGGAAGATGGAGAAATTGTTCCTAAACTTATTGAAGTACAAGGATTTCCGTCTTTGTTTAATTTTCAAAATCACTTGTCCCAAAAATTTGTAAACCACTACCCTTTTCTTTCTGAATTAACGCCATTTCTAAACGGATTAAATGAGGAACGTTATTTGCAGTTGATTGAAGACGTAATTTGCAACAATCATCCAAAAGAAAATGTTATTCTGTTAGAAATTGAACCTGAAAAACAAAATACCAAGATAGATTTCTATTACTGCCATAGAGATTTAGGAATTCCTGTTATTTGTGTTACCAAGTTGTACCAAAAAGATAGACACCTTTTCTATAAAAATGATAATGGCAAAGAAACTCAAGTCAAAAGAATCTACAATCGTGTTATTTTTGATGAACTGGATTTACGTAACGATTTAAAATTAAATTTCGATTTTTCATCTGATTTAGATGTTGAATGGGCTGGACATCCGAATTGGTTTTTCAGAATCAGCAAATTTATTTTACCCTATTTAAAAGGAACGTATTTTATTGAAACTACGCTACTATCAGATTTAAAAGAAATTCCATCCGATTTAGAAAATTATGTTTTAAAACCACTTTTTTCATTCTCAGGCAGTGGCGTTATTTTTCACGTTAAAAAAGAAGATATTGAGGCAGTTACTCAAAAAGATTTATACATTTTGCAGAAAAAAGTACACTATAAACCAATAATTCAAAGTCCGAATGGATTGGTTAAAGCTGAAGTACGACTATTAGCCGTATGGAAAAAAAACGCGCCTGCTCCTATTCTAGTTACTAATCTGGTTAGATTGAGTCGAGGTGAAATGATTGGTGTTAAATTTAATAAAGATAAGGATTGGGTTGGTGGAACAGTTGGTATGTTTGAAAAGTAATACTATAAATACTTTTTCTTAATCTCCAAAAAACTTTTTTCAGTTGAAATTAATTCTGAAATTACTTCATTTCTCAATTTTTCAAGATCATCATAGTTAAGATATTTAGACCAATCATCCTCTTTCATAACTTCTTTGATAGTTCTTATGGTTTTGGCTGTATCTTTTGCATTACGATAAACAATAGGGTTTTCATTATTGGAACTTTCTTTATGAAAGAAATTGATCTTCTTAGTTTCATCGTCAATTTTGATGTAAAACAATTTTGATGTATCGTCGTTGGAATAAAAATCGAACCAATTAGCATAACCGACAATTGCTTTTTGATTTTTAAAATTATGTAACGGTACTAAACGCCAATGACAATTGGAAACTCTTCCCCAGTGGTTAGAAATTCTATATAAACCAGATGGTGTAAAAATATATTGGCTTCCGGACTGACTCTTGTGATTGATTTTTAAGTTGCTTATTTCATCAAACAAAATTTCTTTCCAAATACAGAAAGTGTGTTTGTGAAAGTTATGTTTGGAGTAGGTTTTATTTATCACAACTATTAATGTAATTTCTTCACGGCTTCTTGTTGCGCTACGGTTGCAAAATCTCTGACTAATCTTTCCGCATAATCGTCAAGTAATTCTCTTATTCTAGCATGTGATTCACTTTTTACAATTAACCCAGCATGATACTCTAAAGGTACTCTAAAACAAACTTCAGAATCATTAAAACTTGACAAATCAGGATGTTCAAATTTAGAAAGTGTCAATACAATTCCAGCAAAATTTTTACGAATAGTTGGTAATTTGTATTCTTTCCCTTTAATAAGACAATCTTCAATTTTTGCCCATTCACCCCAAAGATTCACACCCGATGCGGCTTCAACCATTTCGGCCAAATGCGCTCCTCCCACTCTAGATGCGGTTTCAAGAAAATATATTTTTCCGTCATCATTGCATTTGATAAACTCGGTATGATTAGCGCCATGCATCATTCCGAATGCTTTTAGTACTTGCTCGTTTACCTTTTTAATTTCTTTATCATCCATTGAGTTGTATGGAATAGTGGCACTTCTAAAAATTCCACCACCTTGAGAAATTTCCATTGGAGTTGCTAAATATTGTGAGGTAATTGAAAACATCGTTTTTCCTTTCCAATTCAATCCATCACAATGATATACCGCTCCGGGTTTAAATTGCTCTACCAAATATTTTATTCTATTGGTATCGCCCAATTCATGAATTTTTTGCCACAATTCGTCTTTCGAATATACTTTCATAATTCCGGATGCTGAAGCTTCCGAACGTGGTTTTAAAACCCATGGTGGAGAAACGCTGTCTGCAAACAGATTGATTTCTTCATCATTAAACAAAGCACTAAAAGCTGGAATTGCAATGCCGGCATCTTTAGCTTTAATACGCATGGCCAATTTATCACGAAAATACCTTCCTGTAGTTTGTCCCATTCCATCAATTCTGAGATTTTCTCTTAAATAAGCCGCTTTTTCGACGTCAAAATCATCTAATGAGATAATCGCATCAATCTTTTTATGGCGCATCAAACCAGCTACTCCAGACAATAAATCCTCTAAATTCCAATCGACATCTTGACCTGGCATAAAAAATATTTCATCAATAAAATCGAATGCCCATGGTTTATCTCGAAGTTTTTCGGATGTAATTAAAAACACTCGATTACCTTGTTTTTTTAGATTGATTAAAAAATCGTTTCCTTTGAAGTAATTGGATATACAGATAAAGTTTTTTGTCGGATTTTCCATAATTATTGATTTTCAATAAAGCTAGTAATTAAGTGCACGCCATACCCAGTTGCATGTTTACTTTTAGCAAATTCATCATCGCCGAAAGCAACTCCTGCAATGTCAAGATGTGCCCAAGAAGTATGCCTGTCTGTAAAGAATTCTAAAAACTTAGCTGCCGAAATGGCTCCAGCAACTGGTTTTCCTGAATAGTTTTTCACATCGGCTATTTCACTTTCAATATCAGGTGTATAAACATCCCAAAGTGGTAATTGCCATAAACGTTCCCCAATTGCATCACCAGCTTGTTGTAGTTTTTTTGATAATTCTTGATTATTAGTAAATAAGCCAGCACATTCATACCCTAGAGTTCCAACTATGCTTCCTGTTAAGGTGGCCAAGTCGATTACAGTTTCTGGCTTATAGTTTTTAATTAAATAAGATAAACCATCGGCCAATATCAATCGCCCTTCAGCATCGGTATCAATAATTTCTATCGTATGTCCAGCATAACTCTGAATAACATCGCTAGGTAAAAAGGACTGTGCATCGACTGAATTCTCGCAAGCAGGAACAATAGCGGTAACACGAATTGGCAATTTTAAATCGGAAATTAATTGCATGGCACCAAGAACTGCTGCACCACCAGCCATATCACATTTCATTTGAACCATTCCAGCGGTTTTAATATTCAAACCGCCAGTATCAAACGTGATGCCTTTACCAACCAAACCAACATGCTTTTTGGCATTAGCTGGTTTGTATTCCATAATAATAAACTGCGGTTCTTGCGCACTGCCTTTTCCGACAGAAAGAAACGAATGTAAACCAATCTCAGTCGATTGTTCTTTGCCAAAAACAGTCACTTCAAAGCCATATTTCTTTCCTGATTCGGTTGCCCAATTGGCCAAATATTTAGGTGTAATTTTATTTGGTGGTAAATCAACTAAAGCCATAGTTTCGAGTTGTGCATTGGCTATTTTTATTCCCTTGTCGATAGCTTCTTCAAAATCTATGTTGGATATGTAATTCATTTCAAAATCGGCATTCATAAACGGATGAACCTCTGTTTTTTTGTAATGACCTAAATTGTAAGTTCCTAATACCAATCCAGAAATAGTAGCTTCTACTTGATTTGCAACAAATAATTCAGGAATAACTACTATAACATTTTTAGCAAATACTTCTTTTTGTTTAGAAGCAATTCTTCTGAAAATTGTTTTTAAGAATTTATAATCTTTTTCTTTACCGAGCCCAATAAATACATAAGTACAATCGTATTTTTCTACTAAATAATGAGTGTCTTTTTTTCCATAAAAAACTTGGGAGTATACTGAAACTCCATGGTATTCTATAGGAATTATACTTTTTGAAGTTGTTTCAAAAACAGGGATTAATAGGGTTCCTGTAAATTTATCTAGAGTATTTATTTTTTTAATTTTAATCATCTTATTTGTTCATTTTTTTATTCATTTTTATCACTAAAATACAACCACTCAATAGCTTTTGGAAATTCATCGCTCCAATATATTTCGTTGTGTTTGCCTACCATATTGAGACTTATTCGTACTTTCATCATTTCATTAAATCCTTCTTTTTTTAGTAATCGTTTCTTAAAATTCTTGACATGGTCAATCATAGTGGCGCTTTCTTCACCGCCAGCATAAAGATAAATTCGGGTATCTTGTGGTTCATCCATATCTAAAAATGACAGTTTTATTTTTGGAACAACCCAAAGAGATGGTGAGAATATCATCAATTTTCCAAACACTTCAGGATACATTATCCCTGAAAAAATACTAACCAATCCACCCATCGAACTTCCTCCGATTCCGGTATGCTCTCGTCCTTTTTTGGTTCTGAAATTACTGTCGATAAAAGGTTTTAATGTTTCGGTTACGAAACGGATATACTTTTTTCCTTGACCATTTCCTAGAACGGTATTTCCAACATTATATTCTTTGATACGTTCTTTTTCGGCATGTTCAACTGCAATAACTATGATTTTACCTATATTATATTCAGCCATAACGGCTAGTTTTTTATCGATTTCCCAATTGCCATATTTCGCTTTTTCGTTGAATAAATTCTGAGCGTCTTGCAGATATAACACCGGATAACTTTCTGTCGATTTATTGTAGTCATGCGGTAACAACGCCCAAACTCTTCGAGTTTTGTTAAGTTGTGGAATTTCAAATTCCTCTGAAATTAAATGTACTTCCGGTAGAAACTTTGATTTGAAGGGCAACCAGTTGTGACGCCATTTGGAAACATGTTCTTTGCGTACACCATTGTGCTGTTTACAAGAACGGTTTTCGGTTCGGTTGCCGTATTTGTCGATCTCAACTTCGCTCCAATCACCTCGTGTAAACTTGTATAATAATTCTTCGGGATAAACAAAATCGTGTTCAAACTTAAAGTGAAACAAACCTTGTCCCACTTTTTCCATTTCAAATTTTTTGTCTTGGGTTACCCAATTGTTGAAATTACCTGAAATATAAACCGGACGTTCATCATCTTCATCGGTAGTCAAAATAATATTGAGATGGGGTTCAATTATGTTTTTAACTTCTAAATCTTCTACCAGGTTGCTTTGTTCTTTGCTCATCGCATTATGCTGCACTAAATTTATAGAATCGTAAAAATAACTTTTTGGTTTTTTATAACAAAGCCTTTTCCTAAAATATATGGATATTAATGTAGAATGGAAGTGTAATTGAAGAAATGAATTTTTGGGTATCATTTTTTTGATAAAACCTTATAAAAAAACCTAACTACAGTTGAATGCAATTAAGTTTATTGTTAAAATTAAAATAAATTTTAGTCATCATCGTCTTCCTTATTATTTTTAAGTTCTTGATTGATATATTTTTTTAACGCACTTTTTTTCATTTCAATATCATTTTCATTTGCACTTTTATGACATTTTATGCAATTTGCAAAGTTTGTTATTCCTTCCTCTTCGTGTTTTTCTCTAATATTGCTCATGGAATGTTCGTGGCAACCAAAACAAGTATAGTCTTTATAATCATTAGTTTTATGACAAGTAAAACAACTAACGTTATGGTCATTATCTAACCTAAAATAGTTATCGTGGTTGAAAGTTGATGGTTTCCATTTGTATAAACTGTGACATGAAATGCAATTAACAGATAAAATTCTATGAAAATTATCATTTGGCGCTTGATGACAAGAAGTGCAATCATTTCTTGATTTTAGATTTATTAAGTCATGATTGAAAGTTGAAATCGTATTCCAACTTCTTGTAGAATGACAACTTGCGCACGAATTTGATACTTGGTTATGAAGATAATTTTTTGGTTGTGTATGACAAGTAACACAAGAGTTTCTATCTTTTTCTCGCAATAAGAAATGATCAAAATTATTCAAAGCTACTTTATAGTGTAACCCTTTGTGGTCTGAATGGCATGTAATGCAACTTTGATTTTCAATTTTTTCATGAAACTTTAGTATAGATTTTTTTTTACCTATTTCAGAAATTTTATGACAAGAAATACAATTTTCATTTGGAGTTCCAGCTCCAATATTATGACAAGCAAAACAATCATTTTTTAGTTCAGAATGCGCTTCATATAAATTTCCTGGAGAAATCATAATATGAGGATAAGCAACAACTAATCCAATGATTGCTATTGTAAAAATTATAAATAGAGATGATTTTTTCATCAGTTAAAAAGGATTGCAGAAACGATATGAATTAAAGAGAATAAACCAAGGAAGAACGTAATTGGCAAATGTACTTTTCTCCAATTTTTCATACTATCCATTATTATGGCATCTAAAAAAACAGCGTTCTTTACTTCTTCTTCTGATTCGCCTAGTGCTTTCATTTCGTTTTTTCGCTCTCTCAGGGTTTGATTGGCTCTTGCCAAGAGGTGTTTTCCCGTTAATCCACTAATTACAGTTATTAGTAACATTAAAACCGCTAACCATGGTAAAACCGCGTGTATATGAATTCCTGCATGAACCAATATCATTATGGAACCCGATAATGCTAAATATTCATGATAATCTAACAGAATTTTAGGAGTACTTATGTTTATTATTTTTCTATTATTTAGAGAATATAAAAGAGAAGTTAAGATTGTAGCCGTTCCTAAATATCCTAAATATTTACCAACAAAAACAATATCGAAGTAATGAAGTAACACATCTATTAGTATTGCTCCTGTTATCATTGAGGAAAACCAAATTACAAAAGGTATGATATCCTTTAAAATTATTCCGTTTTTCATAATCAAAAAGTATTTATAATAAAAAACCCAAAATTGTTCTACAAAGGCATCACAATTTTGGGTTAAATCATTATTAGATGTTATTTAATCTTCTTCTTCCTGCTTCACTGTGTGAGTATTTGTATTTTGCTCCGCATTAGTAACATTTGTTCTGATTTCGGTATGGCGAATTTCACCTCCTGTAGTTCCAACTTGTTGTGCTAGAAAAATTCCAACAGCAGCGATGATAAGCGCTAAATAAGAAACCAATTTGGATTTTGTGTGATTTTTAAAATTAGTGCACAATCCTAATAACGAAATTACTCCAAGTACATATAAAACGATTGCCAATTTTTCTGCCATTTCTTCATGCTCGTGGATAATTTGTTTTCCAATATTTGGCATTTCTTCTACAGCTTCTTCGGCACCCTCGCCTGTTCCCATACTGAACGCTGCAAAGATTGCCGCAACTATAAATAATACATAAGTGACATTCTTTACCGTATTATTTTTTAAAACTATTCCAGCTAATAAAATTCCAAAGCCAAGTATCGTTCCAATAATTGGAAAATGGTTGACTACTAAATGTAAATGTGCATCAGTCATGGTGTAACAGTATCAATATTAAAACAACTTCAAAGTTACCCTAAATAAAAAGGTAAGAACATGATGAATATCATTATTTTCAAGAAAAAATATCATTATTTTCTAAATCCTAAAATTACTTTCGTTCCTTCATTCTCTTTGCTTTTAATTTGCAAATTAATTTGTAGTAAAAGGCACAGTCTTTTAACTATTGATAATCCCAAACCGGTTCCTTTTATTTCGGGATGTTCATTAGATTTTGAACGGTAAAACTGATCAAATATCTTTTGTAAATCTTCTTCTGCTATTCCGATTCCTTGATCGGTAATTGAGCAAATTAATGTATCTGTTGTTTCAACTATTTCAAAATTGATACTATCTTTCTGTTTTGAATATTTGACAGCATTAGTCAAAATATTATTCACAATAATAGAAAGCAAATAGGAATCTGTGTTTACATAATAATCTTTTGCAAAATGTAAATCACACTTGAGTTTCTTTTCACTTAAAATCGTTGAATTACGGGATATGATATCTAAAAAAAATGCATTCAATGATATGCTTTCAATTTTTAAGGATTGTTTTTGATTTTCAAATCGAGCCAATAATAGTAATTCATCAACCAAAAGATTCAAACGGTTCACCTCTTTTACACAAAAATCAATCTTCTCTTTGTATTCTTCTTGATTTCGTGGTTTTCTAATTAACACTTCTAAAGTTCCTTTTATAACTGCGAGTGGAGTTCTGAGTTCGTGTGAAGCGTCTGAAGTAAATTGTTTTTCGCGTTCGATGGCATTTTCTACCCGATCCAAAAGATTGTTTATGGTCATTGAAAGCAAATGCAATTCATCCTTATTTTGTGGCAAAGAAATTCTAGATTTTAAATTGTCTTTGGTGATAATATTGGCAGTATTGATGATAGAACTAATGGGTTTTATGCTTCTTCCGGCAATAAAACGCGCGATAAGAAAGAGTACTAAAATTATTAATGGATAGGCAACTACTAAAATAAAAAATAAGTTATTTAATACCATTGCCGAGTCCTCAACAGAGATGGCAATGATCATAAAGCCAATTATTTTAGTGTCTTGATATAAAGGAACTTGTATTTGTCTAACGGAAGTATTTTCTAGCTTCCCGTCAAATAAAACATTGTTGATCGCTTCAGGATAATAGTTTAGTTTTTTCTGTTTTAAATTAGGTGATTTATCAACTAATGCTCCTAATTCATCTACAAATTGTATGAATGCTGGACTAATATCAACTTTGTTAAATTGTATCTTCTTCCATTGTTTTTCTCTTATTAAAAGCACACAATTTTCTTTGACTTCAATTTCTTTCAAGTGTTTTGCAACTTCAATTTTAATATCATTATTTACTTTGATATTAATGCTGAATCGCACAATGGCATAAATAACACAAAACACAACAAAAATTAATAATGCTGTAGAAATCATGTAGTTTGAAGCGATTCTGTTCTTAAAGGAAAGTTGTTGCATTGTATTTAATCGTTGGCAATATAACCAACGCCTCGAATGGTTTTAATATAATCTTCGTCTACTTTTAAGTTTAGTTTTTTTCTGATAGCATTCATAAAAACATCAATTACGCCCGTATCATACTCAAAATGAATGTCCCAAACATCTTGAATAATTTGAGTTCTTGAACAAACAGCTCCTTTATTTTTTACTAAATACGTCAACAAATCAAACTCTTTTTGGGTTAATGAAACTTCGCATTTATTAACGGAAACCGAATGTTTTTGAATGTTAATTTCAATTGGACCTAGTGTCAAAATTTCTTGCTCGCTATTATCACGCAATTGCACTTTGATACGTTCTACTAATTCGTCAAAACTAAATGGCTTTTTGATATAATCATTAGCGCCAGTTTTTAAGCCTTCTACGGTTTCTTGCACGGTATCTTTGGCGGTTAAAAAGATTATCGGAGTTTTGGTATTGGTTTCTCTGATTTTTTCACAAACCTCTAAACCAGTCATTTTGGGTAACATCCAATCTAATAGCACTAAGTCAAACTTTTCTTTCTGAAAGAGATTGTAACCATCCAAACCATTATTTGTGGTAGAAATTTGATAGTTCTCTTCTTCTAATCCTTGTTTAAGAAATTGAAGAATTCCTTCTTCGTCTTCAACGATAAGTATATGTTTCATTGAATTTATTGTAGATTTTTGATAAAGGTAAATTTAAATTAAAATTTATTACTAAAGGGTGTTTTATTTTAATCAAACTTTAATTAAGTATTTGTAATTTCCATTACTATTATAGATACTATTGTTATCACAAACTGTTCTATTCTTATTTATTCACATCATGAAATATTTCAAATCTTACTCTCCTTTCACTAACTTACTGTTACTTTTTATTGGCGTTAATGTGATCCTTAGAATAGTACTACTCTTCCATCCTATCACACAATCTAGTTTTGGGTTTCTTGAAGTAATTAAAATATTCAGTTTTGGATTTCTTTCTGATGTTTTTGTGTTTATTATTGCTAGTGCTTTGTTGTGGTTGTATTTATTGTTTTTATCCAATTATAAATATGAAAAGCCCCGGGGTTTCATCATTTTTGGATGTTTAGTTTCTTTGTTAATTTATGTTTCTTTTTTCAATACTATTCTCAATGAATACGGTGGATCTTTACCCGAAATTGGAATTACTTTTATTGCGCTGAAAACCTTTTTATTTGGATTTCTTTTGTTTTTTCCCAAGTATCGCAAGCAGATTCGAATGGTTTTATACTCCATCGCTATTTTCATTTTTGTATTGGTTATTGTTCAAAACGCTATTAGTGAATTCTTCTTTTGGAATGAGTTTGGCGTGCGTTATAATTTTATTGCTGTTGATTATTTGATTTATACCAATACAGTTATCGGAAATATTATGGAATCCTATCCAGTTGTTCCTTTGTTTATTGGTGTTGGATTAATAACTGCTTTATTTACCTATTTTATTGTAATACGCACAAAGCCTTTTCTATATAATCTTCCTCCGTTTTCTGAAAAAATTAAAGGACTCGTTAGTTATATTGTTTTGTTTATTATTTCTCTGTATGCCATTCCTTTTTTGTCAAACCAGGAAAAATCATCTAATGTTTTTACTAATGAATTACAAGCAGATGGATTGTATAAGTTTTATTTAGCATTTATAAATAATGAATTGGAGTTTCATAAATTTTATAAAACACTACCCGATTCCGATGCTTTCGCCTTACTAAAAAATCAATTACCAGGGATTTCAAATCAAAGTAGTTTGAGAATAATAAAAAATGATTCTGCCGAGATTCGAAAAAATGTGGTCTTAATTACAATTGAAAGTTATAGCGCTGAATATTTAAAAGAATTTGCTAACGAAAAAAAACTAACCCCATTTATTGACTCCATTGCTAAACAAAGTTTACAGTTCACCAACCTCTATGCCGTTGGTAACAGAACCGTTAGAGGACTGGAAGCGGTAACGCTTTGTTTGCCGCCAAGTGCTGCCGAAAGTGTGGTGAAACGAGAAGATAATAAAGACAAATTTTCAACAGCAAGTGTTTTTAAACAAAAAGGGTACAGTTTAAAATATATGTATGGTGGTGATGCTTTTTTTGACAATATGGGCGATTTTTTTAGTGGAAATGGCTATGATATTATAGATAAAAAAACATTCAAACCGCAGGAAATAACGTTCTCAAATATTTGGGGTGTTTGCGATGAAGATATGTATAACAAAGCGATTACAGTAATGAACTCCGAATCCAAGCAAAACAAGCCTTTCTTTAATCATATCATGACGGTAAGCAATCACAGACCATTTACCTATCCTGAAGGAAAAGTTACTATTTCACCAAAAATAAAATCAAGAGATGGAGGTGTGAAATATACGGATTATGCTTTAAAGCAATTTTTTGCTATGGCTTCTAAACAAGCTTGGTTTAAGAATACGGTTTTTGTAATTTTGGCCGATCATTGTGCTTCAAGTTCTGGAAAGACTGAATTACCTATGGATAAATACCACATACCTGCCATGATATATGCTCCTGGTTTTATTACTGCTAAAGAAGAAACTGTATTAATGTCACAAATTGATGTGATGCCAACGCTTTTTTGGCTTGCTTAATTTTAGTTATCAAAGTAAATTTTATGGTCAAGATGTATTCTCACCTGAGTATAAACCGAGAGCATTTATAGCAACCTATCAAGATTTAGGATTAATTAAAGATAGTATTTTGACTATTATTTCTCCTGTAAAAAAAGTGAAACAGTTTGAGTTGATTTCACAACCCAATCCAAAACTAAAACGAGGGTTCAATTTGTTTTATGAAGAGAAACCGATGACAAAAATGAGAGAAGATTTGGTAAATGAAACTATTTCATTCTATCAGACTTCTGCATATCTTTTGAAAAATAAACGCTATCAGAAATAATTTTCTATGTAGTACTCAAAAAATTTTATTCTTTGCATAACGCCCTTTTTTTGTCATAAAGTGAATGTACATTACCCTTCTTTTCTAATGAAAAATTCAAATAAAAGCGCATTATTTTCACCTTATTATGATGGAAAAAAAATGGGAGGAACTTTTGTACTGCAGTTTTAAATTAAAACCGCTTCGTTTCCGAAGCGGTTTTAATTATTAATTTTAAATTGTCGATAGAGTTATCTCCTAATTACTCTAACCGTTTCTATAGTATCCTCTTGGGCTACAACTACGTTGTACACACCACTTGGATAACGATCTCCAATAGTTGTCGTTTCTAAATCGCTTGTTCTCAAATCTCTTTGATCAATTAATCTACCTACCATATCGTATACTTTTACGTTTACTACTGATTGGCTGGTTGTTTTCACATCCAACGTAAAGTTATCCGCAAATGGGTTTGGATACGCCGTAGCTTTAAACTTCGGAGCAACTGATCTAGGAATTTCTGGTGCTACCGCATTAATTTCGCATGAATTTCCATAATCACCAAACACGCCATTTATTTCAATTGCTACTTCAACAAAATAGGTTTGTCCTACTTGTGCCTCAGGGAAATCACTCAATTTAAAGTACGAATAATAAACTATTTTAGTAGCTACAACCAACTCATCTTCTGGATTCTCTGGATCAGGTTGTGCTAACTTAACTCTGTATCTAGGGAAAAATTGATAAGGAACAATGTTTAATTGTTGTGCCAATGTATAATCA
>NZ_JBIPLW010000012.1:0-84680 GCF_044369455.1 Flavobacterium sp. | reverse complement strand
TTCTAAATGTAAACAAAGAGAAAATACTTGCAACAAAAAATCTCATTATTGACATAAGAAATAACGGTGGAGGAAGTGATGCTTCATATAGTTCAATCACTCCATACTTATACACTAATCCGATAAGATCAGTCAGTGTTGAATTTCTATCTACAAAACTCAACAATCAAAGAATGTTGGATTTTATCAATAACCCTGAATATGGTTTTGATGATGACGGCAAAAAATGGGCAAAAGAAGCGTATGATAAATTAGAAAGTAAAATAGGACAGTTTGTGAATCTTAATGACCACATAGTTTCGGAAGACAAAAAAGACACGATTTACCCTTTTCCTCAAAATGTAGGCGTTATTATTAATGAAGCCAACGGCAGCACAGCCGAGCAATTTCTATTAGAAGCTAAACAAAGTAAAAAAGTTAAACTATTTGGTGTAACTACATTTGGAGTATTGGACATTTCTAATATGTATTTTGTAGAATCTCCTTGTAAGGAATTTCAATTAGGTTATTCGCTTTCAAGAAGTATGCGAATACCAGACTTTACGATTGATGAAAAAGGCATACAGCCAGACTACTATTTAGACAAAAGCATACCACAATACGAATGGACAGACTATGTAAGCAAAATTTTAAATGGACAATAAAACGCCAGCAGGTAACACGGGTTTGGCAAAAGTGGCGGTTCAGTGCTCCGCAGACACATTTGTGGTTAATCAAAGTTTGGTTCTCCGCATCAACATTTGTGGTGAAAATCGCCACCTTCGCCAAGCCCGAAAACGTTATGAGCAAGCTTAAAAAACCTCTCGTCCTAAAATAGGTTGAATAATCTACTCAACTTTTCGTTCTACACCGTCTTTTTTTATTTTACTATTTTTTAGTTGCTGTTGTTTTTTTTTGACTTGTAACCAAAATATTTTGTTTTTATGGGACGGCACATCATCGGATAATAAGCCTTTTATCAATTTTGAATTATTCTATCTACTTAAAATAATTTAGAAAAATGCAACTACTATTTAATAATTAAAATCTTTTACTTTTTAGATTTTCGCAATTTTTTTTCTGCTTTTTCAACATCTTCTTTCAAATCTTCAATTCTCTTTTCTTGTTTGGCTTTTTCTTTTTCAAATTTTTTGATATCTCTTTCAGATAATTTACCTTTAGCTAATTTTTTATTATGCTTTTCAATGTCTTTCATCAACTCTTTTTGAGCATCCGCTACTTTATCATTTACTCTAGCTAAATCCTTTTCTGATGACTTAATTTTTTTCTGAATATTATTTTGTTCTTTTTGCTCTTTTTTTAATTTATCATTTTGTTTTTCTACTTTTCTATTTTTAGCAGTTTCTTTTTGTCTAGATTTTGCCTCTTTTTTTTCTTTTGCTTTTTCTCTAAGTACTTTATCAGCTTCTTTTTTTGCTTTTTCTTCGGCACTTTTTTGTGCTGCCAAAACAGCAGTGCCAGCAACTGCTGTAGTTGCCACAACTGGAACTACATTATTTGATTCACTTTTTTTGTTCAATAATGGGTCTGCACTTTTTGTTGTTTCATTTTGGGTATTTTCAATCAATTTTTGTTTCTCCAAATCAATTGACTGAATTGAATCAGAAACAATTTTTGTGTTCTCTTCTGTCGTTACGGTTTTGTCTTCTTGAGAATAAATGACTTGAAAAGCCGTAAGTATAACGAATGTTAACAATACTCTAGATTTCATACTTTAAAATTTATTAATTATTAAAAAAATTATGATCCAATTACAATGCTGTACATTAGGTCTGAATGGTTATTAGTTACAAAATATATTTCTACAGAACATTTAAATATCCTTTTCACTGCTGTTAGACCTTTCTATTACTTGATACCAAACAGCGTTAAATTGGCTCTGCCTCGAAGAATGCCTTTGGTATCATACCAAAACTCAACAGATTTTATTTTACGTTTACCTCCTTTAAGGTCAATAATTCTACTTTCTCCACCTTGTGGAATAGCACTACGTAATTCGATATTTTCAGGCAATCCTCCATCATCAAACCTAACAATCATTCGGTTGATGTTCAAGGGTGCGTCAGTAACTTTAAACTTTAATTGCCGAAAGAAATCGTATGGTCCTTGCACAAAAATGGCATCATGATCATTTTTATGATTCGCCTGAGTGGTTCCTAGTAGTTTCCAAGTTCCTTTAGTTCCTGGTCCTGGACGTCTAACTTGCTGTGCTTGAACCATCATTCCGAAAAATAATAGTACTATTAAAGACACTGTTCTTACTTTATTTATATTATTCATATATGTTCTTTATCTTGATAAACAAAAATCAAATCGTATACTTCTTTTCCTTTACCGTTGAAGGCTGATAAAAAGTTCCGACATAATAGTAATTATTTTATTCTTTTTCGACTAAGACTATTTCATATTTATTTTTACCATCAACTTCAATTGGTTGGTAATAGGTTTCTCCAAATTTCACATAGGTAATATCGCCAATTTTAACCTCTTCACCTCCATCTGGTAATTTATCTATAATTGTTCCAGCAGTGGGTGCCACTACAGTATAACCACCATCCGATTTTTCATAATAGGTGTTTCCATAGTAATAATTATTGACCGTTCCGGTATTGACCGTTTGTGCCCCTTCAGGAATATTCACTACGGTGCCTCCAACAGGAGCTGCTACAACAGTATAACCACCGCTGCCTGACTGATACCAAACGCCATTGTCATAATGATAGGGTGTTGGCTGATTGGCTACACTTACTACAACAGCAGTAACGGCCAAAGTGGCTACAAAAAATCCCCACGGATGCCAAGTTGGTCCGTAATAAAAAGGTTGATAAGGATGGTAACGATAGGGGTTGTAGCAATTATAGCCATAACCTCCATAATAATATGGTGGTCTATTGTAATTGACATAACTATTTCGCCTAACAGAAGTGTTTCTGGTGTTATTGACTCTAATGTCTTTGCTATTATCGACATTAATATTTATATTGTTGTTACTCCCAACATTATTACGTCTGTTGTTGGAATTATTGTTGTTATTCCCAACATTAGGTCTGTTATTGGAATTGTTATTATTGTTACCAATATTAGATCTGTTGTTTGAATTGCCAGCACCTGAGCGATTTTGCTGAACTCTATCAGATGATTTTAAACTTCCCCCATTGATGCTGTTGTTTCTTGTTTGTGCGCTTGCGCCTGATGGCCTTGACGCCGCTTGTCTGGATGCAGATGGTCTTGAAGCCGCAGACGCCCCTCCGCCAACGTGTTTTCCTCGTTGTGCTGTTGCTTGTTCCGTTGTTAACAATAGTGATACAACAAAAATCATTAAAGTTAGGACACGATATATTTTAGTTTTCATAATTTTCCTATTTTAGTTTTGAGATTTTGAAATTATTCTGATTTGTTTTGCGCCTGGAGGTGGAAGAAAATCAAACATTGCATTTGGTACAACAGGATTAATTTTCCATTCACTAAAAGTACCTTCATACTGAGGAGTACCTTTTTTGTTTTTGTAAACATATACAAATTTCATTGGTAAATTATAGGCATCATTACTGATCCACAACTGAAAGTCAAAATCAGCGCCAATGGCCAACAATTGAAAACATTCTTTACCATTAATAATGGACTTCCCAATATATTTAATTTCGGTACTGCTAGCAATTAAATCATCCGTAAATGCTGGATAAAAGAAATCGGCAGCAGGAAATTCTACATCATAATCTGCGTTTACTTTATCAATGGTTTCGATTATGGTTTCTGGCGTATCAATAATTCCGTAGTTATTTTCATTGTGAGAATAGTAAGCCAATTGCGTCCCATTATAAAAATAGGTTTGATGCTTTTTACTTCCATTTTTATTGACCAACATTTTGTTAGGACCAACCATGTGGACTTCATCTACACTAAACCTTTTTATCATATTGCCGCCTTCATCATTAATGTCCTCGCCTACATTTAATTTGTAACTGCACGATTGTAGTTCACCAATAAAATCACTCATGCGATCCATAAGCAATATCGCTACCGAATCGGATTTGGCGGATTGTGCATAACCGCAAAAGGAAAGCAGTGCTACGCCAAAAAATAAAATTTGTTTTTTCATAGTATTTTAGTTTAGATTAGATTAGTAAAGTGTTTATTTTTTCAACCGCAACTGTAACCATAGTATCGGTTTTAATTTTTGAAGGTTGTACCTTCCTTTTTAAAGAAAACAAAAGCAATGTGCTGCATAGTATAAAAGCTATTTTCATTTTAAATGGAATAAATTAGTTCTTTTCAAAACGCATCATCGCAATATCGCCCATCATTAAATTCAGGGTTTTGCCGCCTTCAGAAATCGAATAGAAATTAATTTTTTCTAATGTATTATTGTAAACTTTTTCCCCTTCACCTAGACAAGCCATCATCGTCATTCCCATTTTAGCTCGTTCGAAGCTAATGGCATTGCCGTCAACTTTTAAAGTGCCAAAATATTGATTGCAACTGTTATTTCCTGAAAATTTGTTCTCTATTAAATCGAAAGAAAGTATTGGTTTTTTATTGGGATACAATCCGTCAAAAGCAATTCGTGGTCCCGTGATATAGTTTAACTCCCAAGTTCCTTGAAGTGAACTGGTTTTTTTTACTGAAGATTGTGTTGGTTTACAAGCCATAAAAAGGAAAAATAAAAGACTTATTGCAAAAATCAATTTTTTCATAATGTTGACTGTTTTAGCCTATTGCAATTTTAAGAAAAAAAATCGATTGAAAAAATATACTTTGTTACAATAATACAATGATTAACATAATTTTTTTCGGTATGCCCAACTTTTGAATCAAACGTATACATTTAGTCTAGTATTTTAGCGCTTGCTTTTCGTTTCAGTAGGTTTGAATTTATTTAATATTTTATAAATCTGTAATTCTTATTTTAGTAAAAGTAAAACTAAAAAAAAACGCAGTAAAATAAATTACTGCGCTTTCGTACCTTGTTAAAATCTACTTTTGAATTTTCAAGGCTTCAATTTCACCAATTAAAGGAATTGAATCTTGAATTTCAGTTTGTACAGCAGTTTGCATATAATTTTCAAACTGAATTATTTTTGCAGCAGTAACAGCACCGACCGCTTTTTTATATTTACCATAATATTCTGTAAATAATTTTTGATAATCCATATTATTTTTTAGACTGGCTTTTGCAATTCTATCAGCGCTTTCCTCAGATAGATTTGCATAATTTGCGGCAAAATCTTCAATAACAGCTAATTTTGCTTTCCCAAGTGCTTTGCGATCTACTTCAAAAGCATCATATACTGCCCAAAAAGCTGGACCTTGAGCTTCCGGAAGCGCCATATAAGTAACTGCTAATTCTTTTTTTGATTTTCCGTAAATCGCTTGGATTACTTCAAGATCTTCTTTGTTGGTAGATTGTGAGAACATACTCGTTGTAAATACTAGTAATACTGTTAAAAATAGCTTTTTCATAATTGTTTATTGTTGATTATTGATTTGTTAAGATTCTTCAAAAATAAATATTTATTTGATATCAGAACAATTGTTTAGCTACTTTTTCGATACAATTTCAATTTGCAGCTAATTATAAATAATTGATTACAAATGTTTAAAAAAAAATTTGTGAATCTTATTCAGATTTGCATAAAAAGTTAAGATTGAATTTTTAGGATGGAAAAAGACTTCGTGGCGCTGGTATTCAAATTACTAAAGAAACGGCTACTAATGATTATGTACAATTGAAGACAAACGCTCTGCAGTACTCATTTACAGATTGATTAACGGTGATTTTAAACCTCACAATAAAACGGTCGTCAATTTCGATTTTTTTGAGGAGATGCCCGTTTCTTTATTTCTAATTATAAACTTTTGCAGCTTCTCTTAGTGTATCAATTACTTCAGAAAAACTCTAAAAAAAATGAAGAGGACGACAACTACTGAAAGTACTACAGCTATTTTTTTATGCTTGAAATACTCTTTAAAAAAACATCTAAATTAGTCAAAGGCATCAAACTATTTGTAGAAAACCATAATAAAAGACATAAAAATTCGCTGTTTTTTATTAATTTTCGATTAATCCGTATCTGGTGCATCAGGCAATGGCTGGTGTACTTTATGAGGAATATTCCATCGTACATCCAATCTGAAAATGTTTGTTGTCCAATCGGGATTCATGTCTTTATTTGCTCTATCTAATTGTATATGATACACAAAGTTCAATGTCCATTGTTTGTCTATTACATACCCTACACCAAATCGTTGTCTAAAACGCTCCATATATCCTTTTTCAAAAGTGTAAAAACACTCAAAATCGGTAATCCCATACCAAGAATTGGCTTGCCACGGATTTTTCCCAACAGGAAATTCGATACCAAACCTACTTCGGATTCTGTTATTGGTTTTGTTTAAATCATTATTTTCATAATTAAAACTGCGCAATTCATATCGCGTCCAGTTATAAATACGGAGGTCATTCGTGTTTGGGAGATTGATCTTTTCGCCCAATACGTATCGCATTTCTTTACTGTCCTTATTGATTTCGGATTTGTCATTATTTAGTATCAGAAAACAACCTGCTTGAAGTTGGAAATTTTTTTTTGGTTTATAAACAAGCAGACCTGGGAGTCCAATATAGGTTGAGATAATTTTACTATCCGGATTGTTAACATATCCTAAATAAGTAGTAAGGTAAAACTTTTCACTTATGGGATAGGTAGGAACTACGATAAGGCGGTATTCGTTATCTATTGCCTCTTGAGCATATATGGATTTAGAATTCAAAAGAGAAATTACAATCAGCATAACAGCTATCGCATGACGCAAACTGATTTTATTTTGTATTGAAACTCGTTTTTTATACATGCTTAAATTATTTTTTGTATTTATTCTAATTTATGGTCCGAGAATAGTAACCCAATTATTTTGGAAAAACAAAATTTAAAACCGCTCTAATTCCAAAATCAGGGCGATTGTTTTCGGGCATTGCTATCGGAATTCTTGGACCTATGGCCATTTGTACCATTTGAGTGCCCAATTTTGTTATGCCACTTATGGTTGGATTAAAGAAAACCGCTGTAGTTTTACCTTCCCAGTTTTGGGTGATTTCAAAATTCCCTCCTACTCCTGCACCACTTTTCCAGTTGTAAACAAAGAAGGGTTGTATAAACATTTGATTCACATCGGCTCGGTCTTCATTGCCCGCAATCGACCATATTTGATTAACCAATGCTCCATACGTCCAACCATTTTTTTGTTTCAAAACAATGGCTGTTGGTCCGACACCTAGTTTTTCAGTTCCCAAAAATTTATCGGTAGCGGTGGGTACCAAAATGGCTGGCCCAACGCCCCAAGTCAATCCGTTTTTGGCTTCGGCTGGAGAGAAAAAAGCGCTCACTAAAGCATCACTCAAGCCGCTCTGTTGAACACCTGGCGCAGTGATATCATGTTGTGTGACAATAGGTAGTACCACACGACTAATCAAATTCCATTTTTCAGAAATGGAAATTGGGATTACTGGTTGAAAATTTAACGTGTTTCTAGAACCATTAAATGCTCCAATGCCCACATCGGTGTTGTTTTGAAACGGTACACTGATCAGTGACGCAATCGGATTTGCTAATTTTTTGGCCAATTCTTCGGCAGATTGCGCTGGCTTATCTTGTGCTTTTACAGTTACTATGGTAAGTGATACTGCAAAAAAGGTGACCATTATTCTTTTTGTATTATTCATTTTTGATATTTGGTTTTAAATATTTTGAAAACGGTCACCTAAATGATGACCGTTTGTGTTAATTAATTGGTGCTAAAAATTACTTAATTTCTATTGTAACTTGTTCTATAGCTCCATTGAATTTACTTGAGTGACCGGCTTTGTAATTATTACTTACGTTGGTGGCTTCGTCCATTCCAACATCAGCTCCTTCATCCAAACTAAACATGTTGGCATTGGTGTTATCAATCCTTCCTTTTCCGGCTTCAATACCATCAATAATGAACGTTCCATTTCCGCCTTTACCTAAACCACCACCATCATAATCAAATTTAAATACGATAGCATGTTTTCCTGGTGTTAATGCTTTTGTTCCTTTAACATCATACTGTGATTTACCAACCCAATTGTAGGTAAACATAGGAACTCCTTTTAACATATATAAACTGTAACCACCAAATAAACCTCCCATGGCAAGAATAACACCATTACCATTTGCTGGTACTGTTACATCGGCTGTAAAAACCGAGCTTTTATTTTTAATATTTATGAAAGCGTTTTCTTGTAAACCGCCCATGCCAGGGTATAATGTCATTTTAGTTCTACCCGCCATAGCATCAGGTCTTCCTGCTATTTCCGGATTTAATCTTTCGACACTTCTATCGTCTAAAGGAAAAACTTGATATTTCACTGCTTCTTTCGCAAACAAATCTTTCATTTCTTTTACTTTTTCAGGATTTTCGGCAGCCACATTGGTGCTCATACTAAAATCTTTCCTTACGTTAAAAAGTTCCCAAGTATCCTCTGATAATGGACGACGGGGTGTTGTTTCCCATGCAGCTCTATGAACCACTCTTGCCATCCAACCATCGTTATAAATTCCTCTATTGCCAGCAATCTCAAAATATTGAACTTTGTGTGTTTCAGGTGCTTTTGCATTAGTAAAAGTTGAGACCATACTCACGCCCTGTATAGGCTCTTGCTTTACGCCATTGACACTTGTTGGTTGAGGCACATTACATAATTCTAAAATTGTTGGCGCAATATCTATTACATGGTGAAACTGATCTCTGATTTGTCCTTTATCTTTAATCATTTTGGGATATTCGATAATTAAGCCATTTCTGGTACCACCAAAATCTCCTGCAATTTGCTTCGACCATCCAAATGGAGTGTTACCCGCAATTGCCCATGCTGCTGCAAAATGACCATATGATTCACGCCCACCAAATTTTGGTATTTGTTTCTCTAAATCATTCATTTCTTCCTGGATAGCATTGAAATAGGTATTCTCGTTAAATAAGCCATTAGCCGATCCTTCTGCACTGGCTCCATTATCTCCCAAAAGGTAAATAAAAACTGTATTCTCTATTTCTCCAATAGATGCTATATAATCATGTAATCTACTAATTTGATCATCGGTGTGCTCTGCAAAACCAGCATACACTTCCATTTGGCGGGCATATACTTTTTTCTGAACAGGCGTTAAAGAATTCCATGGTTTAATAAAAGCATCCGTTGGTGCTAATTTAGTACCCTTAGGAACAATTCCCATCTCTATTTGGCGAGCCAATGTTTTTTCACGAAGTTCGTCCCAACCACCGTCAAATTTTCCTTTGTATTTGTCAATATAACTTGCAGGTGGTTGATGTGGTGCATGACAAGCTCCCGGAGCAAAATACATGTAAAAAGGCTTATCTGGTGTCATTGATTGCTGTGCTTTCATCCATTCAATCGCATTGTTTGTCATATCGGTAGTGAAATGATAATTTGGATCCTCAGTATCTACTTCAGCACGGGTTGTTCCATTCCAAACGCCAGGGAAAAACTGATTAGTTTCACCACCCATAAATCCATAAAACTTTTCAAAGCCCTGACCGGTTGGCCAATTTTCAAAAGATCCTGAACTATGAATTTGCCAAGCTGGTGTTTCGTGATTTTTACCAAACTGAGCTGTATTAAAACCGTTCAGTTTTAATACCATTGCAGTTTGTGCAATAGATAGTGGCCTCACTCCTGTATTGCCAGGAAATGCAGTTGCAACTTCGGTAATACCAGCCATGTTATTACTATGGTGATTGCGACCAGTGAGTAGTGCAGTTCTTGATGGAGAACACAAGGCGGTGGTATGAAAACGGTTGTAACGTAATCCGTTTGCTGCTAATTTATCAGCAAAAGGCATGTTAATTGGCCCGCCAAATGTATTACTCATACCAAAACCAAAATCATCTACCAATACTAAAATGACATTGGGCGCGCCTTTTGGTGCTTTTACTTCCCATTGTGGAGGAGCGGTTGCTTTTCGTGCATCCTCTTCGGTATATGGCTTGCCTACTGGCGGTGTCATAGGAAGTACCCTACGAGTTTCTGTTGTTTGGGCATAAGTATTAATTGATAGCAATGCTGAAACAGCATAAAAAACTACATTAAAATTTTTTTTCATCTTTTTAAATATTCAGTTTTTGATACATTAATTTTGCGAATTTAATAACAATTATTTAAAAATAAATGAATAAAATCAATTATTTTATGTTAATTTAACATGAAAGAAAGAAACGTGTTAGTTTTTAAATTTATTCAAAACACTCACTTTCATAAAACAAACGGTCATCACAATGATGACCGTTTGTTTATTTTTAACTAAATAATAAAGTTTATTCCTTACTTAAAGCTTTTGCATCTTTTCGTTTTAAATCTGATAACGAACATGATTAAGGATAAAAGTAAATAGTTGTTTTTAAAATTCTCAAAGAATTGAACTTTTACTTTATTGACCTAATGCAAAAACAAGTCCACCACCTAAAGAAAATTGATAAATAGAAGAATAACTGCTTACGCCTGCACCTACGCCTCCGGTACCTATAGCGATACCTCCTCCAACAGATTGCGTTACGGATAAAAGTTGCGCCTGTAACTTAACACCAATTGCTTTAGTTGCCCAAATAATGGCGCCACCTTTTGCACCCCAAGCAAATTTTGTTACAGAATCTGAATAATTACTATTTGGGTTTTTAATATCTATAATGGCCATACCTGCCATCAGTCCGCCAAAACCTTCAATTTGGGAATTAGGTCGTCTAAAACTATGATTACCTCCTAACATAATATAATTCATAGTTACATCAAAATCAGCATATTTATCAAATAGTCCACCATTATAATACTGTGTTGGTGCATTGGTATCCTGTCTTAAATAGGATAATTCAAGAAATGTGTTAGGATGTATCTCAAATTCTACTCCAGCACCATATTGCATCCCATCTTGTAATTGGCCTTGATAATAATTTCCTGCATCATAATAGGAATCAAAACTATCTTCAAAAGTATACGAGCCATAAAGATTTACTCGAATTGCTTTCTTATTATTAGACGAAGTAGTATTGTTTATTTGCTGGCTATACAGTATAGAACTAGAAAATAAAAGTAAGGCGGAAATAAATTGCATTGATTTTTTCATAATTTTTGTTTTAGTTTTTACTTGTTTCTGAAATCAAAATTAAAATAAATATTTGACACTATTTTAATTTTTTGAAAAATTAAATGAATTTTTTAACTGATTGAGCTATTATCTGGTTTGTCCGCCATCCAAGCGTCGAATGATTTATACCCAATTGAAAAAATTATTGGACCAACAAACATTCCAATAAACCCTGACATGATGAAACCGCCAATTACGCCCAGAAAAATAATTAGCTTTGGAACAACAGCACCGCTATTTAGCGAATGTTTTCGAGTTTTATTAAATGTTATTTTATTTTTTTCCATTTATTTTCCATTATGATAAAATTCTTGCAAAAGAAAAACGTGAATTTTGCACATTTTCGCCATTTCTTGAACGGCTGTTACCACTTCGGTTTTCCTACTGACTTGAGCACGCAAAGTAACCAGTTCCACTTTCCTTTTTCTACTTTCAGTTTCCCTTTCCATTTTTCTGTAACTTTTGTAACAATTTTTTTGTAACATTTTAAATTGTTACAGTTTTTTTGTTACAACTTTTCCACAGAAACTTTTTCCGCAAAATTTTGCCATAATATTTTTCGTAAACTTCGAGTTTCGCTTTCCATTTTCTGGCAAAATTGAGTAGAAGTGAATTTAAATTTCCAGCGACTTTTCTGCTGATTGTTTTCTGAGTATAATTTGAGGAAACTGAGTGGTAACGTTCCGCCTTCATGAAGTGGCGATTTCGTAACGGCATATTTTCTGTTAAAGATAAAAATTCTTGCGAAACGTAAACGTGAACTTACCACAATATTCGCAATTGCGAGAAACCGCTGTTAGTGGCTGGGCTTCTTCATATCAGCAAGTTTTTTGTTTCAATTATAAATAACTCAACCACCATTTTTCTTTATGGCTTTGCTTGTAGTTATCATACCATTTACACAAAGGAAACAAAATAAGAATTACCACAATCCAAATCAAATAAACTTCTGGCAATCCATATCCTTCGCCTGGTATGTTGAAATACCAAACATAGTTTTGAATATTATCTATACTCTCTTTTACGGAATGTCCGTTAAAATAAAAATTTAGTGTTGCTAACAAGTGTATTAAATAAAGATGCAAAATATAATAGAAGAAAGCTGTTCTTCCAAAAATTGATATCGTTCGGGTGAAGCTGTTTTCTAACCTTTCGAGAAGAACTAAAGAAAGTAGCGCAATACCTATTGTGACGCACATATACATCAACGATGGTGGATATTTATGTATGTTTATAAAAGATAAAAAGGTATAAAAATTAGTTTTTTGAATACTCCAAACTATTGGATTTCCGTAAACATTTATAAATCGCAAAGCGACAAAAAGCAATAATAAACCACCTCCTATTCTGGTAATTATTTTAGCTCTTTGCTCTTTTGAATATTTTGAAGTAAAAAAGATACCGGAACAATAGCCCAGCATCATCAATCCAGACCAGGGAATAATTGGATAAAACAGTATAGCCGAATGCGATCCCCATAAATTGTGAACTGCAAAGTTCCCGTGATGCAATAAATCCCACAGGAATGTTGGTTTGTAATCCTTTGCCGCTTCAACAAAGTCCAAAAGATTGTGTCCCAATACAAACAGCAATCCTAAGGCTAAAATAAATTTATAAGAAGTGTGTATCAATACTCCAAGTAAGACCATACTCACTCCGATTACCCATATCACTTGTAGAAAAAAGAAATTGTAGTTGGGATTATAGGACCACGCAAAAGAAATAATGACAACTTCTACAAACATCAACCACAAACCACGTTTTATCAAAAAGACGCTCAACTCGCTTTTGGTTTTTCGCAGACTTTGTAAGTAAATGGAAACTCCAGACAGGAATACAAATGTTGGCGCACAAAAATGCGTAATATATCTTGTGAAAAATAAAGCAGGTGTTGTAGTTTCTAAATTTAATGGATCATCTGTCCAAGAAGTGATGTGAAAATAATCTCTCACGTGATCAAGAGCCATTATCACCATTACAATTCCACGAAGGATGTCTATTGACAGGATTCTTTGCTTTACAGTTGTCGTCATAAAAAACTTTATTAGTTTAGTAATTTATATTCTTGATTCTGCGGTAGCCTTGCCAGTAACTAGTATACATGCCTATAAAATTGCTATATTTTATCTTAGTTTGTCATCTTATGCGCATGTTTTTTCCATTTTTTAAGCGTATAATTTTTTTATAATAATCAACACAAAATTAATTAATAATTCTCTGGCAAATCCTCCAACCACGAAGAGAATAATTTATACCCAATAGAAAACACAATTGGACCTATAAACATTCCGATAAACCCAGACATGATGAAACCGCCAATTACTCCAAGGAAAATCACGAGCATCGGCACAACAGCGCCTTTGCCTAACAAAATGGGTTTTAACACATTATCCGAAAGGCCACTTAAGAGGAAATATACGGTCCAAAAAATTGCAGCAGTATTACTGTCGCCAGTCGAAAATAAATAGATGATTACCCCAATATTGACTAGTATAGGACCAATTTGAATAATAGATAACATAAAACACAGTAATGTTAAAATCCCAGCAAACGGAACACCACAAAGGAAAAGTCCCACTGCTTGTATGATAGTTTGAATGATTGCTACACCAATAATTCCTTTAACTACTTGTTGCACTGTAGATGTTGAAATATTAAGTATTTCTTCACCTCTGCTCCCTGCAATTCTCATGATAAAATTAGTAGCTAATTTTTGAGCACTACTCGAAACCAAAAAAACTCCTGCTATGATTATGGATAAAATTATTTGCAAAAAACCAACTGCTGAACTAACAACGCTTCCGGCTACTTTTTTAGAAATTTCTACTATTGGCTCTCTATAATCAATCATAGCTTGTTTCAAGTTTGTGGATGTTGCATATAAAAAGTCATAGAGTTTGTTTCCTATTATTGGCCAATCTTTAATTTTTTGAGTTGGAGCATGAATTTTAAGTGTGTTGGTCTCAATTTGTGATTTTAAGTCCAATACATTTGAAGTTACAGCACTGAAAAAATAGAAAGCAGGTATAAACAAGAGTAATAATATCAAACTAATTATTAGAAAGGAAGCCATGCTTTTGCGTCCTTTTAATTTCTTTTGCAGAAAATTATAGATGGGATGCAATATTATCGCAAATATAATTGCCCAAAGTACGGGCATTACAAATGGCGATAATAGTTTTGCACAAAAGGCCAAAACCAGAAATACGAGTCCTAATTGAAGAATGATTTCAAAAATATTTTTGCTGTTAATTTCACTAGGGTTTTTCATTTTTATTTGTTAGAGGTTGGTGTTATTATTTAGTTTTTAGGTTTACTGGTGTTGTCTGAAACTAGTTTTCCGATAAGTATAACAGGATACAAAACCCCAATCATTGCTTCGACCTGCACTAATGATCTCGCTAAAGGATGAAGAGGTACAATATCACCAAAACCAGTTGTTGTTAATGTTATATAGCTAAAATATAAAAAATTGGCCTGTAAACTATTTGTCTCAAATGGTGGCAATGTGATTTGAAAAGACCCTTCAATGTTATTGAAGATATAAATGTAAACTATTGACCATAAATTTGCAATAAGCATATAAACAACTACAGAACCAATTATTCTAAAAATTGTCACTGGTCCGGGTTCGAATACTTTTATCAATACTATGGTGATTAATAAAACAAAAGTTAAAACAGACAGAATTAGTTCGGTAGTTTGTATAAATGTAGTCTTATTAAATGTGCTAATCCAACTTATTACTATGAACAAAAATGGCACAATAGAAATAATAATTGCTTGTCTCTTATTCTTTGCAAGTGAAAAAATTCCTGTAGTCAGTAAAAGCATCCAAAATATATCGAGCATTATCGAAAAGAGTGCATGACTACCAAATATTGGAATTAGAATAAAGTGCATTACTAAAAGTAATACTAACATTCCACTGAGCCCACTTTCATTTGCCCATATATTTTTTAATATTCGTCGTTTCATTTTATTAGTCATAATTTGTAATTCTAAACAGAAATAAAAATACTAAATTATAATGGAATTGGTTCGGTTTCTACTTTTCCAATAGGTCTTCTTCCAAGTTTGAATAGTAATAATACAATAATTGGGAAGAAGCAAATTGCGGCCATAACAAGATAAATGTCTTTATAAGCTAATAAAATAGATGCTTGTGTTGTTTGGCTAGAAAGTTGTCTTTCTGCCATTTTTTGTGCTTCAGTTTGAGAAGCACCCATTTGCAAAAATAGCATTTTATATTTCTTTAATTGACTAACAGCCAGAGTATTTCCTTGAGTTAATTGCTGACTTAAACCGGTTTTATGTTGTGTTTTGGTATTCGAAATTGTAGTGCCTAAAATAGCACCACACAGTAATGTTGCTATTATCACTCTAGCTATAATTCCACTCATCATTCGGGAATCGCCTAAATCTTTTGGAACACCTTCCGAAATGTATAAAGAGGCAATCGTATACAAAAAACCAATCCCTAATCCTTTGAAGATTAAAGGAAGCAAGAAATCCATAGGTGCTATGCCTGGATACAATCTGAAGTAAATCGCAATATGATACAATCCAAAACAAGCAAAACCTACAATCCAAATCGTGGCCAAATGAATTCGTTTATACAAAAGATAGGTTGATAGTGGAACGGCAATGATTAGTCCAATGAGAATGGCTAAGTGCGTTTTTGCTTGATAGATGCTGTCGAAACCCAGTATATTTGACATAAAACCGGTTACTACTGATCCGGTTCCATTTATTAAACCCGTTAAAAAGAAAAGGAAAGTACCAATGACTACATTTTTATATTTAAAAACATCGGTATTGATTAACGGCTCTTTGGTATACCTAACGTGAACTAAATAAACACCAACTATAACTATTAACAAAGCAACTGCTAGTGAAATTTTAGAATCAGAAAACCAATTTCTAGTTTGTCCTTCTGCACAAAGAAATAGAATGATAGTGAAAAATAAAACTAAAATAAGCCAACCTCTCCAATCAAATTGAAATTTTACTTTCATTGGTGCCACATCTTTTCTGTAAAAAAGCCATGCTAACATGATACAAACAAAGAAGTTGATGTTTAGAAAATATACGCTAAAAGTCCAGTCATAAATACTGGTAAACTGTGCGCCAAGATATTTATAGATGTGCTGACTTCCTTGTATTATAAATTGAATAATACCATACATTATGGGCATATTGAATTTTGGATTGTACTTTATTAAAATAGGTAATAAAGAAGCAAATATTCCCAATATCGAAATAATGGCTAAAAGGGAACGCCAAAAAGTAAACCATATAATATTTGTGGTATATAACGATGCCGTATTGCATGTTATTGCTAAAAAACTGGCAGATAAAATCAGGGTTCGAACTGGAATTTGTTTGGCAACTTTTAGCGCAAGCGGAATAAAAGCTATCATGACAAATACAGGAATGTAGGTTGCGTAGGCAAAAACCGTTGTAGATTCGCCAAAGTGACCTAAAATTTGCGAAGTATCGTAACTCGTTACATTTAGCGCATTAAAAAAAGGAATGGTAAGTATGTATAAGCCAACGAGAATGAGAATACTTCCTTTTTTTAGTCCAAACATGTTTTATTTTTTTACTTCAACCGTTACATTCATTCCAGGTTTTACATCAATTAAATCTTCAGGGCTAGCTTCAAATTCTATTTTTACAGGAATTCGTTGCGTCACTTTTACAAAATTTCCTGTTGAATTATCAGGTTCGACCATCGAGAATTTTGCTCCAGTGGCTGGGGAAGAATTCGCTACAACTCCTTTGAATTTTTTATCATTGAGCGCATCAACTATAATGGTAACTTTTTGACCTTTTTTAATTCTTTCAATTTGTGTTTCTTTAAAATTGGCTATAACCCAAATTTTTTGATTCATAACTATTGAAGCTACCACTTGATTTGTATTGACCAAATCACCAACAGAAAGAGTGCGTTCTCCAACAAAGCCATCAATAGGTGAAGTTATAACGGTATAAGATAATTGAAGTTTGACAGCTTCTAAATCGGCTTTTTTTCTTGCTACAGTAGCAATTGCAGCTTCAAGATTGGTTTGGCTTTGTTTTGCTATCGAACCACTTGCTTGTAATTCACTCTGACCCGCTTGAAGGTAGGCACGCGTTGATTTTAACTTAGCGACTACTTGATCGTATTGATTTTTTGTTACTGCTGAATCGGCATACATATTTCTAAATCGTTCGTAATCCTTTTCGGCTTTTTCAAGACTAGCCATATCACCGGCTAGTTTCGCTTTTGTGGCTGCTTGATTTGATTGGGAAGTAACAGTAGCTTGTTGTAAAGAATGTAGATTTCCTTCTGCTGATGCCAAATCAGCTTCGGCTTGTTTCACTTTTATACGATATTCTTCATCGTCTAAAAGTATCAAAGTATCGCCTTTTTTTATGGCTTGATTGGCTTCAAATTTTATATCAATAATATGTCCTGTAGCTCTAGCAGCTATATTGTTGATGTACGATTCTACTTGTGCATTATTTGTTGACTCGTAACTTTTGAAATCAAAAAACAAACTCAATATCCAAATTCCTCCAGCAATTAAAAAGACAAACGATAGAATTTTTAATAGTGTATTTCTCTTTTTATCCTCTTTTTGAACAGTCTCGTTCGGTATATTTTCTTCGTTCATAGTGATATTGGTTTAAAGTTTACCCATGGCATATTTCAGAGAATAGAATTGAATAATCAAATCTAGATTGGCATTGATAAGTGATATTTTTGCAGAATTCAATTGCACTTCGGCATCTACCATATCACTGATAAGTGCAAAATCATTATCATATCGACTTTTTATTATCTTATAATGATTTTGAGCTAGTTCAACATTCTTTAAAAAAGTAGGGATGTTTTTTTTAGTTTCTGCATATCGTACAGTAGCTTTTTTCACTTCTTTATCAATTTCATCTTTAACAATTTGTAGTTGTGTATTGCTTTTATCAATTTGTAATTTGTCACTTCCTACTCGATGTTTTAGGTTGTAAAAACTAGAAATATCCCAGCTTAAAGAAAGTCCTGCAGCCCAAAAATTAAGGGTATTGTTTGTAAAATTTGGCCACTGGGCTGGATACTGCGAATTAAAAATAAAGTTGGCGCTAAGATTTGGTTTGAAACCACTTTTAGTTGAGTTCAAAAACGATTCGTATAATTTAACATTAATCTCTGATTGTTTTATTTCATACCTGTTTTGATATGCTTCGGCAAGTATTTCTTCAATAGTTAATTCTTTTGATGGCAATATGTTTTCCACTAAAACAGGTTTCAGCACAGTATCTGTAGGAAGACCTATTAAAATGTCTAAATAATTACTAACCAATTTAATGTTGTTGACATCTTGAAATACGGAAACCTGAAAATTTGATTGTTGCAACTCTGTTCTTAGCAAATCACTCTTAAGATTTTGTCCGTTTTCAACACGAGATTTTAACTGTTTGATTCGCAGTTCGGTGTTACTAATATTTTGTTTTGTCACTTCAATTTGTTGGTATAATTTTTCTAAGGTAAAAAACTGTTGTGTTATGGCTAACTTCACTTCCGCTTCGGTCATTTTAACAACCGTTTCCTGAATTTGTGTTACCAATTTTTGACTTTCAATTTTATTTTTTATTAATCCACCATAATATAAAGGCATTGAGGCAACAAGTGTTCCAACAGTTTGATAATCAAAATAATCTACCGTGACACTCTTGTCATAAAATCCTTCAAATATTTTTGGATTACCGATATAGTTGTAGTCTATATTTAGACCAAACCGTGGTGCTTTAGAAATCTTAGCTTGACTTAAATCTTCGTTTGCAATAGCGACATTAGTATTGGCAACTTTAAGTTGTCGGTTATTTTGAATTCCTAATTGAATAGCTTCTTCTAGTTGAATTGGTCTTGTGTTGTTTAAATCATTCTGTTGACTATAAATCACGCTTTTCCCAGAACAAAATAGCGTCACTAGAAGGAAATAAATTTTGATTTTTTTTTTGATAAAATTAGTCATCATTAGGTGTTGGCTATTATTTTTTTTTAAGCTTAAAAATAATAATACTTTTTAATTTACTTTATTACTTCCTTTAAAAAAAAGGTCAATTACTTTTTTATGACCCACCGCATTGGAGAGTTCTTTCATTGCAAAATACGGTATAAATGAACTAAAAATAATTAACAAACGAGCAGGATATTCATAGGTAAAAAGTTCATGAGTTATATTACTGACTGCTCCGTCAAAAGTGGAAGTGTTATAAAAACCAACAATAAATTTCTCCAATACGTTAAAAACTATAATGCAAAGAGTGAATGCAAAAGTTTTATAAGTAGTTAATAAAGCTAAATGACCCTCGCTAGTTTTTCTGCCTATCTTAGTTAACCCAATAATAGATACTACTTTGCCTAAAATTAAAGCACTTATTAGAGCAGCACCATACTCTTTATAATCTATTTCATAATGTGCCAATACCAATCTTTTATAGGTGAAAAACACCCCAAAGTAAAACGACAAATACAGGACATTTATCCAGTATTCAATGAATTCTTCTTTAAACTTTTCTTTAAAACTTTTCTTTTTGGTTTCGTCAATAGTTGCACTCATCTTTCTATGTATTGATTTTTAATGATTAAAAGAAAGCAATAATAAGAAAATTAACAAATTCTCGCAAATTTTATATGTTATTAAATTTAAAATTCCAAAAAGGTTTACATCAATATTTTAACACTTCTTGTCGATTTTTATTGATAAAGTGACCCCAAGTATAGTGAGCAACGAATTGTTTTCAAAAATGTTCTATTTGTATATAAATTTGTTTTAATCTAAATAGTAAGTAGAAATTGCAAATCAATACGTTAGATTTTTAAAAAATTAATCACAATTTGCGTGCTAGACTTTACTATACTATTTTTTCGTCTCACAACTTTTTTTGTTCTTATTACAACTATTTTATTATTTTTGCTTGTCTAATTATATTTAGCGCTAAGTATTCAAAAAAATTGTAATTAATTACCACAAATAGAATCTTATTAAAACCAATGTTTACAAAAAAAAGGTGCTTTTATAAACATATACTCTTTATTAAAAATGAAAAAACTAATATTACTTTTAGTACTCTTATTAAGCATTCAGACCATCTATAGCCAAAACGAAGAACCAAAATATTTTATAGGTCTTTCTTACGGAAAAAGTTTTCCATTAGGCGATTTTAAAGACAATGATGTAGATTTAAACTCTTTTGGTAAAAATTCTGGTTTTGCAAATACAGGAACCAAATTTGATTTTAATGCAGGTTATCATATTAAGAAAAACTATGGTGCAGCAGCTGTAATTCGATATCAATCTTTCTCGACTGATGCCAATAGTTTTGCTGTTGAATTAAATAATATTAGTCCATCCGTAGATTATAAAGTTGATAGTAAAAATTGGCAGTTTACTTCTGCTTATGTGGGAATGTTTTATGTGTTCCCGATAACAAAACGAATTAGCATATTGCCCAAAGGATTGATTGGTTTTATGTATGGTACTTCGCCAGAAATTAATGTGGATGCAACAAATCAAGGCAACACAAGGGTGATTAGCATAGAATCCGGCAATTCATTTGGTTTTGCCTATGAAATAGGTATTGGGTTAAAATCAAAACTAGGCAAACACTTTGCATTAATGCCATCGTTTAATTTATCGAATGGATTTTTGTCATTTAAAAATAATAAAACTGTTTATACTCCAGAAGGAGGAACATCAACAACTTACACAAGAACCTATAACCCTTCCTTACTTACTTTCAACATTGGATTAGCGTTTGCTTATTTATTTTAAAATTTGACTTCTTATTAATTTAGTAGAAGAAAGTTTATTTTTTGTAAGTACCGAAGACTTCAAAATAAAACGACAGATAGACTACATTAATATAATCTTCTATAAATGCTTCTTTAAACTTTTCTTTAAAATTTTACTTTAAAAGTTTTCTTTTTTCCCTCAGTAGGTGTTGCACCCATAATTTTAGTTTTAAAAAGATTTTATTTTGAAATAGATTGATTGTATTTATAACCTAATCAAGGATAAAATGTCACATCGTAAAGGAAAAAATAAACAGTCAATAAAAACAAATAAATAAATTGAAAAAAAGGGATTTATTTGGAATATTGTGTGCAAAAAGGATTTTATTTAATTGCGAATTTTGTTGTAAGTTCATGTTTACGTTTCGCAAGAATTTTTATCTTTAACAGAAAATGAAAAGTTCCAAAACTCTCAACTGCGCCAAGCTGCAGAACATACCAGTAATTTAAAAAAACATAAAATGACATATACTCTTTATCAAATTGACGCATTCACAGACCACACATTTGGTGGAAACCCAGCTTGTGTTGTACCTCTTGAAGCATGGTTACCTGAAGATATAATGTTAAAAATAGCGAAAGAAAATGCGGTTGCTGAAACTGCTTTTTTTGTATCCAAAGGAGATAAAATTCATTTACGGTGGTTCACTCCTGAAATTGAAATGGATTTGTGTGGACACGCAACTCTGGCAACTGCTCATTGCTTAAAGACACTACTTAATTACAAAAGCGATAAAATTATTTTTGAAACTTTAAGTGGAGATTTAAACGTTTTGGTTCAAAAAGACACGTACAAAATGGATTTCCCTTCAAGAATGCCTACTGCTGATAATTTGCCAGAGTCGATTTTAAAATCTTTAAACATAAAACCAAAAGAAGTTTTAAAAGCAAGAGACTATGTGTTAGTTTACGAAAACGAAACAGAAATTAGGAACATTAAAATTGACCGACAATTGTTTGATGAAATTAATCTTGATCCTGGTGGAGTAATTGTAACAGCAATTGGTGATGCGTGTGATTTTGTTTCAAGATTTTTTACTCCTCAAGCATCAATTTTGGAGGATCCTGTAACTGGTTCAGCACATTGTTCCCTAATTCCTTTTTGGGCAGAAAGACTCAATAAAAAAGACCTTTATGCACTTCAAGTGTCAGAGCGAATGGGAAAACTATATTGTGAAGACAAAGGAAATCGTGTTGTAATTAGTGGGAAAGCAAAAACATACTCAATTGGACACTTTTGGATAGAATAAAATTACTGCCAATAGCACTTTCGCGTAATGGCAGATTGTATTATTCTTAGCCGGAAAATATTCAGACAAAAGTTCACATATCTTTACAACAAAGCGGTAAAACTTCGACACAGAATGAATCAGGCGAAAGTTAGCGGAAATGCCAAAAAAATTCGACAAATTTTATAAAAGCAAAGCCTGTTGAAAACACAACAGTTCAAAAAATCATAAAACAAAAAAAATAGTAAAGAGAATAGTAATTACAATTTCTAATTTATTTAAGCGAAGCCATATCTATAACAAATCGATAACGAACATCACTTTTTAGCATTCTTTCATAGGCCTCATTAATTTCTTGCATTTTTATGATTTCAATTTCAGAAACGATGTTGTGTTTACCGCAAAAGTCAAGCATCTCCTGAGTTTCAGCTATGCCTCCAATCAAAGAAGCGGCAACCGATTTTCTACCCATAATCATTGGAACTGTATTTAAAAAAGGCTCTAATCCTCCCAAATAACCCACTATAACATGAGTTCCGCTAATGGCCAATGTTGAAATATACGGATTGATATCATGAACATAAGGTACCGTGTCAATAATGACATCAAATTTACCTACCACTGACGCCATTTGATCTGCATTTGTAGAAATGATTACAGCATCAGCTCCTAAATGCATCGCATCTTTTTCTTTATCTGAACTTCTTGAAAAAAGTGTTACTTCGGCTCCTAATCCTTTGGCGAGTTTTATAGCCATATGTCCTAATCCTCCTAGCCCGACTACGCCTACTTTACTTCCTTTACCAACTTTCCAGTGACGCAATGGCGACCATGTTGTGATTCCGGCACAAAGCAAAGGTGCAACAGCTGCTAAGTTTAAATTAGACGGTACTTTCAAAACAAAATCTTCATCGACTACAATCTTTTCAGAATAACCACCATGTGTAAATCCACCCAGATATTTGTCTTGACCACCATAAGTACCAACCCATCCGTTTAAACAATATTGCTCTAAGTCTTGTTCACAACTGCTGCACATACGGCACGAATCGACCAAGCAACCAACCGCAGCAAAATCACCCACTTTTAATTTGCTAACTTCATTTCCAACTTTGGTTACTTTGCCCACAATTTCGTGACCAGGAACTACCGGATAGGTGGTAAATCCCCAATCATTTCGTGCCGTGTGTAAATCGGAATGGCAAACGCCACAATACAAGATTTCAATTTCGATATCTTTGGGTAATGCTACTCTTCGGGCAATACTCATTTCTTTTAGCGGTGCAGTAGTACTTTCGGTACCGAATGCTTTTACATTAGTTGTTTCCATTTTTTTATTGTTGATGTTTATATTTTAAAAGTAAGTAAAATTAAATGAAACCGATACATTTTTCAAAACGTCCATGATGGCTTTTGGAAAGTGGTTTTAATATCATATTTTCCGTATCGTAATAATTTGGAATGCCATTTATTTTACTAATGGCCACTTTCGAATTTAAGTATTTTAAATTCTTGAAATCATCCATTTGAACTACAGCAATTGTTTCTATATACTCAGAAGTAATGTAGGTTTTCGTGAAATAAATAGCGTCATAACAAACTACTTTTCCGAAAAGTACTCCATCTTTTTGTTCTAAATCAAAACACTCCAACTGAATAGGAATATACCCTCTTATTTGTGTTTGACGGTTATAAATTTTATAGGCCGCTTCCTTTCTGCTCCACAAACTCCAAACGGTACTTTCAGGATTTTGAGCATTTGCTATTAATGCTTGCTCTTGTGTTGTAAAGATTTTATTTAAAAACCCATAGCGTTTCCAATTGCTTTCTTTTCGTGCCAGCGCCAAATCGATAACGTCATTTCCTATCATTTTTCGGCTAGTTTTGTTTCAATAATAGTTAGTGCCGCTTTGATTGTCAACATTTGCTCCATTGATTGGTTATCAATTTCAATGCTAAATGCTTCTTCAACATCCAAAACTATATCAACTAAATTTGCCGAATTAATATTCAAATCAGCAATAAAATCGGTATTCTCATTGATACTATTAAACGCTTCTTCATTTTTGACAAACGGTTTTACAATAGTCTTTAGCTTTTCAATTATAGCTGCTTTATCCATAGTTTACTTATATTTTTTTAAAATCACACATCCGTTCACATCACCAAAACCGAAACTGGCTTTGGCTAAGATAGTGATATCTTTTTCAATTCGTTGTTGCGGAATTCTAGAAGCATCAATACAATTGGTTATTTCGGGGTGTACATCATTGCAGTTTGTGTTTGGAAAAATAAATCCTTGATACAACTGCAATACCGAAGCCACACTTTCAACACTTCCTGAAGCCGATAAACAATGTCCTACCATCGATTTCAAAGAATTGATGTATGGAAAATCAATTCCGTTTCGGTTCAATGCTTCGCTCCAATTTTGAATTTCTAAAGCATCTTTACTTGTCGCCGTCAAATGTCCGTTAATGGCATCAATTGCATCCGAAGTTATTTGGGCATCAGTCATGGCATCTCGAATACATTTTTGCACCGCTACAGCATTTGGTGCTGTCATTGTTCCCATGCCACGTTGCCCACCCGAGTTTACATTACCTCCTAAAACTTCGGCATAAATTCGGGCACCACGAGCCATAGCCGATTCTAAATCTTCCAAAACCAAAGCTCCAGCACCACTTCCGGGAACAAATCCTGAAGCACTTGCCGACATTGGTCTCGAACCTTGTTCTGGAGTTTCATTATGTTTAAAAGTGCACACTTTCATCGCATCAAAACCACCCCAAATATAAGGTCCACTGTCGCTGGTACTTCCAGCAAGCATCCGTTTGGCTTTTCCTTCCTTAATTCGTTCGTATGCCATTAGAATACTTTCGGTTCCTGTCGTACAAGCTGAGGAATTCGTTGAAACCTGATTGCCTAAGCCAAGCTTTCCGCTAATATAGGCGCTCACACCACTATTCATTGTTTGTGCTACAGCAGTGCTTCCCAATTTTCGGGTTTGAAAATCGTCTATTTTATAAATGCTTTCCCTGAATTTTTCTATACCCGAAGTTCCGGTTCCGAAGATGGTTCCCGAATCCCAATCAGGATTTTCGTTTTGTTCGATTTGCAAACCCGCATCTTTCCATGCCTCTATTCCGGCAATGACTCCGTATAAAATTCCAGTTGAATTAAAATTTCGTAATTCTAGTTCGGTAAAATAGTCTCTTTTTAATGCTTCCGAGATCTCAGGTGTTCCCGAAATTTGACAAGCGAATTGTAACCGTTCTAATTCAGGATTGTGCTTTATGCCTGAAATACCGTTTTTTATGGCGTAGGTAAACGCATCGAGCCCAACTCCGTTTGGAGCTACGATTCCAAGACCTGTTATCACCACTCTTCTTTTCATTTATAATATCATTCCGGCTAGTGTACCCTGGCAAACTTCTTCACCATTGGCATTGAGCATTTTTACTTTGCATTTTAGTTTGCTATATCTGAAATACACTTTTTCTGAAATTACAGTAACTTTTTCGTTTGGATAAACGGGTTTAAGATATTCTATTTCAGACGATGTAAGTGCGACTTTAGATTCCGAATTGAAGTCATTTCCTAATAAATAGATTCCAAGACAAACAACTCCAATTTGTGCCATAACTTCGGTTAAAATAACGCCAGGCGTAATTGGATTATTTTTAAAGTGTCCTTTATAAAAGTCTAAATCAGCATTGAATGTAAACGTACCTTCTACTCCATTTTCGTTTATATGATGAAGCTCATCCACGAAGAGAAAAGGTTTTGAATACGGCAGCTTATCGATTATATTCCTATACATTATTCAAAACGCTATTAGCATTCGTTGTGCTGAAAATCCCGGTCCAAAACTTAAGAGCAATCCCTTTTCGCCTTTTTTAGGATTAGTGTCCATTATACGTTCTAAAACATATAAAACGGTAGCGCTTGACATATTGCCATACAATCGTAAGACTTCTTTAGTATCATCAATATTTTTACCTAAATCAGAAAACAAATCTTCAACCGTTTGTACAATTTTTTTTCCGCCAGGATGAAATATTAAATGGTCGATATCTTCAATTTTTAGTTGATTTTTTTCTAAAAATGGATGAATTATATCGGGGAAATGAGAAGCAATAGTTTCTGGAACTTCAACATCCAACATCATTTGCAAACCACTATTTACCAACTTAAAACCCATCATGTGAATCGCATCGTAAAAGTGATACATATCGTCGGCGAGTATTTCTGGACCTTTATCTTCATCATGTGAAGAAAGTAAAACACAAGCAGCACCGTCACCAAAGATAGCTGCAGAAACAATATTGGCCATCGAAAAATCATCGAGTTGAAATGTTGCCGTTGGACTTTCGACCGCTATCACTGCTGCACGTTTCCCTGGATTAGCTTGAAGGAAATTCTTGGCGTAAATCATACCCGATATACCCGCAGCACAACCCATTTCGGTAACTGGTAACCTGACAATATCCTGACGAAGTTTTAGTGAATTGATTAAATAGGCATCAACCGATGGTATCATGATTCCGGTGCAACTGACGGTAATAATATAATCTAAAGTCTCCGGTTTCCAATTGGCTTTCTTCAGTGCTTTATCTAACACTTTTTCTCCAAGAGTTATTACTTCGCGAACATAAATGGCATTACGTTTTTCAAAAGAGGTGTGGGTAAAAACTTCCAGAGGTTCCATGATGGAATACCGTTGATCAACCATAGCACCTTCGAATATTTTTTTTACTTTACGGATAAAACGATCCTCCTGTCCGACAAGCCAACCTTCCAAAAGGGGTATGATTTCTTCGGTTGTTCTTGAATATTTTGGTAATTCTTTCGCTACGGCTTTTATCCTAACACTCATTTGGCTGTTCTTTATAATTATATTTTAATTTCTTGCTTTGTGTTGATTATCCATTGATATCGAAAGGCCCACTTCCATTCTATAGAATAATTTTTGAACTCTAATTCTTTAGAGAATTGTTCCAGCTCTGGTTTTTTAAATCCCCTTAAAATGGATACTAAACCGTCTTTTCTTGCCATAGTATTCAATCTAAAGATAAAGCACAACCCCTGAAACAATCGATAGGAAATGGTACTTCTTTGCAAATCATTGATTACCATTCCTAGTTTTGCATTGGTTCTGAATAGGTTGAGTACTTTTATAATTTCATCATTTTTAAAATGATGAAGTGTTAAGGTACACAAAACAATATCGTAATGTACTTTTTCAAATGATTTATTAAAAATATCTTCGCAACGATAACTAATGTTTGGATAACAGACTGATAATTTTTTGGCATAATCAACTGTAAACTGATTGGCATCAATGCCAACCAATACGACATCCAATTCATTGTTTTCTGCATAATCAGCAATGGTTCTTAGCATATCACCATTACCGCAACCAACGTCAACAATAGTTATTTTCTGTTTCGATTGATTATTTTTGAGGATACTTTTTAGACCTTCCAGCGTGAGTTTGTTTCCCCCTAAAAATTGATTGATTTTGGCGATTTTATCTAAAGCGTCTTTCAACATAGCGCCTTTCATTTGAAAATCATCCATGATTTCAGGTTGATCTGTTCGATGTGAAGTATTGATAAACATGTTAGGAATTTATAATTATTGGTTTGCCATGCGTTTTGCTAATTATTAGAGGTAAAAGAAATGGAAAAACGATTACCATGCGATAGATTACTGCGGAAAGCTTAGGGTTTTGTAGTAATGATGCCAATAGACTTCCGATATGCAATCGTTGTTTGAAATTATGGTTCCATTGTTGTGTATAGTGTTCCTCTAGGGCTGGTCGCGTTGGTATTTCATTACTCAAGTATTTAGCTACCAATTCAGATGCAATTTTTGCACTATGAATCGCCATTGCCATTCCGTTACCGCATAAAGGATGTATCAAACCAGCAGTATCGCCTATCATTAAAATATGATTTTCAACAGCATTTTTTGAAGAAAAAGATATTTGGCTAATGGTTAAAGGCTTTTCATAAACTAGGGTTATTGAGTTGAAGATCGATTTTAAATTGGGATTTTTTTCTACAACAGCCACTTGATATTCTTCTATATTTCTATAGTTTTTGAACGAATCATAATCGGCTAGATAACAAATATTGATTACGTTGTTTTCAACTTTAGAAACGCCACAATAACCGCCTTTAAAATTGTGCAGCCCAACGACATCATCTGGAAAAATGCCTTTATAATGTCCTTTTACAGCTAGCCAAGGAGATTTTTTTTTGATGAAATCCCGCTGCATCTTTTGGTCGATTGAAGAGCGTTTACCAAAAGCTCCGAGAACAATTCTTGATTTGAATTTTAGTGCATTAGACGTTGTGATTGTGAAAAAATCATCCGAAAATTCAATATTTTCAACTGTCTCCTGAATAATTTGACAACCATTGTCAACCGCTTTTTGGAAGAGATAATTGTCTAATGAATATCGGCTAATACCAAATCCGCCTAAAGGCAAAGTAGCTGTAATGTTTTTTCCGTTAGTAGTAGAAAAGTGCAGTTTGTTGATTTTAGTGGGAAATAAATCATCTAAATTAAGTTTGAGCCATTTTAAATAGGGCACTACTTCGTTTGAAATATATTCGCCACAAACTTTATGCTTTGGATACCCATTCTTTTCAAAAACAACAACTTGATGTCCAAGGGAAGACAAATGAATAGCAGCGGTCAAACCTGCCAAACCTCCACCAATTATTATTACTTCGCTACTTTCCATTGTGGGTAAATTTAAACAATTGAAAACGAAACAATTTATATAGTTCTGTTAAAAAATTATATAAATCATAGTTTTATGAATGGAGCATGTAATTAATTAAAAATACACACTAGCAATTCTTTTAACAAATCACCTTGTGTTACAGCATTAGCGCCAACACCTTTGCTTTTTACATCAACATCACGGAGTTTTCCAACAATAGTGCTTACTTTTTTCATTGGAAAATTGTGTGCAGCGGCGATGTAATCATTAACAAAATAAGGACTTACTCTCAGAATCTTAGCAACATTGGATGGAGATTTATCTTTCAAGCCATGATATTGTAATAGTGCCGAAAAGAAACTAAATACCAATCCGTTGGTCATAACAATTGGATTGTCTTTTTGATTCTGTGCAAAATAGTTGGCAATCTGATATGCTTTTAATTGATTCTTCTCACCAATCGCTTTTCTAAATTCGAATACATTGAAGTCTTTGCTAAATCCTATATTTTCTTCAATATGGTTGGGAGTTATGGTACTTCCTTTGGGTAGAATTATTTCGAGTTTGGTCAATTCGTTGGCTATTCGGCTCAAATCATTTCCGAGAAATTCGACAAGCATCGCCATGGCTTTGGGTTCAATAGTGTAACCTCTTCCCTGTAATACACGCTTAATCCATTGACCTACTTGATTTTCGTACATCTTTTTACTTTCGTAAACCAATCCATGTTTCTCTAATGTCTTGGTCACTTTTTTACGTTTGTCGAGCGATTTGTATTTATAAGCAAATATCAAAACGGTTGAAGGTTGCGGATTTTCAGCATATTTCTCTAATTGTTCAATTGTTCGGGATAATTCTTGAGCTTCTTTCACAATAACTACTTGACGTTCTGACATCATTGGGTAACGTTTGGCATTTGCCACAATATCATCAATTGTAGTATCACGACCATAAAGTACCATTTGGTTAAACCCTTTTTCGTCTTCTGTCAAAAGATTCTCCTCTAAATATTCGGTGATTCTATCAATATAATAAGGCTCTTCACCCATCAAGAAATAGATGGGCTTAATATTACCTGCTTTGATATCGTTGATTATTTTTAGTACTTCGTCCATTATTTAGTGTTCAGTGTTCAGTCGCAGTTGGCAGTTTGTCTATTTTCTATGTTCTATATTCTTTTCTCTAAAAAAATATATCTTTGCTTAATGCAGCAACTCAACTTTCCTTCCTATAACTTTCGCTTCAAAAATAGTGAAAATAAAGTGTCTATTTTTGATGACATCAGGAAAAAGTTTATCATCCTTACACCCGAAGAATGGGTTCGTCAACACACCGTTCAATTTTTATTACAAGAGAAAAAATATCCAAAATCGTATATTAATGTTGAGAAATTAATTAAGATAAATGATATTAACAAACGTTATGACGCTGTCGTTTTTCATCCCAATGGCGAATTGTTTTTATTGATTGAATGCAAAGCTCCAGATATTAAAATTACACAAAATACTTTTGATCAAATAGCGCGTTATAACCTTAAACTTAAGGCGCAATACCTAATGGTTACTAATGGACTAAATCATTACTTTTGTCAAATGGATTTTGAGAAAGAGCAATACGTTTTTTTAAATGAATTACCAGCTTTTTCAAATAGTCAAATAACCAAATAACCACCCGAGGCCAAAGGCCGAACGGTATGAAATAAAATCCACTTTTGAAAAAAATAGCCGTCGTAATATTAAACTGGAATGGAGCTAAATTGTTAGAGCAATTTTTGCCTTCTGTTTTGGAGTATTCTGATGAAGCTAAAATTTATGTTGTTGATAATGCTTCTACTGACACCTCAATTGAAGTGATTACAGCACAATTTCCATCTGTTACTATTATTCAGAATGATGGAAATTATGGCTTTGCATCAGGTTATAATGTGGCTTTGGAGCAGGTGGAAGAAGAGTATTATGCTCTTGTAAATTCAGATGTTGAAGTTACCAAAAATTGGCTTACTCCTATCCTATCTATTTTTGATTCTGAACCGAAAATTGGTATCATACAACCCAAGATTTTAGATTATAAACGAAAAGATTACTTTGAATACGCTGGTGCAGCAGGAGGTTATATTGACCAATTTGGTTATCCTTTTTGCCGAGGTCGAATTTTTGACACGCTTGAAAAAGACAACGGACAATATGATGACGAAACCGAAATTTTTTGGGCTAGTGGTGCCTGTTTTTTTATTCGGAAAGAAATTTATCGAAAACTAAATGGTTTTGACTGTGAGTTCTTTGCGCATCAGGAAGAGATTGACTTGTGTTGGCGTGCTTTTAACTTGGGTTACAAAGCGAAATATACTTCAAAATCGGTAGTATATCATGTTGGTGGTGCAACACTACATGAGAGCAATCCTAAAAAAACTTTCTTAAACTTTAGAAACTCGTTGTTGATGCTTACTAAAAATTTACCGAAAAATAAATTGGTTTCAATTATTTTTGTGCGTCTTTTGCTCGATGGTTTGGCTGGGATACAATTTCTTTTTAAAGGAAAATTTAATCATTTTTGGGTAATTATTAAAGCTCATTTTCACTATTATCATTTAATAAACAAAACATTGAAGAAAAGGAAGGCACCCCAATCTGAAAATTATTATTACATCAAAAGTATTGTTTACAAGTACTTCGTGAAGAACGGCACTATTTTTGGAAAGCTATTTTAACAAGAGTTTATCATTTATATATTCTCTTATAATCTAATATAATTCGTAAATTTGTTAAAATTTTAATCATTCTACCTTATGAAAAAAGTAATTGTTGCCCTTTCGTTAGTTCTTTTAACATTGACTTCGTGTGTTTCGAAGAAGCAGTTTGCCGCATTAGAAGCAAAAAACAAAGAATGTCAAGATTTATTGAATTCAACAACAGTAAAACTGAATGTATGCCTTTCTGAAAAAGATGCCCTTGCTAAGCAAGCTGAATATTTGAAGCAAAACAATTCAGATTTAATAAACAGCTCAAAAGAGATGACTGTTTTGTCTACAAAAGGTGCTCAAAATATTGAAAAAGCATTGGAAACCATCAAAGAAAAAGATTTGAAAATTTCCAGAATGCAAGATGCTTTGACTAAAAAAGACAGTGTAACATTAGCATTAGTAACAAGTTTGAAAAGCTCTGTTGGAATTTCTGATCCAGATATTGAAGTTAACGTAGAAAAAGGAGTAGTTTTTATTTCTATAGCTGATAAATTATTATTCAAAAGCGGTAGTTATACTGTGAGTGATAGAGCTAAAGAAATTTTAGGTAAAGTGGCCAAAGTTGTTAATGACAAACCCACATTTGAATGTATGGTGGAAGGTCACACCGACAATGTTCCTTACACTGGAACAGGCGTACTGCTTGACAACTGGGATTTGAGTGTAAAACGTTCCACTGCTATCATTAGAGTATTGACAAAAGAATTAGGTGTTAATCCGGCGCAATTGATTGCTGCAGGACGAGGTGAATTCATTCCATTGGTTGAAAATAATTCAGTCGATAACAGAGCTATCAATAGAAGAACAAGAATTGTTGTACTTCCTAAAATTGATGAATTCTATGAAATGATTGAAAAAGAAATGAAGAATCAAAAGAAATAGTTTTTTAAAAAGAAAATAGAATATAGAACATAGAGAATAGACAAAAACGTTTCGAGAAATCGGGACGTTTTTTATTAAATAATAACTTCTATACTCTTTTCTCTATTTTCTTTTTAATAAATATCCGGGTCGCCTTTTCCCTCTCTAACAACTATTGGTTCATAACCCGATAAGTCTATGATGGTCGAACCCACATTATCGCCATAGCCACCATCAATAACTAAGTCAACATGGTTTTGCCATTTCTCAAAGATTAATTCTGGATCGGTAGAATATTCTAAAACGGCATCTTCATCGTGAATGGAAGTAGAAACGATAGGATTTCCTAACATTCTAACTATTTCTAAAGCTATATTATTGTCGGGTATACGTATACCGACGGTTTTTTTCTTTCTAAACTCTTTGGGCAAATCGTTATTGCCTGGCAAAATAAAAGTATACGGTCCAGGCAAAGCTCGTTTTAATATCTTGAAAGTAGCGGTATCAATTTGTTTTACATAATCGGATAAATTGCTTAAATCATGACAAACAAAAGAAAAATTGGCTTTTTCTAACTTAATGCCTTTTAGTTTGGCAATGCGTTCCAGCGCTCTGGTATTGGTAATATCACAACCTAATCCATAAACAGTATCTGTTGGATAAATCACCAAACCGCCATTACGCAACACATCGACTACTTTTTTGATGGAAGTTTCGCTGGGTTTGTCTTCGTATATTTTGATGAATTCGGCCATTTATTAGTTTAAAAGTTTAAAATTGTTTAATAGTGTAAAGTTGTTTTGTTAAACGGTTTTAAACCATTTTAAACAACTTTAAACTATTTTATTATCCTATCACATCCAACTTGGCAAATCGAAGTAACAACTTCTTAATTCCGCCTACTTCAAATTTGATTTCGGCTTTCTTATCAGCGCCAACTCCTTCAAGGTTAACAATTTCACCTTTGCCAAAGCGCTCGTGCATTACGACATTTCCAATGGTTAGTTTGCTATCAAACAAATTAGTATTGCTCGGTGCATTGCCAACAGGTTTCAATTTACGAATATTTGCTGAAGGAATGGGTTCATTATCATTTCTTTTGGGTGGTGTTCCGCCAACTGGTTTCGCTAATCTTAGCTTGGATTTATCTACGTCGCCAAAAATATCCAAATCCATGCTTGGTTTATATCGATATCCAGTATCCATTGGATTGATATATTCTAAATACTCATCCTTGATTTCTTCAATAAACCGCGAAGGTTCGGCATCGGTGAGTTTTCCCCAACGGTAACGGGATTGTGCATAGGTTAAATACGCTTGATGTTCGGCACGCGTCAATGCCACATAAAACAAGCGGCGCTCTTCTTCGAGTTCACTTCGGGTATTCAAACTCATCGCACTCGGAAATAAATCTTCTTCCATTCCCACCACGAACACATAAGGAAACTCTAATCCTTTTGCTAAATGAATTGTCATTAACGCTACTCTATCATCGTCGCCAGTGTCTTTGTCTAAATCGGTTGCCAAAGCTACATCTTCTAAAAACTCGGATAAAGCACCACGAGCACCGTCAATTTCTCGTTGTCCTTCGATGAAATCTTTAATACCGCCCATCAAGGTTTCTATATTCTCAATACGAGCAATACCTTCGGGCGTTGCGTCTTTTTTGAGTTCTTGAACTAATCCTGTTTTTTTGGCCACATGTTCGGTTAACACAAAAGCATCTTGCTGTTCGTTGATAACCTGAAAACTCTTAATCATAGTGACAAAATCTTCAATTTTTTGTTTGGTTCCCGAATTGAGTTTTAAGTCAATCTTATCAATATTTTCCATGACCTCAAATAGGGAACGTTTGTAATGATTGGCTGCAACGGTTAGTTTTTCGACTGTCGTATCGCCTATTCCACGTGCCGGATAATTGATAACCCGAACCAAAGCTTCTTCGTCTTTTGGATTAATGACCAAGCGCAAATAGCACAACACATCTTTAATTTCCTTTCGTTGATAGAATGATAATCCACCATAAATTCGATACGGAATATCGCGTTTTCGCAAGGCATCTTCCATAGCACGCGATTGCGCATTGGTGCGGTATAGAATAGCAAATTGTCCGTTACGCATTTGGTTGCGCATCTTTTGTTCAAAGATTTCACTGGCTACAAATCGGCCTTCTTCTCCATCGGTTATGCTGCGTTGGACTTTTATTTTGGGTCCGAAATCGTTAGCGGTCCAAACCACTTTTTCGAGTTTGGTTTTGTTTTTATCGATAATCGAGTTGGCAGCTTCTACTATGTTTTTGGTAGAACGATAATTCTGTTCCAAACGATAGGTTTTCACATTGTCATAATCCTTTTGAAAATTGAGAATGTTATTGATATTCGCACCACGAAAGGCATAGATACTTTGAGCATCATCGCCAACAACACAAATATTCTGAAATCTATCGGATAAGGCACGTACAATCAAATACTGCGAATGGTTGGTATCTTGGTACTCATCTACCAAAATATATCGAAAACGGTCTTGGTACTTGGCCAACACATCGGGAAAACGGTTGAGTAATTCATTGGTTTTTAGCAATAAATCATCAAAATCCATCGCACCACTTTTGAAACATCGCTCTACATAATTTTGATAGATTTCACCCAAGCGTGGCTTCTTGCTCATGGCATCCGCTTCTTGCAATTCGGGATTATTGAAGTATGCTTTTACGGTAATTAAAGAGTTTTTATACGATGATATTCTGCCCAATACTTGTTTGGGTTTATAAACATCTTTATCCAATTGCATTTCTTTGATGATGGCCGAAATCAATCGAACACTGTCTTGGGTATCATAAATCGTAAAGTTGGAAGGAAAGCCCAACTTATCGGCTTCGCTTCTCAGAATTCGAGCAAAAACGGAGTGAAACGTTCCCATCCAAAGATTTTTGGCTTCGGCTGCACCCACAATATCGCCGATACGCTTTTTCATTTCGCGTGCTGCTTTGTTGGTAAAGGTGAGTGCCAAAATAGAAAACGCATCCACACCCAAACTCATCAAATAGGCAATGCGCACCGTCAACACGCGCGTTTTTCCAGAACCTGCACCTGCAATGATGATCATCGGTCCGTCTTTATGCAAAACCGGTTCTTGTTGCGCTTCGTTGAGTTGGGAAATGTATTGTTGCATTATTTGAAAAGTGGCTAAGTTATTGAGAATTTTTATTATAAAACTAAAGGTATTACTACTGAAACTTATGCTTGGTATTAAAACCAAACATTTATAAAAGTAAAATAGCAAACTAAAACCATTAAGAAATTAAGCTAATTAAGGCTTAATGTAACTTAATTTCTTAATGGTTTTCTATCTATCCTTTTTTTAAATATAAAAACCCACTCAAATAGTGGTAGAACCGAATTTTAAAATTATAAAAGACAAATTTAACGCTACTAAACCTAAATTCCAATATATAATTCAGTGTATTTCTATTATATTTGTCAACAATTTAAGTCAATATTACTTATGAATTCTGATAAAATTCTTGAACTTGCTTTTTACACATTACCTGCATTGATAACGGGTGGTGTTGCCTATTATTTATTTCAATCTTACTTTTCTGACCAACAAAATACTAGACGCTGGTTAATACAAAAAGAAAACCAAAAACAATCGTTGCCGTTGCGTTTGCAAGCATATGAACGTTTGGCGTTGTTTTTGGAACGCATTAGTCCAGCAAAGTTACTCATTAGAGTAGCGCCATTAAACGATGACAAATTAGATTATCAAAACCTTTTGATACATCATATCGAGCAAGAGTATGAGCATAATTTGACCCAGCAGATTTATATTACCGATCAATGCTGGACTATGGTTTTGACTGCCAAAAACACCATCATTCAAAACATTAGAAAAACTACTTTAGATGCAACTGTTACCAATGCAGACCAATTAAGGGAAAAAATACTAAGCAGTATGCTCGACGGACAATCGGCGAGTACTTTAGCTTTGAGCTATTTAAAAAGTGAAGTTACTGACGTTTTAGGATAAAAAAGACCTTTAATATAGGTTTTTATTTATTTAAATTTTGAAATTCCGTCTTTTAGCCAAGCCAAATATTCCTTTATATCTGGGGTGTAGCTAATGGGTTCGTTTAATTTTTGCTCCTTCAAATCGGTTAAAACATAATACGGTTGTGTGTTGGTTTTGTATCTAGTGATAACGAAATCAGTCCATTTATCGCCAATGGTTACTATTTCTGAACCCGTAGATTTAGAGATAAACTGTTCGTTCTTTGGTAATTCTCTTTTATCATCTACATATAATGAAATTAAAACCACATCATTTTTAAGATGGTTCAACACTTTTTCATCAGACCAAACATTGATTTCCATCTTTCTACAATTGACACAAGCAAAACCAGTAAAGTCTAACATAACTGGCTTATTTACTTTTTTAGCATAAGCCAATCCTTTTTCATAGTCTGTGAATGTGATAATTCCATGTTCGCCAATTTTTGCACCATCGGGTAAATCTTGCTTACTTTCGGCTGGACTTCCAAGAAAACCCATTGGACTTTCGCTATACGATTGTGGCGGTGGAAACGCGCTAATTAATTTTAATGGCGCACCAAATAAACCCGGTATCATATAAACGGTAAAAGCTAAAACCAACAATCCCAATGACAATCTTCCCACAGAAATATGGGTTAGTGAGATATCATGTGGTGTTGTTATTTTGCCCAATAAATACAATGCCCAAGTTCCAAAAATGGCTATCCAAATAGCTAGAAAGACTTCTCTTTCTAATAAGTGCAATTGCAAAACCAAGTCGGCATTGGATAGAAATTTAAAGGCAAGTGCCAATTCCAAAAATCCAAGAGAAACTTTAACCGTGTTTAACCATCCACCCGATTTTGGTAGGGAATTCATCCAACTTGGAAACATGGCAAACAGCATAAATGGCAACGCTAATGCGGAAGAAAAACCAAGCATTCCTACAATTGGCGCAATGCCACCTTTTGAAGCTGATTCGACTAAAAGTGTTCCCACAATGGGTCCAGTACATGAAAAGGAAACAATCGCTAAGGCCAATGCCATGAAAAGTATGCCAATAATTCCGCCTCTATCCGCTTGTTTGTCTACTTTATTCGCCCAAGAATTGGGTAACATAATTTCAAATGCACCCAAGAAAGAAACGGCAAAAATTACTAATAACAAAAAGAAAAATACATTAAACCAAGCATTGGTTGATAATGCATTCAAAGCATCGGCACCAAAAATCCCTGTGATTGCTAATCCTAAAACCACATAAATGGCAATGATAGAAATTCCGTAAAGAATCGCATTGCGCTTTCCTTGAGCTGGATTTTTACTTTGTTTGGTAAAAAAGCTTACCGTCATAGGTATCATTGGGAAAACACAGGGTGTTAACAAAGCGGCAAAACCTCCTAGAAATGCCAAAAAGAAAATAGTCCACAATCCTTTATCCTCTGCTTTTTTTGGTGCGACAATTTCGGTAACTGTTGCTGGTTTTACTGATACAGGAACTATTTGTGTAGTATCAACTACAGCTGTAACAGAACTTGAAACAGGTTGATCAAGAGTTGATGCCTCTATTTTTGGCAATTGAAAAGTAAAGGTATTATCGCCATTAATACAAACATCTTTGCAGACTTGAAAATCAATTTTGGCCTTGATAGAAGTAAGTTTTGGATTCGATATTTTAATTTTCTGAATAAAAGTAACCTTCTTTTCAAAATAATATTCGTCCACTTCAAAGACATCGTTGTATTGTTTTTTATAGTCACTTTCTTTTGTCTTTCCTACCAATTCGTAGTTTCCTTTGGCATTTTCAAAAGTAAACTCGGCTGGCAACGGACCATTTTCAGGGGTAAATTGAGAGTACAAATGCCAACCTTCATCTATTTTTCCTTCCATTACCAAATTGAACTCAGAATCGGATAGTTGCTCTACTTTAGAAGTCCATTTTACCGGTTTTACGATTTGAGCATTGGCATTGGCGAAAGCCAAAAAAATCAAAAGAAAAAAAAGTACTTTCTTCATTATATTGTATAATTTATTTTTAAAATTCTAGTTGTGGTTTCGGTAACTTTAAACCGTTCGTCCTGCCTATTTCCAACAACCCAAACAATTTGATTATCCGAACACAAAAGCCACGTATTTGATTTGTCTAGTAAAGAAAATTTCTCGTCTTTGAAATATTTACTCAATTTCTTTTTGCCAGTCATGCCAAAAGGGAAAAACAAATCGCCTTCGTGCCATTTTCTGATTAATAAAGGAAATTGTAATGTTTCTTCGTCAACAAATATAGTATTAGTTGGCTCATGAGAAATGTCATCTACATTGCAAAAGGAAAGTTTTAAGGGAAATTTAACTTCTTTTTGTCCTTTTTGTATCCAATAAACCACATCATTTGTAATCTCTTGCTTTGGAAACAATAGCAAAGTTTCTCTATTTTTTAGCAGCGTATGCGATTCAGAATGTACTTGTTTTCCTGATTGTGCGTGGATTAAATCATAAACAGCTGTCCAATCGGAAAAACCAAAGGGTTGCAACCAATCAAACAAATAGGACTTGTAATTTTCATATTTCAATAGTTTTAGCAAGTCGATTGAAATTTGGTTTTCGTTTTTGGTCACTACTTTTGAATACAAACTTTTTGAAGCATCTGCTGCCAATGATTGTGTTTGTTTTAAATAGCTTATGGTATTTTCAAACGAAACCAAAAAATTTGGATTAATTTCCTTTACTATTGGGATAACATCGTGACGGAATTTATTTCGCAAGTATTTATCCGAAGCATTACTGCTGTCTTCACGCCAAGCAATCTTGTTTTCCTGTGCATACGCTTCAATTTCATTTCTGGAAAAAGGCAATAAAGGTCGGATGATTTTATCATTTTGTTCCGGAATTCCAGTCAATCCTTCTAAACCAGAACCACGAGTAAAATTGATTAAAAAAGTTTCTAAACTATCATCTAGATGATGAGCCGTTAATATGTAATCGAAACCTTTTTCTTTTAGTTGTTCATAAAACCAATCATAGCGAAGTTCTCTTGCAGCAACCTGAATGGAAACTTTCATTTCTTTGGCATAACCCTTTGTATCAAGATGTCCAACCGACCATGGAATTAGATATTTATCGCCATATTTCATAACAAATTTCATATCGTCATCGCTTTCTTTTCCTCGCAATTGAAAATTACAATGCAACATAGCAAAAGGATAACCCACCTGTTGGAATAAATGTACCAAAACCATACTATCGATTCCACCACTTACGGCAATAAAAAACCTGCTTTTTAGCAAAAAAGGGAAGTTGGTAATGATGTGATTTTGGAATTTTGTAAGCATAGTCAAAAGTAGTAATTATTTCTATTGAAGTACCTCAAACATCGCTTTGGCTTTCAACAAACATTCGTCATATTCCAGTTCGGCAATGGATTGTGCCGTAATGGCGCTTCCCACAGAAAAGGAAACATATTTTTCTGTGGCATTGTATAAAATACTTCGGATGACCACATTGAAATCAAAATCATGGGTTGGAGTAAAATAACCCACTGCGCCGCTGTATAAACCGCGCTTGGTTTCCTCTAATTCTTCTATAATTTTCATGGCGGAGATTTTGGGCGCTCCCGTCATGCTTCCCATAGGAAAAGTAGTTTGAAGGATTTCTACTGGTGATGTTGTGCTTTCTAGATTGGAAATCACAGTAGAAATCATTTGGTGCACTTGTTTAAACGTATAAACGCCACACAACTCTTCCACTTCTACAGAACCTTTGGTGGCGGTATGCGATAAATCATTACGAACCAAATCCACAATCATAATGTTTTCGGAACGTTCTTTTGGGTTTTCTGATAATTCCTTTTTGGAGTTTTCATCTAAAACAGAATCCGAATAACGCTTGGCCGTGCCTTTGATGGGTTGAGAAATCACTTTGTTTTCCTCTTTTCTCAAATAGCGTTCAGGAGAAGCACAAAGCAAATAATATTGGTTATTTTTGAAGAATGTTGCAAAGGGTGGTTTAGAAATACTATTGAGTTTCTGATAAATATCTGAAGGGTCAATCGTTGCATTTTCGGCATAAAATTCCATACAAAAATTAGCTTCATAGATATCACCACGATGAATGTGTTCGAGCATTGAACGTACTTTTGAAAGATAGCTCTCTTTGGAAATGCGTTGTTTTATTGTGGCAGGTTGAGGGTTGCGGGTTGCGGGTTGCGAGTTTTGAATTTCTTCAAAATCGCTTTCAATCTCATCATCGCATAAATACAAGTAATGCATTTTGAGTTCGTTTCCTTTTAAAAAAAACAACTTCTTGGGTTGGAAGAAAAACAAATCGGGGAAATGCAAACCATCAAAATTGTTGGAATGCAATTTCTCAGTATCGTTTTTTAAATCATACGATAAATAGCCGAAAAGCCAATCTTTGGTTTGTTGCTGGTATTGTTTTAAGTCGTCAAAAGCATTGAGGTAATCGGTTTTAATAGCTGTAAAAGCATCCACGGCAAGCGCACAGTCAAAACTGGAATATTTTTGAGGATAATCATTGGAATCTAAAAAAATAATTTCCCTAAATTGTTGTGACCAAAGCAACAATTGGCATTTGAATACTTCTGGATTTTCAATTTTTTTGGAAATAACGGTTCTCAAAGCCCTGTGTTTTTTTTATCGCACTCAAAATTACGATAAAAATAATTCTAACTGTTAAAGTAAAAAACCAAAATTTTTGGCACGCTTTTTAGTAGGAGTTAAGAAAGTAAGTAACCCAAAATTCATTTATCCATTATTGATAGAAAATTACACTGATCTTATTGAAAAATAAATACCAGAGTGGTAATCTATTAATAACTATTTAAATTGAATGTAAAATGAAACAAGTATCAAAATTGGGTTTGGCAGTACTCCTACTTGGATTTGCCTTTGCGTGTAAACAAGCTACTACTTCAGATGAAGCCAGTGCTGAAACGGCTGCTGACAGTGTCAGTGTTGAAACTACTTCCTCCAATGCGGCTGTAGTAAAAAAAGAAAGTAATCGAAAATTTGTTCGAACGGCCGATTTAAAATTCAAAGTGAAAAATGTAGCCAAATCGACTTATGCCATTGAAAACATCGTGGCGAAAAATGGTGGCTTTGTAACGTTTACGGATTTAAAAAGTACCATCAACGAAAAATCGGAAACCAAAATCAGTCAGGACAGCACTTTAGAAACGACACGATTTACGGTTGATAATACCATAACATTAAGAGTTCCAAATACCCAATTAGACACCGTTCTAAAATCGATGGTAAAAGAAGTGGCATTTCTTGACAGCCGATTGATTAAAGCCGATGATGTGGCTTTGCAACTCTTATCGAATAAAATGGCACAAAAAAGATTAACCTCGCATCAAAAACGATTGGAAAAAGGAATTGATACCAAAGGCAAAAAATTAAATGACATTACCAATGCCGAAGATAAAGTTTTAGACCTAGAAACTGAAAGTGATGAAACCGTTCTAAAAAACCTCAGCTTAGAAGATCAAGTAAATTTTAGCACGGTGACTTTATATTTATATCAAAGAGAAAGCGTGGTGCAAGAAATGGTAGCCAATGAAAAAAGTATCAATGCCTATCGACCTCATATTGGCCTGCAAGTCTGGGATAGTTTAAAAACCGGTTGGTTTATGTTTGAAGCGATTATTGCATTTATAGCGCAACTTTGGGCTCTAATTTTAATCGTTATTCTTGGCCTATTTGGTTATAGAAAGTTTGTTAAAAAATAGCAAAACCATTTATAAGAAATTGAACTAAGTCACTTTTGTACAAAATAACAAATGCAATTAAACAAAAAAATCCCCGTCTTAGCGGGGATTTTTAATACAATAGCCGAATTAAACCAAATCAAATCGGTCTAAGTTCATCACTTTATTCCATGCTTTAATAAAATCGTGAACAAATTTTTCTTTAGCATCACTTTCAGCATACACTTCAGCCAAAGCTCTTAGTTCAGAGTGAGAACCAAAAATTAAATCCGCTCTGGTTGCTGTCCATTTTAAAGCACCTGATTTTCTGTCTTTTCCTTCAAATGATTCGCCTTTATCGTCAGTTGCGTTCCATTTAGTTCCTAAGTCTAATACGTTTACAAAGAAATCATTCGATAGAACTCCCGGTTTAAAAGTGAAAACTCCATTTTTGGAACCGTTGTAATTTGCATTTAATACTCTCATTCCACCTACTAAAACAGTCATTTCTGGAGCAGTAAGTGTAAGTAATTGTGCTTTATCAACCAATAATGCTTCTGTAGTTGAAATACATTTAGCTGATTTATAATTTCTAAAACCATCCGCTTTTGGTTCTAATACCTTAAATGAATCAACATCGGTTTGTTCTGGTGTAGCATCGGTGCGTCCAGGTGTGAAAGGAACAGTAACTGAAAATCCTCCATCTTTAGCTGATTTTTCTATTGCTGCACAACCTCCAAGAACTATAATGTCTGCTAAAGAAACTTTTTTAGTATCACTTTGTTTTGCATTAAAGTTGTGCTGCACAGTTTCTACTATTGCCAGTACTTTATTCAATTGAATTGGATTGTTAACTTCCCAATTTTTCATTGGTTCTAGTCGGATTCGTGCGCCATTTGCACCACCACGCATATCTGAACCTCTAAAAGATGCCGCAGACGCCCATGCTGTAGACACTAATTCTGAAACTGATAATCCTGATGCCAATAAATCGGATTTTAGTTGCGCAATATCTTGTTCGTTAACCAACTCATGATTTACAGCGGGAACTGGATCTTGCCAAATTAATTCTTCTTGAGGTACTTCGCTTCCAACGTATCTTGCTTTTGGTCCCATATCTCTGTGGGTCAGTTTGAACCAAGCTCTTGCAAAAGCATCTTCAAATTCGGAGAAATTTTCAAAGAATCTTCTAGAAATTGGTTCGTAAATTGGATCCATTTTTAAAGCCAAATCAGCAGTAGTCATTATTGGTGCATGACGTTTATTCGAATCATGTGCATCTTCTACTAAAGTTGCAGCACTTTCATCTGTTGGAATCCATTGAAAAGCACCCGCTGGACTTTTTGTCAATTTCCAATCATATTTAAATAAAGTTTCGAAATACCCGTTATCCCATGTCGTTGGATTGGGTTTCCATGCTCCTTCTAGTCCGCTAGTAATGGTATCGCCACCTTTACCCGTTCCAAATGCATTCTTCCATCCCATTCCCATTTCTTCGATACTAGCTGCTTCTGGTTCTCTGCCAACCAATTCTGCATCACCAGCACCATGAGCTTTTCCAAAAGTATGACCACCAGCTACTAAAGCTACCGTTTCTTCATCATTCATTGCCATTCGAGCAAAAGTTTCTCTGATATCTTTTCCAGAAGCAATCGGATCAGGAACACCATTTGGTCCTTGTGGATTTACATAAATTAATCCCATTTGTACGGCTGCCAAAGGATCTTCCAATTCTCTATCGCCTGAATATCTTTTATCACCTAACCATTCAGTTTCAGTTCCCCAATAAATATCTTGTTCTGGTTCCCAAATATCTTCACGGCCACCTGCGAAACCAAATGTTTTGAATCCCATAGACTCCAACGCACAGTTTCCAGCTAAAATCATTAAATCAGCCCAAGACAGACTTTTACCATATTTTTGTTTGATAGGCCAAAGTAACATTCTGGCTTTATCTAAATTTCCGTTATCTGGCCAACTATTAATAGGTGCAAAACGTTGATTTCCTGTTCCAGCTCCACCACGACCATCTGAAATTCTGTAGGTTCCTGCGCTATGCCAAGCCATACGAATGAATAAAGGACCATAATGACCATAATCTGCTGGCCACCAATCTTGAGAATCGGTCATTAGATCAAAAATATCTTTTTTAACTGCTGCCAAGTCTAAACTTTTAAACGCTTCAGCATAATTAAAATTTTCATCTAATGGGTTAGACAAATTGGACTGCTGTCTTAAAATATTTAAATTTAAACGATTAGGCCACCAATCATTATTAGAAGTTCCTCCGCTTGCCGTTTGCATTGAAGTTCCGTGATTAAAAGGACATTTACCTTGTGATGAGTCATTTCCCATAGTTATTATGATTTATGTTGTTATTTTGTAAAGTTACATTTTTGATAGCCCAAAACTAATGATAACTGTCATGCACTTCGATAATTTTTTATTATATATTACTATAAACTAATTGTCAAAACTTATATAAAAAAGTATTGCTATAAACACTAATCTTGTTTAGGAGAGAAATTTTAATGTCCCAAAGACATTCGCATTTACTATCAAATCTTTTATATATTTGTTTTCAACTAAACCAAAAACAAGTCCATGCTATTATCTAAATTATTCCGAAAAAAATCAACTTCTATTATTTTACAACAAGGTGGAGATGGAGAAGAACATAGTGGTTTAAATAAGGTTTTAAATGTTAGGGATTTAACTTTTTTTGGGATCGCAGCCATTATTGGTGGCGGCACTTTTAGCGCTATTGGAAATGCTTGTTTTTCAGGTGGACCAGGTGTTATTTTTCTATATATAATTTGTGCTATTGCTTGTGGATTTACAGCCATGTGTTATGCAGAATTTGCCTCACGAGTACCTGTTTCTGGTAGCGCTTATACCTATGCCTATGTTTCCTTTGGAGAGTTATTTGCTTGGATAATTGGGTGGGCACTGATAATGGAATATTCCATCGGAAATATATATATTGCCTTTTCCTGGAGTGGCTATTTCACCAATCTACTAGATAGTTTTCACCTGCATTTACCCGAATGGTTGACTATAAATTATAAATCGGCACAAGATGCTTTTGTTGCCAATAAGGGCACTGAAGGTTTATTGGCATGGAAAAATGCACCTGTAATTGGTGGACTTAAAATTATTTTCGATTTACCAGCGGTGATTATTAATTTATTAATTACGTATCTAGTTTATAGAGGCACCAAAGAATCTAGAAACTTTAGTAACGTAATGGTATATATAAAGTTGGCAATTATTTTTTTAATTATAATTGTTGGAGCATTTTATATCGATATTGACAATTGGACTCCATTTATGCCAAACGGATTTAGTGGTGTTATGGGCGGTGTTTCAGCCGTTTTCTTTGCCTACATAGGATTTGATGCTGTTTCTACATTGGCAGAAGAAACTAAAAATCCACAACGTGATTTGCCTAAAGGTATGATTTACTCCTTGGCTATTTGTACTGTAATTTTTATTGTATTGGCATTGGTTATTACCGGTATGGTTTCCTATCAATTACTGGGTGTTAGCGATCCTTTGGCTGAGATTTTTGCTTTAAAAGGAGTAAAATGGATGTTATTTATTGTATCGATAGCAGCAGTTGTAGCGATGACTAGTGTGTTATTGGTATTTCAAATGGGACAACCTCGTATCTGGATGACTATGAGTCGTGATGGTTTAATGCCAAAGAAGTTTTCTGAAATACATCCGAAATATAAAACACCCGGATTTGCTACTATTGTTACTGGTTTAGTAGTAGGTATTCCAATCTTCTTTACCGATGAGAACTTTGTACTAGACTTTACCAGTATCGGAACTTTGTTTGCCTTTGTTTTGGTATGCGGTGGTGTCTTATTACTTTCTCCACAGAGCGAATCAGAACTTGCCGAAAGAGCTACTAAAGGCAAATTCAGAATACCCTATATCAATGCAAAATACATTTTTCCATTGATGTGTTTAGCAGCATTTGGAATGGTTCAATATTACTTACCTACTTTTTTTCCAGATACATTTAGATATTCAGATACATTCTTTACGACTAATATCCCAATGCTTGTTTTTATCACCTTATGCATTGTAATGGCAATACTGTCTTTTATTAAAAATTTATCGTTGATACCTTTACTTGGACTTATATCATGTTGCTATCTTCTTACCGGAATGGCAGTATCTAACTGGCAGTGGTTTGGAATATGGCTATTAATCGGCTTAGTGATTTACTTCTTATTTGGCTATAAAAACAGTAATTTAAATAAAAAATAAGCCTGTTAAAAATTCTCTCATTTTAAGAACGACAGGATTTTATTTATTGATTATTGTTTAATAATCCGTTTCGTTTCAGTGCCTGATTCTGTTTCAACTGTTATCAAATATGCTCCATTGGCTAATGAACTTATATCAAGCATTCTAGTATTTTCATAAGTCATTATGGATTGTCCTAATAGATTAGTTATAGTAGCTTTATTGATAACTTGATTATTGGATACTTCAACATTTATAGTATCTGAGGTCGGGTTGGGATAAATTTTGAATAAACTTATTTCGTTACCAGCAGTACCTAAATTACAAGTTGTAGTGCTAACCGTTATTGCAGAACCAGTAAAATAATCTTCAAAAAACTGTAGCTCTGTTTGTGAAACACCTCCAAGTTCGTCTACGCAAATGGCATTTAAATTAGTATTATTTAGAATATAAGCACCAGTGTCAAAATCGTTATCAACAAACTGCTCTAATCGTTCATTTTTAAAACTTATAAGCTCCAAATTTGGATTATTATTAATGTAATAATACTTAACAAATGCCATCGGACAAATTATTTGTCTTAATGAAGTATTATTTATTTCTATGCTATCATAGGGCTCGCCCATCAATAAAGGGCTATTTCTTAATTGACCCATATCTAAAGTAACTAATGGGTTATTAGATACATCAATACCTCCATCAATAAGAAAAGTATAATTAGGGTGATTGAAAAGAACAGAAGTTAAACTGTTATTATTTAAATATAAGGATACTATTTGAGATAAATGACTCAAATCAATAGTTGTTAATTGATTAAAACCTATATTAGCAGATATTCCATATGTGAAATCTGGCAAGGATATTTGATTAATTGAATTGTGACTACAATCTAAATTTTGAAGTGCTAAATTGTTTGTTAAATCAAGTGAAGTTAATTGGTTATTAGAACAATAAAGTAAGAATAAATCAGGAAAAATCGAAGGGTCAAATTGATTCATTTGATTGTAACTAAAATCCAATTTGTTTAAGTTAACAAAGGACTCGATACCAGCTAAAGAGGTAATATTAGCATTTATAATATATAACGTTTCTATTAGCGCGGCTTCGCTTAGTTCTATTTCACCATTACCATTGGTGTCAATAGCAGTTCTATTTCCAGCAAAATCAAAAGCAATATAACTACTTGCACTTGCTTGCAATAACTTTGCTTTAAAATTTGGATCAGGGATATTAATAATCTGTGCTGTAACACTCAAACTCAAAAACAAAAGCACAAACGAAATATAGTGGTTTTTCATAATCAACTTATTAACAGGATTTAAAAGTAATAAATAATCCTGAATTGTAAACTATCAATTACAAAATATAACACAAAAAAATCCGTTAAAGAGAACTTTATAACGGATTTTCTACACAATCTGATTCGTTAACTTATTACCCTCTTTTGCTTTAAACAGTCAGTAACTGTCCTTCTTATTTTAATTTGTTGATTTTTACCAACTGCAAAAGGATAAACTTCTTTTTTACGGCAACATAAGTTACTCTGAGATTTGCATGTAATTAAGGATTGCTTTTACTGTTAAAGTTTCCCCTCGATGAACATTTTCCCAAATCATTTATTAAAAACGATTTTTTTTAATATTCAATGTTAAAGTTACTAAATTAAATATTAGTATTTTTTTGATTTTCAATTTTTTAACATAAAAAAGAGCTAGACATTTAGTTCTTGTATTCTATTACTTATTAATAAAAAATAAATCCAAATTTTCTCTTATAAGTTTTATTTTTTCAGATCTAAAAAAGAATGAGAAGTTCTATTGACTACTCTTTTTTTCTGCATTTTTACTAAAATAAAGCTCAATCAATTTATTCAAATCATTCCCTTTCACGGAATGGCTTTTGAATACAATAACAGCAAAAGCAACGCCGAATGCCAATGCAAAAACAATAAATATCGCTGAAATTCCAGTGTTTAAAATTTTTATCACTTCATCTACATTTTGAACTTTCCCGTTGGGTTGCATAATCCAATTAATGATTCCCATCATGAACTGATAACTTAACAGACCCGGAATCATATTGATTACCGCTGGGATAGTAAAAACTACCGGTGGCGTGTGCGTTCGATGTGCAAAATACATTCCGGAGACACCCACAAAACAAGAAGCGCAAAAAACAGCAAATAGTTGGCTAAAATTCATTTCAACATTCAACACATACTTTATCAAAAATCCGATTCCGCCCAACAAAAAAACAACCCATAACGCGCGTTTTGGTGTATTGAACAAAACTGCAAATCCCAATGATGTTAATCCGCCAAAAAGGAATTTGGTTGCAAACAAAAGTGCATGGGAACTTTCCTCATGAAAAACTAAACTTTGTTGTGTCTCCGAAAAATCATACAAAACATGATTAAAAATACCTAGATTGTAAATAAAATTTGAAAAAAAGAAACCACTGGCAATGGCAAAAATTATGAATAATCCATAGATAAACTTAGAGCTTCCTGCTTCGATGTACCCTTCTAAATAATCAATAAACGAATTGATTAAAATTACGCCAGGCACTAAGTAAAGTACGGATACAGCAAGTGCTTGAATATGATTTAAATTAAAGATGGCTCCTAATAAATGGATAGAAGAAACAGAAAGTACCGTCACTAAAAAATAAGAGAAAAATGAATTATAGCTTTTGGCTCTTAAGAATTTTAAAAAACTAATTCCCAATAAAGTAGAAATGAAAGCGATTATACATTGCAACCAATCGCCTTCAAACAAACGACAAAGAGATACACTTGCTAAAGGCAATAAAAGGTATAATTCCCATTTTTGATAAACTACTTTTCGTTTAATTCTATTCAGAATTTTACCTATTCGTCTGGTAGAAATTTTATTTTCTAAAACATCCCAAGACAAAATACTTATGCCAGAAACAGTCTCAAAATTAATTCCTTTGATTTTAATGCTTCTGGCTAAAGTATAACTGCCTTCATTTTTATCTTTATAAATAGTTAGTACAATTCCATTAAAGGTCAACACTAATTCAACTTCAAAACCCAAACCTTTAGCCATTCGTTCGACATTACGAACGATACGAGCATAATGTGCACCGCTTGAATGTAATGCCACGACAACATCTGCTAAAACATGTAAGGTTTCATTGATTTCCTTATCGTCAACTTTTTCTAAAATTTCCATTTATTCTTTAATTGATTATAAATATAATCAACGCTTTAAGAAACCAACACTACTTCATCAAAGTAATTTATATACTTGGACCCGCTACCACCAATCGTTTGCCTTCTTCAGTATTGGTATACTGTTGGAAGTTTTTGATGTAACGAGACGCCAAATCTTTTGCTTTACGTTCCCATTCTGCTTTGTCTTTGTAGGTATCTCTTGGGTCCAACAAACCCTCACCAACACCGGTTAAAGCTGTTGGAATGGTTAAATTAAGGTAAGGAATATCTATTGTACTAGCTTTATCAATCTCACTGTTGATAATTGCATCAATGATGGCTCTTGTGTATTTTAAGGAAATTCGTTTTCCTGTACCGTTCCAACCTGTGTTTACAAGATAGGCTTTAGCATTGTGTTCTTTCATTTTACCTATCAATGTTTTAGAATACATGGTTGGGTGTAATGTCAAGAACGCTTCGCCAAATGCTGGAGAGAATGATGGTTCTGGTTCTGTAATTCCTCTTTCGGTTCCGGCTAATTTTGAAGTATAACCACATAAGAAATGGTATTGCGCTTGATCCTCATCTAAGATAGAAACGGGTGGTAAAACTCCAAAAGCATCGGCAGACAGGTAAATGATTTTACTCGCATGTCCTGCTTTTGATGGTAAAACAATTTTATTTATGTGGTAAATTGGATACGAAACTCTTGAGTTTTCAGTAATAGAATGATCGAAGTAATTAACTTCTCCATATTCATCAACAATAACATTTTCTAACAAAGCATCTCTTTTGATGGCTCTCCAAATATCGGGCTCGTTATTTTCACTTAAGTCAATTACTTTTGCATAACATCCACCTTCAAAATTAAAAACGCCGTTATTATCCCATCCGTGTTCATCATCACCTATTAAATATCGTTTTGGGTCCGCAGACAATGTTGTTTTTCCTGTTCCAGATAACCCAAAGAAAATGGCAACATCACCAGCTTCTCCTACATTGGCTGAACAGTGCATAGAAGCCATTCCTTTAAGCGGAAGATAATAATTCATCATGGCAAACATTCCTTTTTTCATCTCTCCACCATACCAAGTACCTCCAATGATTTGAATTTTTTCAGTAAGATTAAATAGCACAAAGTTCTCAGAATTCAATCCGTGCTCTTTCCAATTTGGATTGGTTGTTTTGGAACCATTCATGACTACAAAATCTGGCTTACCAAAAGTTTCCAATTCATAAATAGAAGGTCTGATAAACATATTGGTTACAAAGTGTGCTTGCCAAGCCACTTCCATAATGAAACGAACTTTTAACCGTGTATCCGCATTCGTTCCACAAAAAGCATCCACCACATATAACTTTGGAGACGTTGATAGTTGTTCTAAAACCAGTAACTTTAAATCATCCCAAACTTCTTTAGTAGTGGGAAAATTTACTTTTTCATCCCAGTAAATAGTATCTTTTGTGATATCGTCTCTAACAATATAGCGGTCTTTTGGAGAACGTCCGGTAAAAACACCAGTTTTAACGGCCACAGCACCAGTATCTGTCAAAGCACCTTTTTCGTAGCCTTTTCTTTTATGAGATACTTCCGCTTGGTATAATTCTTCATAAGAAGGATTATAAACCACTTCGTGATACCCTGTAATTCCTAAATCATGTAATTCTTGAATAATTCTAATGTTTTTCATAATAATTCGCTTTTTGTTACAATTTTGCTCATACGCAAGTGATTAACTTACATTTCAAAGTTCGTGTTTCTGATTATTGAAATAACTGATATTTATCATAAAAAAAATAAATCTACGAAAACGTTTTCTTTTGCTGACGGGGCTTATAGCGATTATTAGCTAGTACCTATTGTGCAAGAGAATATAATAAATATAACTTAAAAAATCATGTATTGATAAAATAATTATGTAAAATTATTTTGTTTATATGCAAGCCCTAAAACCGTCAGAGTTGCAACAAAAAGGTTCGCTTTTTAAAATAACTGTTGGTCATTCATAATACCAAAAAACATTTGTAGTTTTGTAACACTAAAAAATAAAACTATGAGTTCATTTGACGTAGTCATTATAGGTTCTGGTCCAGGCGGATATGTATCTGCTATTCGTTGTGCCCAACTAGGTTTCAAAACCGCCATCATCGAAAAATATGCAACACTTGGAGGCACTTGCTTAAATGTAGGTTGTATTCCTTCTAAAGCCTTATTAGCATCCTCACACCATTACGAAGAATTACAACATTTTGCTGACCACGGAATTGAAGTTTCTGGGAGCGTAAAAGTGAATCTTGAAAAAATGATTGCCCGCAAACAAGCGGTGGTTGATCAAACTTCGGGTGGCGTAAAATTCTTAATGGATAAAAATAAAATTACTGTTTTTGAAGGATTGGGTTCTTTTGTTGATGCTACGCATGTTGCTATCAAGAAAGCTGATGGCACTTCTGAAACTATTGAAGGAAAATATATTATCATTGCTACCGGTTCAAAACCTTCTAATTTACCTTTTATCAAATTGGATAAAGAAAGAATCATTACTTCTACGGAAGCGTTAAAATTACGTGAAGTTCCAAAACATTTAGTGATTATTGGAGGTGGTGTAATCGGAATTGAGTTAGGACAAGTATACCTTAGATTGGGTGCTGAAGTATCTGTGGTTGAATTTATGGACCGAATTATTCCGGGAATGGATTCTAGCTTATCCAAAGAATTAACCAAAGTATTTAAGAAACAAGGAATGAAGTTTTATACCTCGCATAAAGTACAATCGGTTGAAAGAAAAGGAAAAACAGTTACCGTTAAAGCCGAAAATGCGAAAGGAGAAATTATAACACTCGAAGGAGATTACGCGCTGGTTTCTGTGGGTCGTCGCCCATATACTGATGGTTTAAATGCTGACAAAGCGGGAGTAAAAGTTACCGAACGCGGCATGATTGTAGTGAATGATCATTTGCAAACAAACATTCCAAATATCTATGCCATTGGCGATGTAGTTCGTGGTGCGATGTTAGCGCACAAAGCGGAAGAAGAAGGTGTGATGGTTGCTGAAATAATTGCGGGTCAAAAACCCCATATTGACTATAATTTGATACCAGGCGTTGTTTACACTTGGCCCGAAGTCGCTGCAGTCGGAAAAACAGAAGAACAATTAAAAGAAGCTGGTGTGGCCTACAAAGCAGGAAGTTTTCCGTTTAAAGCATTAGGCAGAGCAAGAGCTGGAGGTGATTTAGACGGATTTGTAAAAATTCTAGCCGATGCTAAAACCGATGAAGTTTTAGGTGTTCACATGATTGGAGCTCGTTGTGCCGACTTAATTGCTGAGGCAGTAACTGCCATGGAATTTAGAGCCTCTGCTGAAGATATCTCAAGAATGTCACATGCGCATCCAACCTTTGCTGAAGCGATTAAAGAAGCAGCTTTGGCGGCAACTGACAATAGACCTTTACACGTATAAAAATTAAATAGTATTCCTCAATAAACTAAAGATAAATGAAAAAAAGACTGCTAGCAATTATAGTATTTTTTAGTGTTTCTAATGTGTTTTGTCAAACAATATGTACTAATGGTTTTGCTGGAATTTATCCTTGTGATAAAATTGATTTGATGTCCCGTTTAAATTTTGATCAAATTGGTGGAAATGGTACTACCGAAGGTAGCGGATGTTGGGGCTGGACTGATCCTTTAAACAATAAGGAATATGCCATTATGGGTTGCACAACGCATACTGCTTTTGTTGATATTACCAATCCTAGCGCACCTGTGTACAAAGGCAAAATAGTAGGTCATAACAATACATCAAGTATTTGGAGAGAAATTAGTGTTATAAACAATCATGCTTTAATTGTTAGCGAAACAAATGGTCATGGAATGCAAATATTTGATTTGACAAGATTGCGAAATGTTACAACTCCTGAAGTTTTTACACCAGATGCTAGATATACAGGCTTTGGTAATTGTCATACTGTTTCAAGTAATCCTGCCACAGGTTTTACTTATTGTGATGGGACAGATCTTGTAAACGGAGGTCCTCAAATTTTAAATATGCAAAATCCAACAGCACCCGTTCTAGTTGGTAGTCACGATGAGGACGGCTACACGCATGACGCACAAATTGTTCTTTATGATGGTCCGGATCCTGATTATCAAGGACAAGAAATTTTTATGGGAGCTAATGAAGATAAAGTGGCAATTGTAAATGTTACAAACAAATCGAATCCTGTTACAATAGCTACCTTCACTTATGATAATAACTACTATGCTCATCAAGGTTGGTTTACAGCTGATAAAAAATATTGGATTTTATGTGATGAATTAGATGAATTTAATCTCGGAAATAATGGTAGATCTATAATTATTGATGTGACAGATTTGGATAATCCAGTTTATAAAGGTGATTATTTTGGAACAACTCCAGCAATTGATCATAACGGTTACATAATAGGTAACGATATGTATTTGGCAAGTTATACAGCAGGATTAAGAATTTTGAATACGTCAGCCATTACTGCAACGAGTACATTGAATGAAATAGCTTATTTTGATACCTTTCCAAGTAACAATAATGCACAGTTTAATGGAGCTTGGAATACTTATCCATTTTTTACAAGTGGAAGTATAATTGTTAGCGACATTGATAGAGGTTTATTTATCTTGAGAAAAAATGCTGCTCTTCGTAACGAGGAATTTTTAAATGCAAATTATACTATCTATCCAAATCCAGCAAAAACTCATTTTAAAATTGATTCAAAAATTGTTATAGATTCTATAATCATATACGATACTCTTGGCAAAATTATAAAAACATTCCAGTCTTCTGATAGCTATGATATTTCTGGACTTGAAAGAGGATTGTATTTTGTTAGAGTAAATAATGATTTTACTAATAAATTAATGATAGAGTAATGAAAAAACTAAGCGGTTTACTTGTTTTATTTTTCTTAATTAGTTGTGCAAATGAAACTACGGTGGATAAAAAAAACACCTTCAAAGCAGCATTGGTTTGGAGCAAAACCTATGGTGGTAGTTTAGAAGAAAATACCAATAGCGTGGTGACAACTTCAGATGGCGGAATGTTAATACTGGGTCATACCACAAGTAATGATGGAGATATTGTTAAAACCTATTCATTAACCGATATTTTATTAACCAAATTAGATGCTGAAGGAAATCTAATTTGGACCAAAACCATTGGTGGTTCTCTCAATGATTATGGAATGAGCATCATTGCTACAAACGACGGTAATTATGCTATTGCAGGCTATAGTGCCAGTAATGATGGTGATGTTCCTGGAAATGTAGGACAACATGATTTTTTTATTTCAAAAATCACAGAACAAGGAAACATTATTTGGAGTAGAAATTATGGTTTTTCGGGTCATGACCACGGACATAAAATGATTCAAACAAAAGACGGTGGGTTTTTTATTGCTGGATTTGCTGAATTTTCAGGAATTGAAGGTAGTGGTGGAGCTCAGGATAACGGAGCTGGTCATGAAATAGGTCACAAAAATGCTCTTCACGGTTCTGGCGAATATTTAGGTGTAAAATTGGATAGTAACGGAGAATTTGTTTGGTATCGTTACTTTGGTGGAACACAAAATGATCGAGTGAATGATATCGTTGAAGCTGAAGATGGTGATATTCTAATGGTTGGTTATTCCGAAAGTACTGATTTTGATATTGAGCATAACAAAGGAAGTTATGACTATTGGGTTGTAAGCTTGCATTCGAATGGTGATTTACATTGGAAAGAAAACTATGGTGGTAGTGCCATTGATCAAGCGTTTGGCATCACAAAAACAGGAAATAATTCGTATTTAATAGTCGGTCGTTCAAACAGTAGTGATGGAGATGTCAAAAATCCAAAAGGAAACTTTGATGCTTGGGTAATTCACATTAATGATCATGGACATCTAATATGGGAGAAATCTTTTGGTGGAGATTCTTTTGATGTTGCTACAACCATAAAAAAAATAGCAAACGGAAATTTTGTCGTAGTAGGTAATTCAAGAGGAACATTTGAAGGAAAACCAAATAATGGGCAAAATGATTTTTGGCTTTTTGAAATTGACAATAAAGCTAACACAAAACTCTATTGGCAAAAAACCTTTGGTGGATTGAATATAGATCTAGCTAGCGATTTTTTTGAAACCTCTAAAAGAGAACTTATCATCGTTGGTGAGTCGCAAAGCAATTCACTTGATGTACCCTCTAACAAAGGTGGAAATGATTTGTGGGCCATAAAATTGGAATAGTTATTTAATTAAAATAGTTTCTTCGTAACCAAAAAGCCACATTCACCAATATAATCAAAGCCGGAACTTCTACTAAAGGTCCAATAACCCCTGCAAAAGCTTGTCCGCTATTAATTCCGAATACGCCAATAGAAACTGCAATGGCTAATTCGAAGTTGTTTCCCGAAGCTGTGAACGACAAAGCAACAGCATCCCGATAATTGGCACCAATTTTCTTAGCAACAAAAAACATTAAGAAGAACATAATAACGAAGAAAATCACTAAAGGAATAGCTATCCTCAAAACATCCATTGGTAAATCGACTATCATTTCGCCTTTTAAACTGAACATAACTACTATCGTAAAAAGTAAAGCTAGCAATGTGATTGGTGAAACAAATGGAATAAAAGATTGATTAAACCATTTATCTCCAATATATTTTTTAATAAAAAATCGACTGATAACAGCCAAGGCAAAAGGAATTCCGAGATAAATGCCAACCGTTTGAGCAATCTCGGCAATCGTTATATTTAATTCTAATCCTTTGATTCCGAATAGTGGTAACATAATTTCCAAATAAAAATAAGCATACACACTGAAAAAGAACACTTGCAACAAACTATTAATCCCAATTAAACCTGCAGTTAACTCTCTATTTCCCTCAGCTAACTCATTCCAAACAATTACCATGGCAATACACGGTGCGATTCCGATGATGATTAAACCAGTCATGTATTCGGGATACTCTTTCAAGAAAAAAGTGGCTAATAAAAACATCAAAAACGGACCAATTATCCAAGTGATAAAAAACGATGCCGTAAGCAATTTTGGTTTTTCAAACATTTTTGCAATTTTAGAAAAGTCAATTTTTGTCAACGGCGGATACATCATCAAAATTAGTCCAATTGCTAAAGGAATATTAGTTGTCCCTGATGAAAACGAGTTAATAAAACCGGCTGAATTTGGAATAAAATAACCAATTGAAACGCCAACTAACATCGCTAGAAATATCCAAAGCGTTAAATAGCGGTCTAAAAAATTTAATCTTTTATTCATGTTATTTCTTTATTTGAGAAAAAACATAAAACATTTCTCTAGCAATTTGTCGGCATCGTTCCTCGTATTTTTCATTTTGTTGCGATGTATTATCAAATGCTTTAGGATCTTGATACGGCAATCCTAACCTAAAATCGGCACCCGGAACAATTGGGCAAGATTCATTCGCTTCGGCACAAACCATCACTGCACCAAAATTTTGAGACGGATTGGTAGAATCGGTATACACTTTTGAAAATAATACCATTGGAGTGAATTTAAAACCTGCAGACGCGAACCAAATTGGATTTTCACTTTGTTGATGTGACTGTAAAACAATTCCAGTTTTTTCAAGTGCAGAAAGTGCATTTTTGTTGACTTTAGTTTTTTCGGTTCCACCCGAGAAGGTACTTACATTCTTTACCTCATAATAATAGGACGCAATCTGTGACCACACTTGTGCCATATGACTTCGTCTGGAATTACTCGTACATACAAAAACTAAATTGATTGCTTTTTGTGCCTTTTTTTGTTCAGCAATATAGCTTACGAGTTCGTTTAAATATTCTTTTCGCTCAGCTGGAATTTGATTAAATTCTGATGAAAGTGAGGTACAATAGCGTAACAAATCTGAATTCAAATTTGCTTTTTGAGCTTTTACATTTGATAAAGAGAAGAGGCAAAGTAATACTGATGCGGCTTTTAAAATCTTACTACTACTATTCTTCATTTTTGATTTTATTTAGTTGAGAAAAAACATAATACATTTCGCTTGCAATTTCCACGCTTCGCTCAGTGTATTTGGCATCCATCAAATCGGTTCCATCAAATGCTTTTGGGTCATCGTACTTTATAGGAAATCTAACCTCAGCACCAAAAACCATCGGGCAACCTTCGTCTGCATTAGTGCAAGTCATTATGGCTCCAAAGTTCTTTTTCGGATTAAAATCATCGAAATACGCTTTGGAAAAACAAATAATAGGATGTTGATTTTCATCAAATTTCACTGCGTAAACTGGATTTTGTTCTTGACTTAATTTCTGAATTTCAAAGCCTTGATTAACTAAAGTTTCACCTACTTTTGGAAACATAGCAGTTGCTTCTGTTCCACCCGAATAACAAAACACATTTTTAATTCTGAAGTGAAACGCCATCGTTTGTGCCCATATTTGTGACAAATGGCTTCTTCTAGAATTGTGTGTGCAAATGAAGTTTAGACGAATTTCCTCCTTCGAATTCACTTTGTCTTGAGTGTATTCAATCAAAGGTTGCAAGATTTCTTTTCGTTCGTTTGAAATCGAAATTTTTGAAATAGTTGCTATGGTTTTGGATAAATTTTCTAACATTTTAGTAAAGAGTGATTAGTAAATAGTCATTTGGCAATTAAACTTCCAAACTCTAGTTTTTTTTATCAATTCAAATTTCTTTGTGAAACTTCCTGAAAACTTTGAGAAACTTTGTGGTACATCATTAACAACAACCTGAATCTTGAGTACAACAACTTGTCTCTTTTGGCATCCACTCGCCTATTTTAACTTTCAGTTTATCAACTGGAATTCCACAATTGTCTTTGGCTAAACAATCGGTTACTTTTGAAATTAACTGAAAATTTGTTCCATCAAAATCCAAACTAAATTTTCCAATAGTTTCTTTTAATTGGTACTCGACTTCGATTTCTAAATCGGGAATTTGCAATTTTGTTTCCGATAACTCGATGATATGAAGCAATTTCTCGGGATGCAAACGATGGTCATAATCGTTGGCTTCCCAAAGTTGGAAATTCGCAACTTCTTCTTTTCTAACAACACCACCGCAATCAATAAAATGTTTGGTGATTTTTCCAACTTCAGTTATGTGAAAATGATTGGGAACCAGTTCGCCGTTTGGCAATTGAAAAGCGATTTGAGTCAGATTTTTTAATTGAATTTTTATTTCTGATAGTTTCATTGTATGGGTATTAAGAATTTATTAGCATTTAGATTGAAAGATAAAAATTTTGGATTTTGAAATGTTGGAATTTAAATTAACAGCATTTATTCTTCAGTTTGTGGCGAATCATACCAAAATGATGTTCTATTTTACCAATAGTATCTGGATTGATGCAATAACAAATCGCTGTCCCTTCGATAGTTCCCTTGATGATATTGGCATTTTTTAATGCTGCCAAATGTTGCGAAATGGTCGGTTGCGCTAACGGCAATTCGTTTACGATATCGCCACATATACAAGCATCAACTGTCAGTAAATAGTCCACAATGGCTATTCGTGCCGGATGCGAAAGTGCTTTAAATAAGGTGGCAATTTCGTTATGTTCTTCTGAAAATGATTCTGATTTTGATGCTCCCATTTTTATTGATATTAATATATTGCAATATTACGATATAAAAATAATTATAACCTAACATTTTTGTTTCTTTTTCATAAAACACTAAACCGTATATCCTAAATATTTTTAGTACTTTTGAAATCTCAAAAAACATACATTATGGCAACAATAACATTAGGAGGAAATCCAATACACACCAGTGGTGAATTACCAAAAACAGGATCAAAAGCACCTGATTTTAAATTAGTAAAAACAGATTTAAGCATGGCTTCGTTAGCTGATTTTGCGGGTTCAAAAGTGGTCTTAAATATATTTCCAAGTGTCGATACCGGTACATGCGCCGCATCGGTAAGAACTTTTAATGCAAAAGCAAGTGCTTTAGAAAATACAAAAGTTTTATGCATTTCACGTGATTTGCCTTTTGCCCAAAAACGTTTTTGTGGCGCTGAAGGATTAGAAAACGTAATCAATTTATCCGATTTTAATACCGGCAGTTTTGGAAAAGATTATGGATTAGAAATAACCGAAAGTGTTTTGGCTGGCTTACATTCTAGAGTTGTAATTGTTTTAGATGAAAACGGTATTGTGAAATATGCGGAACAAGTTCCAGAAATTGCTGATGAACCCAACTATGAATCCGCTATAGCGGCACTTTAACAATTTGTAAATGAAATTTCAAAAAGACACTACTTTTCTTTCTGGAAGATTTAAAAGTATCGGTTTTGCCATAAAAGGTGCTTACAAACTCATTACTACTGAACATAGTATAATGGTGCAATCGTCTTTGGCTTTAATCATGATTATTGCAGGGTTTTATTTTGAAATTGACCGTTACGAATGGATGATGCAAATCCTAGCTTTTGGTTTAGTTTTAGGAATCGAGAGTTTAAATACGGCAGTAGAAAAAATAGCCGATTTTATACATCCCGAATTTCATGACAGAATAGGCTTCATCAAAGATATTGCTGCAGGCGGTGTAATGTTCGCAGCGATGGCTGCAATGGCGATTGGATTATTAATTTATGTTCCTAAATTTCTATAAACATTCGATTAAATTTCTATTTTTAAAGCGTTTATAATTAACTAATGGCAAAAACAGTAAAAAAGGAACCTAAAGAAAAAGATCCTCAATTAGAGATTAGAATTCTAAAAACCAAAAGGCAATACCGAATGCTCTTTGGTTTTCTTTTAGTTTTACTATCAATAGGTTTTTTGGTCTCTTTCATTTCTTTTTTTGTAACGGGTCAAGCCGATCAAAGCGCCGTTAATTCCTTAACAGACAGAAGCGAAACTGTGGAAAATTGGCTGGGGAAATTTGGTGCCTATATTGCCGATTTGTTTGTCTATCGTGGTTTTGGTGTAGCTTCCTTCCTATTTGTAAAACTTTTCTTTTTGAGCGGTGCCTTTTTACTTTTGGATTTGCCAATCAAAAAACTAAAAAATACCTGGTTTTGGGATTTATTTGCCATCATAATTATTTCGATAGCCTTTGGGTTTTTTGCAACTTCTTTGCCCGAATTAGGGGGAACTATTGGTTACGAAATGAACCAATTCATTCAAGATTACATCGGTAAAATTGGAACGTTACTCGGAATCGTATTTGCGCTTGTTATCTATTTAATTTTCAAAATCAAAATTTCTCCTGAGGCAATTAAAACTTTTTTTGAAAATAAAAAAGCCGCAGTTAAAGAAGATTTAAACGGATTAACGGCTTCCGAAACGGATAACGCAACCTATAATTTAGAAGAATTTGCCGTTACTGAAACGGAAGAAGAATTGGAAGAACCTACTTTAAAAACGTCGCAATTCGAAATAAACAAAGACACTTTGAAACCTACTATTGAAAATGCTTCTGAAATTAATTTGGAACCAACCATAAAAACTGTTTACACTCCGATTCAAAATCAGCCTCAAATAATTGAAACCAACGATGAAGCTTTTGTAATCGAGAAAGTGGCTGATGAAGATATTGTGGAAGAGAATCTAGCCGCCAAATTGGTAGAAGATTTTGGTTTGTTCGATCCAACCTTAGAATTATCCAATTATAAATTTCCAACCATTGATTTACTAAAAGAATATACTTCTGTTGGCATCACGATTAATCAGGAAGAATTAGAAGAAAACAAAAACCGAATTGTAGAAACCTTAAAAAACTACAAGATTGAAATTGCCCAAATCAAAGCTACCGTTGGACCATCAGTTACCTTATATGAAATTGTTCCCGAAGCGGGTATTCGTATTTCTAAAATTAAAAGCTTAGAAGACGATATTGCATTGTCTTTGGCAGCACTTGGTATTCGTATCATTGCTCCTATTCCAGGAAAAGGAACTATAGGTATAGAAGTACCTAATAAAAACCCAACCATGGTTCCCATGCGCGGTGTCATTGGTTCGGCTAAATTCCAAGAAGCCGAAATGGAATTGCCAATTGCTTTAGGAAAAACCATTTCCAACGAAACCTTTGTGGTCGATTTGGCAAAAATGCCACACCTTTTGATGGCGGGTGCCACCGGACAAGGAAAATCGGTAGGTTTGAATGCTGTTTTAACGTCGTTGTTATACAAAAAGCATCCTGCGGAAGTAAAATTTGTTTTGGTTGACCCAAAGAAAGTTGAATTGACACTTTTCAATAAAATAGAACGTCATTATTTGGCAAAACTACCCGATGATGGTGATGCCATTATCACCGATAATACGAAAGTGGTTCATACTTTAAATTCATTGTGTATTGAAATGGATAACCGTTATTCGTTGTTGAAAGACGCAATGGTTAGAAATATCAAAGAATATAACGATAAGTTTAAAGCGCGTAAATTAAATCCGGAAAACGGACATCGTTTTCTACCCTATATTGTTTTAGTAGTGGATGAGTTTGCCGATTTGATTATGACTGCCGGAAAAGAAGTAGAAACTCCGATAGCACGTTTGGCGCAATTGGCTCGTGCCATTGGTATTCATTTAATCATTGCTACCCAAAGACCTTCTGTGAATGTGATTACCGGTCTTATTAAAGCCAACTTTCCTGCTCGAATTGCCTTTAGAGTAACTTCAAAAATCGATAGTAGAACCATTTTAGACACTCAAGGTGCGGATCAATTAATTGGACGTGGTGATATGTTATATTCTAATGGGAATGATTTAGTTCGCGTTCAATGTGCTTTTGTTGATACTCCCGAAGTAGAAAAAATTGTAGATTATATTGGCTCCCAAAAAGCCTATGCTAGTGCCTATCTTTTACCTGAATATGTTGGTGAAGAAGGAAATAGTATCAACCTTGAATTTGACATTTCCGAAAGAGATAGCATGTTTAGAGAAGCGGCCGAAATAATTGTATCAGCCCAACAGGGTTCGGCATCATTATTGCAAAGGAAGCTGAAATTGGGTTACAATCGTGCTGGTAGATTAATTGATCAATTAGAAGCAGCCGGAATTGTAGGTCCGTTTGAAGGAAGCAAAGCAAGAAGTGTCAACATTCCGGACTTAGCTTCATTAGACCAATTTTTCACTAATGAACAAAATAATGCTTAAAATGAACAAAATACTTTCGATTGCACTCTTATTTCTAGTAATAGCCAATGCAAATGCTCAAGATAAAAAAGCAAAAGAACTCCTAGATCAAGTAACTGCCAAGATAAAATCGTACGACAACATTACTATCGATTTTAAGTATACTCTTACCAACAATAAAGAAAACATCAATAAAGAAAGTAAAGGAAATGTAATTATTCAAGACAATAAATATGTATTGAATTTTATGGGAGTTACCAAAATATATGACGGTAAAAAAAGCTACACCATCGTTCCTGAAGACGAAGAAGTAACCATTTCAAGCTTAAGTGACGGTGATGAAAAATCGATTACTCCATCAAAAATGCTAACGTTTTTTAATAGTGGTTATAAATACAGCTGGGACATATTACAAGACGTTAAAGGGCGAAAAATACAGTATATTAAATTAGTTCCAACCAATGCTAAAGATCAAAGAAAAGAAGTATTATTAGGAATCGATTCCCAAACCAAAAATATTTATAATGTGATTGAAATGGGTAAAAATGGCACTAGAACTTCGCTTACTGTTAATTCTTTTAAAACCAATCAGCCTTTATCAAAAAATCAGTTTACCTTTGCGGCTAGTAAATATCCAAATTACTACATCAATAAACTAGATTAATCTCGAGTGAAAATACTTGATAAGTACTTATTAAAATCCTTCATTATTACATTTACGACGGTATTTGTAATTCTATTTTTCATATTCGTATTGCAAGTTGTTTGGCTTTTCATTTCTGAATTGGCTGGTAAAGATTTAGATTTCTTAATGATTCTAAAGTTTTTACTTTTTAAAATGCCTAGTATTATTCCGCTTGTTTTACCCTTATCGGTATTATTAGCCTCCATCATGACTTTTGGGAGTTTAGCAGAAAACTATGAATTAGCGGCTATGAAATCCTCTGGTATCTCATTACAAAGAGCCATGCGCACTTTAATCTATTTTATTGCTGCATTGAGCGTTGTAGCTTTCATTTTTGCCAATAATGTCATCCCCTTTGCAGAATATAAGTTTGTCAACTTCCGAAGAAATATTGCGCAAGTAAAACCTGCCATGGCAATAGCTGAAGGACAATTTAGTCAGGTTGGAACGTATAATATCAAAGTTGAAAAAAAATCGGGGGAAAACGGAAAATACCTTAAAGGTGTTACCATACACAAACTATCCGCAATGGGTGCTGGAAGCAATACCGTAATTAAAGCAAAAAGTGGCGAGTTAATAAGTAGTGAAAGTTCCAATATTCTGAAATTGGTATTAAAAGACGGCAACTATTACGAAGATATCATTCCGAAAAAGTTTGAAGAGCGTAACAAAGTTCCGTTTGCTAAAAGCGAATTCAAAAAGTATGTCATTAATATAGATTTATCCAAATTGAATAGTGCCAATTTGGATGAAGCACAAATCACCAATACCAATACGATGCTTACGGTTGGCGAGCTAAGTTTTACCATTGATTCTTTGGAAAAAAACTATAAAAAAGACGTTATATCTATTTCAGAAAACATCAATCAAAGATCCTCCATAATACCATCTTATAATCCTACAACCACCAATAAAGATAAACTTAAGAGTCCTAATTTATTAAAAAATTATTCGAACTCTGATATCATACAAATTCTTCGTGTGGCGAGCACTAATGTTGATGCCACCAATTTTTCTTTATCTAGTTCTTCTTATGAGATAGAAGATAAACAAAAGAATATTAGCCAGCATTGGATTGCGCTTTATGACAAGTTTGTTATTGCCTTTTCCTGTTTGTTGATGTTTTTTATTGGTGCTCCTTTAGGTGCTATAATCCGCAAAGGAGGATTAGGAATGCCCATCGTTTTTGCCATATTAATCTTTATTGTTTTTCACTTCATTAACACCTTTGGAAAAAAGGTAGCACAACAAAATGAAATAATTCCCTTTTTGGGTTGTTGGATGTCTACACTAGTTTTAGCGCCTTTAGCCATACTATTAACCAAAAAAGCAACCGATGATAAAGGGTTTAATATCAGTTTTGACTGGCTAACCAATTGGTTTAATCGATTTAATCCCATTAAAGGAGAAACAGTATTAGCCATTGAAAGGGTTCCTTCTACAGGCGGTATTAATGTTAAAAAAGATATTGTTACCATTGAAGAAAAAGTTATTAAGTCTTCAATTAATAAATATTCAAAAAAAGAATCAGAGCAACTACCGCAACTGGCTGTAGAAAAGGTATTCAAACAACACAATCAATACAGTTTATTTACAATTATTGGTTATTTAGTATTGCTTGTATTAGCATTTTGGACTGAAATAAAAGATACTATTATTGTTGTATCATTTATAATCATTGGAATTGGTTTTTATTTTACAGTATATAAAACACAATCCCTTTTGCAAAAAATAGGAACTCAAACCAACAAAATGGTAGATTTAAAAACCATCATTGTCCTGCTTGGAGCATTTCCGTTTTATCCCCTATTCTATTTTTATAATAAAATGTATCTAAAAGAAGTACAATCTAAATCACATACACAATTATAATGAGTGATCAAAAAATAAAACTCAATACTATTGAAGAAGCCATTGAAGATATCCGACAAGGTAAAGTTATCATCGTAGTTGATGATGAAGATCGTGAAAATGAAGGTGATTTTTTGGCTGCAGCCGAAAAAGTAACTCCCGAAATGATCAATTTCATGGCTACCCATGGTAAGGGATTAATTTGCGCTCCGTTGACAGAAAAACGTTGTGATGAATTGGAACTGCATTCGATGGTTAAAAATAATACCGATCATATGGAAACTGCTTTTACGGTTTCAGTTGATTTAAAAGGAAATGGTGTTACTACAGGTATTTCGGCATCCGACAGGGCCAAAACGATATTGGCTTTGGTAAACGAAGGAACAAAACCATACGATCTAGCGCGTCCTGGACATATCTTTCCGTTAACGGCAAAACAAGGTGGTGTATTGCGTAGAACAGGTCATACGGAAGCCGCTATAGATTTTGCTCGATTAGCTGGTTTCAAACCTGCTGGTGTGATTGTAGAAATCATGAATGAAGATGGGAGCATGGCACGATTACCTCAGTTAGAAGAAGTAGCAAAAAAGTTTGATTTGAAATTGGTTTCTATCGAAGATTTAGTAGCCTACAGAATGCAGCATGATAGTCTAATTGTTAAAAAAGACGACTTTGAAATCGAAACTCGTTTTGGAACCTTCCGTTTGCGAGCCTATCAGCAAACTACAAACAAACAAGTGCATTTGGCACTGACCAAAGGCAGCTGGAATTTGGGTGAACCAATACTCACTCGTGTTAACTCGGCACAAGCCAATAATGACATCCTGAATACTTTAGCAATGGCTATGGATAAAAAGTTGGATGATGTTTTTAATAGAATCTTACAAGAAGAAAAAGGTGCAATACTGTTTATCAATCAGGAAATAGATTCTTCAGATTTATTGCATCGATTAACTGAGTTGAAACAGTTGCAAGCCGAGGGCATTCAAAGAGTACCACAAATTAAAATGGATGTTAAGGATTTTGGTATTGGTGCTCAGATATTGCACGATATTGATATTTCGAAGATAAGGCTTATTTCGAATACTACACAAACTAAGCGTGTGGGAATGATTGGTTATGGATTAGAGATTATTGAGTATGTACGGTATTAGTTTTGAGTTACGGGTTGCAAGTTCCGAGTTTCGTGTCAGACGCTGCGAACTTTGAACCTTGAGCTTGGAATAAGTTGAAGTAATACGCAGCAAGTGAAACAAATAGCATTTGAATCAAAAAATAAGTAGACATTTTAGCCAAAATCTTTTTGCAAAATGAAAAAGGTTGTTATATTTGCATCCGCGTTACGCAAGTAGGCATCGACTTAAAGGAGAAATGGCAGAGTGGTCGATTGCGGCAGTCTTGAAAACTGTTGACTGTAACAGGTCCGGGGGTTCGAATCCCTCTTTCTCCGCTGAAAAAGAAACCCTAACAGCTTATTTACAGCAATTTAGGGTTTTTTATTTCCTCAATATCCCCACATTATCCCCACAATTCACTTAATTTGAAGCATAAAAAAACCACCCTTTTACAGGTGGTTCTTAAAAAAGTACTTACTAATTTTATGAAGCCGTACCAGAGCCAATGTAAGCACTATTAGATAATTGAGTTTCATCAGCACTCATAAACGAAATGAACATTTGTAATTCATCGCCTGTGTAGCTGTTAGGTAAAACTACAGTTTGAGATAAATCTGCTCTTGTAGCTCCTTCAGTTAAATAGATACTTTCTCCTTTTATTGGATTGTAAGCTACAACCATAACTTTATCAGTTGCGTTTGCGTTACCATCTGTCGAGTTATCATCCCATGAAAACTGAACTTGTCCAGGAGTAGTTAGATCAAATACAGGGTTTAATGCTGGAGACAAATTACCTCTCGATAATAATGCTAATGAATAATCAATAACAAAATCAGGAGATACCCCTGCAATCGCATTATTTAATATGTACGACATTGCACTATTAAACTGCGATTTCTTCACTGCATAATTTTTATAACCAATCTTAACAAAATTTAAGTTAGGCTGTAAAAATCTTAATACCAAAGCAAACTTTGTTCTTTGATTAACTTGTAACAAAGTTCTAGGATTGGCTACACTTAGAGGTTTAGCTCTAATATAATCAATTCCTTTCCATCTTGAGCCAACAACATTAGCTACTTTACCTGATACTCCTCCAAGAATACCTCTACCAATCTTTCCCATTTATATATAGTTTAGGGGTTAATATTAAATTTTGCGAGCTTGGTACGGCTTTGGTATTGATTTAATTTTACTATACAAAAATAATGCACATACACACTTTAAAGTATTCTATGGTTTTAATTGTGCTTAATTGTAGAAAATTGTTGTTAAAAGAGTTTTTTCTGTAGTTGGATGGTATTTATTTAAAAAGCCAATTCGTCAGAACTGGCTTATATGTACTATTATTTTATATACTGATAGATAATTGCTTTCCGTAAATCACTAATTAAATTTAGATTTTTTAGAAATTGATTTTCCTTTTCTTCAAGTAGTTTTAGTGCTGCAACACTTTTTTTATGTTTTTCGTGTTCCTGCATTAATGCATTTACTTTTTGATTAAACTCTTTTTTAAATTCCTGTAGTCTTAAAAATGGAATAACTGAACCAATCAAAAATTGATGCCAAAATTTTGTTTTCCATAAGCTATAAGAAATAAAAAATACGTTATCAACATCATCCTGATTTTCAAAAATGATTACAAAGCTGTTTGTGAATGGCTCTTTCTGAGGTTTTCCGCTATTTAAACCTTTATTTAGAAGAAATAAGCAAGGTTTGTTGTACTGGGTGTCTTTCGTGTGGGTTTTGATAATAAAGTTCATTACATCGGAATTAAAAGATTAGATTTCTCTTCCCTTTTTGTGGTTTCCATTGAAATGCAGGTGTGCTTCGCTAGGCTACGCCATTAAAATTTTTCAAAAGAAAAAAAAGAAAAAAAGAAAGCGATCTGCCGAAGTGTAGGGTTTCAATAAAAAAAGTTTTTCGGATAAAATACTACCCTGATACGTGATTGAAATTAGATAAGAAAATAAATGTCTTTTGAAAATGTAAGGGTGGAGATTTTATCCGAAACCGTAGGCTTGAACTTTTTTTATTGTAAACCCGGAACTTACCTTTGTTTTCTTTTTTTTTATTTTTTGTTTTGTTTCCGTTTAAACGATATGTCTTATGAAATCGGATTTAAAAAAAGGTTTTCAATCGAAGTACTAAACGTCTTGAAAGGGTATCAAATTTTAAGGGCATTTTTAAAAACCCAAAAACAAATAGAAATGCTTTTTAAAATGAACTAAAATTTGATACTCTTTCTACTCTATTTGATTTTTGAGGATGCCTGATTTGTCTTATGAAATGGAAGTTTTCTACTTACTAGAAATGTTGTTAAGTAACGTTATGGCATCTTCAAAAAACAATGAAAATACTGTTCCTATTTCGGGTGGGAGCGTTGGCAGAGCGGATATTTTACATAATGAAATTATAGTTCAAAAAAAAATCCACTAAAAATATTAACGCTTTTTTTTGAACTATAATGTTGCCTTCATTATGTAAAATAGCTTGGGAGTGGTTTTTAGCGTTGGGAAGCTCTTGTTTTTCGAGTGTTGGGAAAGTGCAGGGCTTTTTTTGCCTGTTTTATGTGCGATGGGGTTGGGAAAATAAAACAGGCAAAAAATGCTTTGCACAGCTGGGGAAAAAACAAGTGCTTATTGCGTTGGGAGAAAACCACTTGAGCGGTGGGAAAGCGTTGGACTGGGTGGGTGAAAATACGTCAGCGATAGCGTTCCTATTTCTTTTAATGGTTTCTTTTTAATTATTAACGAAATGAAGCAAACAAAGAATTGATGCTAGGAATACTTGGACTAGGAGCGATTTTTGTGCAGATGAAAGAGGTAATATTAATTTGTCACAACTTTATAAATTATAAAAACATGTTACATTTTGTATAATAAATAAATATTTGTTGTAAATTTGTAACATCAATTTAAATCAAATATGGAAACAATAGTAGGGAAAAACATTAAATTATTTAGAGATAAGCTAGGTTTAACACAAGAAATGTTAGCGGAATACCTTGGAGTAAGTAGAGCTCAAGTTAATAGATATGAAAATGGAAGTATTGTTCCAACTGATAAGCTAACCAAGTTGGCTGAGTTATTTTCTATTGATGAATATGATTTTTATGAGGAGAATGATGCTATTATGACAACTAATGTAGCATTTGCTTTTAGAGCTAATGAATTAAGTAAAGACGATTTAATTTCAATAGCTTCATTTAAAAAATTGGCCATGAATTATTTAAAAATGCAACAGGCTCTAAGCAATGAATAAAATTATTTTAGAAAAAGAGGCAACATTATTTAGACAAAACAATGGTCTTGGGTCGAATGATCCTATTAGATTGAAAAGTTTATTGTCTAAATTAAATTTAATTACTGTGTTTAAAGCATTAGACGATAATTTTTCGGGAATGGCTTTGAAAGTAACAGACAATAAAAACACATCTAGATTTATATTAGTTAATAGCAATCATAATCTAGGTAAGCAACATTTTACAATATGTCATGAGTTATACCACTTGTTCATACAACAAGAATTTAAATCAATGATATGTAAAACAGGACAATTCAACTCAAAGGATAAAGAGGAATATAATGCTGACGTCTTTGCTTCAATATTATTATTACCAGAACAAGGGTTAAAATCACTAATACCAGATAATGAAACTGGTAAGGATAAAATTACTTTAAAAACAATTTTAAAAATTGAGCATTACTATTCTACATCCAGAGCTGCGTTACTTTATAGATTAAAAGAGCTCAATATTATTACGTCAATATCTTATGAAAAATATAAGGTAAACATTAAAAGCGGAGCTATACAGTATGGATATCCAATTGATTTATATGAACCTGGTAATAAAAACATTGTTTTAGGTAATTATGGAGAAATAGCTAATGAATTGTATGATAAGGGTAAAATATCTGAGACGCATTATTATAGACTGTTAAAAGATTTGGGTATGAATGAGATTGAACTTCAAAAATTAATTAATGGCGAAGAGTAATAACAAAATAATCCTAATTGATGCAGATGTTGTATCTCATTTCATCAAGGCACGAGAGATATATTCAATAAATAGTATTTTTCCTTTTGAAATAAAATTGCTTGACAAAGTTTATAAAGAATTATGTGATAATGAAACATGGAAAGTAGAAATAGATAATCTGATTGAACAAAAAGCATTGAATTTAATTCCTTTTCCTGAGAATAATGAACTCATTAAAAAAGAATATTATTACATCAAAAAAAGCCTATTTAAAGGTGAAGGTGAAAGTGCTTGTTTAGCCTATGTGCGATATACAAATAACATTATAGCAAGTAGTAATCTAAAAGATATAAAAAATTATTGTGGCCTTCATAAAATTGAATACCTTACAACTATGGATTTTTTATGTGAAGCATTAAAGAATGGATATTATGATATTAAAAGATGTAATGATTTCATTTCAAAAGTTTTGAGTAAAAAAGGTAAGCTACCAGTAACAAAAATGGAAGATTATAAATGCAAAAAATTAAGCTTTATTTAATATTTATTGTTTTCGCCAATCTGATGGATTTATTGGATTGGTATCTACCCACAAACCTATTTTATTTTTTCTAGCACTATCTTCGTATATTGCTAATTCTTTTGACTTAGAATATCTTTTGTAATGCCAACCCATACCTGCTTTTATTATTTCAGCTGATAAGTATTTATTGTCTGTATCGTAGTATATCATTGCTATACTTCTGCCGTATCTATCTGTATCTGTAACAACGTATTTTATTGTTTTAAGATATATTTGGTCTGATGTGAATTGTTTTGCTTTTGTACCGAATGGTTGATTTTTTTCTGGACAATCTACTTCTGCTAACCTTAACGTGGTTTGATTGTTTAAACTATCTAAAACAACAACTGTATCACCGTCTTTTATACCAACAACTTTGGCTGTTAAAGTAGTTTGACTAAATAACGATGTAAACGAAAATAGAAGAAATAATAAATATGTGTGTTTTTTCATATAATACAAATATAGAAAAAACTTTATCTAATAGCCCTGATTGGAGAGGAAATCCTCGCTTGAAAAAGCGAGATTGTAACGGAAAGCAGGAAAATGGATTGCTGATAACACCCAAGCCATTCGCTCCTTAATTATTCGTTGATATTGGATTTAATTTGAATTTTAATAATGCTATGAAGAATTAATAAGCATCTAAAAATCGTTGCAGAAAGTATGATAAATGTTAAAATAATCAAATCTAAAATATAGTCCTCAATTATTTTATCTAAGAATAATTTTAAAAATGATATAACAAAAAATATCGATAAGAAAATTATACAAGCCCAAGAGAAAACACCAACTATTCTTTTGTAATGTTTACTTGTAAAAAGTAATTCCATACCTGTTAAATCTTCTTTTTTCTCGATTTTTGAATATGTTTCTTTATGATTAATGTTATCTTTAAATGTAACTATAATAGTCAAGGAAGCCAAAATGAAACCAGCTAGAGATATTGTTGTAGAAATTATGTCTGAAATCATTGATTTCAATGTTTCTAGTGGTATATTTAAGGTTAAAATATTCTTGTAAGATAAAATATGTTTACAAATGACAATTATTAAAACAATAATAAAGTCATAAAGTAAAGGTTGTTTAATATATTTATCTAGTATTTTAGTCATTATAGTCCAAATTCTTTATTTAATTCGCTTCTCATTTTTTCAAGAATATCAACACTTACAATTGTTTTAGATTTATCTTTCAATTCAACTTTCAAATTGCTTCTATACCATAAGTTAAGCAAATCAAAGTCTTTTAATAAATTATTGCTTTCACTATCCTCCGCTTTTACTTGTAGTTTATTAAAGGGTATTGAAGTGCTTTTAATTAGTTTGTCAATTATTTTATCTAATTTACTTCTAATTGCAGTACCTTGAACACCTTTAACGTAATCATATTTTAGTTCTAGTGTAACATATTCAGCATAGGTTGCTTCTTCAACAGTTTTTAAAGCAGAGAATAAATCTTCATCATATTCTTTTATTCTTTTTATATTGTCTTTGTGAACCTTTGCTACAATATACGAAATATTTTTAATTCTTTTACGAACACTAGTTAAATTGTCTCTACTTATGGGATTATACAGTATTTTGTCTAATATTCCATTTTTTAACCCTTTTTGCTCTAGATAAAAAGTAAAGTCTGATATTCTAGCACCATATTGATTATGTTCAAAAGACAAAGTCATTTCCTTTTTTTTATATGATAAAATGAAATGTGTTTTTTCGACGATACCCTCGTTTTTAGTTGCCTCAACATCACGTATTTTATCATCTGAAATATCCATTAGCTCAGGAAACGCATCTTTTCTTATGTGTAAAACTTTGCCATCTATCTGTTTAGTAGTTTTGTTAATTACAATATCTGTTATATAAATATACTTATCACCATACTGTTCAAAACGAGCTGGATCTTTATCAATTTTTAATTGATTAATTTTTGTAAATAAGTCAATTATCGTTTCAGTTGAAGAAGCCAAGTATTTTGGAGCTATATCAAAATAATTTATTATTCTATCTTTTTTCTCTGCCATGTTTTCCTAATTTATACCGTCTATAAAGGTTTTGACGAAGTTAACTATTTTATCGGTAATTCTAACACCTATTGTATCACGATGTAATATACTTGGTTGTTTTTCAAGTGCATTGATTACTTCTTCTTCGTTTGGTTTTCTTTCTGTAAATAGATAATCGTTGATTATTGTTTCTACTTTTTCTTTATCTAGATTTTCTTCTGTGCAAAGATTGTCAAGTGCTTTTTTTGTTTCAATATCCCAAAATGAATTAAACTCATCAGGTATATCATTATCATCAGCAATTAATGGTAAATTCTCTAATATGAATTTTTCGATTAATTCCTTTTTACTTCTTAATTGTGTTTCACCGGCTAATGCGTCTACAATTTCTTTTTTCTTTTTATCTAAATCTTTTCCTGTTGCATTTTTAAGATTAGCTAGTAATCTAAGTATGTAAGCTACATTTATTTCGTCTCTGTGGATTAACTCTAATTCGAAATCAATTTCATCAATAATAGATACTTTTTCTTTTTGAGAGTTAGTTTTTATTTTTTCATGTAAGTCAAGATATTTGCTTTTATAGTCGTCAAACTCTTGTTCCTCCATATAAACATCGTCAAAAGTAAAATCAGAGAATGAAGATAATACATTTCGTAATCTTATTATTTCTCTAAAAGCTTTTGCGAAATTTACTTCTTCCTCTTCACTTTCTAAATCATTTACACTATCAACTGTTGGAGTTATAGCCATTAACGTTTTATATGCTTTATTGAATTTTTTCACATATTCTTCGTATGGTTGAATTATAATAGTTTCTAAGGCATCTTTATTAGAAAACAAAGCTACTGCATCATCTGTTGCCTGTTTTAGATTTCTAAATACTACTACGTTACCTTGTGACTTTTTCTCATCTATTATTCTATTTGTTCTTGAATAGGCTTGAATTAATCCGTGATATTTTAAATTTTTATCTACATACAAAGTATTTAATGTTTTACTATCAAAACCTGTAAGGAACATATTTACAACTAATAATATATCAATTTGCTTATTCTTAACTCTTTTAGAAATGTCTTTTTTATAATTGAAAAAACTTTCGCTGTCTTTAGTAGAAAAGTTAGTTTTATGAGTTGCATTGTATTCTTTTATGAACTCTTCTAATTTATCTCTTGAATGTTTATTGATTGGTAATGTCTCGCTAAATTCATCATCTGGAATAAAACCATTTGCATCTTTATCATCTTCATTGGCATTAAAAGAAAATATAGTAGCTATGTTTAAATTGTGATTGCCTGCTTGTTTACTTGCTCGTAATAGCTCGTAATACTTAATTAATATATCAACACTACTAACACAAAACATTGCTGTAAATGTTCTGTTATGTGTTTTTCTTGAATGGTTGTTTATTATGTAGTTTGATATTGCTTCAAGCCTTTTAGGACTTTCCATTAGCTCCTTTGTATCAATAGCTTCAACCTCTATATCTACATTAGTTTTTGAGTTTTCATTTTCTTTATATCTGCCAATATATTCAATAGAGAATTTTAAAACATTTTCATCACGAATAGCATCTGTAATTACATATTTATGTAAGCAATCGTGAAATAACATTGCTGTTGTGTTTTTCTTGCTTTCTTTGGCTACTGCATTTTTTGCAAATATTGGTGTTCCTGTAAAACCAAACATTTGATGATTTTTAAAGAAATCAACTATTTTTTTATGTGTATCTCCAAACTGACTTCTATGACATTCATCGAAAATAAATACTATCTTTTTATCTTGTAGCTGTTTCATTTTATCATTGAAACGAACTTTTGATATTGCTGTATTTAATTTTTGAATAGTTGTAACGATAAGAGGTGTATCATCTAAAAACTGATTGACTAACATTTTTGTATTTTCTGTTCCGTCTATACTGTCTTTTTGAAATGCGTTAAATTCTCTAACTGTTTGTTCGTCTAAGTCTTGTCTATCTACTACAAAAACTACTTTATGTACTTTTGGATTGTTAGTTAATATTTGACTTGCTTTAAATGATGTTAGCGTTTTTCCTGAACCTGTTGTATGCCAAATGTAGCCGTTTTTGGTACTGTTTTTAACTCTCTCAATAATTTGCTCTACTGCATAATACTGATATGGTCGCATAACCATTGGAATACTATCGCTTTCGTGAAGTACAATGTATTTTGTTATGATTTTAGCAATATGACAAGGATCTAAAAACCTTGCTGTAAATTGTTCTAATTGGGTAATGTTTTTGTTATTTTCATCACTCCAGAAGAATGTTTGCTTAAATGATTGTTTAGGATTATTAGCGTAGTATTTTGTATTTACACCGTTACTGATAACAAATACTTGAACGTATTGAAATAGTCCGTTAGCTGCACTATATGAGTGTTTATGATAGCGGTTTACTTGATTGAAAGCTTCTTTTAATTCTATACCTCTACGCTTTAATTCTATTTGAACTAAAGGCAACCCATTTATTAAAATTGTAACATCATAACGGTTTGTATAACTACCCTCTATTGTTATTTGATTAGATACTTGAAACTCGTTTTGACACCAAAAGTTTTGATTGATAAACTCTACATAAAAGGTTGTATTATCATCTCGTTTTAAGCCATAACTATCTCTTAAAGTTTTGGCTTTATCAAAGATATTACCCTTACTTAAATGAATGAGTATTTTGTTAAATTCATTATCTGAAAAAGTAGTTTTATTATGCTTTTCTAATTGTGTTTTTAGATTAGCATACAAACCTTTTTCGTCTTTGATGTTTACGAATTTATGCCCTAAATCTTGTAATTGTTTTACAAGGTTATTTTCAAGTACTTGTTCTGGTTGTGTCGTCATAAGCAAATTATACAAACATCTGTTGTAATAAACTTTTTTTAAATGCAATTGTTTTTTCCAATTGAATTGTAATTTGATTAATTTTCATATCAATAGCATAAAGAAAGTTTGATATTTTATCTTGTTCTTGCAAAACAGGTAGTTTAACATCAAAATTAATTACATCACCTTTTGAAAGGTTTAATTGAGATGATCCTTGTCCCATTAATTTGAAATATTTTTGATTATAATTTATAAAAGTTTTCAAGTAATAAGTATTAATCTCCTTTATTGGTTTTAAAGCAGCCATTCTTTGGTTTAGTACATAATCATCACCAGGTATAACATCAGTTAAACCTAGAAAATTTCCATGAGCAACATCACTTAATACCATTATTAAATCACCTTTTTTCAATGAATTATCAGAGATTGAAACCTTTTTATGTTCCTTTTTTATTTTACCATTAATATCAATACTATTTAATGTAATTAAATTATATTGACCATCACTACATACATAATTCTCAAATGAACCACCATTTTTATAATCACATAAAGTATGTAATTTTACAATTTCCCATTTCGGGAATTCGTTATTATAATCATCTTTAAATTTTATGTTTTGATTAAATATTTTTTGAGTTATTCCTTTATTGTACTTGATTAAAAGTTCCTTCTTTTTTGTAAGTTGGTTAATTTTTTTATCTATCAAATAAAAGAAATCAGCAATTTTTCTTTGTTCATTAATACTTGGAATAACTGTTTTAATTTTACCCAGTCTACCAGTTGATATGCTTAATACTTTTGAACCTTGAGCAATCAACTTTATTTGTTTATTAATTAAGTTAGATTTCATTAAAAACGTACCAAACCCTACTGCCATACTTTTTTTGTCAGGTCTAGCTAAGAAAGTATGCAAACCTGCTAGTACATTTTCATTATTTGTGTCTACTATTTCAATCGTTTTACCTATATCTGCATAATCTTCTGATGCATCAGCAATAATTAAATCACCATTTTGGCAATAGTTATCACTTGATATTTTATCTAAACTAATATCTGAATTAATAAAAGGTACATTTTCATCTTTAACTTTAAAAGAGGAATTAAATCCTTTATGTATATCACCGTAATGAATATTTTTAACTAAACCACTTTCATAATTTAATTTATCCCTTGAGAACGAGTTAGTAGTTCTGAAAGAATATATGTCTTCAAATAAAAAAATCTCCCAATTTTCTTTAAATTCAGAAAACCTTAATTTAGGTTGTGTAATGCTCATTTTAAAAAGGTGTTTGAATACTTAGTTCTTTGCAGAAATTTGCAATTGTTTTATCATTATTGATAATTTCCATTTCTAAATCTTTTAATTCATTAGTAACAGCTACTAAATCAATAATTTCAACTTCTTCAAAAGTATCAACATATCTTGGAATGTTTAAGTTATAATCGTTGTCCTTTATTTCTTGTAGAGTAGCACGATAACTGAATTTATCTTCAACAATTCTTTCTCTATACGTTTCAATGATTTTATCAATATGTATAGGTTGTAAAACGTGTTGTGTTTTTTGTTTTTCGTATTGCGAACTAGCATCAATAAATAAAATATCTTCGTCTATTTCTCTACATTTTTTAAACACTAAGATTGATGTTGGAATACCTGTACCATAAAATACATTTGAAGGTAAACCAATAACAGCATCTAAATAGTTTCTGTCTTCAATCAAATATTTTCTAATATGACCTTCTGCTGCACCTCTAAATAAAACCCCATGAGGAAGTACACAAGCCATAATACCATTATCATCTAAGTGATGTATCATGTGTTGCACAAAAGCAAAATCTGCTTTACTACTTGGTGCTAATTTACCATATTGACTAAATCTATCATCAGAAGCAAAAATTTGTTTAGCACTCCATTGAGCTGAAAATGGTGGATTTGCTACTATAGCTTCTGCTTTTAATTCTTCGTGTAAATCGTCTTCTAGTGTATCACCTTGTTTGATGTCGAATTTAGTGTAATGAACATCATGTAAAATCATGTTCATACGAGCTAAGTTGTATGTAGTTCTGTTTAACTCTTGCCCATAAAAATAACCAACATCGTCAACTTCTTTAGCTACTCGAAGTAATAGTGAACCACTACCACACGTTGGGTCATATACTGATTTTAAGCGTTTTTTTCTTGTTGTAACTATCTTAGCTAATATTGTAGATACTTGTTGTGGAGTGTAAAATTCACCTGCTTTTTTACCTGCACCTGCTGCGAACTCTCCAATTAAATACTCATAGGCATCACCTAGAACATCAGCGTTTGTATCTTCTAATTGGAAATCAATTTTATTAAGTGCATTTAGGATTTTAGCAATAATTTCATTTTTTGCTTTTGTTGTTTTACCTAGCTTAGAAGAGTTTAAATCTAGGTCTTCAAACAAACGTACAAAGTCGTCTTCACTCTCTGTACCCATTGTGCTTTGCTCAATATTGTTTAATATTCTTTCTAAATCTTCAAGAATAAAAAATTGAGTAGCTTCGTCATTCTCATTTGTTTCATTATCAACTAAATTATTTCCTTTGTTTGCTAAACTTGAAAATAATTCTGATGGTTTAAGAAAATAACCTAACTTTTTGATACATGCTTTTTTTACTGCATCAATATACATTTTGTCTTTTTCTTCTTCTAAATCTGTATATTTTAAATTATCTGGCTCTAGAATTTCTTTAGCATAAATTTCTAATTTTTCGGAAAGGTATTTGAAAAAGATAAAGCCGAGAATATAGTTTCTATAATCATCGGCATCCATTTTACCTCTTAATATGTTGGCAATAGCCCAAAGCTGTTGTTCTAATAATTTCTTCTGTTCGTCTGACATTGGTGGATTTTTATTGTAAAGCGTAAATGTAGGTATAATTAAAGAATTTTTAAAAACTAAATTAAGGTATCAAGTATCAGAGTATCAAAACATATAGGGTAAATGATACCGTGATACCTGATACTAAATTTTCTTTTGTGTTGTTTTTGTTAGTGGTATCATAGTATCAAGGTGTCAAAGTGTATAGGGTTTTGATACATTTGATACTTGATACTAAAAGGCAATATCGTTATCTTCATCATCGAAAGGATTTTCATTTGTTAGTGTTACTTCGCTTTGTTTGTTTAATCTATAAGCACCATTACTTTCAACTACTATTTCAAGTTTTTTTAAGTTTGATATTGCTCTTTTTGCTGTTGCTACACTTTTGCCTGTAAATGCACAATATTCTTTAACAAAATTACTGTAGTTTACTAATTTATCTCCAAAAATAGTATTTGCTATCTCTTCTAATTCATTGTATTTTTCATCTTTTCCTTTAAAGTCTGGTTGTGTTCCTAACTCGCTAGTGGGTATTAATTTGCCTTCAGTGGAAAATAAAAATGTTTCTTCTGAAAATTTTAACTCTAATGAGTTTTGTTTGTACTCTTTAGGACAATAATTTCCTTTTACAACTGTAAAATATCTAATGTTGTCATCGCCTTCAGATAACTGAATAGCTAAACGAACCTTTTGCACTAACCCTGCACCACCTTGTATGTGTTCTTGTCCTGGTGCAACTCTGTAAGCTCCTTTATTGATATGATGAACAAACAGAATTAGGCAATTATGATGCTTTGCAATCCTGTCAAATGTTTTAACAGTATTTCGCATTGCCATATTGTTATTAGTGTCACCACCTTTGAAAATATCACCAAAACTATCTACTACTACTAAATCGGCTGGTTGTTCTATTAGTGCTGCTTCAAGTTGTGATAGTATTTCTTCTTGTTCCATTGTGTCAGCAAACATAAAACGCAAGTTCTCTTTAACCTTTTCGCCTAAACCATACATTTGTTTACTTAATAAAAAGCGTGTTGCTTCTAAATTATCTTCGGTAGCTATGTAAATAGATTTATTGTGAATTGGGTTTATTTCAAAACCTATAAAATCTTTTATACCTAAAGCTACTTGAATACAAAGTTGTCTAGCAAATTGACTTTTTCCTGTGTCGGGTTTCCCTGCAATAACTGCTGAACCTTTTTGTGGAAAAATTGGTTCCATTAAGTAGCGTGTTTCTACTTCGCCCATTTCCATTAATTCAACTGCATTGTAAATAAATTTTTCTACTTCTTCAATTTCTGAAAGTGGTGTTTTTATAGTTTCATCAATTAAAGATTGTAAATTGTCTATTGTTCCGCCTTGTGCAAAATAATCTGATATATCCTTACCATTGTTTGGTATTTTAGGTAATTGTAATCTATGAATTTTATACAAAGAAGAAAGGTGTTTCGATTGTTTTACTCCTGTTGCATCATTGTCATATAATACCACAACATTTTTGAAGCGTTGTTTTAGTTCTTCTGCTGTATCGTCTTGTAAGTTAGCTGTTTCACTATTTAAAGTAATTGCATTAAACCCATTTGAAACTAAAGTTAAAACATCTTTTTCGCCACCTGTAATAAAAACTAAATCGTCTTTCTCCGGCAAGTGTTTCCAACCAAAAATATAATTGGCTTCTTTAATTCCTAAAAACTGAAATTTGAATTTTTTATCATCAAATGGTTTGTAAATTTTAGTCCAATCACCATTATCATAAGCATACATTAATTTACCACCAAAGGCTTTCATTTCATAAGGTTTTCCCTCTTTGTTGTATGCTGAATAACTTGCTAATGCTACAACATTAAATTTATCAAGTGTTTCTTTGTTGATTTTGAATTTTTCCCAAAACGCCCAATCGTTTGTATTATAATCACGTTTAGTAATAGTAAAACGCTTTGCAGGTTTCATTTTATCAAATTCATCAACTACCTTTTCTTTTACAATTGGTATAGATGGAGCAGTAACAACAATATTAGTATTGTTGTCTAAAAACAAATTCATGTCAGTGTTTATAGCTGCTAAAGCTTCTGGAAAAGATAAGTTTTTTAGTTTCATAACTAAATCAAAACAACTACCGCTGTCGTCTGTTGCGAAGTCATTGTATCTCCATTCTCCTGTACCCATTGCAGGAAAAATATTGAATGATGGTGTGTCTTGTTTCTCAGCTAGAAAAGGATTACTAATGTTTTTTCCGCCTATTAATCTATTTTCGTTGTGGTACGGCAATAAGTAGTGATTTAAAATATCATAACTATTAACCTTTGCCAAAATGTTTTCTTTTGTGATATTCATTTTGAAAAGTATTATGTGTTAGTGTTGTTTATTTTTTGAAAGGTCTGTAGTGTTTGTCAAGCATTAAATTGATGTCTTCAATTTTGTAGACTATCTTATTATTAATTTGACTGTAAGCTATTAGTCCTTGTTTTCTCCAATTGTCCGCAGTATTTGGACTAATTCTAAAAAGTCTTTGAAATTCATCATTGTCAATAATAACTTTACTGAAAATGTTTTCTTGCCGTTTTGTTACAATTGCTGTAAGCTCCTCTAAACGTTTCTCGATGTTGTTTAGACTGTTTTTGAAAGGCTCGCTCATTATTATACTTTTTTAGAGTTAATACTGATTAAAGCCTGTTCAATTTCGGAACGCTTATATCTTATAAGGTTTCCAAGTCGATAAGGATTTAGGATTTTCTTTTTGTTCCAATCAGAAAGCGTTACTAAAGATACTTTTAGTATCTCTGCAACTTCTTGACGAGTTAGGTACTCTGGTGGGTTGATTGGTTGGAAGTTTTGAGCTAAAGATTTAATTTCTGCTCTAACATCTACTAGGATGCTTTCTTTAAATTCTTCGGGAGTAATACCGAAAACCTGTGTAATTTTACTTTGTTCCATTTTTAACTTTTTTATCGTTATTGTGGTACAAAGTAAAATCAGGCACAAACGGGTAAACGTACCGATAGGTACTCGAACGGTACTAGCTTATCTGTTTTATGTGAGGTATATCAAAACCATTTTCATCGAATTTACGGACTGTTTCAGAGCCTTTTTCGCTTTCTAAATTTAGGTATTTTGATAATGTACTTTCTGTTGTTTCAACATCAAAAGTGTTTTTAACCTGCTTTGCAAATTGTGTGAAATTAGTTTCTCCGTTAATGCGTTGTGGAGCATCAATATAACCAAGTTCAGCAAGTTTGCCGATTATAAAACCAAGTTGAGAAGGTTTACCAATCCATTTGATTTTTTCGGTTGTTTCCTCTTGTAATTGTGTTTTGTTTACAGCATTACTTTTTTTGCTTTCTAAAAATGTTATCATTTTTTGAGCTTCAAGTCCAGCAGCATAACAATAGAAATCAATTTGTATATCAAGAATGAAATCGTAATCTTTTGGATCATCAGCATAACCATTGTAATATCTGTTTAACCAATGTTTTAATTCTTCATTTTTAAAATGTGGAAATTCAGAAATAGGAGAGTTGTATTTTTCTAACCATTTTGATATTGTGTTTTCATCACAATCAGAAAATTCGATTTTCTTTAAAGTATCGATTGCAAAGTTTAAATAATCGTCTTTTTTATCTGTATTGAGTAATAGTAGATTTTCCATTACTTCGTTTTCAAGATATGGTACATAGTGAATAATACTTTCGTAAACCAAGTCAAAACAAGTTTCCTTTATTTGTCTTTCATCAGTAATGGCTTTTTTAAATGCAATTAAATATTCGTCTTTGAATGGTTTGTTTATAGTGGTTTTAACATCCTTTTTCTTAGTGAAATCAGATTTAGTACTATTGCAAAAGTTTACAATATCAGCTATAAAGTAGTTTTTAAAAACATTAAAGAAATCTAACTGAAAATCAAATATTTGTCGTCTTTTTATAATGTCGTCGTCTTCTTCCTCAAATTGAGCATAATCCGCATCAAGATACACGTTTATCGCTTCTTTATTCAAGTTAGAATTAATAATATTATCAAATGATGTTTCAAACATTGTAAGCCATTTATTTACAACTGAAATGTTTTTCCAATCTTCAATAATTAAATTACTAACTTCATTTGAAACTAAGTTTAAGTATTCAATTTTTTTATCAATTTCAAATTCTAGGCAATTAGTTAGAATTTCTGATTTTAGCTTTGGTAAATAAAATCTAAAATCAACCAACAGCCCATAAGGAGTGTATTCCTCGTAAATATCTTTATTTAAGAGTACACAATATTTATCTAAATAGTTTCTTACCATAACACAAAAAATAAGGCTTAAATGTATTAAAATATTTCTTACTTAACCACTTTCATTTTTTTCTCTTCGATTTCTTGCTCCTCGTTTTGCTTGTTCCAGTAGTCTTTTAGTTTTTCCGCTTTTTCAGTATTAGTAATTTTAATGTATTTTAAAAATTGTGTTTCTGTTTGATGCCCTGTAATTCCCATAATGGTTAAATTGTCTAATTTGCCATATAAATTAGTCGCAAAGCTTCTTCTGCAAATATGTGATGTAACTAATTCATATTTATGATATAAACCTTCTTCTTTACGTTTTGTTTTCTTGTTAATTTTAGAACCGTGAACTTTTTCTTTAAAGCCTACTTCTTGACAAACATCTTTTACATGCTCGTTAAATTTTTGGTCTGAAATAGCTCTTGGAAATCCATTTCTTTTCTCTAAAATTGCTTTTACTTGTTTATGAAGTGGAATAGTAACCGTTTGCCCTGTTTTTTGTGTTTCAATTTCAATATATCCGTTTTTGATATTAGTATCTTTTAATCTTAAAAAATCAGATATTCTTAACCCTGTACGCAAACCAATAATAAATAAATCTCTTGTGTTTTCTAATCTTTCAACTCCTTTAAAGTCGTGATTGAATATTTTATTAATTTCATCATCATTCAAATAAATACTGTCAGCTGTAATTTTAGGAACAAAAAAGTTCGGATGCTCGATGTGAGCATGTACCGGTAAGCCTTTTAATTTTGCATCTCTGGCAATGGTTTTTAATGTACCAATATAATTTCCAATAGTACCTAAATTTATCTTTTGTTCTTGTGATAAGAAGTTTACAAAACGGTCGTAAAAGGTTAAATCTAAATCGGTAAATTTTAGCTTCGTTTTAAAGCGTTTCTCGTACTCTTCTAGTTTTCTTTGAGTTGTATTATACTTTGTGATAGTTCCTTTTGCTATCGCCTTGTTTTTACCCTTTATTATCCTTGTTGGAGCATTTTTAATAAAGGTTTCCATGAACGGAATAAAAAATACTTCATCAACAGCGGTTTCATCAACAGGTCTATTAAAAAACTTTGCAATCTTTTTTCTTAACCAGTGCTTATCTATAAACTCGCCTTTACTATTATCAGAATTAAACTCATCAAATATAAATTTTTCAAGCTCTGAAAGTTTGTTATTAATATCATCTTTAGAAGTATCATCAGCAGTTAGCTTTACTTTTTGTTTAGCTGCACTCCATCTTTTAGGTTCTACCTTTAAATCTGTTGTTGCTGTTAAATCACATTTTCTGCCATTTTTAAAACGTAACAAAATATTTGTTGTATTTTTTTCGCCTTTAATTAAGTAGTTAATTGTTGCCATTGGTACGGAAGTATTATGTTTTTCAATGGTTTAAAGATACAAAATTATCCCCACAATATCCCCACATTGACTATTTTTTTATATAATTCACTTAATTTTATTTTATTTCAAAAACAACAAAAACCCTTATTTTATAGTATTTAACAGAGGTTTTAATAAAGTTGGTTATGTATAAATAAAGTGGGTGTTTGTTCCTCTTTCTCCGCCAGTATTTTATCAAAATGAACTAAAACCCTTTAAACCTCAACGTTTAAAGGGTTTTTTCTTTTCACCGAATAGCCAAATTATTCATGTTTTCGCATAAAATAGGT
>NZ_JBIPLW010000040.1:0-9153 GCF_044369455.1 Flavobacterium sp. | reverse complement strand
CGCAGCGCGCCGAGTTCCGCGCCGCGACCGCGCCGCTGCGCGATTGGTATTCCGCGCGCTATCCGGGCGACTGGCTGCGCCGTGTCGATGATGCGGTCGCCGCCTGCGAGGCGAGCGCCGCCCCGCCGGCCGCCGCCGCGACGGCCCGGGCGGCGCCGGGCATCGAACCGACGACCTGAAGGACCACCTGAAGAAGGAGAAGACCGACGTGAGAGTGCTGTTCGTGGATGCAGGTAACTATTGCCGTTCTCCGGTGGCCGAGATCGTGGCACGGGCCCTCGCGACGCGGGCCGGGGCGACGGGATGGACCTTCTCGTCGGCGGGCCTCAAGGACAAGCACGCCGGCGACTCGGCCGATCCGCGCTCGATCGCCGCTTGCGCTGCCCGCGGCTACGACCTGACCGCTTTCCGCTGTCGCGAGATCACGGCGGCGGACTTCGCCGCGCACGATCTGGTCCTCGCCATGGACCGCGACAACGCCGCGCAGCTCGAGGCGCGGCGGCCGCCGGGCAGCGCCGTGCCCATCCGCCTGTTCCTCGACGACCGCGAGGTGCCGGATCCGTACTACGGGGGCGATGACGGCTTCGAGGCGATGATGGCGCAGGTCGAGGAGGGCGTGCGCGCGCTGCTCGGCGGGGGTGGACGCGGGGGCTGATCCCCTGCGGAGCGGAGCGGGTCCCCGGGTCCCAAGGGGTTCCGGTCGCGGATTTGGGCTATATTCGGTCGCATGGGAGACATCACCGTACTGCTCGGCCGTGCCCGCGACGGCGATCGGGGGGCGTTCGACGGCTTGTTCGACGCGCTTTACCCCGACCTGCGCCGCATCGCCCATGCGCGGCTCGCTGCGCACCAGCGCAACACCATGCTCAACACCACCGTGTTGGTGCACGAGTGCTTCCTGAAGTTCACGGCGGCCGACCGCCTGACCCCCAGGGACCGCGCGCACTTCCTCGCCTACGGCTCGCAGATGATGCGCTCGATCATCGTCGACGTGGCGCGCGCCCGGCAGGCCGAGCGACGCGGCGGTGACGCGGCGCACACCACGCTCAACACCGATGTCCGCGACCGCGTGCCCGCGGGCGAGGACGAGATCATGGACGTGCACGAGGCGCTCGAGCAGCTCTCCGGGCTCGATGCGCGCCTCGCCAAGGTCGTGGAGATGCGCTACTTCGGCGGCCTGCGCGAGGCCGAGATCGCGGAGGCGCTGGGCGTCACCGAGCGCACCGTCCGCCGCGACTGGGAGAAGGCGCGGCTGCTGCTGGCTGCAGCGCTGCGCACGCAGCAGTAGCTGCGGTGCGCGGCGTGTGCCGCGCGTCCGGCATCCGGTCGGTGCGGCTGTGGGCCGCTTTTTTTCCGCCATCGTGTCCGGTCGCATCGGGTCGTTCCGTATTCTTCGGTAAGCAGGTGATTCGTGCCCTTCGGGTGAATCGCCGCACAAGCAACGCCGTATTTCAAAGAATCGGAGGTCCGATATGCCGCTACTTCCTCGTCTTCTGCCCCAGTGGCCCGTGATCAACGGTCTGCTCGACCAGGCTCTCGACCTCGCGCCCGAAGCGCGTCAGCGTTGGCTCGACGGTCTCGTCGCAGAGGATCTCGCCGTGCGCGCGACGCTTCGCCAACTGCTCGACGTGCAGTGCGGCATCGAGTCCGGCGCCTTCCTCGACCGCCTGCCGAAGGTGGCGTGACGACTGACGCTGCGGATGCGGGTTGCGATGTCCGCTTTCGCGGTCGTTTCCCGTATATGAGGGTGGGACGCCGTTCCTCATGGCGCTGACCGAGGGGTTGATGACCCGACGCTCGATCCGGTCGATGACCGCCAGCATCCGTCGCCCGCACTTCCGCGGCGGCGCACCCGCCACCGTCGCTGTTCTCTTGGGTCTCGCTGCCGCCAGTCTCTTCGCGACCGGCTTCGACAGACCCGACCCGACGCCCGACGGCGTCACCATCCCTTACGGCGACCTCGATCTCAGCACCATCGAGGGCGCCTTGGAACTCGAACGCCGGCTGGTCGAGGCGGCGAGCGCGGTCTGCGCGGGGCTCGACTCTGCTGCGGTCCCGCCCGGCGCCCTTGAGCGCTGTCGCATGGACGCCGTGGGCGGGGCTATACTCATTCTTCGTCGGCCGCCTTCCGCGGCCGCCTTGGTGTCGAGTTGACCAGCGTGGCGGTCTGTCGCGGGTGATATCCCCGCGCCGTCAGCGCTCCGCGACGGACGGCGATCCTTGAAACTGCTCTCCGATCTTTCCGAGCAATGGGCGGTCATCAACCGGCTCCTCGACGAGGCGCTGGAACTCGACCCGTCCGAGCATGAGGCGTGGCTCGAGCGACTTGCTCCTGAACATCACGGCCTGAAGGCCACGTTGCGCGGCCTGCTGGCGGCGCAGGCGGGCATCCAGACCCGTACTTTCCTCGACACGCTGCCGAAGATGTCCGAGCCCGCGACGGACCTCAAGGCCGGCGACGAGATCGGGCCCTACCGCATCCTCGAGCGCATCGGCAGCGGCGGACAAGGATCGGTCTGGCTGGCGCAACGCGCCGATGGCCAGCTCAAGCGCAAGCTGGCGCTGAAACTCCCGCGGCTGGCCTGGGCCGAGGGCCTGGCCGTGCGCATGGAGCGCGAGCGCGACATCCTCGGTGCGCTCGACCACCCGTACATCGCCCGGCTCTACGATGCCGGCGTCGACCAGCGCGGCCGGCCGTTCCTCGCCATCGAGTACGTCGAGGGCGTCAGCCTCGACCGGTTCTGCGACGACGGGCGGCTCGACGTGCGCGCGCGCATCGCGCTGTTCATGAAGATCCTGGAGGCCGTGCAGTACGCGCACACCGCGCTGGTGGTGCACCGCGACCTGAAACCGGCGAACGTGATCGTCAACGTCCGCGGCGAGCCCAAGCTGCTCGACTTCGGCGTCTCGTCGCTGATGGAGCAGGTGGGCGCGGAGGGCGCTGACCTCGAGGATGCGGCGGCGCAGACCGCGGCCCGCGCCATGACGCCGCGCTATGCGAGCCCCGAGCAGATGCAGGGCCAGCGCCTCGGTGTCGGGTCCGACGTCTACTCGCTCGGCGTGATGCTCCACGAGCTGCTGAGCGGCTGCTCGCCGTACGCGATCGCGCGCGGCTCGGTGCGGGACTACGAAGAGGCCATCCTCCAGGGTCGGGTGCGGGCGCCCAGCCGTTCCGCGATCGAGGAGCAGGCGGCTGAGGCCCGTGACACGACGCCCAAGCGCCTCGCCCGGCAGTTGCAGGGCGACCTGGATGCGATCGTGCTCAAGGCGTTGGCGCGCGACCCGCGCGAGCGCTACGGCACCGTGGTGGCCCTGCACGACGACCTGCGGCGATGGATGACCGGGCGTGCGGTGCAGGCGCGGCCACCCTCGGCATGGGTGAGCCTGCGCAAGTTCCTGCTGCGCAACCGCTGGATCGCCAGCGGCGTGACGGCCGCGGTGACCGCCGTGGCGGTGGCGGGCCTGGTGGCGGTGCAGCAAGCCAAGGTGGCGCGGGAGGAGGCGCGGCGCGCCAACGCCACCCGCGATTTCGTGATGGGCATCTTCAACGACGCCAATCCTGCGCTGCATGGCGGGCGCGACGTCAGCGTGCGCGAACTGCTGTCGGCCAATGAGGACAAGCTGATCGACCGTCTGGACGGTGACCCGGCGCTGCAGGCCGACGTGCTGCACTCGGTCGCCCAGGTCTGGGACCGTTTCGGGGACGTGGGCCGCGTCGTCGAGATCCACGGCAAGCGCGCGATGCTGCTCGACGGGCACGGAGCCTCGTCCGACGAGATCGCCTCGGCGTTGCTCGAGCAGGGACAGGCGCTGGCGGTGGTGGGTCGGCTCGAGGGCATCCCGCCGCTGCTCGACCGGGTGCGCGAGGTGACACCCATCGAGCAGATGCCCGATGGGCTGCGCGACCGCTACGAGTTCCTGCGCGGTTGGTTGGCGCTGAACGTCGGCGACCGCCGGGTCGCGCAGGCCCATTTCACCCGCGCGCTGGAGGCAGCGCGCCGCAGCGGCGACGTCGCCTCGCAGGTGCGCGCGCTCTATGGACGCAGCGCGGGCGAGACCTTCGTCAACCGGGTCGCCCCCGACCGCGACCGCGAGGCCGCGTTGCGCGACCATCGCGAGGCCGTGCGGCTGCTCGAAGGGGCGTCGCTCGACCGCTTGCAGCGTTACGACCAGATGGGCCAGTTGCTCGGCAACCTGTTCTGGCTCGGCGAGTGGCGCGAGGGGTGGCCGCTGTTGCGCACGCAGATGGCCGAGGGGGACGCGCTGTTCGGGGAGTTCGCCGACGCGTCAGCTTCGCTGCAGTTCTTCCATACGGCTTATCTTTGGCGGCTCGGGCGGGCGCAGGAGGCGCTCGATTGGTTGGCGGCGCGCGAGCGGTATCGCCGCAGCCGGGCCGACGGTGGCGCAGGGCAGGGTCCGCAGTCATCGCGCGAGGCAGCGATGGAGTCGCGTCTCTGGATGGCGCTCGGCAGGCCGGATGAGGCCCGCGCGCCGCTCCAGCGTTGGCGCCGATCCGTCGTCGAGGACCCTGCACCGGTCGACATGCTGGGGATCCCGAGAAGGCGGGCGAAGCCACCGACGATGCGCGTCGATCCCACGCCGAACGACCTGCTGCGCATCGGGGTCGCCGAACTCGAGTGGGCGCAGCTCTTCGCCGGACCCGACGAGGTGCTGCGGGCCCTTTCCGAGAATCCGTGGTCCTCGCTCGCAGGGGACCACGACAGCGAGTGGCCGCTGTACCCGGTCTGGCATCGGGGCCTCGCCCTCGAACGAATAGGGGACCGCGCGAGCGCCGTGCCGCTGTTGGAGGCGGCGATCCGCAAGGCGCAGGATGTCTTCGGCGTCGGACACCCGCGGGTCGCACTCGTCCGGATGTCCCTGGTTTTCGTCAAATGGCGGGGCGGCTGGGCCGAGGAGAGAGCGGGGCGCGCGAGCTTGGTGGAGCAGATGGCCGGGGTGGTCTCCGACCTCGAGCGAGCCATGCCGCCCGGGGCACCCGCGTTGCGTGAAGCGGCCGTCTTTTTGGCACATCTTCGTGGCGCGCCCGCCACAGAAGACGACTTGAAGCGTTGGAGGAACCCTCAAGCCACCTTCTTCCCCTAAAAATCCCCCCTCCAACGGGGCGCCCGTGTCCGGTTCTGGCTGGGCAGTCCGTATCCTAGAGTGCTGATTGACTAAATCCGTGATTACGGTCACATCAAAACTTCAGGAGACGCCCCCATGGCCACCCGCAACACCGCTTCCCGCATCGCCACCGTCGCCGCCGTCGCCATCGCGTCCATGGGTGCGTCCCTCGCGAATGCAGCCACCTGGGGTGAGCCGACCGCGCGCGGTGCTTCGGTCATTGTCTTCGTGATCGGCGGCAAGGCCTTCGCCTTCCAGATGACGTCCGTGTTCTCGCCCATCCTGCAGGAAGGCGGCGCGGGCTGATCCACGGCCTTATCGCCCGGCCTGCCGCCGTCTCCGGCGGGCCGGGCGGTCATCCGGTATCCTCTGTCTGTCGGTACGTCCAGACAGGCAGAGGCTCTCCGAAAAGATGACGACCCCAGAGACTCCGCCAGAGCCCCCCGCAAGACTCCGTCCGACCGACCGGTCCGACACCGTCCTGGCGATCATCGCGGCGCGCCGCTCCACCAAGAAGTTCGCTGAGCAGCCGCCGACGCGCGCCCAGCTCGAGGCTTTGCTGCAGTCGGCAGCATGCGCCCCCGACCACGGCAAACTCGCGCCCTGGCGTTTCACCATCCTGCAAGGCCCGTCGCGTGGGCTGTTCGCCGATGCGCTCGCCGAGTCCTTGCGGCAGCGCATGCCCGAGGTGGCCGATGAGGCTGTGCTGCGCGAGCGCGAGAAGGCGTTCCGGTCCCCGGTGCTGGTGGTGGTATCGGCCCATGCGGAGCCGCACCCCAAAGTCCCCGAGGTCGAGCAGTGGGTGGCGGTCGGTGCTGCGGTGCAGAACCTGTGGCTGGCGGCGGTCGCCATGGGTCTCGGTGCCGCCTGGAAGACCGGCAATGCCGCTTACGATCCCGTCGTGAAGCGCGCGCTCGGTATCCCCGAGACCGACGCCATCATCGGTTTCCTGCATGTCGGCTCGCCGGTCGCGAGCGCCCCGCCGCGCGAGATCGAGTTCGACAGCCGCACACGCTGGCTGTAGCCACGCGCAGGCGACATCACTGCAACGGCGTCGCGCTCACGATGATCCCGTTCTCGTCGGCGTACAGCCACTCGCCCGGGCGGAACGTGACGCCGGCGAAGGTCACGGCCACCTCGAGTTCGCCGATGCCCTTCTGCCGCGGTCGGGTCGGGCAGGCCGCGAGCGCACGGACCGCCACCGGCATGTCGCGCAGGTTCTCGACATCGCGGGCTGCGCCGTGCACGACGATGCCCGCCCAGCCGTGCTGCAGCAGCAGCGCGCCGAGCTTGTCGCCGACCAGCGCGTGGCGCAGCGAGCCGCCGCCGTCGACCACCATCACCCGACCCTCGCCTGCGGTCGACAGCGTCTGCCGAAGCAGAAGGTTGTCCTCGTGGCAACGCAAGGTGGCGATGCGGCCATGGAACGCGCGCAGGCCGCCGAAGTCTCGGAACACCGGTTCGACGGTGCGCGCAAGCGCAGGGTGGTCGTCGGAGAGGTCGCAGATGCTGCGGATCATGGCGGCTGCCTCGGGTTCTGTGGTATCCAATCGCCCTGATTATGCGCCGAGGCGCGCGGGGGAACGACGATGATCCTGATCACGGGCGCGACCGGCCGTACGGGCGGCGAGGCCGCGCGCGATTTGGCGGCGCGCGTCATGGGACGTCCCGCGACCACGCCGGCGCAGTTCATCCATGATCACCGTGCCGTCTTCACGCCCTGAGGCCGTCGGCCTGCTGCTGCGCGCCGCGCGCTTCGCCGCCTGGAAGCACCGCGACCAGCGCCGCAAGGGCCAGCGCGCCGAACCATACATCAACCATCCGCTCGAGCTCGCGCATGTGTTGTGGTTCGAGGGCGGGGTGCGTGACGAGGTGACGCTGGCCGCGGCGCTGTTGCACGATACCCTCGAGGACACCCAGACCTCCGTCCAGGAACTGCAGGGCGAGTTCGGCGAGGAGATCGCTTCGATCGTGCTGGAGGTGAGCGACGAGGCGTCGCTCCACTGGCGCGTCCGCAAGAAGCTGCAGGTCACGCGCGCGAAGATCGCGACGCCGCGTGCGCGGCTCGTCAAGCTCGCCGACAAGATCTGCAACCTGCGTTCCATGATCTCGAGCCCGCCGCAGCGCTGGTCCATCGAGCGCCGCCGCGCCTATTTCGACTGGGCGCGCGAGGTGGTCGACCAGTTGCGCGGCACGAATCCGTTGCTCGAAGAGCGTTTCGACCATGTCTTCCGGCAGCGGCCATAGGTCGGGCGCGCTAGAATCCGCTCCTGTCCGAGACCCTAAGAAACCTAAGGACTCCGCCATGACCCGCCCATCGCTGCGCTGCCCCGTCCGGATCCCGGCCTTGCTCACGCTCGCCCTGCTGGCCGCGTGCAACGGTGGCGGTGGCGGCGGCAACCTGCCGCCCGCGCCCCCGGGGGCGCCGTCGATCGGCGGGGCGACCGCCGGTGACGGCAGCATCGCCGTGTCGTTCTCGCCGCCGGCTTCGGTGGGCAGCTCGCCCATCGTGAACCACGTCGCGACCTGCACCGCGCCCGGCTCCACGCGCTCGCAGAGCGGCGTGACGAGCCCGATCACGATGAGCGGCCTCACCAATGGCGTCACCTATACCTGCTCCGTGGTGGCGACCAACTCGTTCGGCGCAGGCCCGGCCTCCGCCACGGTCACTGCCACCCCGCGCGGCGTGCCTGGCGCACCGACCATCGGCACGGCGATCCCGGGCAACACGAGCGCGACCGTCTCGTTCACCCCGCCGTCGGCGAACGGCGGTTCGCCCATCACCGGATATACGGTCAGCTGCGCCGGCGGTGGCACCACCCGTACGGCGAGCGGCACGTCCAGTCCGCTCACGGTCACGGGGCTCGTCAACGGCACCTCTTATCTTTGCTCGGCCCAGGCGAACAGTGCGGTGGGTGCCGGGCCGGCCTCGGGGCAGGTGTCGGTGACGCCGCGCGCCGGCGGTCAGGCCACCAGCACGGACGGCGTGCTGTGCACGTTCCTGGTCTCGGAGACGAACCCGCAGCTCGGGCTCAACGCCAGCGCCATCTGGAGCTGCAACCCGACCCGTGCCGTGGTCCGCAACGGCATCCCGAACCACCCGATCGGCAACTTCCCGAACGCGGACAACCCCTATTCGATCGTCGCGCAGAACTCCGTCGCCACCCTGTCCTTGGCGCCGGCGATCGCGGGCGATGGCAGCTTCGTCGGCGGGGCGTCGACCTCGGGCTTCGCCCTCAACGGCGTGAAGTTCGCCTTCGGCACGCGCGGACGTTGCGAGGTGGCCGCCGCGACCGTCAACTGCAACCCGAACGGCGGCATCGGGGCTTGGGCGATGGAAGCGATCGGATCGACCGCCTTCCGGTTCGGGGTCGATGACAGCAACGGCAACGTCGATCCGGGCACGACGCCGGGCACGACGGGCGAGTACCGCTATCTCGGCCTGCCCAACGGTCTCATCGCCAAGCTCGGCGGCGGGACGGGGATCCGGCTCGTCGGCTGGGCGATCGACGGGTTCCCGATCTATGCACGCTATGGCCACAGCGTCGCCACCGACGCTTCGTCGGCCATCAAGGAATTGGTGCCCGGATACCGCCTGAAGGCCGCAGCGGACCTCGGTCGGCCACCGGTCGCGCAGTACCCGCTCGGGTCGTTCGAGCAGGACTACGAGTTCGTGCCCGGCCTTGGCGACCTCGACCGTTGCAACGGCCGGACCGGCGTCACGCCGGAGTTCCCGAACGGCATCTATCATTATGTGATAACCGCGGCCTTCCCGCAGGGGCCACGCTGCATCCGGGGTACGGCTTCGCCCTGAGGGCCCGTCCGGCCTGAAACCCGTCCGGCCTAAGGATTGGCGCATTCCGGCCGACACGGTATATCGTGTCGGGAGCACTCCTTTGCCGCCGTCCGTCCCGTCCACATCCATCTCCCAGGGGGTCCTCGCATGGCGACGTCGCTGTCGAACGCATCGCAGGCCGCGCCGTCCCTGCGCCTCGCGTCGGTGTTGGCGCTGGCCTTGGCCGTGTCGAC